>CAYYUI010000025.1:0-60841 GCA_964474705.1 uncultured bacterium
TGGCTGTTTGCTTGTCCGCAACGATCTGCGTAGCATCAATATCAAGAGTGAATTCCTTTTTGCCGGTTCGTTTAAGCCCCCTTTGAAGGACTGCGCGATTACACCCTGAAAGGCCGGACAAGCCACCATTAGCATCGGCAATAAAGCGTAACCAGTCGCCGATGGCGCTGCTGCTTGGGACTGCCGTGATTTGCAGAAGCTGCAAAAGAGCTTCATCATTGGCTATTTCACGAACATCTTCGATATAACGACCACCGCCATGCAGCATCAAAAGCAGTGGGGCAACAAATTCTGAAGGTTTGTAGCTGTGGTTGCTTTTAAAGCCAAGAATATTCTCATCGATAAGCATTGAAAGTCTCTGTGAATAAAGAAACTCACCAAATAAACCCAGGCCGGCATTGGGGGTAATTTTATCGTCAGTCGCAGCGAGCTTGAAAGGAAGGAGCGGAGATGATATATTTTTCATTGAAAACCCTTTGGGTGATTTAGTTGCGGTCGGGATACCATTACTAAAACACATTCCAGAGGGTTTTTCAATACCCCATATCTATTTCAGGGTTTGTTCGGCCAAACAGTTATGATATCTTGTTCATGAATGATTGTTTGCATGGACCTTGTTGCTGCCCGTAAGATCGCAAGCGACACAGAAAAGTCAGGAGGACTGGCGGTTGCTGAAAAATCTATCATATTGTCCTGTATGCCGTGGAATTGCCGCGATCCTGCTGGCTGCTGCACTCTGGTTGCCGCTTGTGCACTGGTTTTATGACCAGCCCGTTGCCAATTACCATTCTTCCGACAAAATTCCCCCGCTGGCCATGTCGATTGCCGCACGCCATATCAGTCTCTGGACCGACCCGGAACTCAGGCGTATGGAGCTCGAAAAAATGCGATCGCGCAATGCAGAATGGGACTTTATGGCCCGCTGCTTTTTTGTCTGGTCACTTGGGAATATCGGGATGCGCGACCCTGAGATGAAACTGAAAGTGCTGCCGGTCATGGATGCAATCATCGATGAAACGATCAGGCTCGAGAAAGAGAACGGCATTCATTTTTTTCTCATGCCATACGGCAGATACAACGAATTCAAGATGCAACCGCCGCGTTCTATCTTTATAGATGGTGAGATTGGCCTCATGCTCGCCCTGCGACGCATGCTCGAAGATCGTGATGACTACCGGAAACTCCACCTTGAGCGCATTGACATAATGCTTGACCGTATGCAGAAGGGGCCGATTCTCTGTGCCGAAAGTTACCCCGATGAATGCTGGTTGTTCTGCAACAGTATTGGTCTGGCTGCAATCAAGGTTGGCGACTACCTTGACGGCACCGATCATGGAGAATTTTTCTCCCGCTGGCTTGAAAGCGCGAAAAAGAATCTCATCGACAAAGAAACCGGTATTCTCGTCTCAGCTTTCGACCTTTCCGGGAAAAGCGTCTCTGACGGCCCTGAAGGCAGCACCATCTGGCTGGTCACCCATTGTCTGCAGCTGATCGACCCGGAATTTGCAAAAGAACAATACTGGCTGGCCCGAAAACATCTTAAGGCTGATTTTCTCGGGTTTGGCTACGCCTATGAATGGCCGGGGGGGAAAGGGCATGATGACGTCGATTCGGGGCCGATAATTCCGCTGATAAACCTTTCAGCCGGTTCTACCGGTCTGGCATTCCTCGGAGCAGCATCTTTCAATGATCAGGAATATCTTGCTTCTTTGTACCGCTCGTTGGAAATGGGCGCATTTCCGGTTCAGACAGGGCAGGGAGTGAAATATTGCGCCAGCAACGCAGTAGGTGACGCAGTTCTTCTCTACTCGATCACTCAAGGGCCGGCCTGGCAGGAAATTATGCAGGGGAGGCAACCATGATCGAACACATTCCCAGCCCATTCAAAGCCCGTCTATTTTCTGCGTGGGGATTTCTATTCCGGGCATTGCTGATAATTTTCGTTTTTGCCATGCTCCATCTCGCGGGTCTGCGGGAATATACCAGCTTCATAACCGGGACAACTTCAGGCGGTTACCTTGATCTTCTCGGTATGACCTATTTCATTTTCTATGCCCTCGCGGTTTTCTTCGCGCCGATTCTTCTGCTGGCTGCAGCGTTCATGGCCCTGCTGGAGCGATTTCGGCCGCGTGTTTCCGTGCAAAGTGAGATTCAGCAATGAAATGTCCAGGATGTGATGGAACTATAAATGACAGTCAGCCCCATTGCGACAGTTGCGGGTTCGATATTGCCGATTTCGACAAAGTTCTGCAGGTTCCGGCAGCCCGTTCCGGCTCAGTAGATGATTGGGCAGGCGCTCTCAGCGATTTGGGCCGTGAAAGACTGGCCGGCCGGCTCGAAGAATTCAGTGCCGCTACCGGTATAGATTTCTGTCTCGTCACGCTTCTTTCTTCAGAACCGCGATCGCCCCGTGAATTCTCGTTCTGGCTGTTCAATCGCTGGAAAATTGGTGGTGAAGGGCATCTTGGGGTGCTGGTGCTGCTTTCGATAACTGAACGGCGAATCGAAGTAGAAGTCGGTTACGGCATGGAAAAGTATATCGACGACGATGAGGCGGCGGGCGTTCTGCAGCATCACGCGGTGCCGTTCCTGAAAAAGGGCGATTTCGATAATGGCCTGTTTTATTCACTGGATATGCTGGCAAAGATTTTTGAACACGGTCTTGCCGAGGAGAAAGCCAATGTGCAGCCATCCTGAAAGTTATCCTGCTGGAAAAGTCCGTTTAGGGTTAATTTCGCTTCTGCTGCTCAGTCTTCTTCTGGCGCTTGCTATGCCGGCCGAAGCCAGGCAGATGCCGATTCGTCGCGTACCTCTCAACGATGAAATATCGCTTCTCGATGCCTCGACCGCAACCGAGGTCAAACGTTTCAGCCAGCTTCTTTTCCGCGACCACCGCAGTGAAATGGCGGTGCTGATAATTCGCAGTACCAACGGAGAGAACCATGGGGCCTGGGCCGAGAAAGTTTTTAATCATTGGGGGCTTGGGCAGGCGGGTGTAAACAATGGTATGCTGATTCTTTTTGCCATCGATGACCGCCGCGTTGAAATCAAACCTGGAATCAGATATCGAAGCCGCTTTAATGCCGATTTCTGCTCGACACTGCTTAACCGTTATGTAGTGCCCGAAATGCGTGCCGGCCGCCCTGGTCAGGGGGTTCTCGCCGCAGCCCGCGAAGTAGCCGCAGAAATACGCAGCTTCGAAGAATCTGCTGGTGGAGTTGCTCCGCAATCTGGGCAGCGACCCGGTGAAACCGGTGTCTCTGGCAATTCCGGGGCGGCACAAACCTTGAACAGAAATTCTGCGCCGCAAGGAACTTCGAGCCATCAGGTTGCCGGCAAAAGCTCTTCGTCGTCTTCGCCAGCCCCGGTTAAGAAAAATGTCATTCAGCGACCCGGCTGGGTCGAACGCCAGCAGGCGACTCTTGCTTTCTATCTTGCCAGGCCGGTACGCCTGGTGGTTTTTGCGATTATCGCATTTGCTGTATTGTTCGGTCTGTTTTTCTTTCAGCAGGCTTATACCCATGGTCGGCTCATAATGCCGGTATGGTTGTTTGTGTTTGTTATTCTCGCTTCGACTGCAGCCTGTGCCGGGTTGGTTTCGACCATGTCTGATTTTTTCGAAGGTTCTCTCGATGGAGCTTTCGGTGGTTCAGGCGGAGTGGCGCTGTTGGGTTTTCTTTTCTGTGCTACTCACATCTGCCCGCGCTGCAACAAATATATGAACGTTCACAAGCGCACTCTGCGCTCGCCGACCTATTCGTCTTCCGGGCTTGGCGAAAAAACCGTTCATTGCGACAATTGCGGTTATCACAACGTTTCTACCTATACTATTTCAAGAAGAACCAGAAGTTCGAGCAGCTCAGGCGGTCGCAGTGGCGGCGGGCGCTGCTCAGGCGGCGGTGGCGGTGCCAGCTGGTAGTTGTTTCAAAGGTTCAATTGCCATTTCCCGGTTTGCGCTGAAAAATCAAGAGTACATTCGCTTTCGCTGCCTTCCTGACTGCGCCGGCGAATTTTGATTTTTTCGTTCGACAGCCATTCGGCACTGAGCGGGCCCCAGTCTTCAGGCTCGCTGACAAAGGTCTGAACGCCCATACCATCGATGATATCGAAAACTTTTATGCGGTTGGGGTCAAAACCAGCATCCAGATCCATGCTGACGGTGACAAAGCGCTTGCCATCAGGGCTGAAGATCGGTTCCGCATCGATTTCCAGCTGCCGGCCATCGCGGGTGCTGATGAGAAGTGGGTTGCCCCATTCGTAGCCGATCTGTTCGACGATAAAAAAAGCTTTATTATGCAGATAGCCGGCAAAAGTGTTTTTGAGAAAATTCTCACCATCGACGGGCTTGTCTTCAATGGTGACGACAGTGCCGTCATCACAGGTGAGCAACAGACGATGCATGTCGCGTCTGGCTCTGCCATCGGCAGTCTTGATCGTTTTTATCTCTTCTGGGGTCGAACAGGTCAGAGCGCCAAAAACATAACCTTCGTTGCCGTTCCAGGAAATTTTGTTCCAGCGTGCGGTAACTTTGTCGATCATTGTTTCTTCTTCTGAGTATTGTAGAAACCTGACTTCGGTCAGATATGGTACAACAGCGATTTTTTTTCCTGTCGTTTTGGGTTCCTCACGTAGCGATGCTCCTGAAGGGGCGGTAACGACGATAATATCGCCTTCTCCCTGAGCGCGAACATTCAGGGGCAGAAGACAAATCAAGGCCAATAAAAGGCTGAGAACTCTCATAAATCCTCCTGTGACACTTTTGAGGCAGTTGGTAATCTTTACGCGAGACCCGCTGCACAAAAAGAACTGCATCATTTTATCACGAAGTTGCAATGGCCAAAACTAAATCCTGCGTTACTGTTTCCCGTTATCGCAATAGAATGATAAAATTAGCCGTGAAAAACAAAATTTTGAGGAGGGTCGCATGTCAGTTTATGGAATCATTCTGCTGGTGTTGGTTGCCTTTGCCGGCATTATCCTTCGCGTTCACCTTCGCAACAAATCGCTGCGTCGCTTTTTGAGCAAAAGAGTAATTTTCGGGTCATCGGAAGAAACGGGGCACACAGATGCAAAAGAATAGAGATAACCTGATCGGAAGCAGGAAATGATGTTCAGGAAAAAATGTAAAAATTGCGGTGCAGTTATCGGAGTGACCGCTGCCAATAATCAGATTCAATGCCAGGCCTGCTGCAAAGCAGTCACCGGTTGAACTGCCGTTGCCTTTGAAAGGGAATTAACACATGAATGATCTTTTAAAGCCGCTGATCAAAGCGGCTGACGAAAAAAAAAGCAATATAGCTTGCAATGGCCGGGAAACAGGTTATTATGCTTTTCCTGTCAGAAAGCCGGGGCTTTCTATGGTGGCTATATTTATGTTGCTGGGCTTCTTTGCATCGTCAGAAAGCCTGGCCGGTGCCGGCGAAATTGCTTCGCAGAATAATGCCCAGGAACAGGGAGGCACAGGATGGAATTGGCCCGATATCAAGGTTCCATCTCTCGGGTCGCTCAGCGTCAACCTGAATGAAGGCATAGCTTCATTATCTCTTGGTTTTCCTGACAGGCAGATGCTCGATGAATCTCTCGCGTCAGGGGTTGTGGCCGGGCTTGCGGCTGCCCGTGAAATTGCATCCGCCGCTTTCGATGCTGCCAGAGATGATCTCGAACGCCACGCCACCTGGCAATACAAGGTCGTTGATCTCGAGAACAGTCTTTCTGCGGCTGAAATAGAACAAAAGCTGACCGATCTTGGCAAAGAAAAATGGGAACTTCTTTCAGTGACATCTTTGCCCAATAAGACCCGCTACTATTTCAAAAAACGGGGAATGTCGCTGCTGCGCGTCATTGCACCGATGTTCGCTCCTGACCGTTAAGCCGCCGGTAACAAAAAAACATCTCTGGTATGCCGGGTGTCGAACAGGCATGGTTTTGTTTTGCGGCCTCAAAAAGAGTCGGCGCCAGTCTTAGAAGCGTTTTTTTGATGTAAATTCTCATTCAGGCCAAAAACATAACCGCCGGGGTCTTATGACCCCGGCGGTTATATTCAGATATTGATTTCAGGCATCAATTTTCGGGTGGAATAGTGACGTCGAGAACTTCCGGTTTGCCGTTTTCGAGTTTTTCGAGCGGTTCGTCGAAAGCTTTCTGATTGCCGACAACAAGAATGCGCAGTGTTTCAGGTTTGAGATACTTGTTGGCGGCGGCAAGCACATTTTCTGCAGTTGTGGCTTCTACCATTTCTTTCTGCTTGTTCAGAAAGTCACGGGGCAGATTGAAGAAATCATAATAAACGAGGCGTTCGATGACTTTCTGTTTTTCGTCAAAATTGAAGACGAAAGAATTCAGATAGCGATCTTTGGCAGTTTTTAGCTCATCAGCGGTTGGCGGTTCCTTCTGGAAACGTTTGATTTCGTCGATGATCATGCGCACAGCCTTTGCAGCAGTCTCGTTTTTGGTTGCCACATAGTTGTAAAACATGCCTGGATAAGAAAGATTTGCGGTATAGACTCCGTAAACCGAATAGCAGAGGCCGGCTTTTGAACGCACCTGATTGAAAAGGCGGCTGCCGAAGCCGACGCCAAGAATGTTGTTCATGACGATGCGGTGCGGATGATCTTCGTCAAACAGGCGACCGCCAATATGCCCGATGTAAGCATTTGTCTGCTTGGAATCCGGGAGATCGACAACGGCAACCCGCTGATCAAAGCTATATTCGACTTTGGGGAATTCAGGCAGCGGTTCTTTGCCCTTTTCCCAGTTGCCAAAATACTTTTTGACAAGCGCAAGAATTTCTTTGCGGTTGAAGTCGCCCCAGATAGCCATCTGAACGTTTTCAGGGCGGTAGACACGCTGATGAAAAGCCTTAAGATCATCACGGCTGATCACTTTAAGGGTGGAGTATTCTGAATGACGCGCGTAGACAGACTGGGCGCCGTAGAGCAGTTTTTCAAATTCCCGTGCACCGATATCATCCGGCTGGTCATTACGCCGGGAAATCATTGATTTGGCACCGATCATTGCCTGTTCGAAACGTGATTCTTCAAAACGCGGGCGGCGCAGGATTTCGGCCATGACTTCAACCGCCAGTTCTTTCTGGCTGCTGAGCATCATCAATTTCAGGCTGCCGGCGATGATATCGCTGGATGTTTCGGCGTATGCGCCGATGCCTTCAAGAAGTTCGTCGAGCTCATCAGCGCTCCATTTTTCGGTGCCGCCGCTGCGCAGCAGTTCGCCAACCAGGCTGGCAAGGCCGATCTTCTCAGCCGGCTCAAGATAGGAGCCGCCGTGAATGCGCACTGAGGCCTCGATCAGGGGCAGGGTTTTGTCTTCGAGCAGATAAAGGCGCATGCCGTTATCAAGTTTAACTTCTTCGATGTCGGGCAGGTTGATCGGGCCAAGCGGCGGGTAGGTCAGTGAAGAGATTTCTTCGGCACTAACAGGTGAAAAGCCAATTAAAGCAATAATTGCGACGAAAATATAGACCAGGTTGCGGTGGTTCATTTGCTTTCCTCCTGGCAGCCGGCACAGTTACCGGCGGCTTCTTTGGCTTCGACTTTTTCAACGATGGTTTCCATGGTTGCTACGGTGCGATTGGCTGGGGTGAAATACTGCCTGGCGACACGCTGGACATCATCAGGAGTAACGGCGTTGATGCGATCGAGTTCTTTAAATACAGCCCGCCAGCTGCCCCATATCTGCTGGTAGTTTGCCAGTTTTTCCGCCATACCGAGATTGTTGCGCAGACTGCTGATAAAGGCGGTCATGGCGCGTGCCTTAACTTTTTCCAGGTCTTCTTTTGTCAGCAGTTCGTTCTGCAGTTTCGTGATTTCTTCGTAAACTATCTTTTCACATTCAGAGTTGGTCTTTCCCTGAGCCGGGAAAACAAAAACGGCAGCAAGCGACGGATACTTATTGCCGGGCCAACCGGTAAAGGCGCTGGCCGAAACTGCAATTTTCATATCTCTGATCATGCGCTTGTAGAGTCTGGACGTTCGACCCTGACCGAGAATATCGATAAACGCTTCAAGAGCCGGAGTGTCGTCATGAGTCGCTTCCGGAACATGCCAGCCGATAAGCAGAGCGGGCTGGGCGCGGTCTTCGATACTGACGCGGCGTTCCCCGGTCTGTTCCGGTTCAGCGGTGGCAACGCGCGAGGGAACCGGTCTGGCCGGAATGCGGCCGAAGTATTTATTTGCCAGTTCTATGGCTTTGGCAGGCTGAACATCACCAACTATCGCCACTGTAAGGTTTCCTGGTGAATAATACTGCTCGTAAAAAGCTTTGGCGGCTTCGCGGTTATAATTCTGTATGTCTGACATATGGCCGATAAGTGGCTGACCGTAAGGATGAGCCTTGAAGGCGGTGCTGATAAATTCTTCGATCAGTTTGCCCACTGGCCGGTTATCGACGGTCATGCGCCGTTCTTCGGCAACGACCTGGCGCTCGCGGTACATTTCACGCAATCTGGGTTTCAGAAAGCGTTCTGATTCCATTGCCATCCAGAATTCGATCTTGTTCGCTGGCAGACTGACGATGTAGGCGGTCTGGTCACGCGATGTATACGCATTCAGACCATCGGCCCCTTCTTTTTCGAGTCGGTTGGCGAATTCATTCGGGGTGACGAGGGCATAGGCTTCAGCGATAGCTTCTTCAAAATCAGCACTCATCGAGGCTATGATTTTTGGGTCAGCAAGCCGGCCTTTGAGGCGTTCGGCACGCAGACGTTTAAAAATGGCATCTTCTTTGGCCATCTTGATAAATTCTTTGGCCGGATCCTTGCTGCCAATGGTTTCGGTGCCTTTGAACGCCATATGTTCGAACATGTGCGCCAGGCCGGAATATTCTTTCGGATCGTCGACACCACCGACATCGGCCCAGGTGACGAATGAAACGACCGGAGCATCGTGCCGTGGCATTATTATCAGCTTAAGACCATTGGAAAGAGTGGTTTCAACGACTGATTTTTCAAGTGTCGAAAAATCGAAGGCCGTTGATGCGAAGGCGAAAAATGGCACGAATGCCAGCATTGCCGCAGCAAAAACCGCGACGCGTAACCTGTAGAACTGCATCTGTTGCTCCTGTTCAATATCTGCCGCTGATTTTTTCGCGGGCTTTTGCCGCTGCAGCAGAGTTTGGGTATAGATTCAAGACCTGATAATAATAACTCTTCGCAGTATTGGAGTCACCATAAATTTCGTAACATTCACCAGCCTGGAAAATGGCTTCGGCTGCCTGCGGACTCTGCGGAAATCTCTGCTGGTAGTTGACGAACCAGGTGGCTGCATCTCGCAGGTGCTGAAGATTGTCGACTTGAATGCGACCAAAACTTTTCTCGGTCTGAGCCAGATAGAAAATGGCTTCTGCAATAAAGGCCGAAGTCGGGTAAATTCTTACAAAATTGCTGAAAAGACTGATGGCCTCAAGATAATTTTTCTGCTCAGCACGGATTCTGGCACGCCAGAAAGCTGCATCGTCAGCATACTGCGAGGCAGGGTAATGTTTGAGCAGCTGGTCGAAATAGATGACAGCAGCGTTAAAATTCCCGGAGGCATATTTGCTGTGACCGTAGCTGTAGAACTGGTAATCGCTGAGTGATGGCTGACTGCCTGTGCCGGCACCGGTTCCTGAACCGTTGGAAATGCTGCCGGAACCGGGATATACCGGGGTGCCGGGGTAAACTGGTGTGGTTGAAGAACTGACAGAACCGGGATATCCGGTATTGCCATTGTTTCCAGGGTAAGCTGTCCCACCCTGACTGCCAGGATAACCTGGCTGGCCACCTGAGCCAGGGTAAACCGGAAAGCCGGAATAGCCTGGATTGCCAACATTTTCCGGGTAATGGCCGACACCGGGATATTGATTTAGCCGGTAATTTTGGTTGGCAATAACTACTTCCGTAACGTCAGCAGCAAAGCCTGGTGATATTAAAACTACAGCGGCCATTGTAATCATAAATTTGCGCATATTTTTCCTCCAAGAAGGGCTTATAAACAGGATAGCCCTGCGTTAACCTCAGTAGACCAGGCGAATTGCCCGCCCGGTTCGCTACTACCGTAACTTTGGCCTTGCCGATGAAAACAGATTTGATGCATGCCTGATACAGCAATAATTATTCCAGCGACCGGACAACGGCAAAAACTGCTCTCAAGAAAAAAAAATAAAAAAATAGCTGAAAAATTGGCGATTTGTGCCGAAAAAGTACCCGAGGCTGGTTAAGCTTTAAATTACTTTCAGGAAAACTTATGAAAAAATTACTGTTACCTGTCATGCTGGGTTTGCTGTGGGCACCCCTGTGCGCCGCCGAACCGCCGTTGCATGAACTGGTCAGGGAACTCGGATACTCGGATGCATACATCACTGAGAATCTGCCCAGAACCAGGCCTGTAAAGAAAGTGGCACCGGCACCTCATTCTGCAGCGACACCGGTTTATCATGCAATGCCGCAGCGCCAGTTGATGCAGCCTGATGACCTTCTGCTTCCCCGGGTTTTTCAGAAAAGCGAAACCGCGGCAATGATTCCCGTGCTGATGCGCTATCACCGCGCTAACCCGACTTCAGAAAAAATTACCCGCAAACTTGCAGTCACCTGCCTTAAAAATGGCCAGCAACGCGAAGCTCTTTACTGGTACACCCAGACATTTCAGCGCGACCGGTCAGATTTTGAATCACTCTGGAACATGGCTGCACTTGCTTATGCGGTTGGTGACAACGGTCTGACGAAAAAATATCTCGCAGAATATGCCCGAATTGATCCAAACAGTGCCTGGGGACGCATGGCAAGAGAATTTCTTGCTGGGCGCTTCTCGGGAAGCGATCTTGGCAAAGGTTTTGCAAAGGGCCTGGGCAGAGTTGGCGAACCGGCTGGTGGCCTGAAAGCCGGCAGTAAAAATAAAAATGCTCAGGTAACGACCGCTGATTCCGGTGATAATGAGACCGGAGACGGTATCATGGTGGTCGAAGGAAAACGTTACAATGTAGAATCATTCGTCAGCCTTTACGACGAACAGAAAGAAGTCGAAAGGCCGACGAAATTGAACGACGCACTGAAAGGGAAGTCCGGGACCAGGTCATCTGACAGGAAAGCAGGTAGGAATTTATCGCTCGATAAAGCCGTAATCGCAGAAAAGGTCGAAAACCCAACCGAAAAAGCTCCTTCCGGGGCGACAGCCGAAAAGATGCAACCGGCAGTCGCTGCAGCCACAACATCAGCTTCGGAAACAAAGAAGGTCGATGCAAAACCTGTGGAAAATGCCATGCCGGTTACAACGGCACCACCCCTGGCACCCCCCCCTCAGGGTAAATGAAAAAATAAGACCGCCGGCCTTTTTACGGGCCGGCGGTCTTGTTTTATATTTGGGCATAAATTGCTGTGGTCTGGCTTTGTTGATTGTGTGTTGATACTTTTGCCAGACAGGTCTGCCTTAAACTGGTCCGCTTGCCGATATTTAAGGCTCGTTAAACATCAGCAGGCCACAACCGAGTTCTATGCAATCGCCGAGTGGGTGCCTGCGGATTTTCTCGAGACCGGCTCGATCGCAAACCTGCATTGTGCCTTTTATGGTAACTGTCTGCTGCTGTCTTTCATCCCCATCAATAGAAAAATAGAGACAATTGTTCGGCCCGATTTTTGTGTCTGTAAGGATTGCCGAGGATCCGAGCTGCTTTTGCAGCCACCGAACGGCGGCAGATTCATCGGCAGTATCTTTATGGCGGGAATCAGGAACGGCAAAAAGTGAAAATTCCAGCTGATCTGCCGATTTTGGCAGATCTGGTAGATCTGCGGTTGTCGTCAACTGACATGCCGGAAGTCTTTGCATCAGCGGCAGTGAATCTGAATAGACGAGGAGCGGCACGACTATGCCGATTCGGTACCATTCGAGGCGATAAAAGATTTTGCCACGCCTGTCTGCACGAAGATGCGAAAAATACCCGGCGATAGCCGGGTATATATCGATCGGACTTGTTATCTTCTGACGGTTCAGAAGAAACTGGCTCTGATACACTTTTAAATGACCGAGGCGTCGGTTTCGCGTTCCACTGAGGTCTGACCGTCGAAATCGACCGGCCTTGACTTCTCTTCTTTGCGTTCTGCTTTTTCACGCTTGCCTTTGAAAAAGAAATAAGCCATTACCGCAACCGGCAGAATGTAGAACCAGAAAAAGAAGACGGCCGGGCTCTCGATGCCGGGAGGCGTTGCTTCTGGTGCCCATCTGAAGCGGTCGAGATTATAGAGAATCGCTATGATTGAAGACCAGACGAAAAGAAAATTCGGAATGGCCTCGGCGGCGCTCATCAACCCCATGCCATTGGTGCGGTCTTTCGTGAACGGATAAAACAGATTGTTGCCCATGAAACCTGTCGAATCCTCGATGATATGAACCATGGAACCGAAAAGAATTATCAACGGGTAAAGAAGCCAGCGGGGAATTGAATAAAGCTCAGGATTCGGGCCCTCCGGCACGACGAACCATGTGAAAATGCCGACCAGTAGAGCAATCAACATCCCGAGAGTGAAACTGTGTGACCAGGTGCGATGCCAGGGCAGAAAGACGATTTCAACTTTGCCGGTCGGGCGTTTGACAAATTCGAAACAGGGGCCGGTCATGATCGCGATCTGTGACTTTTTGTCGAATTGTTGAAAGAATTCACAGTCGACCTTGACGCGCGCACTGGCTTTAACCGGGTCTTTAAGTTCGGTGCCTTCAAACGGAATCTGGCCGGTGTCGACCTCGGGGCCGATATCTACGACAACCTCACTTGTTGCCGAGTCGAAACCGAGAGTATAACTGCGCCAGCGATTGGAAGCGAGCTGCATTGTGTGCAGCTGAACCGTGCCGCGACCTTCAGCAATGGCTTTTCTTATCGCGTTGGCTACTCCCTCAGCAATGACGTGGGCGTCAAGATTCGCAGGATCAGGCCTGATTTCGAAATCAGATTTGTGAAAGTAGCGGGCGAATTTGAAGTCGAGGGTATCAGGCATGATGCCGAAGATGCCGCCGAGGCAGAGAATGAAAGACTGTTCCTGCGAAGCCATATGAACAGCCTGCGGAAAGAAACTTGCAACTGCGATTCCGGAAATGAAATGAGTGAAACCCTTCATATCAGATTAACCCCAGTATTCTTAAGACATCGTTTCCGTAGCCTGCCATATTCAGACAGACCGGAAGCAGCAGAACGCCCATCAGGTTCATTCTGCGAGCCTGAAACAATACCGGCATAAGGCCAAGTCCGGTGGATACTGTCATGATCGCCATTCCACCCCAGCCGGTAAAACTGTAAACGCCTGGAATTACGATCAGGAGAGCGAGAACCGAGACCCAGTGGTAGGGTATGGTTTCGACCATTTTTATACACAGACGTGTGAAAGGCATGAGCAGCAGAAACGAAAGCCCGGCCGAGAACAGCATCAGACCGACGAAAATTGCATATTCCTTCATCGTCAGCACAGAAACGACCGGGGTGACGATCCAGGCCAGACCGCCACGGGTAAGACTCAGGCCTGGCACGAAAAAGAGTAAAAACGAACCCACGTAGTAGACTGTTTTGCAGGTTCCGTATGACATGACGAAGAGCCGACCGTCACGCTGGGCAGTTGCATGACCGGCCATCAGGCCGCCGACCCCGGCAGTGACGATCGGCACGAAGGCGGCAAAAAAGCCACCGAGAAAACCGCCGAAAGTGCCGCGCGCGACCAGATTCCAGTCGAGTTCCATTGAGGGCGATTCATACTGCTTGGGAATCATGCCGATATTGAGAATGTTGGTGATCAGCCACGGAATGGCATACAGACCGACAAAAACCGGCGTGATGCTCTGAAAAGCAAAATCTACCGGAACCATGGTTTTGGCCATGACGATGAAGCCGAGAAGCCCTGAAAGCACAAAGGTCACGAGACCAACGCCCAGAAACTTCCAGCCTTCAAGAAAATTGGCCCAGCAGCTCTCTGACTGGCTTATTCCTTTGGGCCATTCAGAAAGCAGCATATAGGCGATAACCGCGCCGATGATCCAGAACATGTGAGGACTGGTTATCGTTTTAAGGCCGGGAAGAAACATCAGAAACAACGGTGCCATTACTGCAAGCGCAATACAGCCCGTGAGAGCGCCGACTCCGGTCAGAATGACAGATTCGTAACCGCGCCCTTTCGAAAGCCAGTCAGCACTGGGCAGAATATAATACGACATGCTCTCGTCACCAGGCCCGAAATAGGTTGCGGGCACGGTATTGAGAATTGAATACCCGACAATCATGCCTGTACATAGTGATACGAGCTGCATCGGTGCCATCGATGCCTCGAATTTGAGAATGAGCAGCAGAAAGATGCCGATGACATTGTAAATGTGCAATGCCGGCAGAAAAGAAATCAGAGCGGAAAACAGAACCCCGAGAGTGCAGAAATAAAAGAGATCGAGGTATTCAGGATGAAGAAGATGCTCTAATAATTCCATCATCAGTTGCCTCCGGCTGCCGGAGTTTCATTCGAGCCGGCCGGGGCAGGGGAGACTGGCTGGTCGGTGATACTCTGCTGAACTGCAGGTGCGGTCTGATCGGCTGTGGCAGGAGCTGATGACGGACTGGCGGCAGCTGACTCGCTGGAACTTTCATTGTTTACAGGGGCTGCTGGCGACTCAACAGTTGAACTGCTGCTCTGGTCGCCTGATACAGCATCATGATTGCTGACCGGAGTCGTTTCTTCCTCAGAAGTAGAGGCATTGCCGGTGACGGTGTCGGTTTTAACCCTCGACAGAATCTTAAAATTGCCTTTCTTGAATACCTTGATTTCAAGCTTGTCTTTGAAGGTTTCGACTTTGCCGTTCGCTTCGATAAGATCGCCAGGGTGCAGCGGTTCATAGCTTTCAAGGCTGTCTATCGGCACCCATACCGGAAAGCCGGCTTCACCGTTATCGATGTTGACGATAACGCCGGTCGGGAATTTTTTGGTGCTGAGAACGCTGCCGGTAACGTTTACGAACTGGCCGATCATGCTGTTTTCGATCTTGTCTGGTTCTACGGTCTTGACAGCTTCTGGTGCCGCTGCGGCGACACGCTTGATGAAGGCAATGTGTTCGGGAGCATTGAGTAACAGACTGGCGGTATCTTTCTGAAACCTTACCTGGCCTTCGATCGAGATGATGTCACCTTTGTTGGGCACCAGGTTGCGGGCTTCGATTTCTTTGGCGACTTTGGCGTAGGCCGATACCCTGAGTGTCTGAGGGTTTTCAGCATCGCCCTGGGTCATGACAAAACCGAGTGAGCCCCATTTAGGGTGAACGCCATAACTCTGAGTTACTTCACCCTGTATTCTGACATGAGCGAAGTTGCTCAATGGCCCAAGATCAGCAATTTTTACTTCGGGAGTTTTGACATGACGGGCGAAGAACAGCAGCATCAGCAGTCCGACAGTGGAGGTCAGCACCGAGATTACCTTGAAAACTCTTATCGACAGGCGCTTTTGGGTCAGAGCCTGACAATATGGGCAGCGGGTATAGATGCCAACGAATCGCCCGCAGCTCTGGCAATGGGTTTCCTGTTTGTAACGTTCTTCCGGGGTCTGGGTTGTAGTTTTTTCCTGTTCCATAATTCCTCGGTTATTTGGATTAGAAACCAGATTTGAGAACCTGAATCAACTGAAGAACCAGCTTTTCAGGGTAATCGGGCGGTAACTGTTCTGGCAAAGCGAAAACCATGGCGGTTGCGCCGGTATGGGCGATTTCGTAATCGCTGCCGGCTGCGACGGCAACCTTGATTGGAGGTCGCTCGTTTGCCAGCCCAAGGCTGACGGCATCAGCAATGAGTTTGCCGCGGCCGCCGCGATGATAATGTCTGATACTCATGGTTCCGGCAAGTTCTCGTTTGAAGGAAATAAGCAGATCCAGTTTCTGTTGAAGATTTGCTTCGAGCACCGCCTGATACTCCGGATTCTGAATGTTTTCAGGCATGTTGAGACGCACGACCTCGGCACCTGCGGTCATCAGAGGCTTGACCAGCTTGCGAACCAGATTGTCGAAACTGAGCGGTGCCATAATCGCGACTCTTTTGCCGAGCATGCTTTCGGCCACTGGTGACAGCCTTATTTCCGGCAGAACGACCGGTTCGCCGGCGGTTCTGATCCAATGGGTGGTTTTTTCATAGCCGAGTGGAGGTTGTATATCGAGCTGAATGTTGCCATACATCATAGGGTATTCGCAGAAGAAATACCCGCCTGGGCCGGTCTGAGTCTGCCCGTTTTTGCCATATCTGATTCTGGCATTCTGAATGGCGTTACCGCCGCCGGTCAGCAGGCGTCCGAGAATATAATGCTTGACAGGTGCATAAACCGGAATGTCGTATCTCGCGATCACTTCATCATCGACGACAAGACCGACGGCAACATGATCTTTTTCGCTGCCGTCCAGGTCTAGATACAATGTGGTCTCGCCCTTGTCTGAGGTGCGGGCAGTCACAGTACGGCCATCGCCATAGTGCAGAGCGACATCGGCGGCTCTGGCATTAAGGCGACTCTGGTCGTCACGCAGAATTACCCTGACCGGAAAACGGCCCTTGAAACCTTCGGCAATGAATGGAGCTACCGGTTCCACTGAACTGTTGGCAAAGGGCAGGCTGACCTGAAGTTTCACGCGGGTGCGCGCTGAGCATGATCCGTCGGGAGACGTGAAAGTCAGTTGCAAGTCATATTCGCCGCTGGCCAGCGGTCGGGTGTTATAAAGCCGGTATGAATGCCCGAAGGATGGCAGGCTGTCGAACCCGAAACCACAGGCGTTTTCAGGCACAATACGAGCATGCACCTGACTGACCTCTTTGCTCGTCGTGAAGATAAGGTTGAAATATGGTGTGTCAATCTTAACCGGTTCTTCGCCGACCAGCAGTTTCACTTTGAGAAGCCCGTCTTTGAAGGTCTCTCTTATGGCACGCCTGAGAGCCTGAGCCTGATTGGTCAGGGCTTTGCCTGTTTTCAGACCCTTTTCCACATGCGGAATCGAAATATAGCCGCCTTCGGTAAGAACCGCAGGCGACGGGTTGTTGCGCAGCACGAAGAATCCGGCAGGAACAATGATCGATTCTTCGCCAAAACCAAATTCGGCCAGCTCTTCGGTCATGCTTTTTCCGACAGCCTGCGAGATTCCGTGGTCGATGGCATTGTAATAGATTTCGCTGCGATCGCTTCGGCGCGGCTTCAACGAGGCATTATGGTGTATGGATACAAAAAGATCCGGCTTCTGTTTCTCGGCAAGTTCGACACGTTCAGCAAGGGTCAACCCCACATCTTTGTCGCGGGTCAGAGAAACCTCTGCGCCGTCAGCCCGCAACAGGTCACGTAGATAACGTGCCACCCGCAGGTTAACGTTTGATTCTTTGAGGCCGGTTGGCCCTACAGCACCCGGGTCAGCTCCGCCATGCCCTGGATCAAGCAAAATTGAGATACCCTTCAGGGGTTTCAGGTTCTGGGCAAAACCGCCGGTTACTAGCAGCAGAAACGACAAAAATAAAGCTATTCTGTTTATCTTCATGCAGATATGTTACCACACCGGGGTACCACTGCAAACTGATTTAATAGCGCCAGCCCATGCGACCTGCAAGCTCGACGAACAGCTTTTTCTCATCATCGCTGAGATTTTTCGGAATCGCGACTTCAATCTTGACGAGCAAATCGCCGCCTGGCAGACCGAGGCCGCGAAGTCGCAGCGTATCGCCATGCTGACTTCCAGGCGGAACCGTCAGGATAAAATCCTGGCCGCGTGGGTCTTTGAGCTTGATTTTGCTGCCCAATACAGCCTGCGCAAGGTTAACGCAGATCGTTGTCTCGATATTGTGCCCTTTGACCTTGAATGGATGCTCGTCTTCGATCTCGAGTTTAAGGTTGTAAGAACCGCCTGAGGTACTGACTCTGAATATTGAACCATTAGAAGAGCCGGCAGGGATATCTATGGTCTGGGTTCCACCCGGGAGACCGCTGACCTGAACTTTTCCGCCGGCAAGTGCCGTCATAAGCGGTACTTTCAGGGTTGCGGATGCCTGCTGAGAGTGCCCGTGACCACCCCTGGAAAAAAAGCTTTCAAAGCCTCCGAAAGGTGAACTGCCGCTTTTGCCGCCAGAACCGCCAAAGTTGAAGCTTTTCAAAATTTCCGAAAAGATGTCGCCACCGTTAGTGGCACCTGATGAAAAGAAATCACCGAATGGCCCATCTTTTGAAAAACCCTCGAAATTGAAAGAACCCCGCCCCAACCTGGCGGCATCGTATTCCTGACGTTTCTTGTCATTGCCCAGAACTTCATAGGCCTCGGAAATTTCTTTGAATTTCTCTTCGGCGTTATGTACACCCTTGTTGATGTCGGGGTGGTATTTTTTCGCCAGTCTTTTGAAAGCTTTTTTTATTTCATCCTGGCTGGCATTCTGCGATACTTCCAAGCTTTTATAATAGTCTTTCATGCCGGTTATTATATCATAAACGGAAAAAATTTTCATGAATTTCGCAGCCCTATGGCGGGTAGACATTTAATTCTGTATAATTTCAAAATACGACTGTATTCAGGAGAATGATATCTGCATGGCCAGAACATTTATAAAGACAGCCTGGGCGGCAACGTTGGCACTTCTGCTGACTTTACCTGCTTATTCTCAGCCAGATGGGTCTGTGGACCTCACTCAGTTTTTTGCCCGCCAGACCTCAGCGCTGGCAGACGATGCTGAAGAACTCGAAGCTGTCGCAGGGCACGCAGCCGCAGCCCCACAGGTTCCGGGTTTGGTTTCCTATGCCGATGTAAAGCCACGCGAAGTCGGAGATATTGAAACTTTCAGCAGTTTCAATATTGTGCGGAATGCGCACGAACGTGTCAGTGCCCGTCTTGAGAAGATCGGGGCCCACTGTTATATATATGTCCAGCAGGGCCGGAACGTCAGCCAGCAGAATATCAACCGCATTGCTGAAACCTTTGATAAGCGAATTTACGCAGAAGCCCGTTCTATGTTCGGTTCAGAAAAATCTCCCGGCATAGATAATGATCAGCGAATTACTCTGCTGCTTCTTGATATTCGCGATTATTACGATCCTGAACGTGGGGTTAAAGGTTTTACTGCCGGTTATTTCAATGCCGGTGACTGCTACAGCCGCGCCAAATTTCCAGAAAGTAACATGCGCGAAATGCTTTACCTCGATGTCTACCCTGGTGATCCATCGACTGACAAATTTCTCAGTGTAATTGCCCACGAATTTCAGCATATGATTCACTGGAGCTACGACTCCAAAGAATTTACCTGGGTCAATGAAAGCTTGTCGCAGCTGGCCCCTTTCCTCTGTGGTCTTGGGCACCCCTCGCAGGTTGAGGCTTTCATGCGCAATCCCGACAACAATATGCTGGCCTGGTCCGATGACGACATGATTGCCAATTATGGTCAGGTTTATTTCTGGGCCCAGTATATTTCAACCCGCATTGCCAGCACCGACGAACGTCGCCGGGCTTTTATCCGCCGCATGGTCTCCCAGAAATCCCAGGGGCTTTCAGGCCTGAATGCCGCCATCGAAAAACAGGGAATCAAGAACAATGTCCGCAATCTGTTCCGAAGCTTCTGTGTTGCCAACTATCTCAACGACGATCGTATTGAACGCGGTATCTACAGTTATGAGAAATCTTTGTCAAGATTTCTCCTCAAACCTGATATTAAAGTTGCCGGCATCCCATACGAAGGTAAAGGCAGCGTTAAATGCTGGTCAGCCAGAGCTATCCAGATTAATCCAGCCGCCTTCAGGGGCAGCGACGCACGGTTTGCCTTTGCCGGCCAGAAAATCAGCGCCGCCGGTTATTCTAACGATTTTGATGTCGCTGTAATCGGTTATTCTTCTGACGGAAAATATGAACCAGTTGTCAGCTGGCTGAACGTTAAAGATTACAAAGCCATGGATGTTGTCAAAGTTACTGCCGAACATGACCGTCTGATGATGGTCGTCGTCAATCGTGGCCCCGAAGTCATGAAAGCTGAACAGGCGTTCGCTCGGAATGCCTCGCCGGCTCTGTTTTCTTTCCGAGTCAGCAAGGTTGGCACTCAGACTGGTCCTGCACCTCGGGTTGCAAGTAGAACGACCGGGAACCGGAGTGCAGAAAGAACCAGGGTTGCAAGGGCTTCAGGCTCGTCTTCTTCCAGAACGAGTCGAAGCAGGGCGCGCAGCATCCTTGAAGAAATCGCCAGCAGCATCGGCCTCGACGAATCAGCAGGGGTTCTGCTTGGTGATCCAGACGAAAACAACCGTTCTGCAGCAGAAATCTCTTATGATTTTGCTTTCCAGAAAATCAGCTCCGGTGAAAATGAGCTGGTCGATGCAATTCGCGCTGCTCTTGCCGAAGGCCAGGCAGAACTTGTAGTAGATTTTGCCGCTTACTATAGAGATCAAAATACTGCAGGCAAAGAAAAGCTGCATATTCTGAAAAACCGCATCCGGGATATGCTTAAATTTGAAGAAATGCAGGGCAATACGCAGGCAACCGAACTCCTTACCCTTATCGAACCCTGAATTCCCAGTTCATCAGGCTGGCTCCATTCTGTTTGAGCCAGCCTTTTGCTGTCTGGAAAGCTGGACAGCGCTGCTTTACCAGATTCCAGAAATCTCCTGAATGATCCAGATGCTGCAGATGTGCGGTTTCATGAGTGACTACATACGAGAGAACGTTTTCCGGGGCCATAATCAACCGCCAGCTGAAATTGAGATTACCACGCGCAGAACAACTTCCCCAACGGGAACGGGTATCTTTGACCGATACCGATTTGTAGGCAAAACCGAAAAGTGCTTTCTGTTTCTCGACTTCTTCACACAGTGCCCGGCGTGCCTGTGCCTTCAGCCAGCCATTCACCTGGTCGGTAACGTGAATGGCGAGTTCAGGCCGGTTGCTGTAAATAGAAGACAAGGCCAGAAGCAGGCTGTGCTGCCTCATGGTGATGCGTGAAAAAGAAAACGGTGTCTGTGCGGTTTGCAGGGGCAAAATGTTGCCCTGGTATGGAATTCCGCCGGGAACTACAAGTTCAGACAACTTCGTCAAACTTGCCGCCCCCTCTATTAACCAGTTTCTTGAAGCCGTGCTTCTTCAGGTTGTCGTCAGAGAGAAGTTTTTTGTTTGAATCGTCACGACCCTGCGCTGCCGGGTGCATAATGCGAACGACAGCACTTTCACATTCGGGGCAGGTTTCGAGCGGCTCATCTTTGATTTTCTGAAAAGTCTCGAAGCTGTCACGGCAGTAGTTGCAGGATTTTTCCGGGTCACTGGCTCTGTATGTATAAAATGGCATTTGTTTACCTCGTGGTTTTATATCTTGTATAATAGCCCGTTGGTGAGAAGTTTTTCAAGAGTCGAAGCAAAATCAGGGCATTGCTGACCGGGAAATAATTGATTCCAGATGTTTTCCATGCTTTGAATGTCAGCCCTTCTATGCACAGCACCCAGTGTGAAGGCATCTGCAAAGGGAAGTTCGACTGTTTCAACTGTTGGGGCAGCTGATGGGTCGCGTTCAAACCTGTAAACGACCGGTATGTTTCCAGGCGGTTGATCTACAATCTTTTCGGATTTGCATGCCAGATCTACCGGATTATCCTCATACCAGAAAACTCTTATTCCATGGTTCAACCGCCAAGGCTGCTTCTTCTGTGGTGAAGGGAATTCTGGCCCGGGAAAAGTTTCAACGGTTGGAACTTTCTGGGCTAAACGCAATTCATGATCAATCAGCGAGCGGCATTGCCGATCAAAGGTGCAGCTGTGGCTGCAATCAGCCAAAAACGCTGCCAGATGTTTGGCCATGTTTTCCGGGCTGAAATTGAAAAACTGAAAACGCTTGCGCCGCCAGAAAATTGCCATGGCATGGTACATAGCGGCAGCTGAACCGGCAAAATTGTTGAAAATGATTAAACGCAGCGTTGCGGCGAACCTGCCGCTATTGTGCATGCCTTCAACAAGTTTGCCGATATCCTGAATCAGCATGGCTTCATCTGCTGCCAGCCAGGTAGTTCGCAAAACGGTATAGGGAGGTTCAGGCATAGCCGCCAAATCTCCATCTGCAAGCTGCCTTTGCAATGGCGTGCCACTGAGAACCTTGACCAGACTTATCTGAATGCTGTGGGGGGAAAGCTCCCAGACATCATTGAAGCTGCGGCAAAAATCTTTGAAGGTATCGAAGGGCAGGGCGCCGAGAAGGTCAAGATGCAGATGACACCTGGTGCGATTTTTTAACAGGGCGATGCGTTCACGCAGTATGTCAAGATTGAAACGCCGGTTGACTGCCTGCAGGGCTTCAGGATGAGTTGACTGAATACCGATCTCCAGGTGAAACATGCCATCGGGAGCGTCCGACAGCAGTTCGATAATTGCTTCGCTCAAAAAATCTGCCTGAATCTCAAAATGAAAATTGATGTTGCGATGATTGTTGGCTTTAATATAGCTGATTATTTCGCAGGCGCGACCGTGGTCGAAATTGAAGGTGCGGTCAGCGAAACGGACCTGCTGGTAATCGGAATCGAAAAACCAGTCGAGATCGGCTTTAACGCGTGCGATAGAATGGTTGCGAACGGGCCCCAGAACCGAACTGAGGCAATAGGTGCAGCGTGACGGGCAACCCCGCGACGCCTCATAATAGGTGAAGCTGTGAACCTCTTTATAAATTCCGGAACGAAATGGGGAAGGAATGATATCCAGGTCGCGAATAAAGTCTCGATCAGGATTTTTAACCACCTGACCGTTTTCGCGACGTGTCAAACCTTCTATTTCAACAGGTGAGGTGCCGTCGAGTAGTGAATCGAGAAGCCGGCTGAAAGTTACTTCGCCTTCGCCACGGACGATGAAATCAATTGCCTGGCAGCGGGCCATTATTTCTTCTGAATTGAAAGAAACCTCAGGCCCACCGAGAATTACGATCAATTTGGGAAAAGCTGCTTTTAGAGCTCCTGCAATTACCAGGGTTCTGGCAACTGACCAGATATAAACCGAAAAGGCCAGAATATCAGGCTTTTGTGCAATCAGGTCGGCAATGATGCTTTCATTGGTCTGATTCAGGTCGAATTCGAGAAGTTGCAACGGATGCTCTGGGTGTTCATGCTCCCTGAAAGTTTTGATATAAATAAGCCCCAGAGCGCTGTGGGTGTGACGAGTGTTAAGGGCAGTCAGAACGATGCTTTTCATGACCATAATTCTATTACAAACAACCAGAATTTGCGAGTCCTGAATAGCAATACGGGTAGCCTGTTATAGTTTTAAATGCCGGGGCGACCAATGAATGAGGCAGGGGGGGGGAACCCGGCAGTCCAAAATTGAACCGGTTTGAGTGAAAAACACACGAGCATCGTAAACGTGAATTAAATCACAATGCAAGCAGGGCTTGTTTAGCATATTTGCATATGATAAAGATTGGCTGATTGCTGGAACGTAGATTGGGAGAGAGTTTTATTACGTGTGAAAAAAATTCACATGTGGGAAAATTTTACCCCTGCTGCCTGTCTTTTTTTGCTCCTTCACCAATCGTTTGCTTATCATCCTGGTATAAATGAAATCCTTATTATCAGCCGATCTTGTCCTTAAAAATGACTAGCGATGTTGTGGGAATATTACTGCCTGTTTATTTTCTACCAGGATTGCACAAACAGATTGGTCATAAAAAAATATTGGCGATGTTAATGATGCCTTGGTTATGAACCGCTATTTATGCTCGTTAGGGAATGGTTGGCATCCAGAGATGCAAAAAAGCTGCAATGAATTTTAATGTTTATTAAAGTTGGCACGAATGTTGCGTATATATAATTGTAAGTTCGAAGTTCTTTGAAAATATGGAAAAGCGTTTTCCGGGTCGTTTAAAGTATAACCGTACTTTGTCGCTCCACTGTCACCACAGGGTTACATCATTGTCACACTCTATGTCGCACCAACCTCACACCTCTTGATATTACAACTCAACATCTCTAGTCCCTCTCAACACACACCCCTATCGTAAAACGGTCGCCGCAAGACCCGGAAAGCTTTTTATAATTTTGTCATCATCCCTGATGACTCAAGTATCCTCTCAAAAGATCCTCTCACTTTGTCCCCGGCTATTTTAAACCGGGGAACTTTTTTTTTAGTCTGTTTGTTTCAGCTTACAGGCTGAATTCAGTTCAGATGCTTCAAGCTTTTTGACGATTTTCATCTGCAAACGTTCTGCATGCTTGGTTCGCGATATGAATGCAAGAATTGTAAAAGCAAGAGCCATGCAGAAAAAACCCGATAAAACCTGCAACAGATCGGTGACTTCGATTCCTGCCGAACTGCAGATAAATGGGGCGGCAAACAGGCCGGCAAAAAATGCTGCCATCGGAAATCCGAAGACAAGCAGGGCGGCAATGCTGCCTTCTCCTGGATTCAAATCAAGTAATACCGTGTCACCCGGTTGAACATCATGGGAGCCCTTCAAAGCCTTGATCGTTCTGGTTCTGGCGATTTCTTCGCCACCGGCAATTCCTGAACAGGCGTGACATCCCTGGCATTCAGTCCGGGGTGAAACTTCTACCATTGCTGTGTTTTCAAAAACTGTCGTGACTTTACCTGGAAGGCTCATGAAAAACTTCCTGTCGTTCGATGATATGGTGTAATGAGAATAATTGATGTACTCTTATAGTATGAAAAACATAAATCGTAAAGAAATAATTGTGCTGGCATTTTTGATGGTTTCATCTGCCGTTGCTGCACAAATGCCCGATTTCTTCAATTCTGGTGCCGGGTTGTCTTCGGGCGGAGCGAAAACAACTGCCGCAAAGAACGCCTCTGCAAACTCATCGACTTCATCTGGTTCTACTTCAAACACTGCCGGTTCTGAAAAAACAACGGGCACGGGAGGCAGCGCAAAAACTCAGGCTCAGACGGGCGGTATGCAGCAACCAGCCACTCAACCTGCTTCCAGCGGTGTTCCAGTTTATGACCCTGCTATGGATAATCACCTTAAAGCTCCGGCGCATTCAGAAAAAACGGGTCTTTTCGGGCTTACCGTGAAACAGGTTGAAGAAGCTTTGCGATTTCAGGGGGCTAAAAATCATTCTTACGCCTTTGGGAAATACAGTCGCATGACGTTTTCAGCCTATCTGATAACTATTTTTTTCGACCGTGAACGCAAGGTTGGCGGGTTTCTCGTTGAACCGCGCGCCCCTTACCGTAGTATAGAACCAAACGCCCGCGACTATTTTATGCAGACTTTTCTTAAAGGTGCTGACCTGTCAAAATTTGCCATTACGGTTGCCAGTGATAAGCTTGAAGTGAAATTTACACCCTGATCAATTTTCTGGCTGGTCATCGCTCTTCTCAACCGACAAATCTTTGTTCGGCTGAGACTGGTCATTCTGTTGCGGCGGTGGTGCAGAAGCAAAGTTTGCCGGGCGAATTCCCATGTAACTCAGTAATTCGTCGCGATGTTCCCACATTGTCCAGATGGCCATCGTTGCAACTACATAAAGGTAATCGAGTTCGTCAGGTCGAACGAGCATCACCCATGCAATCGAAAGCAACGGCATTGCGCCGGCGGCACTCAAAGCTCCGGGTTTGCTCGATGTGCCCCAGAATGCCAGCCAGAAACCCAGCAGCGAGGCAAGAAGAGCCGGAACCGGCAGAAGCGTCATCATTACACCAAAGGTCGGTGAAAGACCTCTACCGCCGCGGAAACCCAAAAATATGCTGTTGCAGTGACCGAAGACGGTTAGGAAGCCAGAAAGACTGACTATTAGCCAGTTCTGGTAAGGATTGTCCCCCAGGAAATGGATTGCCATTGGATATACGGTTATAAACCCTTTAAGGCCATCGAGAAGGCAAATGATTATTCCGGTCGGAATGCCGAGGGTGGCAAACATTTCACCTGGCGCCCGGGTTGTGCGGGTGCCCGGAAGAATCAGGCTGCTGCCGGTTTTTAGCCGTGCAACCAGCTCGCCGATCGGCAGACTGCCGATCAGATAACTGCATAGCAGATATAGGGTTATATTACTCATACTCAGGCTTTTTCAACCATATCGATGCATTTTTTCGGACATTTTTCTGCACACATACCGCAACCAACGCATTTTTCAGGGTAGATCGAGTGTTTTTCTTTTACGGTGCCACCATTGACTGCAGCAAATTTGCAGACTTTGAAGCAGACTGTGCATCCTACACACTCTTCCTGTCGGACAACTGCTCGGCGGCCTTTGAAATCAGGCTTGTTTTCCATTATTATGGTTTTTTGAGGGCATTTGGCTACACAGGCACCACAACCAACACATTTTTCATAATCGATGTGCGCCAGATTGTTATCGACTTTGATAGCATCATAGGCGCAATTTTTGACGCAAAGGCCGCAGGCTATACAACCTACTTTGCAGACTTTACGGGTATCGGGACCGCGTTCGACGGAATTACATTTGACATGGACGAATTTCTCCTTGTCGACCAGCTCGATAATCTGTTTCGGACAAGCTCTGACACAATTGCCGCACGAAGTGCACTTATCTTCGTCTACAATCGGCAGATGGTGGGGCCCCATTTTGATTGCGCCGAATGGGCAGGCAGCTACGCATGACCCAAGACCCATGCAGCGGTGCGGACACAGCCATGGCCCATTCTGCAGCAGAACCCCTGCCTGGCAGTTTTGTACGCCCAGGTATTCAAATTTTTTGTATTCATCTGAATCAAGCCCATTGCATTTAATCAATGCAGCTTTATAAACGGGCTTTTTGACTTCCTGTCCGACCTTTTTCAACCCCAGAAGTTCTTCTACTCTGCTGCGGTTAATTGATGAAATTACCGGGCAGGTTTCTACCGGAACGCCCTTGGTGACAATAGCTTCGGCCATTGCCGCGCACCCTGGGTAACCGCAGCCGCCGCAGTTAGCGCCGGGCATAAGTTCGAGAGTTTTTTCGATCATCGGATCGACTTTCACTTCGAATTTAACCGAAGCATACGAAAGAATCGCCCCGAAGATAAAGCCCAAAATTCCAAGCACCAGAACCGCAGAAATTATCTGGATCAGCATAGTGTCATTCCTTTAAACTAGCCCGGAAAAGCCCATAAATGCAGTTGCAAGAAGGCCGGCTGTAACGAAAGCTATCGGGGAGCCTCTCATTGAATCTGGCAGATCGGAGACGTCGAGCCGTTCTCGAATGCCTGCCATAATGATCAGAGCAAAGAGAAAACCGACACCACCACCGAAAGAATTAACGGCACTTTCGACCAGCCCATAATTTTTCTTGACGTTGAGAAGAGCTACGCCGAGAACGGCACAGTTAGTGGTAATCAATGGCAGAAAAACCCCAAGAGCCTGATAAAGCCCGGGCGCGGTTTTTCGAATTACCATTTCGACAAACTGCACCAGTGCAGCAATTACGAGAATGAAAGACAGAGTCTGCAGGTACTCGAGGTGCAGCGGCACGAGCAGAAATGTTTGAATGCTCCAGCATACCACCCCTGCCATAACCATTACGAAAGTAACGGCCAGGCCCATGCCAATGGCGGAGTCGAGCTTGTTGGATACTCCTATGAATGGGCATAGACCAAGGATCTGGTTCAATACGAAGTTTTCAATGAATACGGCAATTACAAAGATTCCGATGAGACTGGCAGTCATTTTGTGGCTCCTTTGGCTTCAGCAAAGCGCTTCAAGGCAATCAGCAGACCGAAAACCACAAAGCCGCCAGGTGCCATGATCATTATCAAAGCCGGGTCAGCATGGAAGAATGGCATCGGGTAACCGAAAAGCGTACCTTCACCCATAAGCTCCCTGAAAAATGCCAGACAGAGAAGTGCGATGGTAAAACCGATGCCCATGCCGATTGCATCAAGAATAGAATCGACAGGCCCGTTTTTGCAGGCGTAGGCTTCGGCGCGCCCCAGAATGATACAATTCACGACAATCAGAGGAATGAAAATTCCCAGGCTGGCCGATAAGGCCGGTGAAAAGGCGGCGATGAATTTGTCGACCATAGTTACGAAGGTTGCAATAACCACGATGTATACCGGTATTCGGATTTTACCCGGAGTGATGTTGCGAATCAGCGAGATGAAAAGATTGCTGCATATGAGTGTAAAGGTAACGGCTATTCCCATTCCAAGGCCATTCATCATTGATGACGAAACGGCAAGAGTTGGGCAGCAGCCCAGCGAGATGACAAAAATGGGGTTCTCTTTCCAGATGCCTTTGGTAAGTTCGTTAAGTTGCATTATTGATTACCTCCAGCTGCAGTTGCGGACGCATTCATCAGTGCCGGTACATCGGTCGGAAAAGAAGGTGCAGCGCCTGCCTGACTGCGAATTTTCTGCGAAAGCTCGAGGGCTTCGCGAACACCTGCGCAAAAAGCACGTGAACTGATCGTGGCGGCGGTAATGCCGTCGACGTTGCCACCGTCTTTTTTAACTTTGAAAACCGGTGCCGGATTCTCGCCGATCAGTTTTTGGAAAGGCTGGGCAAATGCCGCAGATGTCAGCTTGGTTCCGAGGCCGGGGGTTTCTTTGAGTGAAAGAACTTTGAAACCATTGACCTTACCCTCGCCATTGATGCCGATCATCATGTCGATTGGGCCGGCAAAGCCTTTGGGGGCAACTTTCATTACCATGCCGACAATTTCACCACCGCTGGCAATGCCTGTTGAATAATTAAAAGTCTGGCTGGCTGAGGCGTCAAAATAGCTGTTTTCTTTAAAACTGCTGGCGGCGGGTAAAACTTCACGTCTGGCCAGTTCTTCGATTCTTTTCTGGTTTTCAAGAATCAGAGGGGCGGTCAGGCTTTCGGTAAAGGCGAGCAGAACACCGGCAATTGCGGCAATAACGAAAAGAAATAGGCCCATATGAAGCATATCTTTCATGATGCGGCCTCCTGGCTGGTACCAAAGCGTCTGGGAACAAAAAGTTTGTCAATCAGTGGAACAAAAGCGTTCATGATCAGAATTGAATAACAGACTCCTTCCGGGTAGCCGCCCTTGAGTCTGATCAGCAAAGTGATTGCTCCACAGCCAAAACCGAAGAGCAGCATGCCCTTTTCAGTCATAGGTGAAGTAACCATATCGGTTACCATAAAGATGGCACCGATAAACAGGCCGCCGGTCAGCAGATGAAACAGCGCGAATTCGACTGACCCGCCATAAACAAAAGCACCGGCAAAAACCGTAGCGATCATTGCCAGAGGGGCATGCCAGGTGATATGGCCTCTTATTAGCAGATAAATACCGCCGATAAGCAGAGCCAGTTTGGATATTTCGCCGATCGAGCCAGAGAAATTCACACCGAGAAACAGATCGGCAAAGTTGATCTGTAATTGCTGGAGAACATGGCTAACCAGTGTTGAACCAGAACTGCCGATCTGGTTCATTAATTCGGCGTTTCCTGCAGTTTCCTTGATCAGGCCAAGAGGAGTAGCCGTTGTAACGGCATCTATAGTAGAAAAGCCTTTTACGGTACCAGGTTTCAACCAGGTTGTCATATAAACCGGCCAACTGGTTAACAACATGGCACGGGCGACATGGGCCGGGTTGAAAATATTCTGCCCAAGCCCGCCATAAGCTTGTTTTCCTATTGCGATAGCGATAAAGCCACCGACAAAAGCTATCCATAATGGCAGCGCCACAGGAACGCAGAAAGCAAGCAGAATGCCGGTGACTACAGCACTGCCGTCGGCAAGTGTACAGGGTTTGTTTCTGAGAAATTTCATGACGAAAAATTCTGCCGCGACGGCTCCTGCAACCGAGCAAAGAACCGTAAGTGCCGCACGAGGGCCGAAACTGTAGACAGCCATCACCAATGCGGGCAGCAGGGCAAGATTAACATCCCACATGACACGGGCTGAAGACAGTCCGGAATTTATGTGAGGAGAAGTAGTAACCAGAAGTTTTGGAACAGCGGGAGTATTTGCAGCTGTGATTGCACTCATTCCAGTTATCCTTTGTTACCGGCTGCTTTTTTGCGTTCAGCCATGACGGTTTTTTTACCAAATTTGAAGGTCTGCACCAGGGGCAGGCCGGCAGGGCATGCATACGAGCAGCACCCGCATTCGATACAGTCGAGAATCCCGATTTTGTCGGCCTTTTCCCATTTTTTATGGTCGATCAACTGTTTCATCTGTTGCGGAATGAGACCCATTGGACAGGCTCGGATACAGCTGCCGCAACGCAGGCAGGCGGTCTGAACAGGAACAAGGGCTTCATTTTCGTCCCAGCAGAGAATGCCGCTGGTGCCTTTGATGATCGGAACATTCAGGTCGAAAAGGGCAAAACCCATCATCGGACCACCCATAATCACCTTTTTGAGGGGAACATCGGCTTTGAGACCACCGGTCATTTCAATGAAATCGCCAACCGTAGTTCCGATACGCACCCGGTAATTGCCTGGATTTTTTGCGCAATTGCCGGCCAGAGTGACGACTCTTTCCATCAGAGGCTTTTGCTTGTTGACCGCATCGGTTACGGCAGCTGCAGAAGCGACGTTCTGTACGACAACTCCTACATCCATGGGCAGCTTGCCTGAAGGAACCTCACGGCCGAGGCAAGCATAAATCAGCTGTTTTTCGCCTCCCTGCGGGTATTTGACCTCAAGGGGCTGAACATGAAGGGCGGTTTCGTTTTTGAATTTATCCCTGAAAATGGCTATGGCATCGGGCTTGTTCATTTCAATGCCGATGATGCCCTTTTCTGCCTTTAGAACGCGCATGATCAACTTGAGCCCGGTTATTATAGAGTCGGGTTCTTCCAGCATCAGCCGGTGATCGGCAGTAAGAGCCGGCTCACATTCGACGCCGTTGAGAATAACCGTATCGATATGTCTGGTTTCAGGTGGCGAAAGTTTTACATGGGTCGGAAAGGTTGCACCACCCAGCCCGACTACACCTGATTGCTGAATGCGTTTTTTAATCTCGTCGGGAGGCAATTGCAGACCGTCTTCGGTGGGGTATGAAGGTTCAGGCATTTCCGGCAAGCGTTCAATTACGATTGCCGGGCTAGGTACCCCGAATGGATGCATGAAATTGCCGGCCCCAATAATTGAACCACCGACTGTCGCATGAACTGGAGCCGAAACGAAGCCGCCTGGTTCAGCAATACACTGACCGCAGTTGACACGTTCGGTTATCTTGAAAAGAGGTTTTGCAGGAGCACCGATATGCTGCGAAACGTGCAGAATGACTTTCGAGGGTATGGGAAGATTTGTTATTGGTTTGTCTGCAGTAGCTTTCAATGCGGGTGGATGCAGCCCGCCGGAGAAGCTTCGTGATTCTTGCATTAGCACCATCTCCTGGAAAAAATTGCTCCAAGTCGAAACGGTGCTACACTAACACATTAACGGGGAATTTTCAATGTTTACCGGTTGGTTTTCTTGTATCTGTCTGAGAAGTCGGCGTGGTTGGCAGACCAGATGCAGGTGTTTGAACAGAAGTCGGTGAGGAAGGCAGTGCCCCGGCAGTTTCGGGCAACTTGCCCTGAGCGCTGGATTGTTGAATGACATCGGCAGGCAACTGGCTTTCGGCAAAGTTATCGGAATCATCGGTAATCGCTTTGACTCCTGAGGTAAATTCACGGGTTTCAAGAACGAAGTGAGCCAGCATGCGATTCATTTCATCAGCAACCATACTCAGATGTTTGGTGATCTTTGCCATATCCTGAATTGAATCGCGCTGCGATTTGAGAGATTCGAGAACGCCATCGACTTCTTTGGTAGTTGTTTTGGTTGTGATTGAGAGGTTTTCTATCGACTGGCTGATCGCTTCGATGTTTTTACTCTGTTCAACCGATGATTTACTGATATCCTGAACCTGAACATTGACGCTTTCTGAAGCCATCCCGATTTCATCGAGATAACCACCGGCCTGATTGATGATTTTTACGCCTTCCTGAACCTTGTCTTTGCCCAGACTCATTTCTTCAACGGCTTTATTGGTTTTGTGTTGAATTTCGCTGATCAGGGCACCTATCTCTTCAGCTGCTTTGGCACTCTGCTCGGCAAGTTTTTTTACGTTGGCGGCGACGACGACGAAACCTTTGCCCTGTTCGCCGGCCCTGGCCGCTTCGATGGCGGCATTGAGGGCAAGAAGGTTGGTCTGGCGTGATATGGCGGTAATCGTCAGAACGATTTTACCGATCTTTCGTGACTGACCCTTGAGCTCTTCGAGAACGCGAGATGAATCACCAACCGCACGTTCGATTTCCTTGATGGTGGTTGAAGCTTCGCGAACCGCTTCCATGCCCTGTGTTGCTTTTAGTCTGTTTTGAACCGACTCTTCATAGGCGCGGTTGGAACGCTTGGCGATCAGCTGCGAATTGGCTGAAATTTCTTCGATTGCGGCGGCAGTTGATTCAAGGGTAGTTGCGGAGTCTTTGGTTGCCTTGGTGATGCGCTGGGTATTTCCGAAAATATTCTGAATGGATTCGTTCGATTGAAAAGTCAGGTTGGAAATCCCGTTAGCCATATGGGATAGCCGGTTGATAACGTCTTGAATCTGCAGAAGCAGTCGCTGGATATAACCGATGAACCGGTTAAAACGCTCTGAGACTTCAGTCAGTTCATCTTTACCGATAATTGCGAGTCTTTTGGTAAGATCGCCGCGGCCACGGGAAATCTCCTCGAGACCCTGCGATACGCCGCGTATCTGCTTGACAACGCCATTGATGACGATCATCGTAATGCCGGTCATTACCACCAGGCCGAAGATGATGAGAAACAAAGAGAAATTCTGGGCCTTGTTCAGTGCGCCCATCAGGCCCTGAGTATCTACAACAGTGAGAAGTACCCAGCTGGAGTTCTGAACCGGGGCGGCAGCGAGAAGAATGTTGGATTTTTCCGCCAGCAGAAATTCGTGAAAACCGCTTTTGTTGGCGACAATCCTTTCGGCGTGATCCTGAAGTTCGGGTTCGCGGGAATTCAGAAAGATTCGACGCTGTGGATCGAGGATATTTTCGACTTCACTATGGGCGAGATAAAAGCCGTTTTGAGAATATTCGCTTGAAATGACCGAGGTTTTACCTCCAACACTCGTAAGGGCGCCCGGAACGTTTTCGAACAGACTTTCGAGGCTGATTCCCATGACGATCATGCCGATCTTTTTTCTTTGCGATATAACCGGACTGAAAAGGTAAATAACCCTTTCTTTATATTCTTCAGAGTTCTGCTGGTAGAAAACCGGAGTTCGAAATATTCCTTCAGTTTCAAGAGTATCTTTCATTTTGCCGTTGATATATTTGTCGTAGGGAGGCTCATCAGTGCCTGGTTCACGACCGTTGGTCAGCAGTCTGAAAAGGGTATCTCCATCATAATTGAGAACTGCAATATCATAGATGTCATTCGTTTGCGCGTCTTCATTGCGACTGAGCAGCCCTGAAACCGGTGCTTTGAGAACCTGCTTCCATTGCTCGATCATTGCGGCTTCATCGGGGGCCTGTTCCACCCATGAAAGAAACTGCACGGTAGAATTCAGCCGGGTCAGGTATTCAAGGGTTTTTTCGTAACCACGCATTGTGGCGTTGATTTTTCCGGCTTCAGCATTGAGAATTGTCAGAATCTGCAGTGGAATCTGGCTTTTAACCGCGCTTCTGATTCGCTCAGAGGTGAAAAATGTCATTCCGAGAAGAATCATTGAAACCAGCACCATGGTAAAGAATAGTCTGGTTTTGATTTTGAGGTTACTGAAGAATTCCACCCTGTCGTTCCTTTATCTGCCGGGTATTATGATTGTCTGGCCCGCTTTTATCGTATGCTTGTCAGAGAACTTGTTGGCTTTGCTGATCTGCGAAACCGTGACACCATGTCTGGCTGCGATGCCGGAAAGCGTATCGCCAGATTTGATTTTGTAGGTTTTTGACTTTTTTGTAGCAGATTTGGCATTTTTCTTCGATTCGGAGGCTTTTTTGCGTAGAGCCGCCTGCCTGGCTCGTTCTGCTGCTGCGGTCTGTATATATTCGAGGTAACTGGTATCAAGGCCTTCCTCGATATGGCCGAGAAGAAAGTCGCGAACGCCAAAATAGAGACCCTGAGCCAGTCTGGTTCTGGCGTTGTAGTTTTTGAGGATTTCGGCATCCTGAAAGTTTGATACATAGCCGAATTCTACGAGAATCGAAGGCATTGCCATTGAATGAAGAACTTTGAAACCGGCTCTTTTTACGCCACGTGATGGCAGTTCAACAACTGAGGCACTGATCTGGGCTTCTACCTTTTCAGCCAGTTGCCGGCTGCGATTCATCGTCAGAGCCTGCTTCTCTATAATTTCACGTTTGGTGATTATTGGAGGAGCGCTATTTATCGATCCGGAAAAGTCCACCTGGTTTTCGGTTTCAGCAACCAGGCGCTCTGCTTCCCCTACAGCGCCTTTTGGAGATTCGTAGTAAATTTCCGAGCCTCTGATTATTTTGCGGGAATTGTAGTTGACATGCAGGCTGATAAACGCATCGGCTCCGAGTCTCTCGGCAATCTCACGACGTCTTTCAAGTGGGATGATGTAGTCGCCGTTGCGAGTCAGAATGGCCTTAAAGCGGGGGTCGCGGTCAAAATATGCCTTGACAAGCTTTGCCATGGTCATGACGTAATTCTTTTCAATGATGCCGTTGTGCCGGGTTCCAGGATCTTCGCCGCCATGACCTGAGTCGATTACAACGATTCTCACGTTTCCGGCTTTGAGACGATTTACTTCAAAAAGCTCGGCGTTGCGCTTCTGCATCAGCGTTGCTTGAGGCTCACGCAGAAAGATGACGATCCGGTCCCCTTTCTTTTCGTTTTTGGCAAGAACGAAAGTTTTGGCTTCTACTCCAGTCGGAACACGGAAAAAGACTCTTGTGGTCAGGTCATCATTCTGCTGAACGGTTAAGACCTCAAGAAATGGATTCTGCAGGGGATAGCGTTGCCGGCCTGGTCTGAAAACACAACCGGCTATGTCAAAATACAAGGTTCCATCGCCGAGCATCGATACTTCGGAAACCTTTGGCACTGCACTGATATCGAGAACGACCTGTGCTTCTTCAGGGCTTTGCCAGAATCTTATGTCTGTTATGCGTGACTCATCGGAAAAGGAGGCAACAACACAGATCAGGAACAGAAAAAGAACGATCGAACGCTTAATTTTTGTATTCTGCACAGGTTTTCCCACTGCGGTTATTATTGGTTTGAAATCAGCTGAGATTATAGCAGGTTTGCAGGTATGATTAAAGCTGCAGCCAAAAATATTTCAATAAAATGAGCATTTTTTGCTGAGCGCTGATTGCAGACGGCTCAGATATTCTTCACGGTCAATTTCGACAGCGCCCAGCCGAGCGGTGTGAGGCGATATAACCTGCGAATCGAAAAGTTCATAGCCACGTTTTCGCAGATGATCGATTAAATAATTCAGGCACAGGGTCGAGGCATTGGTGATTCTATGAAACATTGACTCGCCGGCAAAAAAGCCACCAATTGCTACGCCATACACCCCGCCGGCCAGGGCCCCATCCTGCCATATTTCGGCGCTGTGGGCATATCCAAGCTCATGCAGGCGAGTGTAGGCTTTTATAAAATCATTGCTTATCCAGGTACTTTCCCGGCCAGGAGCTGAAGCAGCACATCCTTCCATCACCTGGGTGAAGCATCTGTCCAGGGTGAAGGTAAAGTTTCCGTTTCTATAGATGCGCTGCATACGCCGGCTCAATCTGAAGGTCTGCAGGTCAAATATTGCCCTTGGGTCTGGTGACCACCAGGAAATAGGCCGTACGGACCAGGGGAAAATGCCCTTGCGATAGGCTATCAGTAGAGTATTCGCCTCGAGGTTGCCACCCAGGGCTAATAGACCATCCCGGTCGGCAAGTGATGGGTCTGGAAATTGTATTTCAGCCATTATGCATAATAAAATGCAGGGAACGACTGGACATCGTTCCCTGCATTTTTTAATTCCCTGATTTAATCGTTGCTGTGCAGTCGATCAAAACGATAGACCTGATCGATCTGAAGTTTCAGCTGATCTACGGTCGGGCTGCGGAATTCATTCAACATCGAGTTTATATCTCCAAGCGAATTCCGATCATAATCGACTTCGCGTCTGACCTTTTTCATGACGGTTTTGGAAAGGGCTTCGTAGCGTTCAGCACGAACTTCCGGGTCGTTTTCCTGGTCGAGTTCAGATATATATCTTACCAGACCTTTGACATTCTTTTCGCGGCCAAGGCTCAACCATTTGACAACGTTTCGGTTGAAAGGAACGGTGCTTAAATCACCAGGGGCGCTGTAAAAGTTGTCCTGGAAGAGGGGTTCACAGAGGCATGCTACCCGGCCATAGCCAAGATCTTCGGCGGCAGCGACCGGAATCGGCAGCAACGGAGTATGGCTGGCGTAGATGTAGCCATCATTCATTGCATCGGATTCGGTGTTATAAGAATCGTTGTCGCCGGTGGCCAGGAGGAACAGGTTCTTGGCAGCGGCCAGACCGCTGTTTTTGGAATTGATGAGAGTGCAGGAACTTCTAAGAAGAAGTTTGTTGACTTCTTTACCGGTAATTTCAGGAGTCGGAAAGGTTTTTACGAACATGCGCCATGGCGGCCCGATATTGTCGACCGGATCACATGCCTGGTCGTCATTGAATCTGATCTTGCTGCCGACACCTTTCAGAATCGAATTGAACATGTCAGGATTCGAGAGATTGCGATAGTCGGATTGAGCGAACATCAGCAGGGAGCCGCCGCCGGAAACAAATTTCTTGAGTGCGGTGACTTCTTCTGATTTGTAATCGACGGTAGGATGCGGAAAGATGATTACAAAAGCGTCCTGAATACTTTCATAAGTGATGGCTTTTGAAATGCTGCGCATCTGGAAGCCATAGCTCTGGAAAAGATCCATTTTCATGCCTGCGAATCGACCGGTGAAATAATCTTTGTTGCCATGAGCACAGTCAACAAGAATGACTTTGGCTTCAACATTGATATTGATCGATGAGGTATCGATTATCGAGGTGCCCTGCTTGAGAACGGCGATGATTTCTACCGGACCGATCCAATCGATCTGGGTTGGCAGAATTGCCTCGAGGGCTGATGCGGCTGGAATACTGTCGAACTTGACCTTGTCGATCAGGTTCGATTCATCCATTGCTGAATGATAAACTTCAAGAGTAAGGCTTTTTGATGGGGCATCGGCTGGATTGCTTACCGGCACCAGGATCTTGAAGGGGTGTTTCATGTAAACACGGGTGAAGTTGGTGGTGATTTTGGAGATTTTGGGGAGCGGGTCACCAGAACCTTCAGGGGTTGTAAGGGTTGCTTCGACCGAAATCATTTTTTCGGCTTCACGAGGGTCTTTTGAAACAACCTGATATTTATAGGTCGTTGAAGGCTTGAGACCGGTAAGGGTCACGGTGTGAACCTTTACCGAATGGTTGAATTCCTTGTTTTGATCAAAGGAAGCTGTGCCGTAGTTGACCATCGAGGTCGATCCACGGTTGGTTTCCCATTGCAGGGTGGCTGAATTTGCTGTAAGAGCTATAACCTTGGGTTTGCTGGTGAATTCAAGCGGGCTGTTGTTGGTTACGAAGGTTACGGTATTGCCATCGGTAAAGCTTTCGATAGTGCCGTCTTTGTCAGTTCTGAAAACCTTCATGTGGTAATAATCATAGATGTCGAGAACGACCTGAGTCGGGTGCCCGAAGGAATTGCCGGTTCCGGCACTGATAATGCCGTATTCCGGCTGTACGAGATCCATGAAGGCGTGGCCGGAAGAAGTTTTGCTGCCATGATGACCTGACTTGAGAACGGTGCAGGCAAGTTTCTTGCCATGCGTATTGATCATGTTGGTTTCTGAGGTTTTTTCAGCGTCGCCGGTAAGAAGATAACTGACTTTGCCGGCAGTAAGCTTGATTACAACAGAAAGCTCATTTGGATTGGTTTTGAGGGTATCAGACGGTGGCATATCATCACGGTTGGTGTCGCAGCTAACCACTTCGGCTTTGATATCTTTGCCCCAATTGAGAAGTTCACCCAGTTTTGCTTTGCGATAGGGAATTTTCTTGTCGAGAATGAGGGTTCTGAGCTGGGCATAGACAATGGCATCATTACCGACACCTTTGGTGGTTTCGCCTTCAGAAGAAATCTCAGAGTCGTTTGCATAAACGAATTCACCAAAATCACATTCTTTGAGCAGATCAATAAAACCGCCAAAATGGTCGCGATGCGGGTGGGTAATTATTGCCTGGTCAATTTTCTTGATGCCTTCTTTTTTGAGATAGGGAATGATGTACCTGATGGCGGCATTACGATTGTCGTCGCCAGCATCGATCATCACAGTTTTTTCTGCGGATCGGATGAGAATACAGTCACCCTGATGCACGTCAAGAAAGGTGACTCTCAGGAGGGGCGCTTCAGCTGCGTATACAGCTGATACAAACAAAACTGCAAGTGTCAGCAGTACACTCAATCGCGCGATTCTTTGATTCATACTCTTATACTCCTTATAAGCGCGCCTTATGCAGGCTTGCATACAAACCTGAAATAGTTCTATTTGATTTTACTGATTATCTCCAGAGGTGTCAATGCCAACAGAAAATTAAATCTATGCTGATGTACACAGATTTCAGCCACATTTTGAAAATCCACAATATTTGCAGATCACACAACCTCCATCATGTTCAAGACCTTCGCCACATTCAGGGCATGCGGGTCCTGGTTCTGGATTGTCAACAAGAAGGTCTTTTTTGCCGGAAACTCGGGGTGCTACTACTGGAGGCAGGTTTTTGGCAAAAGTATCTTTCGCACTGAGATGATACTGCTCGAGAGCTTTGCCGATTGCATCAGGGCAGGAGAGAACCTTGATGCCACCGGACATTGCACCCTTCTTGATTGTCGACATGCATCGGATGCCTTTCAGCTGATCGATGATTTCCTGAACGTCAATACCGGCGCGCAGGGCCATAGAAACCAGTCTTGCTGCTGCTTCTGATTGAGAAGGACAGCCGCCATTGCGACCAAGACTGGTGAAAACCTCACAGATGCCCTTTTCGTCACTGTTTACAGTTACATAAAGATTGCCGCAACCAATTTTAACGCGTTCAGTCACTCCTACTGTTCTTTCGGGGCGTGCTCTGGGCGTTACTCTCGGGATTTCTGCTGTCGCCGGAGATTTTGCCTTCTGGCCCTTGCCGACGTTCAGAACCTGTTCTTCGCGGGAACCATCACGATAAACCGTAACACCTTTACAGTTGAGAGTGTATGCAAACTTAAAAACGGTCTCGACATCCTTTTTGGTCGCTTCGAAGGGGAAATTGACAGTTTTACTGACCGCATTGTCGGTATGTTTCTGAAAGGCAGCCTGCATACGGATGTGCCATTCAGGTGATATGAAGTGACTGGTTACGAAAACTCTGGCAACATCTTCGGGTATCTGACTGAAGCCTTTTAGATTGCCCTGCTGAGCAATCTTTTCCATCAATTCATCTGAATAAAAGCCGCGATCTCTGGCAACTCTGACAAAATCGTTGTGCACTTCAACCAGCTTTTCATTATCCATTACATGTTTTTCGTAGGCGATGGCAAAAAGCGGCTCGATGCCGCTTGAACAGCCAGAAATCAAGCTTATTGTTCCGGTGGGAGCAATGGTTGTCACGGTTGCATTGCGCATCGGCAGCATCTTTTTTTCGGCAAAAATCGATTTTTCAAAATTCGGAAACGCGCCACGTTCCTTCGCGAGCTCCTGCGAGGCAGACCAGGACTCCCTTTTAATAAAACCCATGATTGAATCTGCCAGTTCAAGAGCCTTTTCAGAATCATATGGGAGGTTCATCTTGATCAGCAGATCAGCCCAGCCCATAACTCCAAGGCCAATCTTGCGATTTGCTTTCGTCGTTTTATCGATTTCGGGGATGGGGTAGCGGTTCTGATCGATAACATTGTCGAGAAATCTGACTGCGAGATGAATGGTCTCACGAAGTCGGTTGTAATCAATTTCCGGCTTCGACCCGGTCACAAATCTTGCCAGATTGATCGAACCGAGATTGCATGATTCATAAGGAAGAAGAGGCTGTTCGCCACATGGATTCGTCGATTCAATGGCGGCTACGGCAGGTGTTGGCTGATAGCGGTTGATGCGGTCGATGAAGACTATGCCGGGTTCGCCGTTTCGCCAGGCTCTTTCGACGATCATATGAAAAACCTTGCTGGCTTTCAGCGAATTAACAATTTCTTTCGATCTTGGGTTGATAAGGTTGTATTCGCCGTCTCGTTCCAGCGCTTCCATGAACTGATCGGTGACCGCAATGGAAATGTTGAAGTTGGTCAACTCGTCATTTTTTTCCTTGCAGGTAATGAATTCGAGAATATCGGGGTGATCGACGCGCAGAATACCCATATTGGCGCCGCGGCGGGTGCCGCCCTGTTTGATGGTCTCTGTAGCTACATTAAAGACGCGCATGAACGAGATTGGCCCGGAACTGACGCCGCTGGTCGAAGAAACCAGATCGTTGGCCGGTCGCAGTCGCGAAAAACTGAATCCGGTTCCCCCCCCCGATTTATGTATCAGGGCTGCGTTCTTAACCGCATCAAATATGCCTTCCATAGAGTCTTCGACCGGCAACACAAAGCAGGCAGAAAGTTGCCCAAGTTCCTTGCCGGCATTCATGAGGGTGGGGCTGTTGGGCAGAAAGTCCAGGTCAGTCATGATGCGGTAAAATTCATTCTCGAGCTGTTCAACTGTATATCTGCTGTTATGATAATTGTTTTCAGCTGAAGCGATCGCATGGGCAACCCTTCTGAACAGTTCTTCGATCGACTCCGTTGGCTTTCCGTCAGGACCACGTGTCAGGTATCTTTTTGCAAGCACTTTCTGGGCGTTAGGGGAAAAACGATGGGCAATTGTGGTGGTTGGGTTCATCTGGCCATCCTTATTTAATATGAAAATCATTATGCCGGTTGAGGGCCGGTGGAGTGGTGTTACAGGTTCATTGCCGTATTGAGAAAGTCGGCGACTTTTTCTGATTCAACCTTGTGAATCGTGGTTTTACCCAGGGCGACAGGCAATACGAACTGATAGCTGCCCTGGCTTTTCTTTTTATCCTGGGAGAGATTGTTCAAAATTTCTTTGCGGTCGAGTTCGGCTGGAATTGTAGTTGGCAGGCTGAATTCGCTCAAAATTGCCTTGAGGCTTTCGGAATAATCTTCTTCGAGAACTCCTGCTGCCTCTGCCGCTTTGATCGCCATGAGCATTCCAAGCCCAACCGCTTCTGCGTGATGAAGTCTGATATAATTGCCAGCTGCTTCCAGAGCATGCCCGAAGGTATGCCCGAGATTGAGGTGGGCCCGATCGCCATGGTCGAGTTCATCGCCGGCGACAAATACTTTCTTGATGTGAATCGATCGTCTTATCAGTCGCTGCATAAGTGGCAACTGCTTCGATTTGATCGAATCGACGTTCTTCAGAATAAAACGATAATATGCGGCGTCGGCAATCGCTCCATGTTTGACAGCTTCGACGAGGCCGTAAGAAAGCTGCCCCAAAGGAAGAGTGCGCAGAACGCTGACGTCTATGGCCGTAAAAAAGGGTTGATAAAAAGTCCCGGCCAGATTTTTCCCGTGCTCGAGGTTTATGCCATTCTTGCCGCCAATACAGGCATCGACCATCGCCAGAAGAGATGTCGGCAGCAGCACCAGTGGCAATCCACGTTTGTATATCGAGGCTACAAAACCGGTCAGATCGCATATGACGCCTCCACCCAGGGCAATCAGCGGGCTGTCCCGGTCTATTCCGGCATCACAAAGACCTTTCATGATAGTCAGGGCGGTGTCGAAATTTTTGTTTTTCTCACCTTCAGGAACGATGATTTCAGCCGCAGTAAAGCCCCGCGAACGCAGTTCCGATAAAATAGGCTGCAGATACCATTTGGCAACCGTATCGTTGGTCACTACGGCGCAATGTCTGGCAACTCTAAACCGCAGCAGCCTTGAAACAATCTCTTTGACAATATCGTTGCCAAGAATGATTTCATTGGTACTGCTGCGCTTATATTCAAGTCTCTGTGCTTCCATTGTTTTTTATCCAGCCTTTGCGCCAAAAAGATTGATGGCATTGCGCCTGAGAATTTCAGCCATGGTATTTACCGGCAGCTTGCGTAACCTGGCCAGCTGCTCGAGAGTCGAGGTCATATAAGCCGGTTCATTTCGCTTGCCACGTTTGAACTGGGGCGCAAGATATGGGCAGTCGGTTTCAAGGTGAATGCGGTCTTCCGGGAGAATTCTGAAGACATCTCTTGTCATTTCGGACTTCGGGTATGTCAATGTTCCACCGACCGAAAAATGAAACCCGAGATCAGAGGCACGACGGGCGATTTCGATATCGCCGGAAAAACAATGCAGGAGCGCTCGCGGCGGAAATGGCAGGTCACTGATCGCCGAAAAAAATGCATCGTAGGCTTCGCGCACATGAATGACTGCCGGCAATTGCATACTGGCTGCAAGTTGCCAGAGTTGTCTGAAAACCTGCAGCTGAGTATCGCGCGGCGAAAAATCGTAGTGAAAGTCCAGACCTATTTCGCCGATTCCAAGAACGTGAGGGTCGGCTGCAATTTCTTTGAGATCTGCCAGAGATGTTTCATTGAACGTCGAAGCGTCATGCGGATGAATACCTGCCAGACTGAAACAGCCGGGAAATTTTCGGGCGATTTCGAGAGCCCGGCGTGAATCATCAACGCTGGTGCCGGCGTTAATGATGCGTTCAATTCCGGCAACTCTGGCTCTTTCGATAACAGCAGCCACATCTTCAGTGAATTTTTCATCCTGAAGATGTGCATGAACATCGATCAGCAGGGGAACCGGCATTATTTGACCCTGATACCTGTCCTGGCAGGTTTATCTGGAGATACGAGAGCGAGCCCTCCGTCTTCGGTTGCCGCTGCCAGAATCATGCCATGCGAGAGAATGCCGCGAATCTTGGCAGGCTTGAGATTCTTCACCATCACCACCTGTCGGCCAGGCAGTTCTTCGGGTTTGTAGAAAGCAGCAATGCCTGCAACAAGGGTGCGGGTTTCGTCGCCGATATTTACGGTCAGCTTGAGAAGCTTGTCGGCATTTTCGACCTTTTCTGCGGTTTCGATGCGGGCTATGCACAATTCAGTCTTGAGGAAATCGTCGAAACTGACCAGCCCATCTTCATTAGCAGGTACGGCAACCGCAGGAGCCTTCTTTTCGCGGCTTTTCACGGCCGTCTCTGACTGTTCGGTTCCGGTGCCTTTCTTAAGATTCTGAATGCGCTCTGTCTCGAGGCGTGGGAACATCGGCATCGGTTCGGTGCACCTGGTGCCTTCTGCTAGCTGGCCCCAGGCAAGTTTGCTGATTTCGATGCTTTCATTTGCACAACCGATCTGCTTGAGAAATTCGGGTGCCAGGTGCGGCATGAAGGGAGAAACCAGATGTGAAACGAAGCGTATGCCTTCACCGATTGTGTAGAAAACTTCGTCGAGCACAGCAAAATTCTGCTCTTTGGCGAGCTTCCAGGGGGCAGTTTCATCAACGTATTTGTTCAGGCGTTGAATCAGATCCCAGATGCGTTTGAGTGCATCGTGAAATAGAAAGTTCTCCATGGCATTCACATAGTCTGTCTTGATGGCAGAGGCCATTTCGGCAATTTCGCGACTCTGCGGCAAAACCGGTGCCGTTTTATGGAAAATGCCATCGCGGTTTTTGATGAGCATCGGCAGCATGCGCTGGCAAAGGTTGCCGTAATCGTTGGCCAGGTCAGCGTTATAGCGCAAAACGAAATTGTCTTCCGTATAGGTTGCGTCCATGCCGAAAACCATTTCCCTGAACAGGTAGAACCTGAACGGGTCAAGGCCGTAGCGGGCCACCAGTTCGCGTGGATTGATGATATTTCCGACTGATTTGGACATTTTGCCTTCACCGGTTACCCACCAGCCGTGGGCAAAAATACACTCTGGCAGTTTAAGTCCCAGAGCCATCAGCATTGTACTCCAGTAAACGGCATGGGTAGTAAGAATGTCTTTGCCGATCAGATGACAGGATGCAGGCCATATACGGTTGAATTTTTCCATGTCGAAAGGATAGCCAACTGCAGAAATATAGTTCGTGAGGGCATCGAACCATACATAGGTCACATAATCCTTTGCAAAGGGCAGTTCGATTCCCCATGACAGCCGGCTTTTCGGTCTGCTGATGCAAAGATCTCCGAGTGGCTGGCGCAGAAATCCGAGCACTTCGTTGCGGCGGTTTTCCGGCCTGATGAAACCCGGGTTGGCGTTTATATGATCGATGAGCTGCTGCTGATATTTTGACATTCTGAAAAAATAGTTCTTTTCAGAAATTTCCTGAATGGCACGTTTGCAGTCAGGACAAAGTTTCTCGGGCACTTCTTTTTCTGTCCAGAAACGTTCGCACGGAGTGCAATACCAGCCGCTGTATTCAGCCTCATAAATGTCGCCTTTTTGCCAGAGTTCATTGAGGGCGTGACAGACGACTTTTTTATGGCGTTCTTCGGTCGTGCGAATAAAATCGTCGTAGGTTATATCGAGGAGGGTCCAGAGAGATTTGAATTTTTCCACGAGGCTGTCGGTATGGGCAATTGGGGACAATCCCCGGGCTTTTGCCGCCTGTTCAACTTTCTGCCCATGCTCGTCAGAGCCGGTGAGAAAATGCACTTCCCTGCCCATGGAACGCTGATAGCGACTGAGAATATCGGCAGCCAGGGTTGAAAAGGCATGCCCGATGTGAAGTTCGTCGTTGGCATAATAGAGCGGAGTAGTGACGTAGAAGGATTTCATGACAACCTCGATTTATTGATTTTTATTGGCTTTATGAATGGTGGCGCGGTTGCCACCGGCATCATGGGCTTGACTGGCCGCCTGAACCGACGCTTTCATGAGTTCACGGACATCGGTGACGGTCTCGGGATAACTGGCTATGCCTGCGGAAACAGTTATGGACAAACGGCGTCCATCGAATTCAAGAGTTTCTTTTTCAATTGCTTCCTTGATGCGGCCCGTAAGATATACGGCTCCAGCAAGATCTGTATTAGGCAACAGGACGAAAAAACGTTCCTGGACAGAAGAAGCAGTGTCGGTATCACGCAGGGTCCGGGCGATAACTTTGCCGCAGATCCCGTTCAGCTGGGTTGCAAATTCGGCATTGGTTCCCCCGGCGATTTTTTTGAAATCGTCGATATCGATGATTACCAGACTGAGCATCTGGGCATAACGCACTGCCCTTGCGGATTCTTCTGCAAAATAGCCTTTCCAGACGTTGTGGGCAGAAAGGCCGGTTAGTTCATCGACGAACAGATTGCTGTACATGCGGTTGCGTTCGATTATCAGAGAGGCCAGGGTGCATAAATCTTTAACGTAGGGAAGATCTTCATTGCGAAATACCGGGGGAACAATACGGTTGATAAGATTCATCACGCCAAGGACTATGCCATCGGAACTGACGATTGGGGCGCACAAAAGGCTTGCGACCTTTTCGTCCTTGTTTTTGAATTCGCTGAACTGCTTGAATCGTGGGTCTTTGAAACCTTTGTTGGCGATAAGGGGCAGGCCGTCCTTTATAACCTGGCCGGCCAGTCCTTCGTGAGGTTTAAGTCTGATTGAAGGGTAGTCTTCTTCGGCGAGGTCGTCGAGAAGACTTTTTTCGATGCCTCTGACGCATGCAACTGTCATTTCATGTTTTTCACGGTTGATCAGAAGTATCGAAGCCCACTGCACGTTCATGGCAGAAACGGCCTCGTCAAGGATAGCCTTTAGATTGCTCTGAAAATCGAAAGTGGTATTGAGCGTCTGAGCCACCTTCAGCAATGACCGGGTCGAAGCGAGCTGTTGCTCGTTAAGGCTGAGAAGAACCTGATTTTTTTCCTGCTCTTTGTCCTGCTGGAATTGCTTTTTGCCGAGTAAAACGATTTCCTGATTCCATTCGCTGAAAATCCTGTTCAGTTCAAATGAAACTTCGGCCACTTCATCCTGGCCGCTGTCACTGACAGAAGCAGCGGATTTTTTTGTCTGAAAAACCTGCAGGGCGTGCAGAATCATATCGATTGGAGAAACTATGGAAGACGCGACGAGAAAAGAGGTGATCATGGCGTTGATGACTGCAATTACGCCGACAAAAAAGGCAGTTGCATTGGTCATCGCGATGCCTGAATACTGGACGTAAATAAAAATTACGACCGGCAGCAGTGAAACCATGAGAAAGGTAACCAGCAGCCTTATTTTAATCGAAAAATTTCTGAATATGTTCAATCTGTGTACCCCGGTAATTTGACTTGGATTTTATTGTATTGCCCTTCAGGAAGTCAACAGGCAACAATAGAATAAAATAAGTTGCTATTTTCAGGATGTAAAAATTTTGCGGAGCGGCAAACCGGGGAATGTGTTCAGGGTTTGCGTGCTATCAACAGTTTTTGATAGACGGCTTCCATGACTTTGCCGAATTTCGGCAGGGAAAAATTGTCTTCAACGCTCTGACGGGCTGCACGGCCCATCTTTGACCTGAGAACCGGGTTTGAAACCAGCTTTTCGAGTGCCGCAGCCGTTTCGGCTGAATTTCTCGGCTGAACGATCAACCCGTGTGATTCATGGTGCACGATTTCAGGAATGACGCCAACAGATGTTCCCACTACTGGTTTCCCAGAGGCCATGAACTCGAGAGCGGCGCGGGAATTGGCTTCTGACCCGACTGAGGTTATCAGGCCAATATCGAGAGCTGCGAGGACATCAGGAAGATCTTTGCGCAGACCAAGGCAGACAAGATTGCCGCCGACACCGTTTTCAGCAGCCAGAGATTTCAGCCATGCAAAAGTGCGCTCGTTTTCATAACCGGCTGCGATCAGTTTAAAATTGACCGGCAGGTTTTTCAGGGCGGCGATAGCGCCAATGGCATATTCGTGACCTTTAACAGGATCAAGCCTCGCAAGCAGGCCAATGAGAATATCTTCAGGCCGGGCACCGATTTCCTGACGAAATTTTGAAACCCTGGCAAGGTCAGGCTTGAAGAGTTCGGTATCGACTCCGCCGTAAACAACGCTGACCCGGTCAGGCGGATAATCAAGAATCTGCTGGCAGAGTTTCTTATGCAGCATCGAACCGACTACTATATGATCAGTCCAGTGGTGGTGCACGTAACGATTTATCAGGTGACCTTTGGGCGGATCGATGTCGGTTCTGATGCGGGCTACAACAGCCTCCGGAACCGTTTTCTTCGCAACCAGGCCGGCCATCCAGGCTCCTTCGTTAATATGGGCAGAGATAATGTCTGGTTTGAACCTTTTAAAAATTGTTTTCATCCGTTTGATGGCATGAATATAGAGAAACGGGTTGCGATGATTGAGTCGGATGGTATCGTCGCAGGGAATACCGAGATTGACGGCTCGAAAGTGCGGCTTGCCGGGTTCAGTCAGCAGCAGAACTTCATGCCCGAGCTTGATCAATTCACTGCTGACCGAGATACAGTAGTTTGAAGCTCCACTCCAGTTCGGGGAATTCAGGATTTGAATGATTCTCACTGTTTTCTGCTCCTGATTTCGAGAAACCGGCCAAAGCTGAAGATGTTCTGAAAAGCATCGCCGGCAGCTGCAACGAATCCCTGCCAACCGTCTCTGAAACCCTGTTTCAGAAAATAGCGTCGCAGAAAGCGAAACACCGGTCTGAAAAACATATGGCGCCAGGTATTGATCACATCGGCTGACATTCCGGAATTGTGCCAGAATTCTGCCTGAAAACCTGTGTAGAAAATCATCTTGCGCAGGTAATCGGCTATCTCGGGGTAGGGGTGATGTTCGAAGGCATTTTTTAGATGACCGGTCGCACCATCTACCTTAAGCATTTCATGCACATGCTGATTGGCGAATGAGGCTTTGCCGCGTTTGAAGAGTCTCAGCTGCATGTCTGGATATTGACTGCCGTGGGCGAGCCAGCGGCCGAAGAAAATATTGCGGCGGGGCAGTTTGTAGGCTGCGTATCGATCGCTGCTGATTGCCTGCCTGATCTCATCGGCCAATTGCGGTGTGATGATTTCATCAGGGTCGAGATAGAATATCCAGTCGGTCTTCAGTTGCTCGAACCCGAAGCTTTTGTTTACATTCAGATTGCGGTTGTTCGGTCGACCGAATAGTCGTGCCCTGGTAAAATTATTTACAATTTTGGCAGTATTATCTGTTGACTCACAGTCAACAACCACTATATCATCTGCAAACATCGAAGACTGAAGAGCATTGGCAATCTGTCTTTCTTCATTGTGCGCTATCATCGAGATTCCAATGGTTGGCATGCCGTGCTTCCTTTTGATTTATTTCTGGCGAATTATCGCAGAACCAGGCAAACTTTTCAAGATTTTCCAGACTAGTCAGCAGGTGCAGAATTTCGTTAAATAATTGGAACTCTGTTGCCCGGGCATGGTCAATGTAGATACCCTCGACCGGTTGTCTTTTAACAGGAGGAACGCAAATTGTGATTGAAATGAAGAATGTCACCAAATTTTACGACAATTTTCGCGCACTGAACAGCATAAATCTAAATGTTGCCAGGGGCGAAATTCTCGGTCTGCTCGGCCCTAACGGTGCCGGTAAAACCACCGCCATGCGTATTCTCACCTGTTTCATTCCGGCTTCATCAGGAACGGCCTCGGTTGCCGGTTACGATGTATTTGAAGATTCGATCGAAGTCCGGCGACGTCTGGGCTATCTTCCTGAAACCCCGCCTCTTTACCCGGAGATGACCGTCGGGGCTTATCTTAATTTTATCGGCGAAATCAGAGAATTGCCATATCGCAAACGGGTTGAACGCATAGATTACGTCGCTGAGCGCCTGGGTTTAAGAGAATATCTGAACCGGGTTATCGGAACTCTCTCGAAAGGTTATCGCCAGCGCGTCGGGCTGGCGCAGGCCATGCTGCACAACCCGGAAGTGCTGATTCTCGATGAACCCACAGTCGGCCTCGACCCAAACCAGATTATCGAAATCCGCGGTCTGATTAAAGATCTGGCCAGTGACCATACAATCATTCTGTCTACTCATATTCTTTCAGAAGTCAGTATGACCTGCGGTAGGGTCGTCATAATCAACGAAGGGGAAGTCGTCGCCGTCGATTCGGTGGCAAACCTTGAAAAGGCGGCCAGCGGCAAACCCACCTGGAAAATTTCCTTGAAGCAGCCAGGCAAAGACAGCTGGCAGAAGGCAATCGAAAAAGTGCCCGGCGCTGTATTTCAGGATGTTAACAATTTTCCGGATCGAATTGATTTCAAACTGCAGCTTGAAAATCATGAAGACTTCGATGCAGTATTCCGCAAACTCGCAGATGAAGGCATGGTTTTCAGAGAAATATCGCCCGTAAAAGCCACTCTCGAAGATATTTTTCTCAAGCTTACCAGCGGTGAAGAAAGGAAACAGGCAGCATGAAAATATTTGCCATAATGAAGAAAGAGCTGCAGTCTTTCTTTTATTCTCCGGTCGCCTACATCGTTTTTGCCTCGTTTCTCATGATTGTCGGTTACCTCTTCTGGGTAATTCTCATTTCAAGCAGCATGGCCAGCCTCGAACCGATGCTTTACAATGCAGCTTTCATTCTTCTGCTGGCCTCTCCGGTTTTGACTATGCGGCTGGTCAGCGAAGAAAAGAAGAGTCATACTATTGAACTGCTGCTGACCTCGCCGGTGTCTCCTTTTGAAATCATTGCGGGGAAGTTTCTGGCCTGCTTTGCGCTTTATCTGGCTCTGATCGCACTGACCCTGCAATATCCGCTGGTGCTTTCGGCGTATTCGACAGAATTCGATATGGGTCCGGTATACAGCGGTTACATCGGCCTGGTACTTCTTGGCGCTGCCTATATCTCGCTTGGTCTTTTTGCCAGCACTCTTACAGAAAACCAGATTGTAGCGGCCATGCTCAGCTTCGGCGGTCTTATTCTGTTCTGGATCTTCGGCTGGGCAAAACACATTTTCGACAATGCTTTTGGTGAACTTCTGGGAAATCTTTCCATATTCGACAGATACGCCGAATTTCTGCGCGGAATAGTCGATTCCGGCAATGTGATATTCTTTTTGATTTTCACCCTTACCTGGCTTTTCCTCGCTACCAGGGTGCTTGAATCAGACAGGTGGAGGTAACCGTCATGAACGACAGACGCAAAATCCAGATTCCGGTATTGCCGTATATACTTTTGATTCTGTCGCTGGCGACTCTTATTGCCGCCGGCCTTATTTATATTAATTTTCCGAGTCAGAATCATATCGCGCTTGGCACTCTCGTAGCCGGTGTGGTTATCGCAGCCAGCGCCATAGCAATCAGACCAGCCATGGCAACCGAGATTTTTGCCAGTCGCAAAACCCTTCTCTGGGCGAATGACATTATTTTGATTCTGCTGATATTCGGTATCGGAGTCGTGCTTTCACATATCGGTTTCAGAAGGAATGTGCGTTATGATTTCACTCAGAACAAGATGTTTTCGCTTTCTGAAATGACGGTTCAGGCCGTCAGAAATCTGAAAAAAGAGGTCCGGGTAACGGCCTTCTACCCGGATGGGACATCTGAAAAGTCGATGATCGAGGATCTGCTGAAAGAGTATCGACGGCACAGCGATAAATTCTCGTTTGTCATGATCGATCCGATGCGTGACCCGGTTACCACGAGAGCGATGAATGTTACTGCACTCGGAACTCTGGTGATTCAATGCGATGCCAGTCGCCAGGATATTTTCAGTAATGATCTCTTCGAGGTTCCCAATCAATACAGCCCACCAGACAGCAAGCCAAAGTTTACCGGTGAGCAGGCGATCACTTCTGCGCTTCTGAATGTAACCAGCGGAATCAGGCGACTTATCGGCTTTGTCAAAGGGCATGGAGAATCTGCGACTTCCGGTTTTCAACCCCGCGATGTGGCCGGAATCAATGAATTGCTGATCCGGGAAAATTTTGAAGTTTCCGAGGCCAATCTGCTTGAAGGCGACATCGACTCACGGGCATCGGTTCTGGCGATTATCAGCCCACAGCAGGATTACCTGGACAGCGAGATCGAAAAGCTGCGCAGTTATCTCAGAAGCGGCAACGGGCATCTGGTTGTGGCTCTTGACCCAGGTTATCAGCTTGAGAAGCTCGAGTCATTTATTTTCAGCGAATTTGGCGTGATGTTCAATCACGATATCGTTGTCGATCCGCGTGGTATTGGGCGTAATTACTGGACCGTAGCTCCGGAACTGGAAGATCACCCGATTGTTAAGCCGATCAAGCAAAAAAGCATGCTCGGGCTTATGTTTCATTGCCGGAGTCTGACGGTTGAGAACAAAGATGGCATCAAAATTCAGCCGGTCATGAAGACAATCGAGAATTCATGGGCAAAACGCAACCTTAAAGAAGGTGAAGAAATTGAAATCGGATTTGCGGTGGGACGTGATGTAAGAGGGCCATTAAATCTGGCCCTGGCAGCCGAAAAGGTTGCCGTGGCATCCGGTTCGCGAGCATTGTTCTTTGGCGATTCTGATTTCTGTTCAAACGCTTACATCGGCTCACTTGCCAACCGTGATATTTTCATCAATGGAATAAACTGGCTGGTTGGGCAGAATCAGCAGATTTCGATTCGACCAAGAATACTGGAAATGCCAAAAATCGTGTTCGATGAAAAAGACGCCGGCAAAATCTTTTCTCTCTGTGTCTTTGGGGCGCCTGCTCTGATAATCATGCTCGGTTTTTTCGTCTATCTCGTGCGCAGGAGGGTCTGAGAATGATTAAGAGACTTATGCCGACGATCGGGGCTTTCATTGCACTGATAGTTCTGCTTGTTTATGCCAACTATTATGAGACCGACGAAATTCTTCTGCCGGGAGTGCAAAAACCCTTATCTATGTTGGATTGCGGCGAGAATGATATCAGGTCGCTTACCTGGAAGAGTGACTCGGAATCTGAACTGAAAATTGTCTACAATGCCGGCGGCAGCCAGATTGTCTCTCCCGGTGAATACCGCAGCGATAAAAACGAGGCTGAAGGGCTTCTCAAACATTTTGCCGAATTGAAATCAGAGCTGATAATTGCAGAAAATGCTACCGATTCCCGACCTTTTGGAATCGATGCCAGCGCACCGGTCGTTCTGATCGAGACGGCAACCCGCACTCTCGCCCTGACTCTAGGTTCGAAGACTGAGGTGGGCGGGTCATACTACCTTGCAAGGCAGGGCGACCCGAGAATTTATATGGTTCCGGGCTATATTAAAGGAGCTTTTAACAAGCAACTCGCCGATCTGCGCGATCGCCAGTTCTTCAACGAAGATTTCGGTCAGGTTGTCAGCTTCATTATCAGCACCGGGAGTGACACCATCTGTCTTAAACAGGCTGAGTCTCTCAGCGAATGGAAAATCGAGTCACCGGTTTCATTGTCGGCTGACGGGGAAGTCGTCGCCGCTTTCCTGCAGAACGTCAGAAACCTGCGGGTATCGAGGTTTGTCGAAGATCGCCCCGAAGACCCGGCGGGTTATGGGTTCGCTTCACCAAATCTGAAAATAGTGATCAACAATCGTGAAGGGCGGCAGTTTGTTGTTGAAGTCGGCGAAATGTCCGGGGTGGATACCTATGTCAGGGCTGGAGATCTTGTAGCGATTCACGCAGCAGCGACAGCAGATATCAATGACCTTAGACTTGCCGTAAAAGATCTGCGCGAAAAGCACCTGCAGGTGCCTGTGCTCGAGGACCTGACCGAGATTTCAGTCTCTGACGCCACGGGTTCCATTACTCTTGAGAAAAAGCAGTCTGGCTGGATGATCGGAGTTCAGAAAATCGCCGATACCGACGTGAAAGATTTTATCAATGCACTTGGGCGTGCGAGAATTAATGATTTTGTCGATGCCGATCAGCCGGAAAAGAAAAAGGATTATGGCATCGATGTTATTGAACGCTGCCGTTCTGTGGAATTGACAGCAGGCCCTGAGACGATTCATTTCTGGCTGGGTAACCGAAAGGGCGCCAGTCTGATAATCAAAACTGATAATGAGGTTGCTGATATCAGCGCCGAACTCGATGATGCCTTTGTTGAGTTCCTCAACCGCCTGCGCCGTCCATCAGAAGAAGGGAAGTCTGTGGTATCTGGAGACCCAGATTTGCCGGCTCATCAGGTCGAAGAAAAAAATGAAGAAGGTCCGGCTGATCAATAAAAATTTGCTCATGACAATCGACACCTCATGATGATTGTCTTTAGTTTTTCTCTGGCTTATACTTGACCGTCAGTAAAAGCAAAGTGAGAAAATGAGGTGTCTGATGGAATGGCTTACCAACAATTTTGAACTGGTCATATTTTTCGGCATTGCCGGTCTGCTGCTTTTTGCGCTGATCTACGCTTTTTATCTCGAAAAGAAGCGCACCACCGCTCTTGTCGCTCTGGCGCCAAGAATGGGTTTCAGCTACAAAATCATCGATGTTGCTGAAATCGAAAAACACAAATATTTGAAGCTTTTTTCGGTCGGGCGACGCCATCGCATGACCAACATCATGGAAGGCGAAAAGAACGGAGTCAGAGTAATTCTTGCCGACTACCATTACACGACCGGCAGTGGCAAAAATTCATCGGCCCACAATCAGACGATCTGCCTTATCGACGATGAGTCACTCAATCTTCCGGATTTTTATCTGCGTCGCGAATTTGCTTTTCTTGATTCTCTTGGCAAGCTCTTCGGAGGCCAGGATATCAATTTTCCATCAGACCAGAAATTTTCATCTGCATTCGTTCTGCAGGGCAGCAATGAAGCCGCAACCCGTGAACTATTCAAAGACAGAGTCAGAGGTGCATTTCTGCGCTTTGCAGATACCACAACTCAGGTTGCCGGGTATGGCAAATCGCTGGTAATTCATCAGGGCATGAGTCTCGAACCAGAGAAATGGCCTGGTCTGCTTAAAGATACTTTTGCGATCTACGAAGTTCTTAAAAAGCCTGAAGGCAGTATTCTCGGATGAATTTTCATTGCCTTCGCACGTTGTTGCGAGTAAAATTCACGCATAAATAAAGATAAGCGAGGAATGGAATAATGTTTGCAGAAAAGTTTGCTGACCGGGTAAAGAATTTGAATCCCAGCTCGATTCGAAAAATTATGGCCATCGCCAAAGAATTGATCGCGCATGGCAAGACTGTCTACGAACTCAATATCGGTCAGCCAGACATCGAATGCATTACTGAGTTTGCCGATGCGGTCAGTAAAAGAGCCCATACCGGCCAGATAAATTATTCGCCATATGTCGGCGAAAAATATCTGCGCGAAACCTACGCCCGTTATCTCAATAATTATTTTGATCGTCGTCGTGAACCCCATCTGGTAATCGACACCGACAACGTTCTGGTGACCGTTGGTGCTTCACATGCCTTAAACAATGCTTTTCTCGCAATCTGCAATCCGGGTGACGAAGTTCTGACTATTGAGCCGTTTTTTACCCCGTATTCGGGTTTTCTTGCGGTTGCCGGCGGCATTATAAAAACCATTCCGACCTCTGCGGAACAGGACTTTTCTCTTCCTGACGAGGAGGAAATCGAAAGATATATCACCCCGAAGACAAAGGCTATTCTTGTTAACAGTCCGAATAATCCATCGGGTAAAATTTACAGTCGTGCCGAAATGGAGCGTCTGGCGCGCGTATGCATCAGACATGATCTCTTTCTGATCAGCGATGAAGTATATCGTGAGATGATTCTCGGCGAAGAAGAGGCTTACAGCGTATTTCAACTTGACATGGGCAACGATGAAATGAACGAGAAGCTCAAGAACCTTCTGATGGTCGTTGATTCGGCAAGTAAGTCATTTTCTCTCTGCGGTGTCCGTATCGGTTTTCTCATTGCCAGAAAACCGATTATCGATCGCGTAAGCCTTGTCACTGCCCATACTGTTGCCTGCGTTTCCGATCTGGCTCAATACGGGGTTGCCAGTGCTTATGACGCAGTTCTGGCTCAGCCTGACTATCTGCTGCAACTGCGCCGCACCTATCGCGAACGTCTCGAGGCGACCATGGAAGCGATCCGGGAATATCTTCCCGATGTCGTTGCCCCCCGACCTTCTGGAGCTTTTTATCTGATGGTCAAATTTCCGGAATTTGAAGATATTACCGAATTCTGCTATTTCATGCTCGAAAAATTCAACATGGGTGGCGAAACGGTTGCCGTGACTCCGGCTGGTGATTTTTATCTCGGCTCTGGACGCGGTCGCAACGAAATTCGCATTGCTCTGGTTGTTGCCCCAGACAAAATGCGCCGCAGTATTCAGATAATTTCTGAGGCTCTGCGCGCTTTCAAAGGTTACAAGGCCAACCAGGTCAGGCCGATGCTCTGAAATGTGCGGGCGGTTTTCTCTTACCGGCAGCCTGATCTGGCTTTTCAGGCTGCTGCATATCGAGCCCTTATCAATCAGCGCTGACCGTTACAACATTGCTCCCTCACAGCCATTACTGGCTCTGCTATACGATATAGATCGCAATTGCCTGCGTCATGATTTTCTCAACTGGGGGCTGATTCCCTCATTTGTAGATGATCCGCGTGAGATAAGTTCTCTCATCAATGCAAGGGCAGAAACGATTGCCGACAAACCGGCATTCCGTCATGCCTATCGTTACAGGCGCTGCGTTATTCCTGCATCTGGTTTCTTTGAGTGGAAAAAGGGCAGCGGGTCCGCGCAACCTTACTATTTCTCGGCAACCTCTGAGCGTCAGCTGCTGCTCGCCGGCATCTGGGAAATCTGGCACGGAGAAGGCGGAGAGCAGGTGAACTCATGCGCCATAATCACCGTGCCCGCCAATCAGATTGTCGCACCGGTTCATCATCGCATGCCGGCCATCATTACCCCTGAATCCCTTAATGAATGGCTTTCTCCAGATTCCAGATCTGCATATCTGCAAAAAATGCTGGTGCCTGCAAAGACAGAAACTCTCCAATGCAGGCGGGTTGGTCGTCTGGTCAACAACCCCAGGGTAGATTGCCCTGAGTGCATCGAGCCTGAAAAACTTCCAGGGCCTTTTCAACCCGATCTGTTTAATAATCGCTCTTGAAAGATAAGCGCCAAAAGAGTATTCTACCTGCCTGAACATTCTTAATGGAGGCAATACACACTCATGCTCGACATCAAATGGATACGTGCGAATCCGGATCTTTTCAAAGCAGCCATGATCAAACGTGGCGAAGCTTCGCTCGAAAATCCTGTCAATAAAGCTATTTTGCAGGAAGCCGGCAATCCCTCCGAGCCTGCCAGAATTCTTGAAACCCTTGTCAGCAATGCCTCCAGGGTTGTAATTGAAAAACTCCAGCCTCTCGAAGAACTCGATGTCCGACGCCGCGAACTGATTGCCCGGGTTGAAGCGCTTCAGGCTGAACGCAATAACGTCAATAAGGAAATCGGCCGTCGGAAAGCTGCCAAAGAACCTTGTGAAGATCTGTTCAACGGGATGAAAGAAGTGGGCAATCAGATCAAGGAACTCGAAAAGAGCCTTGAAGAAATTGACCAGTCGCTGAACGGCATGCTGCTTACCATTCCGAATGCACCACATGCAACGACCCCTGTCGGTCGCGACGAAAGCGCCAATGTTGAAGTCAGGCGTTTCAGCCAGCCTGGCGTTTTTCATTTTCCGGTCAAAGATCATGTCGATCTGGGTGCCAATCTTGGCATTCTTGATTTCGACCGCGCTGCCAAGCTAACCGGAGCACGTTTTTCAGTACTTACCGGCAATGGAGCCCGTCTTGAACGTGCCCTGATCAATTTCATGCTCGATACGCATACCCAGAAGCATGGTTATCGGGAAGTTCTACCTCCCTTTATCGTCAATGCTGAATCAATGAAGGGCACCGGCCAGTTGCCGAAATTTGAACAGGATCTCTTCAAACTGCAGGGGTTCGATTACTACCTGATTCCAACCGCAGAAGTTCCGGTCACCAACCTTTATGCCAATGAAATATTGAAGGAATCTGATCTGACAATCAATCTTACAGCTTACACACCCTGTTTTAGAAGTGAAGCGGGCAGTTATGGGCGTGATACCCGTGGTCTGATCCGTCAGCACCAGTTCGACAAGGTTGAACTGGTTAAATTCTGCAAGCCAGAAGACTCGTTCAATGAGCTTGAGAAGCTACTCGACAACGCTGAAGAAATTCTGCGGCTGCTTGGGCTGCCCTTCAGGGTTGTAGCGCTCTCATCCGGAGATCTTGGCTTTTCTGCTGCCAAGACCTATGATATCGAAGTCTGGCTGCCTTCGCAGAATACCTATAGAGAAATCAGCTCCTGCAGCAATTTTGAAGACTTTCAGGCACGGCGAGCCGGCATTCGCTACAAGGGCAGCGACGCAAAGGCCAAAACCGCCTTCGTTCACACCATTAACGGTTCAGGCCTGGCTGTCGGTCGCACCTGGCTGGCAATCCTTGAAAACTACCAGGATGAGGGCGGCAGAGTCTGCATTCCCGAAGTCCTGCGCCCGTACATGGGTGGTATTACTCATCTCGAACCCGCGAAGTAACGGGTAATTAAGTGCTGCCTTTCAGCTTTAAGAAAATCCTGTTTGCGGTTCTTTTTTTGGCATGCCTGTTTTTTGCCGGTTGTGAAGGTGAGTCCGGGCCAACGCTGATTTATAATTATCCGGTTCCTACCAGCCTGCAGATTTCAGGTATTATCGACCTGTCTAATGTCACTGTTCATAGAGATCTGGGGGGGGTAACCCCCTCGTTGATCGATATGCGGCCCTTTTCGGTTTCAATTCAGGATGATACCTCGTCTCCGGTCAATGCTGATGAGCAGGGCAATTTCACTCTGAACCCGATCAGCATCCGCGATCAGGTCGTCATTTTCTGCCAGCATGGCAGTCATAAAAACCTGATTCTGGAATGGATGGCGGCAACTTCTTCCGGGCTTTACGGCGCGGTGAAGGCGACCGTCGACCTCAGATCGACGGCCCGCTCGATGATTTCCCGCTGTCTTCGCGAAAAATATGGGCGTCGCATCAGGCCTGAAGAGCTGAAGCCTGAGCACATAGATGCAACAGTCAATGCAATTGCCCAGGTTCTGGAAAAATTTCCCGAAAAACTCGACTCACAGCCGCTGGACCAGATTGCAGAAATCAAAGCCGCCTATACATCGATAGCCGATTCGCTTCACCTGGGTAATTCTGGAGCTTTCCCAAATGAGCATGTTTTGCTTCTGCACATGGCAGGTGATAACAGCCTTTCTTCTTACATCGGTGCCAATATCGAAAGCATCGCCGAAGCTGGATTGCCTTCTGCCACCCAGATGCTCATTCAGGTAGATACGCCGGTTGATGGCTTCAAGCGCCTGATGATCAGCAACAACAAGGTGGTGGAGCTGGCCGCACTCGGAGCATTTGATTCAAGTTCCGGCGCCGTCATAGCCGATTTTATCTCCTGGTCCCGCCGGGTTTTTCCAGCGAGAAGATATTCTCTGATCATCAGTTCGCATGCCGATGGCTGGAAAAATGCCGCGATGCATCCCTCTCTGATCGTTGATGACAGTGCCGAAAAAAAAGGCAACCCTGTTGAGATTGCTGCCTATATAGAAGGAGCAGCCGCTATTTTTGACGGCAGCCGCAGGCCACTCGAACTTCTCGCTTTTGATGCCTGCAATATGGCCTATCTTGAAATTGCCCTGCAATTTAGAAATTGTGCTGCCATGACTCTGTTTTCACAATCATTTGTGCCCGCAGCAGGCTTTCCATATGCAAAGATCGTAAGTGGCATCAAAAGCGCCGGGGCGGCAACCATGGACAGTGAGGTCCTGGGAAAACTGATCTGTGAGGAATATCGCAAAAGATACCTGTCGGGTGTTGTTGCCGAACCGGTTTCTATCTCTCTGCTGCGTAATTCGGCTCTCACGGGTTTTATGACCAGGCTGAACACCTGGTTTATGAAAATAAATGACGAAAAAGATAAATATGCGAAAGTTCTGGCAAGTTTGCGCGACCATCTCGAATACGTGCTTGAAGAAGGAGAACGAAAATACGTCATTCAGGCTTTCGAAAAGGCTGAAAATCGTGATCTGAAAAGCCTGATAACCCATGCTTCCGGGCCTTTGACCACATTAAAAATCGAAAGTGAGAACCTTCTCAAGGAGTTTCCGTCTCTGATAGTGGCCGAATATCACTCTCAGAAACACTTTCCCGGGGCCGGAGGCATTTCAATTACCTTTCCATCACGCGATGTATGGTTTTCTGATTTTGTCGGCGCTTCCCCTTCGTCATGGTTTACCTATGCTCTGGCGCTCGAAACACTCTGGCCAGACCTGCTGACCGCTGTCAATTCTGTTGAATGAGCATGATTACGTTTCCTTGACATGGCCCCGGTCGGGATTTATAATAAGCTGCCAAACAATAAATCGAAGGAGCTTTTTCGATGCGAAGCCCTATTCACAGAGAAGGCTATTTTATGGCCGGTTCTCTGTTTGTCATTGCCCTCGTAAGTTCAAAAATCAGTCGCTGGCTGGGTAGAATTTTCTATCTTGCTACGGCCTTTACCCTGTATTTTTTCCGTGACCCTGAACGCCATATCCCAGAAGGAGATTGCCTGATCGTCGCTCCGGCCGACGGGAAAATCGTCGGTATCGATTCGGTCGAGCACGTTCCTTTCATCGATGGGCCGGCAAAACGGGTCAGTATTTTTCTATCAATTTTTGATGTTCATATAAACCGCGCCCCAATTAAGGGCAAAATTGCCTATCGCCACTATACCCCCGGCGAATTTCTTGCAGCTTTTGAACCTAAGGCATCGGTAAAGAATGAACAGAACGCCGTTGGTATTGAAGACGCTGATGGTTACAGGGTTCTGGTGAAGCAGATCGCTGGTCTGATTGCCAGACGCATTCTCTGCTGGAAAAACCCTGGTGACGAAGTCGCTGCCGGTGACCGTTTTGGCCTGATCAGGTTCGGTTCGCGCACCGAAATCTACATGCCCCTCGATGCCCACATCGAGGTTCGGCTTGGCCAACGCGTTCAGGGTGGGGCGAGTGTTATCGCCCGAAGATGCTGACATGAGTGAAGAATCAGTCACAATTCAGTCCGAGCAGTTGCCCAAAGATCAGCAACCCAAAGAAAAGAAGCGGTTTGTAAGCAGGCACCTTTCAATTCTCCCGAATGCCTGCACCTCGATGAATCTCCTTTGTGGATACCTGTCAGTGGTTATGACTTCACAGGGTGAGTTTCTTGCCGCCGGCTGGCTGATAATGCTGGCTAACATTTTTGATATTCTTGACGGCCGTCTGGCCAGGCTCACTTCGGTAGAATCAAGATTCGGGGCCGAGCTTGACTCACTCGCCGACCTTGTCAGCTTCGGTATGGCACCGGCTTTCCTCGTTTATACTCGCTATCTTGAGCACGACCGGGTTTTTGGCCTGGTAATCACCGGGATATTCGTGCTGTGTGGAGCCCTGCGTCTGGCCAGGTTCAACGTGACCCCTCCAGGAAAGCATGATGTTTTCCAGGGCCTGCCGATACCTGCCGGTGCCGGGATCCTTACCACCATGACCATTTTCGAGCTGCAGTTTTTTAATTTCATGCGTATTCCTGCCGTCATAATTCCTGTAGTGGTAGTTATTACATCTTTTCTGATGGTCAGCACCGTTGAATACCCCGCAATGAAAAAAACGCCGCAGACCAGCAATAAACGGCGCCTGGCGGTTGTTGCCGTTCTTGTTGCCCTGGTAGTGAATCCCCCAATGACGCTTTTCTTTTTAACCTGGGGTTTTGCTCTCTATGGCCTTACTTTCAGCCTGCTGAAAAATGCTCTTCTGTTGATCAGAAGAATTAGACATGGCCGCCAGGATACTTCACCAGAAATTAAGTGAAGCTGCTGATACGCGACCTCTCGGCAAAAATATCGGGCTTTCCCGCAAACGTATGCTCAGCGCGAAGCAATCGCATTCTTGTAACGTACGATTGCTTCGTCGCCCTGCTCCTCGCAATGACAGTGTGAAAGTGTCATTGCGA
>CAYYUI010000026.1:0-3620 GCA_964474705.1 uncultured bacterium
TCACTTCACCCTGGAGAATTCCGGCCTGAATGGCGGCTCCCATGGCCACGCATTCCATTGGGTCCACCCCGCGTTCGGGTTCCTTGCCAAAATGTTCTTTCAGAAGTTTTTGAATGATCGGCATGCGGGTCGGGCCGCCGACCATGATGATGTGATCGATCTGGTTGCGCTTGAGGCCGGCATCGTTAAGAGCGTTGTCGATCGGAGCTTTGCAACGTTCGACGATGCTGTCGACGAGTTTCTCGAGCTGTGACCGGGTGATGGTCATGACCAGGTGTTTGGGACCGTCCTGGGTGGCGGTGATGAAGGGCAGGTTGATATCGGTAGTGGTGGTGGTGGAAAGCTCGATTTTGGCTCTTTCGGCGGCTTCTCTGACACGCTGATGGGCCATGGAGTCTTTGGAAAGATCGATGCCTTCGGCCCTTTTAAATTCGCCTTCGATGTAGGAAATGATGAGGTTGTCCATGTCGGTGCCGCCGAGCTTGGTGTCACCGTTGGTCGAAAGAACTTCAAAAACGCCATTGCCGAGTTCGAGAATGGTGACGTCGAGAGTGCCGCCGCCAAGGTCGAATACCAGAATCTTGCGTTCGCCTTCTTTATCGAGGCCATAAGCAAGAGCTGCGGCCGTCGGTTCATTGATGATGCGTTTTACTTCGATACCGGCGATGGCACCGGCATCTTTGGTTGCCTGGCGCTGGGCATCGTCGAAATAAGCCGGAACGGTGATGACGGCACCAGTGACCTTGTCGTTCAAAAAGGCTTCGGCGTCGGTCTTGATTTTCTGGAGAATGAAGGCCGAAATTTCCTGGGGAGTGTAATCTTTGTTGTCGATGCGGTATTTGTCTTTGGTGCCCATTTTGCGTTTGGCAGCAATGACGGTGCGATCGGGGTTGGTGGTAGCCTGGCGTCTGGCGGGTTCGCCGATCAGGCGCTGCCCGTCTTTGGTGAATGCCACGACGCTCGGAAAAGCCTTGCCGCCGATCGAATTGCCTTCGGCGCTCGGAATGATGACCGGTTTGCCGCCTTCGATTACAGATGCGGCCGAATTGGAAGTTCCTAAATCTATACCTATTACTCTGGACATTTAATTCCTCCTGAGAGATTATTTCTGGTTGATTTCAACTTTTGCAGTGCGCAGAACCCGTTCCTTGAAGGTGTAACCCTTCTCGAAAACATTCAGTATGATTTCGTCGTCTTTATCTTCAACAGTGCGTTTGCAGAGAGCTTCGTGAAAATTCGGATCGAATTTGCTGCCCTGGGCTGCGATACTCTTCAATCCTTCTTTTTCAAGCATGTCGCTGAATTGAATCGAGAACATTTCCAGGCCATCCATGACTTTTTTGTCGACATTGATTCTGGCGATCTGTTCCATGGCTTTGTCGAGGGTATCGAGAACCGGCAGAAGGCGTTTGAGAAAATCTTCGACGCCGCGGCCGCGTGCTTCGAGCTGCTCTTTGGCGGTGCGCCGCTGCAGATTCTGGTAGTCGGCCAGAGCCCGGAAATACCGGTTTTTCATGTCTTCCAGGTCTTTGGCGATATCCTTGCCCTGTGGCTCGCCGGCAGCCTGACCGGATTCCTGCTGTGAGGTCGTGTCGGCGGTTTCGCCTGGGGCCGGCGCTTCGTTCAATTCAGGATTTTCGGCAGTTTTGTCGTTTTGCGTCATATTCTGGTGTTCACCCTATTTTAAAGTTTCAGCTCTATATTTCATTCAGAGAATTTTTTGTCGCCCATCAGCAGCTGACTCAGCGTATTCGACAACCTGGCGAGGGTAGCGACCACGCGACTGTAGTCCATTCTCAATGGGCCGATCAGGCCAATTTTGCCGAAGGTGCGGTTGGGGCCGCGGTAGCGGGCGGTGACAAAAGACATATCTTTTATGGCGAGCCCGGAATCGGAGCCTATGTTTACCACAATTTCCTGTTTGCTTTCAAGTGAGCGTGCAAGCAGGTGCAGTAGATTTTCTTTCTGGTCGAGCAGACAGACCATCTGTTTCAGCTTTTCAGGTTCGTTGAATTCAGGCTGGTCGAAAAAATTCAGAAAGCCTTCAAGAAAAATCGAATTGGTATCGGGGTCGTTGACGGCACGTTGCACCTGTTTCACCAGCTGTGAGAGCAGAAGGTTATACCGCGATAGAATCTGGCGGGTGTTTTCGATGAAATTTTGTTCGTAATTGTGATACTGCTGATGGCAAAGCTGGGCATTGAGCAGAATTGAAAGTTTTTCCAGCACATCGTCGCTGGTTTCTGATGGGATATTGACGACCTGGTCGTTGATGTTGCCGCAATCATCTACGGTTACCAGCATCGCCTTGTTTTCGAGAATTCTGAAAAGTCTGATCGAGCGCAGGTTGCTGTGTTCCTGCTGGGGGGCCAGAAGCACGCCGGCGAGCCTGGTCTGCTGGCAGGCATACTGTACTGCTGATTTTAAAATATCCTGCTGGCGCAGGTGAGATTCACGCGATATTTCGGCGAGTCTGCCGATCAGAGATTCTTCAAGCTGGCTGATGCGTTCGAATTCGATGAGAAAATTGACGTAAAATTTGTAGCCCTTTTCGGTAGGCACCCGGCCGGCCGAAGTGTGAGGCGAAAAAAGATACCCCATCAGCTCGAGGTCGGCCATTTCGTTGCGGATGGTTGCTGGTGAGCATGAAAGCCGGCTCGACTTCGACAGAGTACGCGAACCTACCGGAATCCCGGTTGAAATGAAGGAATCGCATACCTCGCGCAGAACGGTTTTCTGGCGTTCGTTCAGGGCCTGGCTGTCTTCGGCGGCTGCGGCTTCGGTCTGAAAAATCGTATTGGCGTTCATTTTACAGCTGGAGTGCATGAAAGTTCCCGGCCCCGAAGGGCCGGGAACAGTTCATTGCGATCAGTAATCCATGTCCATGTCGGGGGCCGGGGCGGCTTTATCTTTCTTTTCGGGGGCTTCGGCCACGAGAACTTCAGTGGTCAGAAGGATCGAAGCGATCGAAGAAGCGTTCTGCAGCGCCGAGCGGGTAACTTTGGCCGGATCGATGATGCCGGCTTTGAACATGTCGGTGTATTTGTCGGCGACGACGTCGTAACCATAGCCTTTTTCGCTGTGATTTCTGACGTTTTCGACGATGACCGAAGGTTCGAGACCTGCATTGGTGAGGATCATGCGCATCGGAGCGAAGAGAGCGCGGCGGACGATGTTGATGCCGATCTTTTCATCGTCGTTGGCATTCTTTTCGAGCTTGTCGAGAACCGGAAGAGCGTTGAGATAGGTCACGCCGCCGCCGGCGACGACGCCTTCTTCAACCGCGGCGCGGGTGGCGCTCAGAGCATCTTCGACGCGGGTTTTGCGTTCTTTCATTTCGGTTTCGGTAGCAGCGCCGACCTTGATTACCGCAACGCCGCCGCTGAGTTTGGCCAGGCGTTCCTGCAGTTTTTCCTTGTCGTAGGTGCTGGTGCTGTGGTCGATTTCAGCCTTGATCTGGTTGATGCGGTTTTTCAGAGCCTTGAGGTCGCCGGCACCTTCGACGATGGTTGTCATGTCTTTGGCAACGATAACTTTCTTGGCCTGACCAAGCTGATTGATGGTGGCAGCTTCAAGTTTCATGCCGAGATCTTCACTGATTTTCTGGCCGCCGGTAAGAA
>CAYYUI010000026.1:3681-60802 GCA_964474705.1 uncultured bacterium
CTTTTCTGCGGTCGCCAAAGCCGGGGGCCTTGACGGCGACACAGTTGAAGGTGCCGCGCAGTTTGTTGACCACGAGGGTAGCCAGAGCTTCGCCTTCGATATCTTCAGCGATGATCAGCAGGGGCTTGTTAACCTGAACGATCTTTTCGAGCAGGGGCAGGATTTCTTTCAGATTGTTGATCTTGCTTTCGGTGATCAGAATGTAAGGATTGTCGAGAACCGCTTCCATTCTTTCCTGGTTGGTTACCATATAGGGGCTGATGTAGCCCTTGTCGAATTCCATACCTTCGACGAAGTCAAGGGTGGTATCGAAGCTCTGGGCTTCTTCGACGGTGATGACGCCGTCTTTGCCGACTTTGTCCATGGCTTCAGCGATGATGTGACCGACTTCGGTGTCGCGGGCAGAGATAGTGGCAACCTGTGCGATGCTGTCCTTGTTGTCGTCAACCTTTTTGGAAAGGTTTCTGATTTCCTTGACAATTTCGTCGACGGCTTTTTCGATGCCGTGTTTCAGGTAGGCAGGATTGGCGCCGGCGGCGACGTTCTTGAAACCTTCATGGACGATTGCCTGGGCGAGGACGGTAGCAGTGGTAGTTCCGTCGCCGGCGACGTCATTGGTTTTGCTGGCAACTTCTTTAACCAGCTGAGCGCCCATGTTTTCGAACTTGTCGGTCACTTCGATTTCTTTGGCGATGGTGACGCCGTCGTTGGTGACGGTCGGGCTGCCGAATTTCTTGTCGAGAATGGCGTAGCAGCCTTTCGGGCCAAGGGTGGCGCGGACTGCGTTGGCGACGATGTCAACGCCGGTTTCGAGTGATTTGCGGGCTTCGCCCCAATATTTAAGCTGTTTGGCTGTCATTTATCTTGCTCCAGGTTATCAGTTGATGATGGCGAGAATATCTTCTTCGCGCAGGATCAGGTAGCTTTCTTCGCCGAGTTTGATTTCGGTGCCGGCATATTTTGAGAAGATGATTTTGTCGTTGGCTTTGACTTCGAGAGGGCTGCGTTTGCCTTCATCGGTTATTTTGCCGGGGCCGGCTGCAATTACGGTACCTTCGATGGGTTTTTCCTTGCTTGCGGTTTCGGGAAGAATGACGCCGCCTTTGGATTTTTCAACTGCGTCTTTGGGTTTTACGATTACACGGTCATTCAATGGTTTGAGATTCATGGAATACTCCTGATAAACTTATTTGGTTATTGATTTTAAAAGGCGGGGGAGGCCTTCTGACCGGCCCCCGCATGTTGAAGGTAGATATTACATCATGCCGGGCATGCCCATGCCGCCCATTCCACCCATGCCGCCCATACCGCCCATGGCGGGGGAAGCTTTGTTTTCTTCGGGGATGTCGGCGACCAGAACTTCAGTGGTCATGAGAATGGCTGCGATCGAAGCGGCATTCTGCAGAGCCGATCTGGTAACCTTGGCGGGGTCGATGATGCCGGCTTTGAACATGTCGGTATATTCGTTGGTAAGAACGTTGTAACCGTAGCCGGGTTTGTTTTCGTGTTTGATCTTTTCGATAATGACTGCGGGTTCGAGACCGGCGTTGGCCAGAATGAAATGAATCGGCTTCTGCAGAGCTTTTCTGACGATTTCGACGCCGATTTTTTCGTCGCCGTTGACCTGCAGGGTTTCGAGAGCCTGAATCGCATTGAGAAGAGCAACGCCGCCGCCGGCGACAACGCCTTCTTCAACTGCAGCGCGGGTGGCGCTCAGAGCATCTTCGACGCGGGTCTTGCGTTCTTTCATGGCTGTTTCAGTGGCTGCGCCAACTTTGATGACCGCTACGCCGCCGCTGAGTTTGGCCAGGCGTTCCTGAAGTTTTTCCTTGTCGTATGAGCTTGTGCTTCTGTCGATTTCAGCTTTGATCTGACCGATGCGGGCCTGAATGTCTTTGGCATTGCCGGCGCCTTCGATGATGGTGGTCGATTCTTTGCTGATGACGACTTTTTTGGCATGGCCGAGATGTTCGAGACCGGCGTTTTCAAGCTTGAGGCCGATTTCTTCGCTGATCTTCTGACCTTTGGTCATGATGGCGATATCTTCGAGCATGGCTTTGCGTCTGTCACCAAAAGCGGGGGCTTTAACCGCGACGCAGTTGAAAGTGCCGCGCAGTTTGTTGACAACCAGAGTTGCCAGAGCTTCGCCTTCGATGTCTTCTGCGATGATCAGCAGGGGTTTCTTGGTCTGCACGATGCTTTCGAGAACCGGCAGGATGTCCTTGATGTTGTTGATCTTGCTGTCGGTGATCAGAATGTAGGGGTTGTCGAGAACGGCTTCCATTCTTTCCGGATCAGTGACCATATAGGGGCTGACATAACCCTTGTCGAATTCCATACCTTCGACGAAATCAAGGGTGGTGTCGAAGCTCTTGGCTTCTTCTACAGTGATGACGCCGTCTTTGCCGACTTTGTCCATGGCTTCGGCGATGACTTTGCCGATTTCGGTGTCGCGGGCAGAGATTGTGGCGACCTGGGCGACGCTGTCTTTATTGTCGTCGATGCGCTTGGACTGTTCCTTGATTTTGGCGACGACGGCATTGACTGCCTTTTCGATACCGCGCTTGATGTAAATCGGAGTAGCGCCGGCAGCGGTGTTTTTAAAACCTTCATGAACGATTGCCTGAGCAAGAACGGTAGCGGTAGTGGTACCGTCGCCGGCGACATCGTTGGTTTTGCTGGCAACTTCTTTAACCAGCTGAGCGCCCATGTTTTCGAAGCGGTCTTCAACTTCGATTTCTTTGGCGATCATAACGCCGTCGTTGGTAACAGTGGGGCTACCGAAACTCTTGTTGAGGATGGCATAACAGCCTTTGGGGCCCAGGGTTGAGCGGACAGCGTTAGCGACGGTATCTACGCCTTTTTCGAGGGCTCTTCTTGCGTTTTCACCATATCTCAGTTGTTTTGCGGCCATTTTAAAAATCTCCTTGGATTGATTTTGAACTTGATTTATTCGACGGCGAGAATGTCGTCTTCTTTCATGATCAAATGCTTTTCGCCTTCGATCACGATTTCAGTACCGGCCCATTCGGTAAAAATGACGCTGTCGCCCTTTTTTACCTGCATTGGAATTACTTTGCCTTTGTTGTCAGTGAGACCGCGGCCAACAAACACGACTTTGCCGGTTTTTGGGCGGGCTTTAGAGGCTGTATCCGGAATGATGATACCGGTGGTGGTTTTCTTTTCTGCTTCAGTCACCTTTACGACGATGCGGTTACCCATCGGGGTGAGGTTCATGATGTCCTCCTTGCAAAATTTTCAGATTACTGGTGTTGTTAGCACTCATTGTCGTCGAGTGCTAACAATATATAAACAAACTCCTGCTGATTATAAAGTCTGAAAATGCAGCCAAATTAGATTAAAATGGCTAGAATGGCTAGTTATTCGCCAAAATAACGAAATAGCTCTATAAATCTTTCAAAAACTTTGAAAAATATTCATTGGATGGCTTGATAGCTTGGCTAGTGAAAAAAGGAGCAACTTTTTCCTGTCTGCTGCCGTATTATCTACAGGTGATGTGTATTAATGCCTCTGTGAGATTTGCCCAGCAAATGATTTTGCGCGAGGGTACCGGCCCGGATGATGAAAAAATCGGCAGCCGGCGACTTCTTTCTCTTGCGCTGGCTCACTTAACTGGAGTAGACTTTAACCATCAGAGGACAACGGAGGAAGCATTCAGAAATGTCTGACACCCAGGGACCAAAACAGCTGCTGAAAAAGATAGACATGAGCGATGTCCGGGTGCTTGTCATCGGCGTTGTTCTGCTTATCGTTCCGGTGGCTATTCTTTTCTATTTTTCCAGCGGCGGCAGTTCAAAAAAAATGAGCCAGGAAAAAATGAAAACCATGGTGGTGCGTAAGAACGTCTTCAATTTCGGTTCATCGCAGGCTGGTTCCAGCAGCGGGTCCTCTGCTTCTAATGCCCGGGGCAGGGGTTCTGGATGGTTTTCGTCTTCTTCCCCTGAAAAGCAGGTTGTAAACGAGCTCGAAGAAGCTTTTAAACTCGTGAAGCGCAGTAAGGCCAGCGAGAGATTTCCGCCCGGCACCACCGAAGAACAGAAAGATGCCTATCGTGCCGAACATCATCCCACGCTGGTCGAGGGGCGCGGCGAAATGGAAAAGGGAAATTACCTGCTTGCCGAAAGCCTGCTTCTCAAAGCCTTTGAAGAGTCAGCAGGCAACACTTTTCAGCAGGTTTATACCATGGGAGCTCTTTGCGAACTTTATGAGCTCACCCAGGACCAGAAAAAACTCGAAGCTGCGTTCAAGCAATTCATGGATCTCGTTGCCAAGCTGCCGCCTGATTATGGCGGCGGTGATCTTGCCGCATCGGTGAGAAATGCTTACATGGCTTTGAAGCAGTTGCAGGATGGCGCTGATCCGGCCAAAGTCGCTCAGGGTCTCGGAGATGTCGAAGCAGTCAAACAGGGAGCCATCCCAACCGGAAAAGTATCTCAGGGCCTCGGCAAAAGTCTATACAGTTTTCCAGCCAAATTTGAATAGGGCGGGGGAGGCATTATGAAAAAATCTGATCGCAAGGGTAGCGCGTTTATCATCGTTATCGGCGTTCTCGGGGTAATTCTTTTTGCCTCCACCATGTTCATGAGTTCTACGGTCGAAGAAGGTCGTCAGACATCGCTTTCAGTGCGAGGTCTTCATGCCAACAGTCTGGCTGAAGCCGCCCTGGAAAGAGCGATGCGTATGATCGCCGATACGGTCAACAACGTTGATCCGGCCAAAGTTACCACCAAAGACATGGCGGTCAAGCTTCGATTGCCCGGTAAGGCCAAAGCCGGCGTTACGCTCGGTCTGGCAAGCAATCTCGGTTCCGATGAACAGCTTGAACTCGACAACCTGGCTGCCGAAGAGATCATTCTGACCAAAGACGACCTGCAGGAGGGCGTTGACAACAAGGAACTCGATGCGCTGGTGGCATATATGACCACCGAAGGGGCGAAAGACTACGATGTCAAGGTGAAGGTCAAGATCGATAAAGCTTTCCGAGTCTCACCAGGCAATGATTACAGTGATTTCAAGGTTCCCGGGGTCGATATTTCCTGGAATCTTCGCCCTGACGTAAAGAACTTTCTCGATGGCAACGGCTATTCGCCTTTTGAAGTTGGTTTTCCCAAGGACATGTCGTGGCTCGACTTTTCAATTCCAATAAAAATCGGTCCGATTACCCTCGTTAATATCAATCTTACGGGTGTTGTCGACAAGCTTATGCCCAAAATCAATGTGGCCGGCAAGGAAAGAAGCTTCAAAGAACTCACCAGTCTCGACTTTTTTGCTGACATGCTGGTTAATCAGCTGCTGGGCGGCGGCAAGAAGCGGTATCCTATTGAAATCAAGTTTGACAGCATTCCGATGCCCAAGGATGTTGCGGCTCTTTGGCCTGCCGGCGTCAGTCTGACGCCGACTCTCGATCAGGGCCAGTATCTCGAAAAGTATGGTCAGATCAAGCTTGAATGCGAAGCTTCCATTACCTACCAGGATAACTACAAAGCGACCCGACGGGTCTCGGCTGTAAAAGATTTCAAGACCGCTGACTGTGAGCCGCCTGCCCCCATGTACAGCTTCTTTCTGGCAAACCTCAACAACGAATTCATTTCTTTCAATAACTATGGCGGCACCTTTGTGGTCAACAATTTCGACTACTCAGGCACCTTCTCGAAGGTTGTCGAAGTTTTTACCGGTCCGAAGGAAATCTCGGAAGAAGAACTCAAAAAGCGTGAATATCCTGGTCTTATCAGAGTTAACTACACAGACAAGAGCTCTGACGGCACCAAACCGCTGATCTGCAACGTTGCTCTGATGGGTGACTGGGGTGCGCCACCAGTTGCCGGCGACAAATCCGGTGCGGTCAAAAACATTTTTCAGGGTATCGAAGCGCTGATGATTCTCAATACCAAAACCAAAATGGCGGTAGCCGGTGGCAAATTCAATATCAATGCCGAAATCACCAAGAAAGACACCGAAACCAACATTGCCGTGCCGGTCAAACTTGCCGGCAATGCAAATCCTCAAACCACTGATTCTCCGGTTCTGACTCCTGGTAAGTACGGTGTTGATTTTGCAACCAAAAACGATGGGCTGTCTTATGCCAAGGCTTCTGAATACCTCAAGGGCCTGGTCGCACCCGGCAAGCTGAACCTGATTCCGGATGTCGGCAAAATGAGCACTAATGTGCTGGCGCTCGCGGTTACTCTGGCGCTTAAACCGATGGTTGATTCATCGCCGCTGGCAAAAAGCCTGGTGTCCGTTCCAGACTGTTTCCAGAAATGGGAAATGCCCTACATGGGCACGGGTAACTCGTTTTATACAATCCCGACCACCGGGACCGGTGCCAATAAGACCAGATTTTTCGGCTATGGCGGTATTCACCCGACTCTTAGCCGCGAAATCGAGGGCAACGTGTTGAAACGATCCAGACAATGGCAGATGTGCATCGTCGGCCTGAGCCCGACCGACCGCCTGCCTTTGCTGCCTTTTCCACCGGTATATCTGCCGCCGCCGCCGCTGGTAATCCCCATCTGGAAAGCCCAGGAAATTTTAACCAAGTATGATTACAACCTTGAACCGCTGAAGGCCAATTCAGAATCCGGCAAGGCCGATTACAAGACATATGAATACGATCCGTCCCTGCTCGAAAACATGCCGCCGAATCTATATACCAGTGAACAGTATGCCAAGAAGGCAACCTATTATTACGAGAATGCCGATGCCTTTGTCGAAGACCTGCCAAACCGTATGACAACTGTAAATGGCAAAAAGGTGTTCGTGCTGAATGGGGTAACCTATATTTCGGGGTCGGTTGGCTCGCCTTCGAACCCATTCAATTCAGCAGAAACCGATTTTTATGTTCTTGGCAAGGGAATGATCGTCTGCAGCGGAAATTTCTTTCTCGGCTCGAATATCAAGGTTCTCGACCGTTCTGAAGACGATCTGACCGTCTTTTCGCTGATCGTGCGCAATGGTGGGCTGCTGGCCCTTTCTGGCGGCAAACAGTATGAAGTCGAAGGTTCGCTCTATACCGACAAGGGCATTTACTGCCACGCCGACTCAAGCCTCAGAATTCAGGGCAACTGGGTTACCAACCAGTTCAACAAGGCGGCCATGGGCGGAACTGTTGCGATAGATTACGTATCTTCACGGGTAAGAAATTCCCTCGGCAGCCTGCATCCGGTTCGCGGCAAATTCGATCCAAGGCGTTATCATGTTTCATTCAGCCCGTTGTGGGCTTCGTGGAGGGCCAATTGACCGTGTCAAAGATGAACGACAGAGGGTTAACGCTGCTGGAAATAGTCATCGCCGCCATGATTCTGGCGATTGCTTTCATTCCGATTCTGCGCCTGGTAGACTTCGGTTCGGCTTCAACCGCGAAGATCGGGCACTATGCCAAAGCGACCAGATTGGCTCAGGAATTGATCGAAGAATGCAAGCATGTTCCCTTCAAGGTCTATCAGAAGCATTACAGCGACCTGGCAAGCGGCAACACTTTCGATGTTCACCCGCAGTTTTACAAGGAAACGGCGAAAAGCATCGAGAGCTTTTTCAAAGACAATGTCGACGCTCTCAAGGATTATGGCTGTACTGCTACTCTCAAAGCCAAGAAGAACGATCTCGACCAGATAGTCGAAGTCTGGTTCGAAGTCGAGATTTTCTGGCGCGACAAAGGCAAGAAGGAAGACGAACGATTTGGACGTCGAGTTGTCAGGGCCGGCAATGCCTATTACAACTCCGAGGCGATTTAAAAGGGGGTAAATCATGAAAGGTCGCAGAAATAAAGGCTTTACACTGGTTGAGGTTATGGTCGCCGTTTTTCTGTCGACCATTGTTCTTACCGCCATATATGGGGTCTGGATACGCGTTCAGCGCGAGATTTCGCGATCAAATGCCAGGCAGACGCTTCAGAGTGAATTGAGAACTGCCGCCAATTTTCTGCAGAAAGACCTGAAGTCGATAAAGGAAGGTTCTTTTGAGGCGCCCGGCGGTCAGGCCGCTGACGGAACCTCCCTGCATGTCATGTTTGAAAGGTTCAAAGATACCGAAGACGGCAAAATTGCCCAGGATGCCGTCGAAAAGGTTGAATACCGCCTCAGCGACGGGCTGCTGACCAGAAAAAGCGAAACGGAAATGAAGATCCTTTCCGTGCATGTCGACAACATGCAGATTACCAAATCGGTTGACGCTGCCGGTCTTGGTGCCGGAGACCTCGAAACCACCGATGAAGATTTCAAGGCAGGCCGAGAAGCCAAGCTCGAAATCAACATTGTCGGCCGCAAGAATATTCCGGGCTCGCGCGATGAAATGTATCATGTCGAGCGCACCTCAGTGGTAATGCGCGATGAATATTATAAAAAGACCAACAAGAATTTCGTGTCTAATTTCGATCTGGCGAAACTCGAGAAAGATGAAATCGTCGAGACCGATGCCTCACAGGATGCTAATTTTGGCCCTGGCGGGGCGATGGATGAAGAACAGCTGCGCAGTCTTAATGATGACCAGCTCAACGGCCTCGAAGAAACCCAGAAAGATTTGATTCAGCAGGCAAAAGACTCGATCAAGGAAATGAACACAAGTATTGACGACACCGATACCGGTGAAAGCGGCTGGGACAAATTCTGGGGCGGAGTCGCCTTCTGGTCGACTTCCGAGGGTGAAAAGGTCAGAGACATGCGTTCAGAGCTTGAAAAGGCAGATACCCAGAAAGACGTCAAGTCGGTTCTCGACAAGCTTGGCAACTACACCAAAGACAAAGAAGAAGAATTTCTGGGTAAATCGGTGCCGGGTTATTCTTCAATGAGTGCTGCCCAGAAAGACCTGTATAAAGAAGCGTATGAAATGAAGCTTCAGGACCGGACTATAGATGGCAGCTATCAGGAACAGGTTAAGCAGGCTGAGAAGGATGGTAAAACAGCTCCTGAAAAGCCGGTTAAGATTATCGATATCGCTACCGGCATCGCCGAAGGCGAAGGGTCGAAGACCTACGAAGATGAAACCGGAAAAACTGTGCAGATTTCGACTGAATCGAGCAGTACCCGCACGACTGCCGAGCTTAAAAATGCCTATGACAACATCGATCTGAGCTGGATGGGGGAATTCAACAAGGAACCTGAAGATGTCGGCATCTACAATGCAGCTAAATCATTGATAAGTCAGGGTAAGGCAAAATTGAATGTAATAGAAATGCGGGATACTTCCGAAGATAATGTTGAACTGATTCAAAAGGTTAAGGCCACCAATTAACCTGTTTTTTCGGAAGGGGTGCCATGCGTTCGGTCATCAGCCTGTTCGGGATATTTCTATTGCTTTTTTCCCTTTTTCTGGCGGCAGGCTGCGGCAGTTCCGACGGCGGCCTCTCTGACTGGCAGAAAGAACCGACAGTAACGCTCGTTTCTAACATCAAGGGAAAAATCCTGCCCCCTCCTGCAGGCGTTTCGGTGCGCGGTGCTTTTTCGCTGCTGTCAACCGAGGGTGCCCTCGTGTTTGTTGAGGATCGGCCTGATTTGTTCGCTAATGCCGATGCCAATGGCGATTTCATTATTCGCAATGTGCCGGCCGGCCCTGTCAGGCTCGTAGCACACAAGGTTTCCGGTTCGACTCCATATCGTCAGAGATCTGACCTTATCAATCTTTCTGGAAAATATGAAACCCAGGTGGTTGCTGAACCAATTGTTCTTGAAAACGCGCCTTACAGCATCAATGTAACGGTAAGCGATGTGTTTACCGGTGCTTTACTCAGCGCGAAAATCAAGGTCTGGGGTTTTGAATTCAATACAGTGAGTGGCACGACAGATGTCGGTCCTTTCCCGGGCGGTATCGGCAGCAAAGAGGTCAGAGTCGAGGCGGTCGGTTATATTGGGGCCACATTTCTGATCGGTTTCAGTGATACAAAAAAGGCCAAACTTTATGTCAAGCTTACACCGACTACCTCTACAAGTGGTAACCGGGCACCTTTTGTAGAAATCGAGCACGCTGCCGCATCGGTCAGAACCAACGAAAGTATCAGCCTGAGCGCTTCAGGAATCGATGCCGATGGTGACCCGATTTCATGGTCATGGACAACTGTTTCAGGCGGAAAATTTTCGAACAGTAACGGGGCTTCGACGATTTATACGGCTCCGGCAGCTTCAGGCGTGGCTGATGTTACCCTGACCGGCCGTGACGATGACGGAGCCGAGGGCAAGGCAGTGCTGCGTCTGGTTGTCGAACAGGGGGGGGCAATTGGAGCTAATCCCCACAACCGGCCGCCTCTGGCAGCTTATGACCCGGTGCCGGTTAATTTGAGCGAAGATCAGAGCGACGGAACCGTGCTGCGCTGGGCTGCTGCTGACCCTGACGGTGATGCAGTTAATTTTGACATTCTTTTCGCAGCTCAGGGCAGCGATCTGAAGGTAGTAGCCGGGAGACAGACTGCTGTCGGCTACAAGGTCAGCGGTCTGCTGCCATTTAAGACCTATTTCTGGCAGATAATAACCCGTGATATTTATGAGGCAGTCACCGCTTCACCGATCTGGCAGTTCAAGACCGGTGATCTGAATAACTTTGCCCCTTATGCGCCGGCCCTGCCGGTTCCTGAAGACCTGTCAATCAATCAGTTGCCGACCACTCTATGCACCTGGACAGGCGGCGACCCGGATGCGGACGATATCGTTACCTATTCCTTCATGCTTGGAACCGATAAGAACGCGCTGCAGTTAAAGGGCAAGACCAGACAGACAAGTCTGCAGCTGGATTCACTCTCTCTCGGCAGCACTTATTACTGGCAGATTCTTGCCGCTGACGATCGCGGCAAGGAAACTGCCGGGCCCGTCTGGCGCTTTTCAGTACATTCTCCCAACAATCAGGTGCCTGCTGATCCGGTTGCCGTTTACCCGGCGAGCGGTGCAGCAGGCATTGCCGTCAATGCCCAGCTGAGATGGTCTGCAGGCGATCCTGACGGTGATGCCGTCACCAGTGATGTTTTTTTCGGCACTGCCTTTCCTTTGCCAAGGGTAGCAGCCAGTACCTCTGCTCAGGTTTATCTGCCTTCAGAGACTCTTCAGGCTAATACCAATTATTACTGGCAGATAGTGGTCAGAGATGCCCGCGGCGCTGTTAATGCCAACTCACCTGTCTGGTCGTTCTCAACTCTTAGTCTGGCAAATCAGCCCCCAAATCAGCCGCTGGCAGTCTCTCCTGCCAGTGGCAGCATTGGGGTTTCCCGGCGGCCGGTCATCGCCTGGACTGGCGGAGATCCAGACGACAGCCTTGTCTACTTTGATCTTCTCCTCGATGCGGCTGCGCCTCCGGCAGTGAAAATCGCCGGCAATTTAACCGTCACCAACTGGACGCCTCAGGTTGATCTGACACCAGGAAAAAAATATTTCTGGCAGGTTATTGCCCGCGATGCGGCCGGAAACACGGCTTCGTCATCAGTATATTCGTTTACCGTCATTGCTGACAGTGAAGTTGATTCTGTGCCACCGACAATTTTATCGGTGACGCCTGAGAATGGTGCAATAAATGTGGCAACCGATGCGGCTGTAAAAGTCATTTTCAGTGAACCGGTAGACAAGACTGCGGCATTGGCAGCCCTGAGCTTTGTTCCAGAAGTGGCGGGTGCATGGTCATGGGATAACGATGCCACCCTTCGGTTCTGGCCGAAAAATGGCTGGTTGCCAGGCAGCTACAATCGTCTGGTTATCGCCGATAACAAGGTTAAAGACCTGAATAACAATATCATGAGCCGAGGGGCCACATATTCTTTCACTTTTTCCTCGGCGATTCCGGTACCCTCGGGTTGTCGGTCGCTGGCTTTTCCGATCGAGATCTCAGCCAATCAGACGATGAGTGTTGCAGTTCCCGGCCTGGTGGCCGGTTCTAAATCATGGGCAGTAGCGGTCGCTTCTCCTGATGCCGCCACTTTCACGGTGCGGGCAAACAGACGCCTTTCGTTACCGGTCGATGTTGATCCGCATTCTGCCTTCAGATTTTTTGAAAGTGAAATGAAGGCGCAACTGCCGGCCAGTGTTCTGTCCGGAGTGCCAGGACTGCGGGCCAGTGTGGTAAGTGTCTCTCCGGCGGTTCTTGGCGAGAGTGAACAATTTTTCATACCCGCCTATGGGCAGGTTGCGACCAGTACCGCATATCCGAACAACCGTATTTCAGCACGCTGCGTGGCGATAAGTTCTGATGTGATGGTCTATGTGGACAACGCCATTCAGACGCCTTCGAGTTCGCTTATTGCCGATCTGCGGCAACGTTTTGAAGAAGTTATTCAACCCAAGATCCGCGATGTCTTTGGGGAAGAACCCGATCTTGGACCGGATGGAGAAAGTCGGTTGACCATTCTGTTGACCGATTCGATGAGTTCAACCATTGCAGGAATTTTCTATGGAATCGACCTGTACAGCCGTGATGAATCAGGTATCCAGCTGCGCGAGAGCAACGAACGCAAAATCATTTATGTGAAGTATTCGCTGTCGAATACGGTTACCCGATTCGGAACTATTGCGCATGAATTTCAGCACATGGTCAACTATTACCAGAAACAGCGCTACGGTGGCGCAGGCACTTTTGAGGCTGTCTGGCTGAACGAGGGCATGTCAAAGTATGCCGAAGAAGTCTGTGGCTACGGAATTCTCGAAGGCGATGCGAATACTGCCCGCCTGATAAAGCTATCACAGGAGAATTTCAACAGTCTTTCTCTGACAAATTTTACCGGGTTGAACAGCTATGGCCTTTCGTATCTGTTCGTTCGCTTTCTGGCGCAGGAAAACAGGTTCGGCACCACTTACCGGGAAATTACCCGCAAACTGGTAGGCAGCGCTCTTACCGGCAAGGCCAATGTAGCTGCAGTTACCGGTGAGGCTTTTGATCTAACTCTGGCACGCTGGGCCCTCTGCCTGTATCTGAACCGCTATTCCTCTGCCAGCGCCAGTGAATATGGATTTGCCGGTCTGAATCTTGCAGGAACCTACAACAGCGTTACCATGCCGGGGTTTGTAGCAGTTGACGCGCGGACGGAGCAGAAGTTGAGTTTGAGTGCCGATGCAGTCAGAGGGTTTGTCAAAACCTCGACCGGCGAAACCTCAACGAGTTTTACCGTTCAGAATGAGCAGAAGGGTTTCGATCTCTGGCTCTTCGATTTCAGGCCATAACTGCGATTGCGTCTGAAAAGGTGTCACTGCGAAGAGCGAAGCGACGCGGCAGTCGCTGATACGGCACATAGACTACGATTGCTTCGCTTCGCTCGCAATGACAGGTTCAAGCGAAGTTTTCAATACCATTTTGTATAGAATCACAGCTCTGGACTTACGATTGCTTCAGGACTTCGTCCTTCGCCATGACGCACCGACCCTGTCACTGCGAGGAGCGAAGCGACGCGGCAGTCGCTGATACGGCACATAGACTACGATTGCTTCGCTTCGCTCGCAATGACAGGTTCAAGCGAAGTTTTCAATACCATTTTGTATAGAATCACAGCTCTGGACTTACGATTGCTTCAGGACTTCGTCCTTCGCCATGACGCACCGACCCTGTCACTGCGAGGAGCGAAGCGACGCGGCAGTCGTCGCTGCAGGAGGCAACATTTCCGGTAAGCCCGGATATCAGGTGGTGAAGATCAGGAAAAAGGTAGACAGCAGAAAAATCCAGACGGACATGATCGCAATCAGGTTCCAGTCGAAAAGGTTTTCCAGATGATACAGCAAACCTTTGTCATTGCTATCGTTCATTGTTCACCAGCCGGGTTTAAGGGTTTTTCGGCACGCTGCAGAAGATTCTGACGTTTCAGAAGTTCCTGGTGCCCGGGGTTTTCACGAGAAATCAGCATTGCCAGTGAGTTGGCTGCCTTAAGATTGCCCTGTTTGATAAGTTCATCGAGCAGGGGAATATTGAGGTCGATTTTGGCCGGATATGGCGGCAACTCGCGTTTGCTGGTTCCATCGGGGGCAGTGAGTTCGAGGCCGCATTTGGGGCAGAAATATTCGTGCGGTCTGCAGGTGCTGTTGCATTCGCCGCAGGTAAAAAGCGATTTGGCAACCCAGACCATTGCCTTCTGCACCAGGCGGCTGCCTGAAACAAAGCCGGGTGACTCTTCATGGATGATGATGCCGTCAGGCAGGAAGTCGCTCTTGAATGAGCGGGCAGCCTTGTGAATCTTGCCGTCGAAAAGTTGCCCGACGGTATAGACTTTCTGAATGGCGTTGGATTTTTCGAGAATGCCGATCGATTCTTTCGAGCGCATGAATACGTCACGATTTTCGAGGCTGCTGGCCAGTCTGTTTGCAGTAGTAGAGAGGGTTTCGAAGAGAAAGACGCATTCTTCGTGGGTAAATGAAAACTTGTCTCCGACTCTGGTCGTGTGGCCATCTCTTGATTTGATAACACTTTTGAGAGTTGCTTCAAGATCCAGAACCCGCTGTTCAAGCTGTTCTTTTTCGCGCATCACAGCTTCCGGGGCTGCCGAGAGCTGATTTTCACGCAGGGCTTTGAGATCATTCTGCGAATTTGTCAGAGCCGCTTCGAGAAATCTTATCTTGGCATCGGCTGCGGCAATGTTGTTGCGAAAAACTTCGCTGGATGGAAGTTCGGCGAGATCGCGTTCAAGCTCGGCGATTTTCTTTTTGAGCCCGGCATTTTCATTTTTCATTGTCTCGACATTGTTCAGCTGGCTTTTCAGAGTATTGATCTCTGATTTATCGAGACTCATGGCTTCCATCAGGGCTTCTTTGCTGCGGGCAAGCTCAATTTCCTTGTTCTGCAGAACCTGTCTTAAATGCTGGTTGCTTTCGCCAGCCGCTGTCAGAGCTGCTTCTAGCCGGGCAATTTCAGATTTCAGTTCTTCGATTGCTTCTGAATCGATGCCGGAAGCCTCGGATACGGTCTGGGGGGGGGCATTTCTAAGGTTTTCCAGTTCCTGGCGCAGTGAGGCAATGGTTTTTTCGAAATTGATCGCCTGGGTTTTCTCGGTTTCAAGAGACCTGAGCTGTTCTGCCGCCTTTTCACGCAGCTCGGCAGTTTTATTCATTTCCAGAAACAGGGATTCTTCGAGCTTGGCATTGGTCTGTTTGGTTGCCTGCAGCTCTTTTTCGAGATTCTGGTAATCTTCGGTGTTGCGTGGGTCGTGAAAGGCTGCGCCTTCAAGTTGAACAATCGTCGATCGCAGAGTGAAAGTCATGCTCTGAATTTGTTTCAGAACGTCTTCACGGTTATCTTTAGCGCTGAGCGCCGGAACCTGCCCCTTTAAAAACACCAGCAGGTTTCTTACGATATCGTCGAATGCGAGGTATTTCACGTGATCTTTCCGCTTTGTTAAGAGGTTATGGTAGAGATTACTTTAACTGTTCTCGTTCAGGCAAGTATTATTTATCGGCTTTTTTGAGCTTGTAAACCATCCATGCTATCAGGTAAACAGACAGAGTGATTGCGAATACAATGGTAATATCGTCACGAATCGTCACTCTTGTTAGATCAAGAAACATTGCTTTGCGTAAACCGGCAAAAATATAAGTTGAAGGGAAAAATGGCGCGACCTTTCTCGCGGCTTCACTTGTATGTTCAAGGCTGGGAATCATCTGAAAAAAGAGAAAAAGGGTGGTGCCGATCGCGTTGACTGAACCCTGGGTCTGGGCAAAGTTCGCAATGATCAGGCCTGTAAAAATGGTCATTGTTGCGCCCAAAGTTGAAATCAGCAGCAGGTAATGCCAGTTGCTGCCCCATTTGCCGTTGAGACTGAGCATGATCACGATCGTGAGGATGGCGAGAAAGAAGCTGAAAAGAGATTTGCCGATAATGAATTCACCGGGGGTGATGGTGGTCAGAAAGATTGCGTTGAGAGTGCCTTTTTCGCGCTCTTCGACTATAGCCATCGGCAGCGCCAGAAACCCAACCATGCCCAGAGCCATTACTATCAACATCGGAAACATGCTGTCTGAAACGTTTCCAGCATTTCCGGTGGTGCCGGCAACCGGTTCAGCCTTCAGTTCGAAAGGAAGTGCGGGTGGCTCAAGATGCAGCTGGTGACGAATTTCAGCTTCAAAAACGCTCTTAAGCGTATCGATACCGAATTCGGGCATATGTGGAGGATAGAGGATCACCACTGCCTGGGATTTTTTCCAGACGGTTTTATCGGTTATCAGCTCGGGAAGTATTATACCGAAGCGGACATCGCTCTGAAGAATGGCGGCTTCCAGCTGGTCGCGATTCTGGTAGAAGGTTATTTTTTTACCGAGGCCTTTGCCTGCCAATCTTTCAATAAGTGGCTGCTGTGGGCTGGTGATCATGCCGATTTCCGGCATGGCTGCTGCAGTTTTGCTGTCAGAAACCATGTTGCTGAATAGTAATGACAGGATAATCGGCGTCAAAACCATGAGAATGACATGATAATTCCGCATGCCATCGAGAAGATCTTTGTAAAAAATGGCCCGGATTGCGGCGAGGTTCATCCTGCTTCCTCGCTTTCAGGCTTCCATTTGTCGCCGGTGACTTTCATGAAAACCTCTTCCAGTTTTGCTTCCATGGTATGGATTGTGAGAATGTGCCCAGAGGCAAGAGCCTTTGCCATGTCTGCTTTTTGGGCAGCATCATCGATTGAGAATTCCAAAGTTTCGGGCTGATTGTCACGCAGAATCTCGACCCGGGCAGAACGCCGTCCGAACTGCTTTTTCAGTTGTTCAGGGCTGCCGCATGCGACAATGGTACCGCGATTCATGATGGCGATGCGATCGCAAAGCATATCGGCTTCTTCCATATAATGGGTGGTCAGAAAAACTGTGGTGCCGTTATCTCTCAGCTTCAGAACCAGTTCACGGATCAGTCTGGCGGAATGTGGGTCCAGGGCTGAAGTTGGTTCATCGAGAAAAAAAACTTCCGGTTTATGCAGCAGGCCGCGGGCAATTAGGGCTCGCTGACGCAGGCCGCGACTGAGATCTTTGCAGGCTTTTCCCTGGTGTTCGGTCAGGAAAACCTCTTCGAGTACTTTGTCGATTTCTGTTGTCGGAACATTGTTGAGGGCAGCGAAAAATTCAAGATTCTGCCTGACGCTCAGGCGGTCATACAGATTCTGATAGTCGGGGACAACGCCGATCAGCTTTTTGATGGCAGGCAGCTGCGATGGAACTGACTGACCTAGGACATTGATTTTGCCTCCGGTTGCTGGAATCTCACCAATGATCATTCTGATACTGGTGGTTTTTCCAGCGCCATTTGGGCCGAGAAAGCCAAATATTTCGCCTTTTTCGACGGAAAAAGAGATCGATCTGACGACTTCCTGGTTGCCGTAGCGTTTAATCAGTCCACAAACATCGATAGCCGGATTATTCATGGTTAAATTTATATCACCTTTTGCCTGGTTATTGTAACAGATTGACAGTTTAAATGCATTTGTGGTTGAATTGTGCGAAGAAAAGAGGGGCAATGAAGACAGAACAAAAACCAGCGCGAATCTTTTTGGTTACAAGCTTTCAAGGTGGGATAGGAAAGACTTTTGTAGCTGCAGGCCTGGCAAAGGAATTGCACAGAAAAACCGGCCGTCCGGTAGCCTGCCTGGAACTTAATTTCCTGAAGCCTTCCACGATGCTTGAGAGCCTGCCTGAAGATTATACTATCAAGACAAGTCTTCTCGAATACTACATGGGAAACTGGGCCGCCCTGAATGCGCAGTCTCTCAATCGACATTTTTCGTCATACAATGGGGTTTACTACATTCCATTCTGCGGAACGAAGGCAAAAGAAACCTTGAAGCCAAGATTTCATCTCAGCGAAGATGACATGGCGGAATCATTGAACCATCTTTTGAAGCTCTTTGAAGAAATGCAGGGATACGTGGTCATTGACGGGCTGTTTCAGCTCTCGCCTCTTCCTTTCCGCATTTTGTATCGGGCTGATGTTTTGATGTATGTTTATTCATCGCAACCACCCTCACCGGCATTTGCTCAGAAATTTTTCGAAGAAGTGAGCAGCCGTGACGATTTGCGGCAGAAACTTCTCTGGATCCGAAATCATGCTGAAGAAGGGGCAGTCGAAAGCGTGTTATACGAGCCTGAACAGACATTTCCGCTCAGCGAAGAAGTTTCTGGCAGCGGCTTAAACAGCCCCGTAGAAAAAAGTCTTCATGAACTGGTCGATAAATTGTTTGTCAGACCGGCTCTCGGTATAAGTCTCGGCAGTGATGAAGATAGAATCGAGACGATTGCCGAAGAGATTGTCGAATACTCGCGCAAGGTTCGCCAGGAAATCGTCGGCGACCTCGAGAAACGTTTTGGCATTTCTGATCATGAACTGCGTGAGGTAGTAGAGGCCAAGATCGATGAAGCGATGCGCCGGAGCTCGCCGCCTGTCATACCCGGCCATAATGCCGTCACTGAGGTCAGAAAATACCTGGTCGATGAGATTCTTGGCCTGGGGCCTCTTGAAGACTTCATGCGTGACGAAGAAATTGATGAAATAATGGTCAATGGCGCTGACAAGATATTTGTCGAAAAGGGTGGGCGTCTGATTCTTACCGACCGGCGCTTTAACAATGCCGACCATGTCAGAACGGTCATCGAGCGCATTCTGATGCCGGTCGGCAGAACCGTCAATGAAAGAACTCCCTATGTCGACGCCAGGCTTTTGGATGGCTCCCGCGTCCACGCCATCATTCCGCCTCTGTCGCTTACGGGGCCCATGATCACTATCCGCAAATTCTCGCGGGTGCCGCTGACAATGGAAGACCTGGTATACCGTTTCAAAAGCATTTCGCAGCCTGTGGCCGAATTTCTCAGGCTTTGCGTTCATTTCAAAAAGAACATCGTTGTTTCCGGCGGGGCCAGCTCAGGCAAAACCACCCTTCTGAATGTTCTATCCAATTATATTCTGCCGACTGAACGTGTCATCTGTATTGAAGACTCGGCTGAACTGAGGCTTGGTCAACTCAATCTTGGCCGGCTCGAAGCCCGTCAACAGGGAACCGAAGCCAAAAACCAGGTCACTATCAGAGATCTGGTGAGAAACGCATTGAGAATGCGCCCTGACCGTATCATAGTCGGAGAGTGCCGAGGTGCGGAGGCTGTAGATATGCTGCAGGCAATGAATACCGGGCATGATGGCTCTCTTACGACTCTACATGCAAATTCTCCAAGAGATGCCCTGGCGAGACTTGAGACCATGGTGTTGATGGCCGGGGTTGATCTGCCTTTGCGAGCTATTCGTGAGCAGATAGCCAGTTCAGTGAATATCGTCGTGCAGAACGGTCGACTTGCAGACGGTCGCCGTCGCCTGCTCGAAGTAGTTGAAATCTGCGGTCTTGAAGAAAACGTCATTCAAACCCAGACAATATTCAAATTTGAAAAGAAATGGATTGACGCGGCAGGTAAAGTTGTGGGAGAAATTGTTCCTACCGGCGTATTGCCAAATTTTATGAAAGCTGTTCCAGGCGCTTTTCTTGAAGAAAATGCCCACCTGTTCAAAGAAAAAAGAGCTGCCTCAACTGCAGAGGAGGAAATGGTTAAATGATGATAATTCCTGCGATAAAGATACTTGCTGTATTAGGCGTGATAATTGGGGTCTACTTCTTTCTTGAAGAACAGATGGACCTCAGCATCGACCCGAACAAGGGCAAAGATACGCCGGGCGGGCGGTCAAAATATCTGCAGAGCATTACCGGTGCCAGCCTTGAAGATCAGTTGATCGAAGTACTCCTGATGATCAGCTCAAGTCTTAAGGCCGGCCGCAACCTCGACCAGGCTTTCGAACTCGTAGCCGTTTCAACGCCGCCGCCGATCTGCAATGAATTTAGAACGCTTGTTCAGGAACGCAGGCTTGGCGTGCCAATGGTTGAAGCTCTCAGCAATCTGGTAACCCGTGTGCCGAGCCAGGATCTGCGTCTGGCAGTAAATGCGACCATTTTTCAGCAGGAAACCGGTGGTAATCTCGAAGATCTTTATCGACAGATTGTCTTAACCGTTGCCGAACGCAAGAAAATTATGGGGAAGGTAGTCGCTGGAACTGCCCACGCAAGACTTTCCGGTAACCTTGTCGGTTCGATTCCCATTTTTCTTTCAGCGATTGTAATTATTTTCGATCCTAAATACCTTTTACCGATGCTCGAAAACCCTTATGGGCAGATAGTACTTATCGCTACTATTTCGATGTCGTTGATTGGTATGACGATCATAAATCGCATGACCACTTCAATATTGCCCGATGCCGAAGAAGCGGTAGTTATGAAGAATGAAGCCCGGGCCAGGGCCCGGGAACGCTGGCAATTGCTGCGTGCTTTTCTGAAGCCGGTTATGGCGCTTAATCACGTTTTGCCCGCCAGCTGGATGGCCCGGCAGAAAAGCGAGGTCAAATTTCTGCTCGAAGCCTCGAACAAAGCGATCGAATTCAATCCTGAAGAATATCTCAGCATTATGCAGTTGTCGGCGATCTTTTTTGCCCTTCTGGTTGCCCTGTTCGTAAATCCGATTTTCATCGGCTGGGTAGGCTGGATTGCTCTGGTCATGATGATTCCGATCGGCTATCGTCTGCCGCGCATCTATCTGGCGCATCTGATCAAAAAGCGTCAGAAGAATATCGAGTTTGAATTGCCTTATGTCATCGATCTGCTCTCGTTGGCCATTGAATCTGGCCTTGATTTGACCGGCGGCATAGCCAAGGTCGTTGAAAAGTCCAGAAACACCGATATCGTCGTTGAATTCAAGATGTTCCTGGCTGATACTAAAGTAGGCAAGAGTCTTGAAGAAGCACTTGCAGATATGGCAGAGCGGGTGCGGGTTCTGTCGTTTTTCTCTTTCGTCAGTTCATTGATTCAGGCCCAGCGTCTGGGAGCCGAAATTGGGCCAACTCTGCGTGCCCAGGCTGAACAGATGAGGTATCAGCGCATGATTCTTGCTGAAGAGCGTGTGAACAAGCTGCCGGTTAAGCTGCTTATCCCTCTTGTATTCTTCATATTCCCGAGCATTTCGGTTATTCTGATCGGGCCGGCAATTCTACAGGTTACCGAAAACATGCCGAAAATTACGGTTCGGAAAGAGGAGCCGGCGCGTGACGTGAATCTGCGGGATGGCATGCTCGGCAAAAAAACGTCGGATCGGCCGACCGGCATTTCTCTTAAATCGGCCCCCGGCAAAGACAAACCCCTGCAGATAATTAAAACTGGAGGCCAGGAGCCAATTCAGGTATTACCGGTCGTTCCTGCTCCGGTCGTTCCTGTTGCCCCGGAACAAGGGGCTCCGGTCGAGAATAAATGACCGCAGGTAAGAGCAGGCGACTGATCGTCAGTGCCTGTCTGCTTGGGGTTAAATGTAATTACAAAGGTGCGGCTTCTGCGGATTTTCTGCGGGAGCCGCTTCTTTATACCGGCGGGTTTGAGGTCATTCCGGTGTGCCCTGAGCAGCTGGGTGGTTTGCCTACTCCAAGAATTCCATCAGAGCTTTTGTCTACCGCTGCTGAAGTTCTGAGAGAAGGCGGCAAAGTAATGGCAAAGGATGGCAGAGATGTTACTGTGAATTTTCTCGCCGGTGCGGCTGAAACATTACGTCTGGCCAAGATTCTGGAAGTTGAAATGGCTGTTTTGAAAAGCCGCAGTCCTTCCTGCGGATCCAGATGCGTTTATGACGGAACATTTTCTGGGAAGTTGATTGACGGACGCGGGGTGACGGCTCAGGCCCTGTATGAAAACAATGTCAGAGTTATTGATGAGGATGAATTTGTGAAATTTCTGCGGGGTACATTGTAGAGCGGGCTGTCAGGGGCGACTTTTCTTTGTCTGTGTGGGTTTTGGGCTGTACCTCCCGGCCGGAGCCGATGATGGGTGCAAGGATTTTACAAAAATTTACAAAAAAATACGTTTCTTAACCCTTGTTTTACCCGGAAAGAACTGTACAGTGAAAATATTTTTCCCGGCTGAAAATCATCATGGCGGCAATCCGCGGGGTACGCCAATTTGCGAGATAATTTCCGTTGACCTGCCGTTCTTTCGTTTGTTATTATCGGCAACATCCTAAAAAACAGCAACCAATTTTGTCGTCCAGGGAAATCAAGAGATGGGATTATTGAGCAGTTTCAAGGCAATGAACGTTCATGACCTTGATCAGGACGTTATTACCTTCAGAACGTCCCGCGCCTGTTCGGTGCTTGGCATACTGTTTCTCATTGCCGGAACCAGCATCATCTATAAGCTGCTGGCTGGCGAGCTGTTCTTTTCGCTTTTTGCCTTCTGTCTTTTCTGTCTGGTCGTAGCAGCCGGTTTTCTTCTGGGCGGGCTGGTTCTGGTAACTTACTGCAAGGCCGTATCTCTTGACCGGATGCTGAAGAAGATTGTTCTTGAAGAATCGAGCATTCTGGGCGTCAGGCAGACCGCCTTTCATTTCGACGAGATCATGAATGTCGAATTGACCCGTGATTCGGAGTGCTTCTGTGCCAAGAACGCCAGTCTGTGGCTGGTCAAGGTTTATGTTCGCCAGAGTAAAGGTTTTGCCGTCGAGAAGCTTTTTGCCTCTATCAATCCGTCTGAAACCAAGTATGTCGCAGAATCCATCTCGATGGCATGCCGAAAAGAGCTTGTCATAAGTTGTATGACCAGTGAAAGATTGATTTTCAATCAGATATGAGTCCTGTCAGCCTGCTTTTTTAATCGCAGGTGTGCCGGATGCAACGTTAACTCTGAGTATCTGTCTTATTTTTTCCCGTTTTGCCCGCAACAATGTTTTCAGATTTTCGATATCCGATTTTACCGCCAGACGCGTTTTCTTTTCGGCTGTTTCAGGCACTATCGAGGCATATCTGATAACTTCGTTGAGCAGGTATACCATTTCAAACCAGGTAAGGGGTTCCTGACCGGCAAATCTGCCATCGCCATAACCCATAGTCAGGCCACAGCCGGCAATTTTTACCAGAGACTCGAATTCGGGCTGTTCGATAGTGACGTCTTTGTAATTTATTCTGGTTGCGTTGAGGCGGTCTTTGGCGAAGGTGTCGAGGAGATACTCGAGCATCAGAGCCAGGTGGCGCCTCTGGGCAAAGGCCGAAGATGGCTGATCGGCAAAAACTGTTTTAATCCTGATCTGGTCGATATCCTTGCCGCCTTTGCTGAAAATACCGCTGAATATGTCGCTGATATCGGCAACTGTCAGGAAAGATTCGCCATCAAAGCTGGGGCGGAGGATAATTTTGTCGAAGGCTCCAGCAGCAGTGAGATTTCTGATGGCGCCCATTACCGGATGGCTCAGCGGGATGTCGACGAAACTGATGCCCTGATTATCGCGGCTTCCCATCAGATCTGCTGCCACGGCTTCGTAGAAGCGATAAATGAAGAAAACTGCATCGCGCAGCGAAAGTTTTTTACTGCTGCCCAGCGATCCGTCAGGAAAACCCCGCACCACATACTTTTTCTGCAGGTAGGAAATTGCGTCGCGGTATTTTTCGGCGACGCGGTAATCGCTGTAATTTGCAGCTTCTTCGGGTGGGAGAGAGATCAGTTTTGTTTCTTTCAGCACCATGCAGGTTCTGGCAAGCGTTTCAAGCGTTTCTTTTCGGGTGATTTGGGTTTTACCGGTTCTGGTCGGCAGCAGACCCAGTTTCAGAAGAGCTTTGCCTCCGTCATGCTGATAGCCCAGCAGTTCAAGTGCCCTGGAAAGCTTCTCTGCAAAATCCTGCTGACTGATGGCTCGATTGAGAGTGCTCCTGGAAAGCTGATTCTGACTGATAAGGCCAAGTTCAACACCGAGTCGCAGTTCTCTGGGGAGATTCCCGTTGCCGGCGAACACCGCCTGAAGGAAAAAATTGCCAACGAAGACGGTGATCAGGAGAGATGCAGAAATAACGCCGAGAAAATAAAAGCGATTATCTTTTTCCATCAGTTTGCGCTCCAGAAATTTGTGTTTGCACAATTAATCGGCATTCTGGAACTGTTTCATTATGGCTGTGATATAAGTTTGCGAACTGGAGGGCTGGTGGTAAAATGATGCCCAGATTACTGAGGAGAATGCTTAAAATGAAAGCTCTGATAAAATTGCTGCTTGTTTTTATTCTGTTAGCACAATGCAGTTACGCTCAAATAGATGCCGGGCAGATTTTCACTCTTGAAAATGGTTTGAATGTTTTTATTCGGCCAATGCGCGCTGCTCCCGTTACAGCCGTGAATTTCTGGATAAAAGTCGGCTCGGTTAATGAAGAACCCGGTCAGGAAGGTTATGCGTATCTTCTCGAACGCATGATTTTCAGAGGGTCCGGCCGTTTTCCAGCAGCCGCGCTCGAAAATGAGATCCGTATGACCGGTTCGCGCCATGCTTCGTTCACGGCCAATGATTATTCCAGTTTTTCGTTGACCGGTGCTTCTGTATACCAGGAAAAGATGCTGGAATTGTTGACTGATGCAGTTTTTAACAGCGCTGTCGATGCCGGAGTTCTGATGGCTGAAGCGAAATCGGTAACCGAAGAGATTGCAGCTTCAGAAAAGAACCCGACGAATCGTGTGGTGCAGCTGCTTATGGAAGAAGCTTTCAAAGTGCATCCATACCGGCACCCGATTGTCGGTTACCGTCAGAATATCGAGCAGGTGACAAGAGAGAAGCTTGTAGAGTTCTACAGAAAGTTTTACGTTCCGGCAAATATGTGGCTGATAATCACCGGCGATGTAGATCCGGCCGTTACAATCGAGCTGGTCAAAAAATATGCCGGTCAGGTGCCCAGAGCCGATGCGCCTCTGCAGAAACCCGTTCAGGAACCCCCGCAGAAAGGCATGCGGATAAAGGTAGAGACTGCTGACGTCCCGCATACCTACATCAGAATGGGTTGGCGTGTACCCGGCATTGACAGCGTCGACAGGTTTCCACTTTTTCTGATTGCCAGAATGATCGGGGGGGGTACTTCAAGCTGGCTCTGGAAAGAGATCGTTGATGACAAGCAGCTGGCCATGTCTGCTGGTGCCGGTTATTACTCAAGTCAGTACCCGATGCTTTTTCAGGTTGGTGGTGTCACCACTCCGGGAAAAGCCAAACAGTTTGTAGATGCTGCCCGAGCTGTAGTTGCCCGTCTGCTCGACGGGGAAATCAGCGCCGGTGAAATCGAAAACGCCAGGCAGCAGATAATTGCCGATGACTATTTCGGCCGTGAAACGGCAGAAAACCAGGCAGCCAATTACGGGCATTTCGCAGTTCTCGCTGAAATCCGCGATTCGGAGTCTTTTGTCGATAACATTCGTGCGGTAAATCTCGAGGATATCAGACGGGTTGCCTCTGAATATCTTAATGACAACAACCTTACAATTGTCAGGCTGGAGCCAAAGCCTGCCGCAGACGACGCTCTTCCGGAAATGCTGACTCTGGACAATGGCGTTAGAGTCATATTGAAAGAAAACCACAGTTCGCCGGTGGTGGCAATGGTGGTTAAAGTTGCCGCAGGCGGAATGCGGGAAGAAAAGCGGGAGGGGGGGCTTGCCAACCTTACCGCCGAAATGCTGATCAAAGGCAGCAGGAACAAGAAGGGAAATGAGCTGGTCGCGAATTTTGCTTCTCTCGGGTCGAAATATGTTTCGCAGACCAGCAAGAGTTTTGTTACCTTCAGTCTTCAGGCGCTTTCTGAGAATTTTGACAAATCACTCGAGCTGTTTCTTGAAGTTCTTGAGAATCCTGAATTTTCTTCTGACGAACTCGAAGGCATGAAAAAGCAGGTTGAAGAGCAGATCAGACTCGAGGAAGAAGATGTCTATAAAAATACTTCCCAGCAGGCGCTGATGGCTATTTTCCCGGATACTCCGGTTGGTTATTCGCATTACGGCAGGCTCGATGATTTGAAGCGCATTAAAAGACAGGATCTCGTCGATTTTCATTCGCGGCATTACGTGGGTGGCAACATGGTAGTTGCTATCGTTGGCGATTTCTACAGTCGCGAAATGCGGGAGTGGCTTCTGAGTAATCTCGCCAGATTTTCCTCCAGTCAGCCGCGTGAAGTGAAAGAGCTCGATCTCAAAGATGTTAACGGGCCTCTGGAGATTTCTTTGAAGAAAAATATCGAGCAGGCGCAGATTGTCTATGTTAACAGAACGTTGCCGGTATCAGATGACCGTTGCGTAGCTCTGGAAATAGCCCAGACCATTCTCTCGGGCGGAAATAATTCGCGGCTGATCCGTAACCTGCGCGATCGCGATGCAGTAGCCTTTTCGAGCTGGGCTTTCAATACCGGCATGGCAAATACCGGTTATTTCCTTGCCGCTGCAGTGACATCGCCTGCCAGGGCGCCTGAAGCGACCAAACGTCTGAAAGAGGAAATCGAGGCTTTCAAGGCTGCTTTTACTCCAGAAGAATTTTCTGCTGCGAAAAAATTTCTGATCGGGCAGTATGCTCTTTCGCTTGCAGACAATCTGTCACTGGCAGAAAATTTCGCTTCAGATGAACTGCTTGGCCGAGGGTTCGACTATTACCGTCGTTATCCGCAGATTCTGGCTTCAGCAACTCCTGAACTTGTAAGCGAAGCAGCCAGACAGTATATGCTGGCCAGCGGCACTTATGCCGTGGCTATTTCCGCTCCTTGAAAAAATGATGATCAATGACAGCGGCCGGCAAACATGCCGGCCGCTGTTGTTGTCTATGGGGTAAATATCAGGGGTTGTGTCTTAAGAACCGTATCTGGCCTTGATCATATCAAGAATTTTAAAGCCGACCGTGACGGTGGCGCGCGATAGAACAACAGAGACGCTGAAAAGAAACAGGGCGGTAATGACGCTCATGTTGTCAGCCTTTCTTTATACGGCTGCGCCGACTGGAATGGCGGTGTAACTCAGACTGCGGGCTTTCATCGACTCGAGAATCTCGGGGCCGACTCTGGTTATACTGCCGGCACCGATAGTGAAAATCACATCGCCGGGTTCAACATAGTTGAGAAGATGGTATTTAACGTCTTCGACGTTTTTGACCATTTTAACCTTGCGGCGGTGCGCAACCGGCATATGATCGAGAATGACCTTGCTGGTGACGCCCGGAATAGGTTTTTCTGATGCGGCATAAATATCGGTGATGAAAAGTTTGTCGCAATTGTCGAAACAGCGGCCGAATTCTTGAGAGAGGAAAAGGGTTCTCGAATAACGATGCGGCTGGAATACAACAACGACGCGTCTGGCGCCAAGTGAACAGGCTGCTTCCAGGGTGGCTTTGATTTCATTGGGGTGATGACCGTAATCGTCGATGACGGTGACGCCTTCGACCTGTCCTTTGATTTCAAAACGTCGGCCGGCACCATGAAAGATTGTGAAGCCGGTCTGAATGTCTTCAAGGGCCATTCCCGCTTCGAGACAGAAGCCGATAACCGGCAGGGAATTGAGAATGTTGTGGCGACCGGGTACTTCCAGATGCATTCTGCCGTAGTTCTGGCCACCGATGAGCAGATCGTAGCTGGAACCGAACGGATGCAGTTCGATATTGTCTGCCATCAGGTCGGCAGCGGTTGAGATACCGTAGGTGATGGTGCGAAGGTTTTCGGGAATGATCAGATTGCGGGCGATTGGGTCGTCAGCACAAACGAACAGAGCACCTTCGGGTGAAATATGGCTGGCAAAGAGCTCGAATGCTTTAATAATCGCTTCGATGCTCGAATAGTGATCCATGTGGTCGTTATCGATATTGGTGATAACACCGAACTGAGGAAAATATTTGAGAAAAGTTGCATCGCTTTCGTCGGCTTCGGCAACGAAAAATTTCGAATTGCCGGCGCAGGCATTACCGTTGAGAGCAGCAACGTTGCCGCCGATAACGCAGGTCGGATCTTTTCCGGCAGTTTTGAGAACGGTTGCAATCATCGAGCTGACGGTGGTTTTGCCGTGACAGCCGGCTACGGCAATGCCGCAGTTTGAGTCGAGGAAAAGTTCAGCCAGAAGATCAGATCTGTGGATAGTCGGCAGACCACGCTTGTGGGCAGCCTGAAGCTCTGGGTTGTCGCTGGCGATCGCTGAAGATACGACCACTCTACCGGTGTCTGAGGGTATGTTGCGTGCATTATGGCCAGTGAAAATACGTGCACCGCGAGCTTTAAGATCTTCGGTTCTGTCGTTGCCGTTGAGGTCTGAACCGGAAATTTTGTAACCCTTGTTGAGGTAAATGCTGGCAAGACCGCTCATTCCAACGCCGCCGATGCCAATGAAGTGAATCCTGTTACGACGTGTCATCTGCTTTATTCTGCGCCTCCTTGCAATTTGCCTGACTGTTGCAGGAACTTTTTCTCAATAGCTATCGGCTTTCATCTGGCGATGGATTAGAGAAAAAATCAGACAAATGCAATTCTTCTGGAATGAAGGTTGTTTGCAAAAACCGGCGGTAAGGATAGCATAAAAATCAGACTGACGCAATTTATTTATGGGTTCAGAGCTTGGGACGGAACAGAAGACATCGCTCTCCGGAGCTGGAAAAAACTACCATGGATGGTATCTGAGCTGACTTGAACCCGTGAGCTTTACAGCCGTAAGGCGTCGAGGGTTGCCAGGTGACGTAAAAATACTGGCATTCGTGACAGTTGATCCGGACAGGTTCAGATTTCTGGTCGGCCGGCCGTTTGAGCGGCGGCAGACGGTTCTGAATGCTTGAAGACTGAGTATGCAAAGTTCTGTTGATCATCTTTCTGGTGAGCGAATCCGGCTTTTTCATGCAATAAATCTATCATTTCTTGACTAACAATTAAACACAAAATAGATTGTCAAAATGACACCCGATAAAGTTGAGAAAATTTTCTGGCTGGCATTGCTCGCCTGGTTTATTTTGCGCGGCATATTGCTCGGCTGTCAGTATATCGGCAATACCGACCCCGGTGTCGCAGAGGAACTGCTGAAATATTTCACTAAGGCTGATATCGATGCCGGCCGCAATTATGCCCTGAACGGCTTCTGGTTCAAGGCAATTTACGGCACGTTTTTCGTTCTGGCCCTTGTCTGCATCGTCAAGTTCGGTCTGGTTTCCATGCTCTGGCAGAAACTTTCGGAAATCTGTGGCACCGGATTTTTTCGCGCCGACCTGATGTTCGTCATTATCTTTCTGATCATCGTTCAGTTGCTCTCATTTCCCTCAGATCTGTATTTCGGTCATTACCGCGAAACCGGTGAAGGGTTCGCCAATGTCGGTATCGGTGGCTGGCTGATAAAATATTTCAAGAGCGTTATGATTGGCATGGCATTTGAAACGGCAGGAATCATGCTTTTGCTTGCCGTTCTGCGCTGGTTTCCAGCGCGCTGGCCGGTTGTTCTGCCGCTGGTCATGGGCGGTTTCGGGTTGCTGATAACTCTGGTGGCCCCAATGATCATCACGCCGCTTTTTTACGAACAAAAGCCGCTCGAAACTGGCGATTTCCGCGAACGTTTACTGGCAATGGCTGCCCGTGCCGGCATGGCGGTTAAGGAAATCTATGTGATCGATGAAAGCCGCTATTCAAAGCATACCAATGCATATTTTACCGGAGTAGGAAGTTTCAGACGTATCGTGCTTTACGATAATCTGGTAAAAAGTCATACTCCTGACGAAGCGGCCCTGATCTTTGCACACGAAGCCGGCCACTGGCGGTATAACCATGTTGCCTGGGGCCTGACCCTTGGAGCTGTAGGCCTGCTGATCTCCGGTTTACTGTATCAGTATCTCTTTCCACTGCTGGCTCAGGTTCCATGGTTCGGCCTCGGCGAAATATCTGCGGCCCGCAACCTGCCGTTCATTATGATAGCAATTACCCTGCTGCAGCTTTTTACTGCGCCGTTCGAGAGTCAGGTGAGCCAGTTCATGGAAAGACAGGCAGACAGGGTGGCTCTCGAACTTACCGGCCTTAATGACGTATACAAAGATGCCCAGATCAGGCTGGCCCGCGATAACCGCTCTGATCTGCTGCCACACCCGTTGAGGGTTTTCTGGCTCTATTCTCACCCGCCGGCCCTTGACCGCATCAGAGCAGCTGACCTGAAATAAAAAAACCTCGACCGGCCATGACGGACGGTCGAGGCTTTTGCTTGGGTCAGATAATGCTTTCCTGGCCGTTCAAAGAGAGAATCAGACTGCTGACATCAAATTCCTTTTTGAAGCGGTTGGAGAAGTCAACGATTTTAACTACCTGATCGTTGAGGCTCCATTTGGAAGTGTGACCGGTAAGAATATGGTAGAGACAACCCTGACGGGTAACTGGCCCGAGAACTTCAACCTTCTTGAGACTCTGGGAAAACTCGCTGACACCGCTTTCGATCCAGCGCTTTGCCAGGCCGGCTCTGGCCGGTTCGTCATCGAAAGTAGGCAGGAAAAGCCCGATACTCTGGTCGAAGAGTATCTTGAGCGATTGCTGACTGCAGACTTTGCTCAGGGCATGATTGGCATCTTTCTGCACCAGAAGTTCGCTTTCTGGGTCGCGTTTGCCCTTGAGTTCTTTGCAGAAGGGAATTTCGAAGCTGATGCGTTCGAGATCTTTCTCGGTGATCAGGCTTTCCTGAGTTCGGTCATCTGTCATATGATTGACCCCGAAAATGATCTTTTCGGGTGGAACTTTCCAGCCACGCCGGGTTTCGTCGAAATGGTCCATCAGGCCGGTTACCGAAACATTCTTACTTGAAATCAGATAGACGATCTTGTCACAGTTCTGGACGATTTCCTTGGTGACTTTGGTGAACATCGAACTGGAGTCGACGACAACGTATTCGTAATGTTCCATAACCGACTGCATGAGAGAGAAGGTGTGAAATTCCTTGAGGCGGACGTCGGTTAATCCGTTCTCTTGGGGGAGAAGGGTCAACAGGCCGCATTTAGATTTGACAACGTATTTTTTCAGGTCGGTGATCTTCTCACGGTCGATAAGTTCATCGATGATCCGGGAATGTTCTTCGACGCCGAGGTTCCTGGCAACCCGGTCATCGCGGAGATTGGGGTCGTACAGTAATACATCGCAGCCAAGCTCTTTCTGCATGGCCATGGCAAGGTTTCTGGCGAATAGACTTTTGCCAGAGGAAGTATCCGGGCCGAGAACGGCGTAAACATTGTGCATCTTCGTCTGAGCAGAACCGATATTGGTTTTCGACAGGCGGTTGCAGAGAGTTCTTATGATGCTCAAAGACACGCCGGGGCTGGTTTTCAGCAGAATGTGAAAGCTTTCTTTTTTGAGTCGGATAACTTCCGTTTCGGCGAGAGCGACTGCGGAAGCGGTTCGTGGTTCTTCAGTCAGCAGTGCCATTTCTCCAAAATATTCACCGAGTTTGAGATGGGTCAGAATTTTGCGACCGCCTTTGCCGTCATCGCAGAAAATCTGGACAATGCCTGATTTGATGATAAACATCGAGTCAGCCTGTTGCCCTTCTTTGCAGATGAAGGCATCTCGGACGAAATTAACCACTTCCGCCTGCTGGCTGACATTGCGAAGTTCTTCCTCTGAAAGCTCTGAAAACAGGGATACGGCTTTGAGAAAATCGGTCTGAACCATGTTCACTCCTCTGAATGTGTCTGTAGAAAAGTTCTAGGCGCCGGCGTTAATCCGGTCTGAGAAAGGATCTTGAGTACGATATTGCAGGGCTTCAGCCATGTGAGTGGTCTGAATGTCCGGGGCATGTTCAAGGTCGGCAATGGTGCGGGCAATACGAATCACTTTATCATATCCGCGTGCTGACATGGCAAATTTTCTTGCAGCGCTGACAAGAAGTGATTGAGCCTCTGTTCCAAGGTTGCAGACATCGCTGAGATGCTTGCCCGGAATGTGAGAGTTCAGATAACTGCCGCTGTTTACATTACGCTGCTTCTGCAGTTGCCTGGCTGCTATCACGCGTTTTCTGACCGTCTCGGATGTTTCTCCGGCAGGTTTTGTCGCCAGTTCTTCAGGTTTGAGTCGCGGCACCTGAATCTGCAGGTCGATTCGGTCGAGCAGGGGACCTGAGAGCTTCTGACGGTATTTAGCCAGTTGGCCGCTGCTGCAGACGCATTCCCGGTCAGGATCAGTCGAAAAACCGCATGGGCATGGGTTCATAGCGGCGGCAAACAGGAACATGGCTGGAAACTGGCAGGTCTGAGAAGCCCGGGAAATGGAGACAGTTCCTGAGGTAAGAGGCTCGCGCAGGACTTCGAGGACGGTTTTTCTGAACTCGGGCAGTTCATCGAGAAACAACACTCCGTGGTGGGCGAGAGACACTTCGCCTGGCGAGGGTACGCGACCGCCGCCGACAAGTGCAACGTCAGATATCGTATGATGCGGGTCTCTGAATGGACGGTACCGGATCAGTCCTGAGCCGGCAGTCAGCAGGCCCTTGATACTGTATATGCGCGTCACATCGAGAGCTTCGACGAATTCCAGCGGCGGCATGATCGAAGGCAGGGCTCGTGCCAGCAGGGTTTTTCCTGATCCGGGTGGGCCCGAAAGAATGATGTTGTGCCCGCCGGCTGCTGCGATTTCGAGGGCCCGCCGTGCTGTCGTCTGCCCCTTTATTGAAGATATGTCGACGAAATCAACCGGTACGCTATGCGATTCTGCATTGTCTGGCTGGCGCAATTCGGGCTTTACGGGCTCTTTTCCGGAAAAAGCGTCGATCAGTTCGGCAAGAGTTGAATAGGCGATGACTTCGATTTCGGGAACGACAAGAGCTTCCTTGAGGTTTTCACGGGGAATCACGATGCCTTTCAGGCCGTACTGCAGAGCCATCAAAGCCACGGGCAGCACGGCCCTGGTGTGTCTGATGTCGCCGTTAAGACTCAATTCGCCGACAAAGAGGTAATTACGCACTGTTTCGGCTGGAATCCGGTTCAGTGAAACCAGTATGGAAACGGCGATGGGAAGATCGAGCCCGGAGCCTTCTTTGCGCTGATCAGCTGGAGCCAGGTTCACGATGATACGGCCCGGGGGCAAAGTACAACCGGAATTTTTCATTGCCGTGCGTATGCGTTGCCGCGACTCAGAGACAGAAGTGTCGGGGAGCCCAACCAGATCGAAGCCGGGCAGCCCACCGGTGATGTCTGTTTCTACAGAAACCGGCAGTGCTTCGAAGCCATTTATTGTGGCGGCAGTTATTTTAGAAAACATTGAATGTTACTCAGTCACATCATTGTTTATGTCGATAAGATATTGTATCATAGTTTAAACTAAAGCAGTGAAACTGAGGATGCCAATGTCAGGAGAACCAAAAGCAACTACAATCCCGGCCGCCGACGGTGTGTTTTTTACAGACGCCCAGAAGGATTTCAACTCAGCGTTTGAAGATGCTCTGCTGTTGGAGCGGTTTGAAGCTGCAAATGCCCAGCTTGAAGAGCTGAAAAGGCAGTTCGGGGAAACCGCCACCTACTTTTACCGTCTGGCGCGACTTTACGAAAAGCAGGGCAAAATGAAGGATGCCTATGCAATTTTTAAGCGTCTGTACTTCGAGTGGCCGGTTTTCATGCATGACAAATATGATTTTGAACGCCTGCGGCAGGAATGTGTCGAAGCAGGGCTGAACAAGTGCCGGGCTCTCTGGAACCAGCTTATTGCCAAAACTTCGCGCTTCATTGAAGAGAATCCGGAAGCCCATGACCGTGAGAGCGCCGCTCCTTATGCCAAAGCTTTCTGGAACTCGCACCAGGAAGAACTTGGCCGGATTGCAGCTGCATTTATGGCTGTTCTTGATGTCGAGCCGAATGATATGTCTTCAATTACGGCTCTGGTTCAATGCTATACCGAGCTGAAAAATTCAGAACACCAGAGTTTTTTCCAGGACCGTGCCAAAGAGGCGAAAAAATACTGGGCTGCCGAAATCGCCAAACGATCTGAAGCCGTGATAGCGGCGGCAAAAAAGCATGAAGAGAGTGCTCATTACGAATCGGTAATCGAAGTTGTCAATCTGGGTCTTGAAACTGATGCTCTGAACCCTGATCTTCTGATGTCGAAAGCCGAAGCCCTGCAGAAGCTGAAACATCTCAAGGAATCTCAGGCCTGCGTTATGGCGGTTCTTAAAGAGCACCCCTCGAATTCCAGGGCCCATCGCCTGAAGAAGTCTCTCGAAGGGCAGATATTTGATCTGAATCTACGGGAGGGGCTTGATTATCTCAACCGCGCCGAAACGGAAAAGCCCGGTAGTCCGACCCAATTGGCCAAAGTTGAACAGGCTCTGGGAAGATTTCTCGATGCTCTGAATTTTGATGCCAACAATCTGACGGCACTTGCCGGTGTCTATCGCTGCCACATCCGCTCCGGCGAGCCCTTGAAAGCGCAGAAAACCATGGCGCGCATCAGACAGATCGATTCGAGCTTCGACATTTATTCGATTTTCCGCGACAAAAATGACAGCGGTGAAAAGAATGAACTCTGCTTCGTTGCCACCAGAGTATTTGGTAGCATGCACCCGCATACTGTATATCTGCGGGCGTGGCGCGATGAATGTCTGCGCCGTCATCTTGCGGGGCGGGTTTTTATCAGGCTGTATCGCAGAATCGGGCCGGCACTTGCAGAATTGCCACCCGGCAGTCTGGTATTGAACCTGAGCCGGGTGGCAATTGTGTGGCTGACCAGGCTGCTTACATTTTTCCGGCCGCCAGAGCAAGTTTGATCGAATTGATGCGTGTCTGCCGGTCATCTGACCGCGAAAGCAGAACCACCGGGCAACGGGCGCCGATTATCATGCCGCCGGCCTGAACATTGCCGAAATAGAGCAGGGTTTTGCCAAGAATGTTGCCGGTGTCAATATCTGGCGCAATCAGAATATCTGCCTTGCCGACAACTTCGTTGAACAGGCCCTTGTGATGCGCCGATTCAAGTGAAATGGCGTTGTCGAGAGCCAGTGGGCCGTCGACGATGCAGTCTTTGCCAAACTGGCCGCGTTCGCCCATTTTTGCCAGAACGGCAGCATCGACAGTGCTCTGAATCTTGGGGTTAACCTTTTCGACCGAAGAAAGCACGGCAACCCGAGGAACTTCGCAGCCCAGTTTTTTGGCGAGGGCTTTGGCATTATTGATCAATTCAACTTTTTCTTCGAGGGTGGGGTGCGGAATCATGCCGCCATCGGTAAGAAAGCGCAGACTGTTTTCCCATTCGAAAACGAGCACATGTGAAAGCACGTCTGACTTTTTGATGCCTGTTTCTGAATTCAGAATGGCCTTGAGAAGCACAGGCGTTGAAATGTTGCCTTTCATCAGGGCGCTGGCTTTGTTATTGCGCACCAGTTCGACAGATTTGAACGCGGCTTCTTCCGGAGTCTGAGCATGAATGATTTCGGGCTTGAAACCGGGTGCGACCTGGGCGATGATGCCTTTGATGATTTCCTGATTTCCGACAAAAATGCAGTCGACAAAACCCAGGTTGCTGGCTTCATAAGCAGCAGATACGGTGTCGGTTTCTTCGGGCATGCAGACTGCAAGCGGCACACGGCGGGCGCCGAGAATTTTATCTACATCGGCAAAGTTCATATGCTCTCCTTGATAAGTTTAATGCGGGTTTTAATATTCTTTGACGAGCGCAGGGTTCGCCAGCGCGCGGGTTGCGTGAATCGCCAGAGCCTTAAGCTCACGCTGACCGGGTTTGACTTTAACAGGTGCGATGAAAGATACCCGTTCGGTTACCCATTTTACCACGTGCGGGTTATGGGCAACACCCCCGGTAAGAATGATCTTGTCAACTTCACCCTTGAGAACGGTAGCCATCGCACCGATTTCTTTGGCAATCTGGTAGGCCATCGCTTCAAGCACCAGTTTCGCTTTTGCATCACCGGCTTCGATCATTTTTGAGATATCACGGCAGTCGGAAGTGCCAAGGTGAGCGAACAGCCCGCCTTTGCCAAGCAGCTTTTTTCTCAGTTCGTTATACTGAAATTTGCCGCTGAAGCAGAGCTTCAACAGACCCTGCAACGGCACGGTTCCGCAGCGTTCAGGCGACATCGGGCCGGCATCGTTGGCATTGTTGGCGTCGATCAGTTTGCCGCGGCGGTAAGGTGAGATCGAGAAACCGCCGCCAAGGTGCGCGACGATGTAATTAACTTCTTCGACCTTTTTGCCTTCTTCGCGGGCAACTTCTTCGGCAACCGCCTTGATGTTGAGTGCATGTACCAGCGAAATGCGCGGCAGTTCAGGTGAGCCGCTGATGCGGGCTACGTCGTCAAATTCATCAGTCGAGATCGGGTCGGCGATGAAGGCGGGAATTCCGGCTTCTTCTGCAATCTTCAGGGCGATAAGGCCACCGAGAACCGAAACGTGGTCGACGAGTTTGCCTGACCGAAGGTCGGCATTGAGTGTTTCGCCGACATGATAAACGCCACCGGCAAGTGGCTTCAGAGGGCCACCGCGACCAATAACGGCTTTCAGGTCGGCGGGTTTGCGGCCCCACTGCTTCAGAGCATCTTCTACGGCATGAAAGCGAAAATCGAGCTGCTCGAGGCTGCTGTGGAAATTTGCCAGATCAGCTGTGGAATGTGATATGTCGAGTTCCTGCTGTTCTTCTTCGCCTTTGAAGAGTGCGACCTTGGTTGAGGTCGAGCCGGGGTTGATCACCAGAATCAGGGGTTGTTCAGTCATTTCTTTCCTCGCAAAGTATTATTTGTGGCCACGGAAGATTGATGGCGGCTATCCGGTCAGCTGGGCAGAACTGGTCGAGAGGGAAGGTCTGTGGAGTGAACCAGCCTACTTCCGGGTTGGTGACGGTTTTATTCAGGCAGCCGGCCGGGTTGTCGGTCAGGCGGCATTTGACAAAATGCAGGCGCACCCTGATGTCTGGGTATGTGTGTTCCAGCACCAGCAGAGTCATTTCAGGAACAATGTTTATGTCGAGTTCTTCGAGCAGCTCGCGCTGAGCCGCGGTCTCGGCTGATTCATCTTTCTCGAGTTTGCCGCCCGGGAATTCCCAGAGGTTGTCGAGATGCCCGCCGCGCCGTTTCGCCAGCAGAACCCGGTTTTCGTGAACCAGCACTGCCGCTGCTACATTGATTGTTTTTTCGGATTTCATTCAATAGACTCTCAGAAGCAGACCTTTGAGGTAATGGCCCTCGGGGTGGGCAAGTGCCGCAGGGTGATCGGGTGCATGGTATGATTCACGTACGATCTGCGCCCGGCGGCCGGCGGCGGCCATGGCATCACGCACCGCTTCGATGAACTCGGCCCGCGAAACCTGACTGGTGCAGGAAGCCGTAAACAGCATTCCTCCGGATCTTACCGCCCTGACGCCTTCGATGTTCAGTCGCCGGTAAGCCCTGATCGCTTTTTCGGAGTCCTTGCGGCTTTTCGCCATTGATGGCGGATCAAGAACCACAAGGTCGAAACTGCCTGCCTTGCAGCCCTTGAGATAATCATACATGTCGGCGCAGACCATTTTATGGCTGTTGTTCGCGTAGCCGTTCAGTTTAAGAATCTGCTCGGCTTCGACAAGAGCCGGTTTTGCTATGTCGACGGTGACGGTTTCAATTGCCCCGCCGGCAATGGCTGCGACCGTAAAGGCCCCGGTATAGCCACAGACATTGAGAAAACTGCGGCCGCGGGCTACTGATCTGATCAGATGCCGGTTGTCGCGCTGGTCGAGAAAAAAGCCGGTCTTCTGGCCATTGATCAGGTCTGTGGTGAATTTAAGGCCATTTTCGCGGAATTCAATTTTATCGGGCATATTGCTGCCAAAAACAAGTTCAGCTGCCGCTGTTTTGGCAAGTCTGATCTGGTTGCGTCTCCAGACCCATTTGATGCCGTCAAGTGAGGCACGCATGGCTTTGACTATCAGGCCAATAAAGGGTTCAAGGCCGAGCGAATAAATCTGCAGCGATACGGCGCCGGCATAGCGGTCGGCAATCAGGCCGGGCAGACCGTCACCTTCGCCGTTTATCAGTCTGAAGGCATTGGTATCAGGGTTAGTGAAGAATTCGAGGCGATGGGCGACGGCCTGCCTGACCAGGCGGTCGATGCCGGTTTCGATATTTTCATCACGATCGATCGGCAGCATTCTCACCAGTATTTTCGAGTCGATATCGGCATAGCCGATGCCGAGATACTGATCGCGGTGCGAGTGTACTTCGATGAAATCACCGGTTCGGATACCGGGTGGAATCTCGCGAAAGGCTTCGGCGTAAGCCCATGGGTGCCCTTTGATCAGCGAAAATTCCTTATTCTTTTTTAGGGTCAGCTGAAAGGTTTTCATTGGTTTCTTTCTAAGCAATATTTTGCGTCATTCTATGCAAAATCAGCAAATTTATCAATTTTTCTGAATCTCTACTCACGTAAAAAAAAGGGCAAAAAATGTGGTTGCTTTAAAAGTTGTCTTGTATTGGTATAATACTGGTGATGGGGTGCCTGCCGTCAGGCAGGCGGTTATTTTGCGAAGGCCCGGCAGAACCCGGGAGAAGAAAGGTGTTTTCGACCATGAAAAGGATCTGCACTGTATTGATGGTTATAAGCCTGCTGCAGGTTATGGCGCTGTACGGGGCCGGCAATTCTTCTGCCTGCGATCTGTGGAAAGACCAGATATTGTATTTCGTGCTTCTCGACCGCTTCGCCAACGGTGACCCAGCCAATGACCGTGATGTAGACGCCAATGACCTCGAAAGTTTTCACGGTGGCGACCTGAGCGGTCTGATCGGGCGGCTCGATTATCTCGACCGGCTCGGGGTGACGGGCATCTGGCTGAGCCCTTTCTTTACCAATCGCCCTGACCGGTTTTTTAAGCAAAGTGCCTATCATGGCTACTGGCCGCACGATTTCTGGTCGGTCGATCAGCGCTTCGGCAGCGAAGCTCAATTGCTGGATCTGCGCCGTGAACTGACCAGGCGCAATCAGAAGCTCGTTCTCGATATGGTTGTCAACCACATGGGCTACGATGCCCCTTTCGTCAAGGCAAATTCCGACTGGTTCAATCCTGATGTCGAGATTAAAAACTGGAACGACCGAAACGAGTTGCTGAACCGCTGTATTTTCGGTCTGCCGGACTTTGCCTCGCAGAAGTCGGTAGTCAAAACCTTTTTCAGGCTGGTTGCCCGGCACTGGATCGAGCGCCTGCATCCGGACGGTTTCAGGCTCGATGCCGTCAAGCACGTTCCGGTCGATTTCTGGCGCGATTTCAATGCCAATGCGGCGCGGCTGGGCGGCCGCAATTTTCTTCTGCTTGGTGAGTATCTGAACGGTGACCCGGCAGAAGTCAGGCAGATCTGGAATGAGGGTGGCTTCAACAGCCTGTTCGATTTTCCTCTTTATTACACGATGAAGGCTGTGTTTGCCGGGGGCGGTGATTGTCGGCAATTGGCTTCACGTCTATATTTCGATCGAAACTACCCCGATGCCGGGCTGCTGGCGACGTTTCTTGACAATCACGATCTCGACCGTTTCATCACCTCATGTGGCGGCGACCGGCAGAAGTATGCGCTGGCTCTGGCTTTCCTCCTGACCAGCCGCGGAATTCCGGTTCTCTGCTACGGTGACGAAATCGGTCTGGAGGGCGCGCATGGCAAATTGCCCGAAAATCGGCGGTCGATGGAGTTCAACGAGGAAAACCATCTTTTCAGCCTGACCGGCAGTCTGATTGCCCTCAGGCGCAGCAGTGAAGCCCTGAGGCGGGGTTTGCAGTGTCATGTGTTCGCCGACCGCACCGCCTGTGTTTATGGGCGTCTGACGCCGGACTGTCTGGCGGTGGTTGTAATCAACAACGATGAACAGCCACGGCAGATCGAATGCGCATTTCCCTTTGACATTGCCGGGAAACCAAAAATCATCGATTCGGCAATCGGCGGCAGCCGGGCTATTTTGCGCGATGGCCGTCTAGAAACCTTTCTGCCGGCCAAAAGCTTTGCCGTGTATCTGCCTGCATCTGAACCGGGTTTTTATGAGAAGACCTTCAGGCACTGGCAGCGCCGCCTGCACCACGAAAACAGCTGGGGAAGCCGTAAGGTGATACTGAAACTGAAAGTCGATTATCTGCCCGAGAAGGCCCGGGTTTTCGTTACCGGCAATACTGATGAGCTTGGTAACTGGGATTCCGGCAAGAGTCTGGTCATGCAGCCTGTTGCCGAAGATGAGTTTGAAGTCAGCGTTAAAATGCCGCTTGGCAAGATTTTTGAATGCAAATGCTTCTACACCGTCGTCGATGCGGCCGGAAAAACCTCGACCGTCTGGATGGAAGGCGACAATGTAATCGGCGAAGTCACAGATGCCGGCAGTGAATACATCCACCTTTCCTGGAAGACGATGAATTGAGGTTAATCCGGATATTGGACTGGTAAAATAAAAGTGGACACCTGATTAAGCCTTGAATTTTTCGAGTTTGTTAAAGTCGAGTGTTGCAAAATAATCTTCGAGAGTCTCGGCGCGCCTTATTTCATATGTCTCGCCGCTTTCGCGCAGCAAAATTTCAGCCGACCTGAGCTGACCGTTGTAGTTAAAACCCATAGCATGCCCATGAGCACCGGTGCAATGTATAACGATTACATCGCCGATTTCGAGTTCAGGCAGCAGGCGCTCAACTGCGAATTTGTCGTTGTTTTCGCAGAGCGGACCGGTTACATCGAATTTGTGTTCAGCCGGCAGCTTTTCTTTGCCGAGAACGGTGATGTGATGATAAGAGCCATACATGCCGGGGCGCATCAGATTAGCCATACTGGCATCGAGACCGGCATAGCGTCGATAAATATTCTTGATATGTCTGACCCGGCTGATCAGCCAGCCAAAGGGCCCGGTGACCATGCGACCGTTTTCCATGACTATTTCTAATGGAGCCAGACCATTGCCGACAATCATTGTCTCGTAGTCAGCTCTGATCTGGCGCGAAACCAGCTCGATATCTATTTCTTTGTCGTCCGGGTGATATGGAATACCGTAACCACCGCCAAGATCGATCATCTCTATGCGAACGCCGAGTTTTTGGTGAATTTCGACGACGAGTTCAAACAGCATTCTGGCAGTGCCCACATGATAATCTTCGCCAAGCTCGTTTGAGGCAACCATGGTGTGCAGGCCAAAGCGCTTCACACCCTTATCGCTGACAATCTTATAGGCTGCGAAAATCTGCTCGCGGGTAAGGCCGTATTTGGCTTCTTCGGGCTTGCCGATGATCACATTGCCTTCTTTGAGGGGGCCAGGGTTGTATCTGAAGCTGATCATATCAGACATGCCAGCCGCTTTATCGAGAAAGTCAATGTGGCTGATATCGTCGAGATTGATTATGGCGCCAAGTTTGCTGGCCGCCACGAACTCGTCCGCCGGAGTATCGTTCGATGAAAACATGATGTTTTTGCCACCAATGCCTGCCTTTTCAGCAAGTATAAGCTCGGCCATTGAGCTGCAGTCAGCTCCCATTCCTTCCTCACGTAGAATTTTCATGATAAATGGGTTGGGCAGAGCCTTTACCGCAAAGTAATTCTTAAAGCCCGGCATCCAGGCGAAGGCTTGCTTCAGTCGCCGGGCATGGCTGCGAATCTGCTTTTCATCGTAGAGGTGAAAGGGTGTCGGATATTTTTTGAGCAGTTTGAGCGTCTGATCTTTGGTTAACGGGTATTGTCCAAGCATGTCAGTCAAAAAATCCTTTGGCTTTGAGTAATTCGGCGTTGAGTTAGCCAAGGTCACGAATTCTCGAAGAAAGCGCGGTGCAGTTCTTTTATACAGGTGTCAGCCTCTTTATCATCGACAATAAAACTTATATTCACTTTGGAAGCGCCCTGCGAGATCATCTGCACGTTGACATCGCTGGCGTTGAGCACTTTAAAAGTGCGCTCGAGAATTTCTGAAGAGCGTTTAACATTGCCTACCATTGTAACGATAGTTTTGCCGGTCTTGATGGTTACGTTGGCGATCTTTTCGAGCTCGGTTTTGAGGCCGTCTATGCCATTTTCGCGGTTATCGAGGGTTACCGAAATACTGACTTCGCTGGTTGCGAGCATATCAACCGAGACTTTCTGTTCGTCAAATATCTGAAAAACCTTGGCAAGAAAACCGTATTGGCCAAGCATGCGGGTTGAGACAATGTCGACGACCGTGACTTTTTTCTTGAAAGTCAATACGCGCAATATTTCGCTGCTGTCGTCAATCATGCTCAGAATAAGGGTTCCCGGGTGCGTCGGGTTATACGAGTTCTTGACCCTGACCGGAATTTTCTTGCACATTGCTGGTATAATCGAGCGCGGATGCAGCACTTTGGCACCGAAATAGGCCAGTTCGCTGGCTTCTTCGAACGAGATATTTTTGACCGGCTGCGCATTACTGACAATGCGTGGATCGGTGGTCAGAATGCCGTCGACATCTTTCCAGACCTGTATCTCTTTAGCACGCAAAGCAGCACCGAGCACCGATGCCGTCAGATCGCTGCCACCGCGGCCAAGAGTGGTTACGTTACCACTCTTATTTTTTGCGATAAACCCCGTGATTATAGGGGTATACGCGTAGTGACTGTCGAGATGACCAAGCTTTTCTTCGATTCTGGCATAAGATTCTTCGAGTATTTCGCCATTGTTGTGATCATTGTTGCTGGTAAAGCCGATATCCCAGGCATCGAAAAATTTTGCTTCGATGCCTGTGCGGTTGAGGTAACTCGAGATAAGTCTCACCGACAGACGCTCTCCAAAAGATACTAGATAATCTTTTGTGCGCGGTGAAAATTCTTTGAGCATCGAGATGCCAGAAAGCAGGTTTTTTAGCTCTTCAAACAGGTCTTTTATTGCATCGGCATTAACTTCGAGGGCTTCGGCAGTTGCAAGATGCAGCTTTCTGATGTCCTTGATGCAGACCTTGCCAGCGATGGCACGATCTGCAGCTTCGAGCAGATGGTCGGTCGTATCGCCCATGGCAGAAAGAACGATCACCGGCTTTTCATCAATATTCATTTTTATGATATCGACTACATGCCTGATTCTTTCGGCATTTGCGAGAGAGCTGCCGCCAAACTTCATTATGAGCATCTGCAATTACTCCTCAAACAGGGTTTTGAGCAGCAAATATTACCTTTTTTGCCTCCTGACTACAAGTACGCGAGGCAATTTGGCAGAAAAAGTTCGAACGCGAACGGGGACTCATTCTTTCGGCAGCTGGTAGAAGTAGTGCTCCCACATGACAAGATTTTTGCGTAAGTATTCGACTGCTCGAAAACTATTGGTTTTTCGACAGTTGGATGCGCGAAATGAACTTACTGCCTCAGGCAGCAGTAAAGATTTAGATGATTATCAGCTGCAACAAGAGAATGTGCAAGGCCGGGATCACACCGATGGTTCAAGCATGGTTAAATTTCGGCTTCTTGTTCCATTTCTTTTTCGCACTGTTCGATGAGGGTCTTGAGGTTGTCGGCTTCGACACCGGTCGGGTTGGTGTGCAGAAACCTGCGGGCGGTGTCGATGGCATCTCTGAACTGGCGCTTGCGGGCGTAGATTACCGCAAGGTTGTAGTAGACCTGCACGAACTTCGGGTCGATTTCGAGAACCTTCATGTAAGCGGTAATCGCTTCATTGATGCGGCCCTTTTCGAATTCTTCGGTGCCGATGTTGTAATAGGCGGCGGCATCCTTCGGGTTGAGCTCGATGGCCTTCTTCCAGAGTTCGATGGCCTGGTCGTACATGCCCTTGTTGTAATAGGCGATGCCAAGCTTGTTGCGGGCTTCTGAATCCTGGGGATTGTATTTGATGACGCGCTTCCAGATTTCGATCGCCTTGTCGTACATTTCGCGGTTGTGATAGGCGGTAGCGAGGTTCGAGAGAATGTCGGAATCTTCGGGCTTGTATTTGAGCGCCTTTTCCCAGCATTCGACGGCTTTGTCGAACAGTTCCATCTTGATGTAGGCGATACCGAGTTTGTTGTAGAGTTCGCCGTTTTCAGGGGTGATTCTGATTGCGTCTTCCCATTCCGAGATGGCCTGGTCGAACATGTTCTTCTGGAAATAGGCGATACCGAGATTGTTGTGGGCATCGACATCGTTGGGTGCCAGATCGATGACTTTGCGCCATGAAAGGATGGCGTCGTCGAGCAGGCCCTTTTCGTCGAAGGCATTGCCGAGAACGAAATAGGTGTTGGGGTTGTTGGGGTCGAGCTCGATGGCCTTTTTCCAGTTGAAGATCGCGTTGTCGAGGCGGCGCTTCTGGCGGTATGCGTGACCGAGTTTGAAAAAGAGATCGGGGTCAGTCGGATTGAGGTTTTTAGATTTTTCCCATTCGGTCAGGGCTTCGTCAAAGCGCTGCAGGTTGTAGAAAGCGATACCCAGGTTGTGGTGGGCTTCGAAATGGTCGCTGTCGAGCTCAATAGCCTTCTGCCACTGGAAAATGGCTTCCTGGGTCTTGTTGAGCTTCGAGTAGGCGATGCCGAGCTTGTGATGCAGCTGCGGGTCGTCGCTGACGTATGAAATGGCGCGGTTCCAGAATTTGGCTGCTTCGGCGAAGTCTTCGAGGCCACAGTAGGCATTACCGATTTTTTCGCAGATGTCGGCGTCTTCGCTGCGCTTTTCTCTGACGGTGTTCCAGTAGGTGATGGCCTTCTGGAAATTGCCGGAATTATATTGGGCAACACCGAGGTTGAAATGGGCTTCGACGTCATTGGGGTTGAGCGAGATGCATTTTTCCCAGCTCGAGATGGCGCGGGCCAGATCGTCAAGCTTGCCGTAGGCCGAACCCAGCTTGAAATAAACTTCTGAGCTGTCGGGGGTGATATCGAGGATTTTCTGCCAGGTTTCGATGGCTTCGCGATGCTGATTGAGCTTGCTGTAGGCATTGCCGAGGTTGTTGAAAATTTCCGGCTGGCGCGGGTTGAGCGACAGGGCTTTTTTCCATTCTTCGATGGCCTGCTGATACATTTCGAGGCGGTAGAAAACAATGGCCAGGTTGTTGTGCGATTCAGAGTTCTTCGGGTTCAGCTCGATGGCTTTTGAGAAAGCGATGACCGATTTGTCGTCGAGACCTTTGTTATAGTAGGCAACGCCAAGTCTGAAGAAGATGTCGGCATCTTCAGGGTTGAGGTTGGCGGCTTTTTCCCAGAGGGAGATAGCCTGGTCTTCCTTGCCGAGGTTGTAATAAGCGATACCGAGCTTGAAATGAATTTCGGGGTCGTGGCCACGGACATCGAGGCATTTTTCCCAGTAGTCGATGGCGCGCATGTCTTCGCCTTTGTTGTAATAGGCGATGCCAAGGTTGTGGAGCACTTCATAATTCTGCGGGTCGAGCGAAACCGCGATTTCCCATTCCTTGAGGGCTTCGTCAATGCGATTGAGCTGATAATAGGCGACGCCGAGCTTGAATCTGGCTTCGCTGTTCTGCGGGTTTTTGATCAGCGACTGAACCCACTCGTTGATCGCCTGCTCGTACTGCCCCTTGGTGTAATAGGCTATACCAAGATTATAATGGGTATTGGCTTCGTCCTGCAGATATGTGCGTTTCATAGGGCCTCCAGAAATCTGTTATTTGTTTTCGCCGTTGCCTGACCGCGAATTTGGAATACTTTCAAACCGGTTAACCATCGAGCTGATGGTGTTGCCGAACATTTCGAGAACTGACTTGAGCTTGTTGCCACGTTTGAAGCTTTGCAGAAGAGTCGTTCCGGGCATTTCAAGCCTAGTGGATTTTAGTTGCAAGCGGTGTCGATACGCAAGTGTTTCCTGAAAATTAATTGCATGGTTCAACTGTTCGATGCCATGCACTCTTCTTTTGTCGTTCCATGCATGCTGCAGCCTGGTTTCTGATGGATGAGAATTCTGGCTGACGATCGTCGAAACAAGGAACTGCAGATAGAGATCGAACGAATGGCCGATAATATGGAAGCCGCGGGTGCGAGCCGACTTCATGCTCATGCCGGTCGGTTTTGCTGTTTTCTGCCACCAGATCTGTTTCAGATAAACTATTCTTTCCGGTGGGGTCGGCGGGAATTCGGTCTGAATACCAATCATACTGTCGCATTTCTGCCCGGTTGCAAATGGCAAAAAAACAGATGCAGGGGTGAAGCGGAAAACTGAAAGAGCCAGATCGGATCTGGCGCAGGCTTTGACTTTAGGCAGTCGTTTCTGGCTTCTTACCGCCTCGGCGTTTGGAAATGCCGGTCTGTCGAGACCCAGAAATACCGGTGGGTTTTTGTGTACACGTCGTGAATAATCTGCCGGAAAGCTCATGGAAATCTGGCGGCGAAACTTTATGGCGGCCGGCAGCCTTTCAGGAAAGCAGAAAGGAAGATAAGGGTTGAGAACTGAAGGCTCGAGCACTGAACCCTGATTTAATGCGTTTGAAGGCTGCGCGTAGGCCACCGTGCGCCCGAAACCGGTCAGAAGATTGTTCAGGCGGTTCTGCAGGTGATTGCGTTCTTTCTGAAGGGCATCAATGCTTTCGACCAGTTCCCGTTCACGGATTTCGAAGATTTCGAGTGAGCTTTTAAGTTCGCGGTTGCTGGTAAGAACGTGTTGCAGATCTTTTTCAGCTTTGTCGCGAACCGAAAAAGCGCTCTTCTGTTCGTCTGCCGCCTGCTTGAGTTGCTCAGCCGATTTTTGCAGGTGATCTTCATAGTCGGCATTCTGGTTTTTCAGCTGGTAAAGGCGACCGCGCAGGTCGTCAAGTTCCTTTTGCGCGGCATCGAGCTCTTTTTCGCGTTTCTCCAGAGTCGACGATGCAGACGAAAGCCGCAGGCCAAGCTCTTTTGTATGCAGCTGCATCTGGGTGACCTGAGAATTCAGGGCTGCAGTTTTCTCGTTGGCGGCCTGAGCCGATTTCTGCGCGTTTTTCAGTTCGATGACGGAATCGGCAAGGCTCAACTTGAATTCGTGAATCGTTCGTTCCCGGGCATCGATTTCCTGGCGAAATTTCTCGATTCCGGTCGAGGATGCCGATTGCTCGGCAAGTTGCCGTGCTTCATCACTCAGACGGTCAAAATCTAACTCGCCAAGCTGCTGCAGGTTGCTCAGAAGTTCGCGGTTTTCTTCGTTTTCCGGCAATTGGCGTGCAACATCGAGAATATGCTGCACAAAAGATTTAACAGCCTCGAGCTTGTTTGACAGGCTGTCGGGCTCAGTATTGCCGGTTTGCTGGTTCATTTAGAATTGCTGCAGATGCTGGTAAAGACAAACGCTTATATTATCTCCGCCGCCATTCAGGTAGGCGCCTTTGACAAGGAGCTCAGCGAGTTTCTTCAGGTCAGTGCCTTCAAGCTTGTATTCGCTGTTGATGATTTCTTCGATATCGGCATGCTCGACAAAACCGCAGAGGCCATCAGTGCAGAAGAGAATCAGGTCGCCGTATTCAAGCGGCAGATTCTTACGGTCGACCTTAACTGAATCGCCGATGCCGAGGGCACGGGTGATGACGTTGCGTTGCGGGTGCACAAAAGCTTCGTCAGGGGTAATGCGACCCATATCGATGAATTCCTGAACCAGAGAATGATCTTTGGTAATTGCAGTGAGGGTTTTTTCGTGAAAACGGTAGCCACGGCTGTCGCCAACATGGGCCAGCGCCATACCATTACGGTAGATGATGCCGCCAACTATTGTCGTGCCCATGCCTTCTTTTTCGGGGTTCTGGCTAGCTTCCTTGAAAATAGCATGGTTGGCAGTCTGAAACCATTCTTCGAGCAGCAGGGTTTTGTCGGTATTGAGAAGGTCTTCTGGCTGCTTCTCGAACAGATTCCGAATCAGGTTTTCTTTAACCGTCTGCACCGCAAGCATCGAGGCAAATTCGCCGGCTGCCGCACCACCCATGCCATCGGCAAGAATCAGGGCAGTGAGTTCGATCTGATTTCCTTCGGGACCACACAGGCTTATAGCCAGGCTTTCAGCGTAGTCTTCATTGTTCGGGCGAACCTTACCTTTATCACTGAGGGTATAAAAACTCATTTTTTTTCTCCCACTTGCAACTCAAGGCATTCTAATGTCTTTAACCATGCAAGTCAACGCATGTTGCGACGAATCACCAAGTATTTTATTTTGCGGCTGAATCAATCAGATCCCCTTCCCTGGCCGGGCTATTGAATCGCCACCAGACGGTTTTTGCAGAATTCAGTGCCCTATGGTGGGCCTGGCGTGCGATGTGTCGATCCAGTCGGGAACATAAGCATGTTTGAAGCCTGGCCGCAGCATATTCAACCTGGCGACTGGAACGAAAGTGCCGCCGCTGCCGGTTTTGCGCATGGCAGGGATGACGATCGACTTTGAAGTCTCTTCGAGGCTTGTTTCATCTGTATTCAATGCTATGGAAAAGGCTTGACGACTGCCGGCAGGCATAACATTGCTGCAGGTTTTCGCTGCATAAAGTGCTTTATCGACAATAGCAGAAAATCTTTCTTCGAGTCGGAGTAATGCAATCTTTGTCTGACGGTCCAAATTTATGGGTAATGTCGAGAAGGATTTTTCCGGGTCAGAGAAAGACATACACATTTTTTCATGTCTCTGGCCCGCCAGGCAATCAGTATTGATGATTAAATCATGGTTCAAGAATGCGGACTGTTTCTGAATAACTTTGCTGGTCGGGAAGTCTTTCGTCAATTTCCCCTCAGATACAAGAACTTCAGGATAGAAGACAAAATGTGGATTTAAAGGGCTGATGAAACTGCGCATCATGATTATCCAGTGCAGGCTGTCCAGAGTCATTGAAGCAGGGGGCGAGTTCTTCAGGCCGAATTCAGAAAAGCAGCAGGAGAAATTTGCTGGCCTGATGGATTTTAATGGATGTTTGAAGCTGACGGTTTGCCTGACTTTGCGCAGGGTGGCAGTAGCTTTTTCTCTGAATTTGAAAAATCTGTCTGGGTCGAAAAACTGACTGAAGCCGGCGGTTTCCACATTCATCGATCTGGGTTGATGCCAGGGGCGGTTTTGAAAAACCGGTTTTGCATGGATAAAACTGTCTGGCCTGTTGATATGAACAAGTTTGTCTGATTTGAGGAAGCCATATTTGAAGCAGGAGGAAGATCTAATCTGATCGATCCAGGGAAAGAAAAAGGCGGCGGCTCTTATTTCGTCAGCGAAGCCAAGGTTCTGAATCAGACTTGAGCGAGGCAGCAAGCTGTATTGTTCGCGGCCGGCCTCGTATCTGCCTGATTCGGGATGCCACGGAAAGCGGAAAGACCTGAGACGCATGCGGAAATATCCGCTGAGGGCATCACCTGAAGCTGATATCTCAGGCCATTGATGGAGAAATTTATCGACCGGCGGATTGAATAGATTGAACTCCGATGCCCCCGGCCTGGTGTCGGGCACTGGTAAAACAGGAAAAGCAATGACCGGCTGATAATTGCGGCTGCAGGCAATGCTGATTTCAATACATTCAGATCTTCGCTGTCTTATGGTGAACCGTCTGGCCCGCAGCAGCATGCGATGAATCATCGGGATTTCCAGGTGGTTGAAGTCTTCAGGCTGTTCCTGATATCGCTGTCTTCTTGGCATTCTATCATTGCAACTGAATGCCGGAATTTTGACCCGCCGGGAGGATGACATTCGCGTGTTTCTTCCAATAGAGATGGAATCCGCGTGACTGCTTTTTTGCCATTGGAACATGAATTTGGCCGGAGATTCTGGTGGAACCGGCCTGGAATCGACAGTCAGCCGGGGCAGTTTGAACAGTTCGCGAACCTGGGATGGCATAGTAAAAATATTGAGAAAGCGCCGGGGGTCCTTCATGCTGAGCGGCGGCAGAAAGATTCTGTCACGCTTCAGGAAGAATGACCCGTCGATATTGGCCCTGGAGGTAGAAAAAGTCAGAATTGTCATTTCTGGCCGGCTCTGCAGGCAGCGAAAGATTGAAGGGGTAAAATTGAATTCCGGAAAACCGAAAGGATGAGGTAAGAGCCATAAGCGACAGCTGAACGGTTTTATTTTTCTGTCCCAGACTGAAGGGTAAAGGAAATGTTTCTGCCGCAGACTCGATGGCGGCTGTTTTCCGGCGATGCTCATTTCCAGATGCAGGTTTTCGAGGATCTGGCCGGGCAGGCGATGTCTGATTGCCGCTCTTTTCAGACGCAGCTTGTGTGAGGGCCGCAGTTGCCTGTGTCGCATTCTTGTGGCAGCCAGATCGATCACTTTAAGCTGCAGAGAGCGATTTGCAGACCCAATGATCGGACCCGGGTCATGTTTACAGTTTATAGCTGCAACCGGGTGGTTTCGAAAAATAAGGCAGTCGGCTTTGATCGGTTGGAGCCTGAAGCGCAGTTGCTTCAGACATTTCAGTCGGCGCTGGCTGGTCTCACATTTCAGAGTTACAGAATGTCTGCCGGCCGAAGTGAGGTTTCTAAGTCTTTCCGGGTGAATAATGTCGGTGAATCCTGGTTTTTCGGCTATGAGGGTCAGAGAAGGCGAAAATTCAACAAAGCCGGGTTTTATGCCCGTAAAGGGTGGGGCAGCCTTGCGGATGAGGTTTTGACTGAATTGTCGGGTAGGCGGTTCGGAAGGCGATAAATTGGGCAGCAATATCGGGATGACCGCCTGTTTCGGATTGACAATGCCGGCAGGCCTGCTTGTTTGCAGGTGATCACCCGATTCACCGGTGGTAAAAATATGACGCAGAGTTCGTAAAGTGTAGCGTGCATGCTGTGATGCCCGCAGGTAAAACTGACTGCGTTTCTGCCTGAAGTCGATCTGTGTTGCGGTTCTTGCCTGCTGATGCTGAAAAATAGTTGGCAATGGGTTCTGGCGCTGCATTGCTTTGAATCTGGCATGTAGCCGCGTGGCCGGCGGCAGGCAGGGAATCATTGCCGGGCCTGGAGTAATTTGATTCAGTGCTGCATCGAAAGACGAAAACTGCAGACGTTTCAGCTTAAGCCGCAGTTTTAACCGGTAGTCAGCTGCGGCAGGTCTGAACATGCCCTTGCCGGCCGCGGAAAAGCGCGGAATATCGGCTTTGGGATGGCCGGTGCAGATCGCAACAGCCTGACGCTTAACCGAGGAAAGAGGCATGTTGTCAGGAATTCGGTCAGCCAAGATGTTGCAGTCATGTAGCTCATTGTTGTGCTTAAATATGGGAAAAAGCTGCCGGTTTGTATCAGCAGCAGCAAATGTTAGGTTGTTGCATACCTGGGGTGGTTGCAGGTTGTGATCGCAAACGGCGGCGAATCTGCCATCGCTTTCGAGAATGAAGTTTGCATGCACTTCCGGGTCAGGCCCCGGTCGTTCATTCGGTAACTGAATTTTGAATAAAAACGCGGCCGGACGTTGCGAGCGGCAAAGATCATATTCGGGCTCATCATATTCCTGAACAGCTCCGGTCTGAAAATGAACAGGGTCGAAATGCCCGCGCGGGGGTCGGTTCTCAAAGGCAAGACAGGCATCGGCAAAGTCCAGATGGCCACTTATAGAAGGTCGGCGGCTGATAAATTTCCGCCGGGGTTCGTTTTTGCCTGAATAGAACCGGGTTGGAGTCTGCAAAACGGTTTTGACCGATTCAAGAAAAGATTCCAGTCCAACCAGATTCATGATTCGATCTTCAGTCGCCAGTAGCTGGTAAGATGTTTCCGGAAGCGGAAAATCATAGCCGGCGACTATTATCCGATCGATGAATGCTGCTGCAGGAGATGCTGCTGTGGCAGGGCACCCGCATATCGAGAATTCAGCCGGTGCATCGGCTTCCTTGAGCGAGGTCACAGGGGAGTCCCGCAAATCGATATTGGGGCGTCGTGAAACTATGCGCGGCATCGAAAATAGAGCAGTCCGCGAATTCTCGTACATTTCGGGGGTGAAGGTGGAGGCTCTGAAATCTGGTCTGAACCTTGCTTTTCTTGATATCTGCTTTTGCTGCCGGAAGAGGGCGGCGGCGGTAGTTGAATAGCATTTTCTTGACAGCAGCGACTGCGAGGGTTGGATCTGGATGTGTTTTTCAGCCAGTAGCGGTTTGCCGGCCAGGCTTACCGGTCTTCTGTTGACAAAGCGTCTGCTGCCCGGTTTTTTTGCCGGGGAATCCAGAACCGGCAGGAAATATCTGAACGGAATTTTCAGGGTCATGCCTGTATTTTCTGGCTTACTTCATTGAATTTGATGTTTGTCTGGCGGGCAAGATTCATAAGATCACGCAGCCTCAGGTTGGTGACCGGGTACATGGTGCGGGCGGGTTTCTGGTGCATGGAATTGTGTATTGTCAGCCGGTCATCGAATTCAAGGTGCCTATTTGTGTAAATGTTCTGCAGAAATGCAAATGCCGTTTTTTCACCAGTTGGCTTAGCAGCGATGAAGTTTCTGCCAAACGGCATGCCACAGACTCTGGCGAATTTGAGACTCCAGCGCAGATGGTCGAAGAGAACCTCAAGAACCTCAGGAAATCTGATGTAAAAAATTGACTTCTTCAGGGGAAGGCTGCGAAGCTGGCGCTGGGCTGCCACCGCAAGCGGATATCTTCGCGGCAGCATGACCGGGCCTGTTACGTGGCTATGGCTTTTAGTCGTCTTTTCCCGGATATTTTCGCGTATGATGCTGATCTGGGGAATGATGGAGTGCATATCTCTCTGGATCTTCAGGCATAGCAACCCCTTACCTGCCAGGTCGAGACCGGGAAGGTCGATGCGACGATTCCTCAGGGGAATAGCCGATGGGATTCGGATCTGCACATGCTCAATTTTGTATTCGAACTTGGTGCTGCTGATCGAAGGCAATTTGAATGTCCTCCTCGCAATGCCGGGCAGGTGATTTATGTGCGTCGAAATGTTTCTGCCTTTGAAGGTAAAAAAACGGTGGGTGTCTCTTCTTATCGAAATGGTAACCAGATCGACCGGTTCTACGGAAAACTGGCTTTTTGAAGGGTTTTTGATAACCTGCGAGGCAGACAGACTGCCACTTCTAAGAATTGCCAGCATCGGCCGGTAGTTCGCAAAAAGGTTTGCCGGCAGCTGGTCAAGGTGACATTGCCTGCTTATTCTCGATGTATTGGCCGCTTTGGTTAAAATAACCATCGGATCATGGGTGATCGTGCTGATCAATGTTTTCAATGGACGCAGGGAATTGCCGCCGGGCAAAGATGACTGAGCAACAACCTGTGGGTTGATATGCAGCATCTGCCCTTTAATCGCCGGGAAACGGCGATTGCGGATGCCGGTGTCGACCAGATGGTCGCTGCGATAATACGCTGAATCAGCGGCATCGCGGCTTGAGATATCCCTTTTATGGCGGAATTTGACCGGGAAAAGATCGTTGGCAAGCCCCAGGCGATCGACGAGGAATTTGAAAGCGACAACCTTGAGTGCAGCGGCAGGTGATCTGAAGGCAAGTTTGACTGTTGCGGTCGGGATCGGCAATTCAGTGACAGCAGAACTGCTCTGACCATGTTTGAAATTCTGTCGAAAGAAGATCGGGTGTGCCGGCAGGAAAGTCGGGATAAGCTTTTCCTGGCTGCCGGAGAAGGCTCTGCCTGAGTCGATGCGTTTGGTCTCGATAAAGGCATGATCCATGAGCAGGTCTTCCCAGGAAAATTCACCGGGAAGTTTTATATCTCCGGGTGGAACATAATTTTCGCGGTTTTCCAGAGCACTTTGATAAATAAGGAGTGTTGCCGGCGAATCTTTTTTTGTCGTGGGAAATTTTTCATTCAACTCTGGCGATGTCGGTTGATCAGCGGCACACAGGCAGTTGAGTGAGAAAAGATGGCAGGGAGGCATGTGAAGAGGCATGGCAGAGCTTCTGACTGCTACATAGATCGCCGTCATCGCCGGGAATTCCATGGGGAACGATTCACATTCATGCATTACCCGGGTCGTAAAGTTTCGATCAGTGGCAGGCTCTTCTTCACGGTTGACGAATTTTGTCGCCCATAACTGCAGAATGCGCGGCAAAGAAGCAGCGGTCAGAACCGGGTTTTTCCATGCCGGGGTGATGAATCGCCCGGGTACCGGCCAGATGGCTGTGTCATTCAGGCGGACATAAAAGCTCCGGCCAAGCATGGCAAAATCGGCAGGGCGCGGAATTGATTCTCTGACCTGGCCGTATCTGTTTTCTGAAAGTTTCTGGTTGCGGGCAAAAATATCGAATAATTCAGGTGCATCGGCATCGCGGGCCTCTGGCCAGCTGAAGGAAATCGGCAGAAACGTCTGGTGATCGAGGCGTTCACGCTGACTTGCAGACAGAAAAGCGTAAAAAATGTCATCATAAATGCAGTCACGCGACCAGCTGAGATCAAATTCGGGAGGCAGAAAAAAATGTGTGACGCCGCCGGTTTCCAGATTTCTGTCCAGGGAAGTGAAGGCAAACTGACGATAGCTTCTTCGGGTGAATCCAAGAACATTTGAAAGAGATGGAACTTCAGGCAGATCAAGTTCCTGTCTGAATAAAATTGGCGAAGGGCAGGCCGGCTTGTCAGGAAGAAGTTCAAGTTGCGGGTGAAGCCTTTGGTCAGCCTGACAGCTGAAGTTGTCGGGAAATTTATATACCGGTCGCATGCTGATTGCAGACATGCTCTCTCTGGCGATGGGCGTCACTGCTGATGATGCCCCGTCGACTTCTGCGATCGAGAACCCATCGGGTGAATGTCTCTGAATTATATGGCACTCAGGTTCATGTCTAATCCGGGTAATGATGCCAAGAAGGGGTTGAGTTATTCCGGCAATTCTCAGGCGAATTCGGAAATTTCCCGGGCCTTCTTCAAGAAATACCTGCAGTTCAGAGGGATGAATGAACAGCCGGGCTGCCGCCGCTGCCTGTATTTTTTCAAGGTATGGAGAAAGCTTTTCGAGAAGCTCACCGTCCAGGCATGCCTGATATTCGCCCTGGCGACTGCTGAGCATTTTGAGAGGATTCTCACCGCTATGAGACAGAAGGCGGTTGAGCCCGGAAATTGTCTGATGCATCAGCGAATCTGATTTGAGGACGGTGGCGGTGCTCTGATGCTTCTGCAGGATGAATTCTTCACATGTCGGGATGAGGAAGCTGTTTGGCTGGTCAAAAATCTGCCGCAATTCGTGCCCGTTGAGAGTTGTATCAGCAAGGTGCTGTTCTTCAGGAGAAGTCGGAACCCGGTTGAAGACCAGGCAGGTGTTTTCCTGAAGCTGATAAGAAAAAGCCGGGTTTTGCTGTAGAAGCTTGTCGAGCGCAATCAGCGACTTTTCATCTGACTGGGAAACGATGAGCGAAAATGGGTGACTGCCTCGCCAAAGATGAGTGCGCGACAGGAGTTCGGAGGTTTTCTGCCCATGTTGAATTCCGGCGGGAAAGTTGATGATTACGACATCGAAGCTGGCTTTCAGCTGAATGAAAAAGTCGCGAAGCGATGTATCGAAAAAGAGCGCCGATGGATCAGTCAGCTTTTGGGCTGGAAAGTAAGAAATCTGGCTGGTTTCAGTGAAGTAAAAATTTTTCTGAAAGCGGTTTTCATCGGAACGAGATATCTGGCCTATGTCTGCGTAAGTCTGCAGGCTGATCGACTGGGGAAATGTGTTTTTCAGTTTGAGAGGGGTCTCGGTATCGAGGTCGATCAGGGCAACTTTTTTAGCAAGGCTGTTGAGATAAACAGCCAGATTGGCAACAATTGTCGCTTTGCCTGAACCTGCTCTTACCGAGGTGAAAAAATAAACTGGAGTTGTAAACGAAGCCCGTGCCATGTTGTGCACATCATATCATACACAGCAGGGCTGCAACAAAAAAAAGCTGCAAATTTCAGCAGACGGAATTATCGAGAAAAGTCATTGCAGGTGCGGTGAAGCAATCGGCTTTCAGATTTCGATCGACATGCCTTCTCTGGCAAACTCGGTAGCAGCGAACAATGCTTTGGCCTGGCGTTCCATTTCATGCAGCCTTGCATCATTGTGCAGAGGGTCATGATGGGTAATGATCAGTCGGCGGGCTCCGGCGGCTTTTGCAGCTCTGATGCCTTCTTCGGGGGTTGAGTGCCCGAATCCCTGTTTGCCGGGGCCCGAAAGATTGAATTTATGGGGTGCGTATTCTTCGCAGGTATACTGGCCGTCATAAATAAGCAGATCAACGTTGCTGGCAAGCTTGAGAAGGTTCTGGTCTATTGAACCATCGGTAGGATGCTCGCAGTCGGTTGCAATGGCAATGGCCCTGCCGTTTTCTTCGATGCGGTAGCCCAGAACACCGTTCGGGTGAACCAGCATGAAGGCAGTAATCGTGGTATCGCCAATTTTGACCTGATTATCTTTCAGGGCTTTGAAATTGATTATTGAAGAAAGGTAGTTCAGATCGACTGGAAAGTAGACGTTGTCCATCTGCCCTTTAAGGGTTGTTTCGATGCGGGTTCCTACATCGGTAGCCCCGTAGATGTTGAATACATTGCATTCGGTGGCAATGCGTGCGCCTTTTGCATCTTTTTTGCCGATATAGGCGGGGGCAAAGAATGGAAAGCCCTGGATGTGATCCCAATGGGAGTGGGTAAAGAAGATATGAGCGGTTCCTTTACCTTTGCCGAATTCGCGTTGCATCAGAGAATTGCCGAGGACTCGGATGCCGGTACCAGCGTCAAAAATCATTCTTTCACCACCTGAAGAAATAACTTCGATACAGGTGGTGTTGCCGCCGAATTCAGCAGTATCTTTGCCGGGGACAGGAATCGAGCCTCTGACCCCCCAGAAATTAATGATCACACCATTTCTACCTTTAGCTTTAATTACAGGCACACTGAAACCATTGATTCCACGACTCTTTCAAGATCATCTCTGTCGTAGAATTCGATTTCAATGCGACCCTTGTTTTTACCCTGACGAATACGAACCTTGGCGCCGAGAAGTTCCTGGAGGTTTTCTTCTACGGCTCTGACGTGCATATCTGAACTCATCAGCAACCTGCCTTTCTTCTGACAGGTATTGGAACTTTCTGATTTTTCCCGGGCAATCTGTTTCTCGGTTTCATATACCGACAACTGGTCGGCAATGATTTTTCTGGCCCATACTTTCGCTTCCTGGGGATCTTTCAACCCGGCCAGCATTTTTGCGTGCCCTGCCGATATCTGGCCATCAGCCACCATCAGCTGAACTTCAGGGGGCAGTTGCAGTAATCGCAGACGGTTGGTGAGTGCCGACCGGCTTCTGCCAACTTTCTCCGAGAGCTGGTCGTGAGTCAGACCGAAGTTGAGAAGAATGTCTCTCAGGGTGCGCGCTTCTTCGATGGGGTTGAGATCCTGGCGTTGAATATTTTCAATCAGACCCGCCAGCATCGTTTTTTCCTCGTCGAGTCTGCGTATAACTGCCGGAATGGTTGTCATCCCGGCGATTTTGCTCGCCCGGTAGCGCCTTTCGCCCGAAACGATCTGATACCTGTGCCCGATCTGCCTGACCAGAACAGGTTGCAGAACACCGTTTTCACGTATCGACTGCGCCAGTTCTTCCAATGCCTGTTTATCAAAGATCTTACGGGGCTGATTCGGGTTCGGGTAGAC
>CAYYUI010000027.1:0-59879 GCA_964474705.1 uncultured bacterium
TTTTCAAGATTCTGGCATACGATAAATACCCGCCTGACCAGAGCGGCATAACTCCGCTCCACCCACCGCCACACCAAAAAGCCCCGCAGCAGACCCGCAAAGACAAAAAATGATATAATGGAAACTCGTAGCGAGGTATTTCAATGCAGACGGCCACATATCTGAACCCGTTCACCGACTTCGGCTTCAAGAAGCTGTTTGGCGAAGAGTATAACAAAGACCTGCTGATCGACTTTCTCAACCAGCTCCTGAAGAAAGAGCAGGGCTGTATCAAAACACTTACCTATCTGAAGAACGAGCATCTCGGCCGCTCGGAAGCAGACCGCCGCGCGGTTTTCGATCTTTACTGCGAAAATGAGCAGGGTGACAGGTTCATAGTTGAGATACAGAAATCAAAGCAGAAGTTTTTCAAAGACCGGGCACTTTATTATTCGACTTTTCCGATTGCCGAGCAGGGAAAAGCGGGCGACTGGGATTTTGAGCTGAAGGCGGTCTATACTGTCGCGATTCTTGACTTTATCTTCGATGAAGACAGGCAAGACCGCAAGAAGTTCCGTTACGACGTGAAACTGGCTGATATCGAAACCTGCAAAGTTTTTTACGACAAGCTCACTTTTGTTTACCTTGAAATGCCGAAGTTCGAAAAGACGCTCGAACAGCTCGATAGCCGTTTCGACAAATGGCTTTACGTGCTTAAAAACCTCGAACGCCTGCATGACATTCCCGAAAAGTTCAAGGACCGCATCTTCAGAAAGCTGTTCGCCGCTGCCGAAATTGCAAAATTCACCCCTGAAGAGGCCATGGCATACGAAGACAGCCTGAAAGTATATCGCGATCTGAAAAACTCGCTCGACACCGCCCGAGAAGAAGGCCACGAAGCAGCCATGATGGAAACCGCCATGAAAATGCTCACCGACCATCTGCCGGTCGAGTCGATAGCCAGATATACAGGCCTGTCGACTGACCAGATAGAACAACTCACCGCCGGCAAAAACCGCGTCTCAGAAGCGGCGGCACCCTACGCTCCCACCCGCCGCCCACGCAAACCGGGCAAATCCGCAAAAGCAAAATAGCCCCCGGTTCCTGTTCTGTTCCTGAGCCTGCTTGCCATTGGGGCTGCATTATACTTGCCCGGCCGAAGTTCTTCCGCTATACTGCCCGGGAACCTCCATTTTTCGGCTGCAACATTCAAACTGCCAGATTATCTGTAACCACGGGAAAAAGAATGAAACGACTGACTGATGAAGAGCTTGAAAGACTTCTGAACGATACAGAATCGGATCTTGCGGAGCGCAAGCAGTCATTCAGGGGCGACACACCGAAAAAGAGCCGTCAGGCTGTCTGCGCGTTCGCCAACGAACAGGAAGAGCGCATTCTCAACGAAAAGAGGCGCTACAAAAATATCCCGTTTGACATTTACCCGGTACCGTCGGCCAAAATCAGTGACCTTGCGAGGTCAGTCTTTGAAATAGAGTTTCTTCCTGCAGCATTTGCCGCCGACGTGCTCGAAAGCAACGTTCGCACTTATGAAAGTACGAATGCGCCGGTAAGAGTCTACTGGTTCAACGACCGAATCGAAATCAACAGTCCAGGCGGCCCATACGGCAATGCAACCCCGGAAAATTTCGGCATGCCCGGCATTACCGATTATAGAAACCCCAATATCGGCGATATTCTGAAAACCTTCGGCTTTATCCAGGCCTTCGGCAGAGGAATTGCCATCGCCCGTCAGGAAATGGAGAGAAACGGCAACCCGCCGCTTGCATTTGAAGTGAGCCAGAGTGCAGTTGTCTGCACATTGAGGGCAAAACAATGACCGCACCGGTATTAACCTTCTTCAACAACAAGGGGGGAGTCGGAAAAACCTCTCTGGTTTATCATCTTGCCTGGATGTTTGCCGACCTGCGCAAGCGTGTTTTAGTCAGCGATCTTGACCCGCAAAGCAACCTGACCGCAGCTTTTCTCGACGAAGACAGAATCGAAGAGCTCTGGAATCAGCAAAACTGCGGCTCGACAATATACCGTTGTGTTCAGCCCCTGGCCGGGGTAGGAGACCTTATAGAACCGCTTCTTCAGAATATTTCCACCGATCTTTATCTGCTGCCTGGCGATACTGCCCTTTCCAGTTACGAAGAAATGCTGTCTTCAGAGTGGCCTGACAGTATGGGAGACAGAAATCTCTACCGGCCGATGCGGATTCTCAGTTCGATGTGGCAGGTTCTGCAAATGGCCGCCCAAAAAGTTCAGGCAGACCTCATTCTTGTAGACATCGGCCCAAATCTTGGCGCAATCAATCGTTCGGTGCTGATTGCGACGGATTATGTCTGCATACCTCTTGGAGCTGACCTGTTTTCTCTGCAGGGTCTTAAAAATCTTGGCCCCACTCTGCGAAGCTGGAAAGACCTGTGGAAGAAACGTCTGAACAACTGGAACGACAGCAGTGAAAAGGGCCAGTTTCCAGACTTCAGGCTGCCTGAGGGAAAAATGCAACCGGTCGGCTACCTTTGCCAGCAGCATGGCGTTCGCCTCGACCGACCGGTCAAGGCTTACGACAAATGGGTGCAGCGAATTCCCGGGGTCTACCGCGAATACGTTCTGAATATGCCGCAGATGCCAGTGCCCGGCATGAGCCAGGAAAATGACCCTTTATGCCTGGCAACCATAAAACACTATCGCAGCCTGGTTCCTATGGCGCAGGAACATCGAAAACCGATTTTCAACCTGACTTCCGCTGATGGTGCCATAGGCAGTCACGCCAACGCCGTCCAGGACGCCAGAAAAGAGTTCAGAAACCTTGCCACAATACTCGCCGAAAAAACCGACATCAAACTATAACTCCGGCGAGTTATACATCACGGAAGTGGTGGTCCGGGTCAATTATAGACAGCGGCAGATAATCGGGAAAAAGCCCCGAATATCGCCTGCTCGACGATTCAGAACTGCTGCTGACCCTCTTCGCCGCCAAACCATGAATCAAATCAGCAGTTCTGCCACAATGGTTCGCCGCGATCGAAACCGGCTTCATCGCCGACGCCAACAGGCAACGCTTCAAGGAACTGGTCAGGGCCCGCGCCACCTGCCTCGATCTCTTTGCAAGGTAGCAGGCACCGCCCCTCAATACAAGGTTGCCGGGGAAAGAGCTTTGGGCTATACTGGTCGTGCGAAGGAAAACGACGATGACAAAACCACGCAAACTGGTCAGTTTCGACTGGGCGATAAAAAGGCTGTTGCGCAGCAAGGCCAACTTCGACATCCTGGAAGGGTTCCTTTCAGAGTTGCTGAAAGACGACATCAAGATCCTGTCTATACTTGAAAGCGAAAGCAACAGGGATTTTGCCAGACAAAAAGCCAACCGCCTCGACCTGAAAGTTACGAACGGCAAAAACGAGATCATCATTATCGAAATTCAATACGAACGTGAATACGACTACTTTCAGCGAATTCTGTTCTCGGCATCCATGGCTGTAACTGAACATCTGGCAGAGGGTTCGGCCTATTCAGAGGTCGTGAAGGTAATTTCCATCAATATTCTCTATTTCGATCTGGGCCATGGCGAAGACTACATCTATCGCGGCCAGACCGTTTTCACCGGGCTGCACCGCCATGATGAACTTATGCTCAGCAACGAACAGCGACTGCTCTACCGACAAGCCTCGCCCCGCGAGCTTTTTCCGGAATACTATCTGATAAAGGTCAACAACTTCGATAATGTTGCCCGCAACACGCTCGATGAGTGGGTATATTTTCTGAAAAATGAAGAAATAAAGCCAGTATGAACGAACAGATTGAATTCGTTAAAGAAATCGCCAGGCGACTTGATTCGGCTGGTATTTTCTACATGTTCACCGGTTCTATTGCCATGGTTTTTTACGCCACCCCGCGAATGACACGCGATATCGACCTGGTTGTGCAGCTTGCAGCAACAGACGCACCGAAACTGATCGATCTGTTTTCAGGTGACTGCTATATCGATCAGGCCAGTGTCATGCGTGCCATAGACGCTTGTGGCATGTTCAATATCATCAGCAATGCCCTGATACTCAAGGCAGATTTCATCGTCAAAAAAAATGACGAGTTTCGCCGGCTCGAGTTTTCACGGCGCCGGCCGGTGACGCTTGATGACTGCACGATTTTCCTGGTTTCGCCTGAAGATCTGATAATTTCGAAACTGCTGTGGGGAAAAGATTCCGATTCTGAGCTGCAGCTTCGCGATATTCGCAATCTTCTCGACTCAGCAGCCGGCCTTAACAGTGAGTATCTGCATTTCTGGGCAGAAAAACTCGGGGCTGGTGATTATCTGAAGAAGGCCATGCGGCATGAATGACACCAGCAAAGCCGTCGAAGCGAAGTATCGCGAAATGCTGATGCGCCTGCCACCGCAGCGGCGTTTCTATCTTGCCGCCGGCATGTTCTCCGATGCCCGTGCGCTTGTCCTGGCATCGCTACAGAACCAGACCCCGCCCGGCAGCACTCCGCAATGCGAACTGTTCAAAAGGTTCTATGCCTGCGATTTTACCCCCGAAGAAGCAGAAAAAATCATCGACCACCTGAGACAATGTGGCCCGTAACACACTCGATGAATGGGTATATTTTCTGAATGAAGCTCAGCGAAGCTGAATGCAGCGAATATAAGCGCTATGCAAACGATTTGCACTACCAGGCAAGCATGGTAGAGTCGTCTTACGGCCTCGGCAAGCTCGAAGGCCGCGAAGAGGGTCGCGAAGACGTTGACAACAAATACTTGCACGGTTACAACTGAATAAATTAGAATCAGATATTCTGAATCCTGAGGGTTCCAGGTTATGCCAACAGTTTTGCGGGTGGGGTCGTTCCGGTTCCACTTTTATTCCGATGAAAAGAATGAACCACCACATATTCATGTCGAAACACCGGATGGAGAATGTAAATTCTGGCTGCACCCGGTCAGGCTGGCGAGAAACATCGGGGTTTCACCCAGAACCGTCAGGGAAATCGAGAAACTCGTGTTCCAGCATCAGATGATGTTAGCGGAGAAATACAATGCCTATCACAGCTAAAAACAGAATACCCGAAGCAGTTGAACCAGCCGGAATGAATGCCTGGGTAGAAAATCGCATGGTATTCGTAGAATTGACCGATGGGCGAATTATCGGTTTTCCGGCTGATCGTTTCAAGATTCTGAAAAGCGCCAGCGACAGAGAACTGGCAGAAGTTCAATTACGCCTCAACGGTTACGCGCTTCGCTGGGAGAATCTCGATGAAGACATCACAGTTGCCGGCGTAATTGCCGGAAATTTTCAATTACCGCCTGCAGACGGTTATAAAAGCCCGGCCGTCAAAAAAAACCGCGTCTCGGAAGCGGCGGCACCCCACAAAACCACCAGAAAACCCGGCAAAGCCACAAAAGCAAAATAGCCACTGCCCCTGAATCGGCGACCAATCGGCTTGTCCATTTTTCTCAGACCACTGCTATCCGCCCAGGCTTCAGCGCATTAGACAAAACGGAATCGTTCCGACTGCTGCCTTACAGCACCGGTTATATGCTGTTTTCACCTCTGGCCGCCATGCTGCGGTAATCGGCAAGCGGCATGGTGGTCTGGTATTTTCCGCGAGCATGCGGTTTCAGAACGGACTGTCGGAGCATCCTGTTTATATCGGCCCGTGAAAACCCCATGGCCAGCAGTTCAGCAGCACTGACAACCGGAAATATTTCACTCATCCCACCTGCCGGTCGCCCACGTTTGCGCTTGCTCACAGGCTTCGGAGAGCATACCTGCTGTATTGTAATTTTGGGCGGCCTGCCCCGCCGGCGTTTTACCGATTCAACAGGCTTTGCTTCGATACTGATAACTGAAACAGATTTTCTCTTCGGTTTTGCCTCTGATTTTGCCGATTTTACAGGCCTTTCCAGTGCTTCTGGCTTCAGTTTCTTCTCTTTTTTCGCAGGCTTTGTATCGAGCTCAATGCCAAAAAGATCGGCAAATGATTCATCTTCGCTTTCAGAAAGCAGATTGCCGCCGTCACCGGCAGCACCGGTCAGAGAATCGCTGCGCATGGTTGCGGCCAATAGATGAGAAGCATCGACCTGCCGAAGCTTGAACAACATTTCCGGCTCTGCGTCGAGACGAGCGCCGACACCATACAGCACTGCAGCAACGTGCTTGCACATGATGGCGCCATCGGGGCAGGAACACTGCAGCTTTACATCGCCCTTTCCCGGGAAAAGCCCATGATCCGGATCGGCCAGAATTGCCATGATGCCTTCAGAAAAGCGACCGGCCAGCAGGTCGAGCCACGAAGCGATTGCACCTGAACATTTATTTACAATTTGCTGCCAGCGGCGCTCTGCAAGCGGCGCAATGCCAATGTGCACGTCGTAGACGCTGCTACCGCTCACCAGAGCCCTGACTCCGCCGGCAGCAATTTCGAGATGAATTATCGAACCGTTTCGGGCGTAGCTGCGGCCCCGTTCCAGACGGTTGAAATAATCATGAAATTTTTCGATATGCTCGCACCAGCCGCGCCCCCATGCCGAGCGTGCAATTAGACGCCCCTCGATCGTTATTGGCTGCAGCTTTTCGCCCTTTTTCGACCGGCGGGCAACTTCTTCACTGGCCCTGGCACGCTTCTCTGCCACCGAGACATACTCGAGAAAGTCAGAATAATAGCCGCGACGGGAATACCATGATTTTCTGCGAGGTCTGGCCATATTGTCTCCTTGCCGGCCCAGTCTACCCTGTCGATGACAGATATAGCAGATTCTTCGCAACGTGGCAATATGGCGCAAAGTGAGACTGCGCTGATCAGTCTTCGGCAACCATACGGGCGAGATCGAGTGAAACAAAGTTCAACAGCTCCCGGTCTGACATCTCCGTAGTAAGTATCGCCTCGGCCGAATCTGCAAGAATTTCGCCGGCCATGCCGGTTTTGCGCTCAATCATCGCATCGATTTTTTCTTCAAAGGTTCCGACGCATAAAAATTTATGCACAAGCACATTTTTTTTCTGACCGATACGAAAAGCCCGGTCAGTCGCCTGGTTCTCGACCGCCGGGTTCCACCAGCGGTCGAAATGAATCACATGCGAAGCAGCTGTGAGATTCAGCCCGGTGCCACCAGCTTTCAGCGAAATCACGAAAAACGGGCAGGCCGGGTCTTCCTGAAACCGGCGCACCAGTTCCCGGCGCGTCTTTACAGGAGTCTGGCCATGCAGAATCAGACCCGGCCGGCCAAAAACACTCTGACAAAATGCTGACAGCGCATCGGTCATCTCGCTGAATTGAGTAAAAACAAGTGCTTTTTCGTTGCGCGAAGCGATTTCTTCGCAGATTTCAGCAAGTCTGAGAAACTTCCCGCTGTCGGCAGCCGCAAAGACCTGATCGCGCAGCCACTGCGACGGATGATTGCATATCTGCCTGAAACGCATCATATACGAAAAAATCAGGCCCCTGCGCTGAATCCCGGCTTCTACAGACTTCAGGTCTTTTTCCAGCATCTCGACAGCCTGCTGATATAGCACCGCCTGCATTTTTGTCAGGCGACACAGGCTTTTAACCTCTGTTTTCTCGGGCAGATCAGCAATAACATTACGGTCGGTCTTGAGTCGCCGCAAAATATAGGGCCGCACCAGGTTGCGCAGCGGCGCATAACCGGCATCGGCATTTTCCCCAAGTCGCTTGCAGAATCGACTGAATTCGGCAGCAGTGCCGAGCAGCCCCGGGTTGAGAAAATCAAAAATCGACCAGAGATCACCGGGGCGGTTTTCGACCGGCGTGCCGGTCAGCACCAGACGGTTTTGACAGACAAGCGATTTGACTGCACGTGTCTGGCGCGTGCCCGGGTTTTTGATCGCCTGCGCCTCGTCGAGAATGACGATTTGCCATGCCTGTTTCTGCAGCAGCGGCTGGCGGGTCAGATAGCCGTAGGTGGTTATGACGAGTTCGAAATCTGCCATATCGGCTGTGCCGGGCGCCGCCGACGGGTGTTCAATGCGGTATTTGAGTGCAGGCGTAAAGCGTCTGATCTCGTCTTCCCAATTTCCGAGCAGGGAAGCTGGCACGACCAGCAGATGTGGCCGCCCTCTGCCCTCTGCTGACGCATCGTTTTTCAGAGCCATCAGAAATGCAAGCACCTGCAGGGTTTTTCCGAGGCCCATGTCGTCGGCCAGACACGGGCCAAGGCCAAGTCTGTGCATCAGCCCCAGCCATCTGACGCCGTTCAGCTGGTATGGCCGCAGTTGAGCACTCAGCTCTGCCGAAAGCGGCAGCAGCATTTGTGAATTTTCTGGCTGCCGCAGCTGCGCAAGAGTCTGACGCAGCGCCTCGCCCGGAATCACCCGGCTCCAGGCCGCCGCATCGGCATCCAGCGGCTCGGACATCTTTGCCGAAGCACCGGCTACCAGACGCATCGCTGCGGCAAAATCGGTGCCATCAGCCCCGATTTCGTTACGGACCGTCTGCCAGTAATGCAGAACCTGGTCGAGTTTTTCGCGGTCAATCTCCACCCAGCTGCCCCTGATCAGAGCAAGGCCATCAGTTTTTTCGCGAATCTGTTGCCACTCTTCCGGGCTTATTTCCTGATCGCCAACCGCAATGGCAAGCGAAAAATCAAGTAGGCTGCCGCCGGGTTTTCTGGTAGAGACTTCGCCAACCTTAATAGTGACCGTTACCCGGTTTTTCGCCCTGACTTTCCACCAGTCCGGCACCCGACACATGATGCCGGCTTCCTCAAAAACCGGAATATCGCACAGAAACCTGAAAGCTTCATGCGCAGACCAGCCACAGGGGTAAAATATGCGTTTACTGGCAATCAGGGTCTGCAGCAGTTCACTTTTTTCGCCGGCCAGATGCAGCGGTTGCAGCAATTCAACCAGTTTCCTGTCGTTGCGCCCCCCCGAATATTCTTCCAGAGCGTTTTTTAGCGGCTGATGCCGAAGCTTTCCGGCTTCAGAAAGCCCGGAAGTATAAGTCGCCATGAAAGCAAACGGCAGTTGCGGATTTCTGCGGTTTTCAGCCAGATTGAAGCACAGGCGGTCAACCTGGTGCCACGCCGGATTTCGTGCCGCAAAATAATCTCTGACACTGCCGTGCCAATCACCCAGCTCATGACAGAGAGCCTGATTCATTGCCCGCCAGAGGTCATAAAGCACACCGGGCCTGAGATATTCGCCGCCGGGCAGAGGCGGAGCCGATTCAATGATCAGCTCGACCATTTCTTCGGGAAACGGGATACGCAGATTCTGTCGCTGCTCTTCAATGCCATCTGTCAGTCTGACAGCGTTCAGAAATCTGGCCGAGTACGCCTGCCAGAACGACAGCGAAGCCGGCATTTCCATAGATTTTTCAGCAAAGCCAAGCAGCAGCAGGCCAGCACCAGCGTCACGCGCAAAAGCCTGGTATAATTCAAAGCCGGCAGCGACTTTTCCGTCGGCAGTCTGCGGTGACCGGCTGAAAAAAAGCCGCCCATCAGGAGCCAGTTCAAGTTCGTTTCCGAAATTTAATTCGCCGGTATGCATGCCGGTAAGAATACCAGATTTGTGCTGCTGATTCATCTTAAAAACTCTGTCAAACGCCCGCTTTAGAGATGGAAAAGCGCCCTCGACGGCTGACACGCCCTGATACATTGATGTAAAGAGAGGCTTCACTCAACGCAAAAGCATCACATCTGATCTTGACCTGGCATATCCTCTTGCCATAAATTGCAGCAATGCAAACAAATCACGACCACAAAAAAGCAATTGAAACCGCCAAAAAGGAATTCAGACGCAATCCGGGGCCAGACAGCCGACGTGCGCTGTTTTCTGCCTACATCGCCCGCATTGACGAGCTTGAGAAACGTGGCGAACTGACTGCGGCATCAGAACTGAAAGACTCCTTATCAAGCCGCTTTCCCGAGCACAAAGATGAGCTTCTTCAGCTTTTTTTCAGCTACAAAGCCGGCGCGGGTTCCCCGTTCGAAAACGCCCTGATCGCATTTTTAAACGATTCACCCGACTCTCCATCATACCGTTCCAGCGTCGAAAACCTGGGCAGCATCATAGTAAACCCTGAACAACTCTCTCTATCAACCCTGCTCCCTGCCGACCACGCGCTGAAGTGCCAGGCTCAAACTTTGATGCGGGCTTTCTCGGCAGTAACAACCCACGGAAACGGCGCTGACCTGCAGCTACTGCATGAACTCAAGAGCACAATCGACCGCCATTCGCCGCTTTTTGCCTGGCGGCGGGCAACAATGGCTTTGTATGCCTTTTACTGCGGCGAAACAGCAGAAATGCAGAAACATCTGGCCGGCATCGACAGTAGACACCCCGTTGGCGCGATTGCCACTGCCCTGAACTCTCTGGCCGGCGTGGCACCTTTTCCCGCAGAGCACCCCTCTTACGCCGGCTTCGCCGGTCTTGAAAAAGAACTGAACGCCACCTTGCCACCAGAATTGCGCGAACAGCTCGATCAGATTTTTGCCAGCGCCGAGCAGGAAACCTGGCCGCCAATGAATCATGCGACCAGAGCCCTTTTTCGGGCTGTAAAAAAGCGTTCCGAAGCGGCCTTCAATTCGCTGGCAAGACTGTGGCTTACCTGTATTTCACGCTTCGAGCAGGATGAAGACTGCGAAAACCCGTTGCCACTGATGACAGAATTTGGTGTTCCATACAAAAAATCGATGATCTGGCTTGCCGCCAGTCATGTCGGCAGATTTGACCTGGATGCCGCTCAGACCCTGGCAAATATTGCCCTGATTCAGCATAATTCGACACCATTCACTACCCGGCAACTCGGCTGGATGATGTATATGGCCGCACGCCTGGCCCTGCAGGACAAATTTCTTGATTTACAATACGAATACGGACGCACAATTACATGTGAGAAATTGCTGAAGATGGCCAAAACTGCCTGGCCGGGCGCACCGGTTTACCCTCTGCGGCTGGAAATCATGCACGCAACAGGCTGCGCCACAACAAAAATAGAGAGCGAACTGCTGCAATGGCACAAAGAATCACCGCAAAACATCGAACCGCTGCTCGAACTGTTTTTGATGGCCTGCTACCGCAAGGCATACAAAAAAGCCCAGAGCTATATAGATATCGCTGAGGGCATCGAGCCTCTGCATCCCTCTGTCAGGTCGGGCAAAGCTAAAATTTTGTTTAAAATTCTGCTCGAACGATTCGAAAACAGAATGGCCAGATCGCCAATTGAAAAAGAGGTTCTCGCCTTCGCCAGGCTGTTTGCAGCCGGTGACCCTCGCAGTTACATTGTCTGGCTGTTTGAAGAAGCTCGCATTGCCATCCCATACGGCGATACAGCAAACCGGTTTACAAACCTCAGGCCGGCACATCCGACCGTTGCCGAACTGCTTAAACGCGCCGGAAGCAGCATGGCAGGCAAATCAACCGGGGAAATACCAGACATAAACCTTGAAAATCCACGCCTGTTCTGGCTGGATCTAGGAAAAGCCTGTGCCGGCATGCAGCAGGTCGGGATAGGCCTCAAACTGAAGCAGCAATTTTCTGACGCCATGCTTTTGCACATTAAGCATCTCGATATCGAAGATGATCTGCTTCTGCCCATCTGCGACATTCTGTCACACAACAAACTCGATCAGATACTGTTCGAAGCTTCCAACGTTGGTATCAAACGCAACACTATGCTGATTTACAAGTATCTCTTCTATCGTTCCATGGCCCTGACCGATACCGCGCCGAAGCGTGCTGCCGAAGTCATGCGGGCTGCCCGCTATTTTGCAAAAAGAGCCAATGATAACGCATTCATAGAGCTTAAACTGAAACAGGAAAAGCGCGATGACGACTTTGATAGTCTTGACGGCTTTTCCGGGGGCCTGATGCAGATGATGGGGGGTAGCGCCCGCCATGACGTAGAATTGAGCCCGGAAGATGCGACTGAAATTCTACAGACCGAAAGAAAATTCGACACCTGGAAACCCGCGAAGAAACAAGTGAACAAAAGAAAGCAGACGAAATCATGAATCCATTCGAAATTCTTGGCATTACCGCTGATGCCGATGACACAACGGTCAGAGAGGCCTATCTTGCAAAGCTCAGGTTTTTCCCTCCCGACAAAGACCCGAAGGGATTCACGCGACTGCAGGAGGCTTTTCAGGCCGTGCAAACCGAAGAAAAACGTCTGGCAGCCTCTCTAGATTGGGAATTCACCCCGCCAACCCGGGATGAGATTCTGTCAGTTTTTGCTTCTGGCAAAAAAGTCTGCACGGTTGGCCCCAAACTGTGGCTCGACCTGGTTCAGGCTGCAACCCAAAAATCAGAAAATTGACAAGCATGACTACCGCAACCGACAAAAAAGAGCTATTGCGAAACATGCTGTTAGAACGCCTTGACAGCTGGGTAGAAGAACTCATGGCCGATAACCCGGAGATGGAGCTGCTCAGCGAAGACCTTCCAGACAACATTCGCGAACCCGACCTTTTTTCGCTCTGCTCGGCAGTAACAGCTCTGACCGAAGAGTTCCGGCTGCAGACAAGGGGTTACCGTAAGCTGCTTGAAGACATCGGCAGTCTGAGCGGCCGCATCGACAACCTGTCCGCCGCCGGCAGGCCGGCCCAGACAGCTGCAGAAGCAACCATTGCAGACGATTGCAATGTTCGTGAACGATATCGGGAAGAAGCACAGGTCGAGCTGGTCGAGCACTTTGTCGAAGTTCACGACCGCCTGTTTCAGACTACTCTGCAGATTCGGCAGCGCCTCGAAGCATACGGAATACTGCGGCGCCTTACCGGCGATAAAGCGGTCATGGAAGCCCTGTTGCAGGGACTCGATTTCACAATGCAACGATTTGACGCGGCTCTGGCTGCAGCAGGTATGCGCCGTTTCGGCCTGTGTGGCGACGCTTTTGACCCGTCAACCATGCGGGCCGTATTGGTCAGCACAGCTGTCGGCGGCGACTCAGGGAAAGTTACCAGCGTTTTACGCAGCGGATATTATCGTTACAACCAGATCTGGCGTTATGCCGACGTGGAGGTCAGCAAATGAAAAATTCACTCACTCTTGATTCAGAAATGATCGTTGGCATAGACCTGGGCACGACAAATTCTGAAGCCGCCATTTTCAGCAACGGCAACATCGTAGTCGTTTCTTTCGAGGGTGAAACCATCATGCCTTCAGTGGTCAGCCTGGCTCATGACGGCAAGCTTCTGGTGGGAACTCAGGCACGTAATCAAAGACTGCTTTTTCCGGAACGGACCGTTGTCTCAGTCAAGCGCCAAATGGGGTTTGATGAAGAAATCCCGCTTGGCGATAAAAAGTTCAGACCCCAGGAAATTTCTGCCATGATACTGCGCGAGCTCAAAACCAGGGCCGAACTCTTTGCCGGCCGGCCGATCAACCGTTGCGTGATCACCGTTCCGGCTTATTTTTCTGATTCTCAGCGCCAGGCAACGCACGATGCCGGAGTTATTGCCGGCTTCAAGGTTGAGCGCATCATCAATGAACCGACTGCCGCTTCTCTGGCTTTTGCGGCCGAACCCGGCAAAAGTCGTCGTGTACTGGTTTATGACCTCGGTGGCGGCACTTTTGACGTTTCGATAGTTGAAACCCGCGATGGAGTGACCGAAGTTTTAGCCAGCCACGGCGACCCGAGACTGGGCGGCGATGACTTTGACCGTCTGCTGCTCAACGAGATTGTCGAAGCTTTGATTAGAGATGGAAACCCGGACATTCGCTCCAATTCTGTGGCAATGAGCCGTCTCACCACTGCTGCCATTGCAGCGAAACACGAATTGAGCCATGCCCCCTTTGCGAAAATTCTCGAAGAAAACCTGCTGCAAAAAAATGGCCTGCCGGTAAACTTTTCCATGGAAATTTCCCGGGAACGTTATGAAGAACTGGTAAACCCACTGATTGAAAAAACTTTTATCAGTGTATCTCAGGCGCTCAGCGACGCAAATTGCCGCGCTTCTGACCTCGACGCAGTAATTCCGGTGGGCGGCATGACCAGAACCCCTCTTATTTTAAAACGCCTGGAAGAGACGCTTGGCCGGGTTCCACGTCAGGATGTGCACCCAGATCTGGCCGTGGCGACCGGTGCCGGTATCATGGCCGCAAGATTGAGCGGCCATGACGAAGGCAAGGTTCTCGTCGATATTACTCCATATTCTTTCGGGCCTATGGTTGCGAGCGAAGGTTCGCTTGGTCTGCCGATCTGGAATGCTTTCTCACCGGTAATCAAAAAAGGCACGCCCCTTCCCGTCAGAAAAACAGAGGTTTACTACACAATGGTCGACAATCAGACCGCCTGGAACTGCGAAATTTACCAGGGTGAACACCAGCTGGTCGATCATAACATCAGAATCGGCAAATTCACCGCCGATGGTTTTTCGAATCTGCCGGCAGGCAACAAAATTCTCTGCACCCTTGAACTCGACCTGAACGGCATTCTGCACGTTACCGTGGTAGAAAAAGCCACCGGTCTTTCAAAGCGTGTTCGTATCGAAAATGCTCTCGGCGCCATGGCCGGCAAGGATCTTGATAATGCAAGAGCCAATCTCGACGGCTTTTTCGGCCCGAACCGCCCGCAGGCAACCGAAAATGAACGCAGCTTCATACATGAAATGGAACAGCTGCTGCCGAAACACGCAGAAGCTGCAGCCGGCAGCAATGACAACGAACCCTCTTACAAGGTCAAAGCCCGGCAACTGCTGGCGCGAGCGATGGCGGCCCGCAATGCCGTCACACCAGAAGACCTTGCGGAATACGAAACTCTGACCGCGGGCCTGTCCAGCTCCCTTGAGAACGGCTCAGAAACTGATATCAACGCCGCCGTCCGCGAACTCGACAACCTGCTGTATTTTATCGAGGAAGCCTGAGCCATGACCATCATGTTGCGCTGCCCGGTATGCCGCGCCACCTTAACCGGCAAGGCCACCTGCCATCGGTGTGGTTCAGACCTTTCAGGCATATTGTTGCTGCTCCGGAAGGCTGCCAAATTGCGAAATGCCGGCAGAGACCATCTGCTGGCCGGGAATTTTACCGAAGCGGCCGCCTGCTTTCTCGACTCTCTGCACCTGCAGAACAACCGTCAGGCAAGGGTCGGCCTGCTTCTCTCCCGAAAACTCCTCGCCAGCCCGAAGCATTCCCCACAGCCAACAACTGATAAACCAGCAGCAGATGAACGAACAGATCGAATTCATTAAAAAGCGACTAAATCTGCTGCTGACCATCTTCGCCGCCAAACCCTGAATCAAATATCTGACTAATCCGTCATCACGCGAAAGCGGGAATCTCATCGACAAGGCTTAGATCCCTGCCTTTACCCCTCCTGGGCACAAGCGCAGGGATGACGTGCAAATTGTCGTCCCTTGAACTCAAATGTGACAAAGGACCAGGTGCGGTGCCGATCGACCGCGAAAGGCTGCTGAATGAAAATGGCTGAAGTTCTGGTTCACAACCGTCCGGCCGGCATGCTCAGCTGTTTGTCGAGAGAACCGTCGAGGAAGAGCTGGCGGCACCGGGAATGATGATGTTTTTGTCGTTATGCATGTTTTTTTCAGGTTCTATCAGTTATTGACTGCAGACTTTCGACATCTGCCAGGTCTTTGGTGCGACCGGTGGCTTTTTATTGGCTATGAGGTCTGAAACAGAAGGGATAAGGACTTTTAAACCTTCTATCTCAACCTCGATGGCCCTTTCAATCGTCTCGTCAAAATTCAGGGCCGAAACTCCGGTAATAATATCGCTTCTTCTTGGCGCAAGTGCTTTCCAGAAAGCCGAAGCGTTGGCTGTGGATGGTTTTACCCAGATATCTATATCCATGGTTGCCCGGGGGAAACCATGGACAGCCATGGCATAAGCACCGATGAGCAGATAATCAACTCTTTCGGCGTTTAAGCACTGTAACATCTCTTTGTAATCGTTGTTCAACATTGTGTTTTGGGCTCAGCGAAGCCAGCTCTTCGGTAATCGGCCAGACCATGGCGATGCGGCCGGCCGGAGTGCCGGCCACAAAATCATCAGCCGGCGTTTGTTTCAAGTTGCGTAGTATTTTGACAACGTTTTTTTCCATTTATATATTGTAACATCCGCACAACAGCGCTGGCAAATTCCGCACCCTCCCGAAAAATAGCAACGCTATTTTTCGGTCTCAATAACAGCTTGCTCAAGGGTATACCCTGAGTTATACTGCGATGAGTTATGCCAGAAACGAGCGGGCCGCAGGAGAATGACACATGATCGAATACGATAAGTTGCAAAAGTCTCTCAGGCATCTGCAGCTGCAGTTTGAAAATTACCGCACTTTCGATTCTTCACAGCCCAAACTTCTGCAGGAAGCGGTAGCCGAGTCGGTTATTCAGCGTTTTGAAGTATGCTATGACTGCATGTGGAAAACCCTCAAACGTTATTTGATAGAAGAACTCGGTATCCCGGAGGTTCCGAACAGCCCCAAGCCGGTATTCCGAATGGCCTTCGAGAACGATCTTTTTTCGGCACCGGTCGAGCAATGGCTTGAATACGCAGATGCCAGAACCAGCACGGCACACGATTACAGCGGCGAAAAAGCCAAAGCGGCACTTGAACTCATGAGTGACTTTATCAGCAATGCCATAGATCTCTATCAGACGATCAGTGGTGAGTCATGGCAGTGACCGTTCTGCCCGGCGTCTCACCCGAACATCAGAAAATCATTCTGGATCTGCTGCAGCTGCATCTGCCAGGCATAGTCGTCTGGGCTTATGGTTCGCGCATGCGTGGCACTGCCAATGCGAAATCGGATCTCGATCTGGTTGTTTTTGCCGGCCCCGAAAAAAAACTCCAGGTCTTCAGCCTCAAGGAAGCTTTCGACGAAAGCAATCTGCCGTTCCGTGTCGATCTGTTCGACTGGAGCGAACTGCCCGAAAATTTCAGGAATAACATCAAGGCCGAGCATCTGATTTTAACGAACCCGCAAAGCCCGAGCCAAGAAGACCAATCAAATAACGGGATCTGAGCTGGTCGCAAATCCCGCCACCCGAGGGAACCCATAACCTCCGATCCAAAAATTAGCGCTGCTTTTTTCGGTCTCAATAACTCCGCTCCACCCGCCGCCACACCAAAAAGCCCCGCAGCAGACCCGCAAAGACAAAAAAATGATATAATGGAAACTCGTAGCGAGGTATTTCAATGCAGACGGCCACATATCTGAACCCGTTCACCGACTTCGGCTTCAAGAAGCTGTTTGGCGAAGAGTATAACAAAGACCTGCTGATCGACTTTCTCAACCAGCTCCTGAAGAAAGAGCAGGGCCGCATCAAGACACTCACCTATCTGAAAAACGAGCATCTCGGCCGCTCAGAAGCCGACCGCCGCGCCGTATACGATCTTTACTGTGAGAATGAACAGGGCGAAAAGTTTATTGTCGAGATACAAAAGTCGAAGCAAAAGTTCTTCAAAGACCGGGCGCTTTATTATTCTACCTTTCCGATTGCTGAGCAGGGAAAAGCCGGCGACTGGGATTTCGAGCTGAAAGCGGTTTATACTGTTGCGATTCTCGACTTTGTCTTCGACGCAGACAAAAACGATAAAGAAAAATATCGCTACGATGTCAAACTCACCGATATCGAAACTTACAAGGTCTTCTACGAAAAACTCACCTTTATCTACCTGGAAATGCCCAAATTCGAGAAAACCCTCGATGAACTCGAGACCCGCTTTGACAAATGGCTCTACGTTCTGAAAAATCTCGAACGCCTGCACGATATCCCCGAAAAGCTTAAGGATCGCATCTTCAGAAAGCTTTTTTCCGCCGCCGAGATTGCAAAATTCACTCCCGAAGAGGCCAGAGCATACGAAGACAGTCTGAAAGTCTATCGCGACCTCAAAAATTCCATCGACACCGCCCGTGAAGAAGGGCGCGAAGAAGGCCGCAAAGAAGGTCGCGAAAAAGGCCGCGAAGAGAATCAGGTGCAAACTGCCCTGAAAATGCTGGGCAGGGGCCTAAGCATTGAACTCATCTCAGAAATCACCGGCCTTACCCCTGAACATATCGAAACTTTGCGTAAAGACGAAAGCAGCGTGAAAGAACCCGCCGCTACCTACAAAACCAGTAGAAAGCTCAAACGCCCACCATCCCGGCTTAAAAAATAAAGGATCATTGCCCCGAACCGGGAACTGGTAAAATAAAAGTGGGCACCAGGCAAGAGATAGGTAAGGTGTCCCCATAACCCCCAAATCTTGACCACAGCTGGCAGATAAACTATACTGAACCGGCGCTGAAATCTTTTATAGAGGTATCATCATATCCTGAATCCTGAGAGTCCAGTTTATGCCAACAGTTTTGCGGGTGGGGTCATTCCGGTTCCACTTTTCCCCGCTAAAACGCGGGATACGCTGCTCTAATGGCTAAAGCCATAAGAGCAGCCTAATTCCGATGAAAAAAATGAACCACCGCATATTCACATTGAAACACCGGATGGGGAATGTAAGTTCTGGCTGCATCCTGTCAGACTGGCGCGAAACATTGGTGTTTCGCCAAAAACTGTCAGGGAAATCGAAAAACTCGTGTTCCAGCATCAGATGATGTTGGTGGAGAAATACAATGCCTATCACAGTTAAGAACAGCATACCGGAAGCAGTTGAACCAGTCGGAATAAATGTCTGGGTAGAAAATCGCATGGTGTTCGTAGAGTTGACCGATGGTCGCATTATCGGTTTTCCGGCTGACCGTTTCAAGATCCTTAAAAGTGCCAGCGACAAAGAACTGTCAGAAGTTCAATTACGCCTCAACGGTTACGCGCTGCGCTGGGAAAACCTCGATGAAGACATCACAGTCGCCGGCGTAGTTGCCGGAAATTTTCAATTACCACCCGCAGACAGCTATAGTGGCACAGTTGCCAGTAAAAACCGCGTTTCAGAACCGGCGGTTCCTTATACCACGGTCCGTCACTCTGGCAAACCCGGCAAATCCGCAAAAGCAAAATAGTGGACTGGTAAAATAAAAGTGGAAACCAGGCAAGAGATAAGTAAGGTGTCCCCTTATCTAGCAGAATTTATGAGCTTCACTGGTATGAACAGCATGGTGTCGGCAAATTTGAGGTCAAAATAAAAGAGGTTAAGGAATCATGATCGTCAAACTGAAAAGAAAAAGAGTTGATTACGCAGATCTTTCACCTCGTCAACCTTATTTTGTCATAGGTATTGAAGCTGATGATTACCGCATCCTTAACGACATGGGAAAACCATATCTTTACCCGGCAGAGCTTTTCGAGGTTATCGACAACAGTGAACCCGACAACTGGATTACAGAATACGGCGAAGACGGCGAGCGTTATTCCTACCCGGCACCGCTGAAAACCCCGGGGTTCTTCGAAGATTATTTCGAAGGCAAAACAGAAGCCTTTTCAAGATTCTGGCACACGATAAATACCCGCCTGACCAGAGCGGCATGACCCTCATCGCCATCCGCTCCCTGAGCCTTGGTTCCTGAGCCTGCCGAAGGACGGTTCCTGAGCCTGCTTGCCCTGAGCCTGCCGAAGGGTCGAAGGGTCGAAGGACCGTTACCGCCCCCTAATCTCTTCCAGACACTTAACCAGATTCGTTCGCCAGTGAACCGGGGTGACCTCGAGGGCTGAACAGGTCAGGCTTTTGTCGAGCACCGAGAATGCCGGGCGGGCTGCCGGTGTCGGGTAAGCGGCGGTCGGAATCGGATCTATCTGCACCTGCCGACTGAGCATGCCGAGGCGGTGGGCTTCATCGTGAATGGCGACGGCAAAATCGTACCAGCTGGCGACACCGGCATCAGACCAATGCAATATGCCGCGGAAATCAGCCGCCGCTGCCTTCCAGACCACCCGGGCCAGCGAATTTGCCCAGGTCGGGGTGCCGATCTGGTCGACGACGACGCCAAGGCGGTCGCGTTCGCCCATCAGGCGCAGCATGGTCTTGACGAAGTTGTTACCAAACGAGCTGTAGAGCCAGGAAGTTCTGACAACAACGGCATTATCACAGGCAGCCAGCGCTTTCCGTTCACCTGCCAGCTTGCTGCTGCCGTAAACACTGAGCGGGTTGGCCCGGTCATCAGGCCCGTAGGCATGGCAGGCTTTGCCATCGAAGACAAAATCAGTCGAAACATGAATCAGGCGCGCTCCGGTTCCGGCCGCGGCAACCGCAAGATTTTCAGGCCCATGCTGATTGACGGCAAATGCCTTTTCACGGTCGCTTTCAGCTTTGTCGACAGCCGTATAGGCCGCGCAGTTAATTATAACATCAGGCCTTTCACGCCCCACATAATCCCGCACCGCGCTCGCATCAGTTATATCCAGCTCCAACTCGGTCGGCGCCACTAAAACCGGTCCCTGAGCCGGCCCCCGGCCGGTCGAAGGGCCGTTCGAATGGCCGTCATTCCCGCGAAGGCGGGAATCCATCCCTTCCCCCTCCCACACCCTCTTCAACTCAAACCCCAGCTGCCCCCCCATGCCCGCAATCATTACCCGTTTCATGCAAACACCTCAGCATCACGCAACCTGACCCCGGCCTTGTCTTTGCCCGACAGCAGCAGCTGTTCCGGATCTTTACAGGGCCAGTCGATCTGCAGATCAGGGTCGTTCCAGATGATGCAACGCTCCGCCGCCGGGTTATAGAAATCAGTGCACTTATACTCAAGGTCGGCAAAATCGCTCAACGCAAGAAAACCATGAGCAAATCCTGGCGGAATCCAAAGCAATTCGATCTTTTCAGTCGTAAGAACCCTGCCGGCCCAGTGCCCAAAAGTTGGGGAACTGCGACGCAGATCGACTGCCACATCGAAAACGGTGCCGGCAACGACTCTAACCAGCCTCCCCTGAGGATTCTGCAACTGGTAATGCAACCCACGTAAGGAATTTTTGACTGACCGGCTGAAATTTTCCTGCACAAACTCGAGGGCAAGACCGGCCGCCGCAAAGCGCCGGGCATTCCAGGTTTCAGCGAAAATACCGCGTTGATCGGCATGAACTTCAGGTTCGAAAATAAGAATATCTGGCAAGGATGGCAATGAGCAGATTTTCATGAATCTAGTCTTCGCCGGCTAAACGTAACAGATAACTGCCGTAGGAATTCTTAGCCAGAGGTTTGGCAAGTTCGAGCAGCTGTGTTCTATCAATGTAGCCCATGCGCCAGGCAATTTCTTCGAGGCAGGCGATCTTTAGCCCCTGGCGCTCTTCGACAACCTTGACAAAATGCGAAGCATCGAGAAGAGAGTTGAACGTGCCAGTATCAAGCCAGGCCACACCACGCCCGAGTAATTTGACATCTAGTTCGTTGCGTTCGAGATAGATTCTGTTCAAATCAGTGATTTCAAGTTCACCTCTGGCCGAAGGCTTCAAGGTTCTGGCATATTCGACAACTCTGGTATCATAAAAATACAAACCGGTAACTGCGTAGTTCGATTTTGGCTTTTCGGGCTTCTCGACAATGCTTACTGCGCGGCCCGACGCATCGAATTCAACAACACCGTAGCGATGCGGGTCATTGACATAATAACCAAAAACCGTAGCGCCATTTATTTTCTGAGCCACTTTCTGCAGTTTTTTCGGAAAACCTTCAGCGTAGAAAATATTGTCTCCAAGAATCAGACAGCAAGGTCTGCCGGCGATAAAGTCAGCGCCGATAATGAACGCCTGAGGCAAGCCTTCTGGCTTTGGCTGAACAGCGAAGCTGATGTCGATCCCCCATTGCCGCCCATCTTTGAGCAGCCTCTTAAAAGCCGGCAGGTCTTCGGGGGTGGTAATAACAAGGATTTCTCGAATGCCCGCAAACATAAGAACCGAAAGCGGATAATAGATCATCGGCTTGTCATAAACCGGCACCAGCTGTTTACTGACACCAATTGTCAAAGGATTCAGCCTAGTGCCGGAGCCACCAGCCAGGACAATGCCCTTGCGTGAAAGACTACAGCTTTCTTTAATTCTAGTGTGATGGGTTCTAATTTTCGAAACACTCATAGATTTGCTTTACAAAAATGTGCATTCAACGCTGGAAAAACGGAAATAAGCGACCAGGTTGAAATGCAGCCGATAGCTGATGCAACCATATTAACAGCAATGTCTTCAAGACTTCCAGAGCGATAGGGAAGATAGGTCTGACCGGCCTCGATCAAAGAACTAAAAAAACATGCAACCAGAAAACTCTTAAAAAAGGCAATTCTATGTTGACGCAACAAGAAAAGACCACATGCAATACCAGACCAGATGGCATATGCTGCAAAGTGGGCAAAAACGCCATGATTGAAACCTTCGCCATCATCAAAAGCCATTTTTGGCGAAAAAGCAAAAATCATTATAAGAATTGACCATACTGCCAGAACAATTGCAAGGTTCTGGAATGAGAAAAACCGCATTTTACCTTCCAATTCGAAACACCGTCATAAGAATAATTTTCAGATCAGAAAGCACATTGCGCTTAGCCAGATATAGCTGGTTCAGCTTGAGCTTACGCTGCATAATTACAGTTTTATAATACCCTTCAGGGTCAGCCTTTTTTTCGAGAATCTCGTTTTCGTTGCGATAAGCAATAGAAGCTATATCCGTAACACCGGGTCGAGCTTCGAGAACCTTTCTTTGCTCCGGCGTATAGAGGTCAACATATTTTTTAACTTCCGGTCGCGGGCCAACAAAGCTCATTTCGCCGAAAAGAACATTAAAAAACTGTGGCAGCTCATCTATTTTGAATCTCCGAAGCCAGTAGCCTGAACTGGTTATTCTCGGATCACGCCCGCCTACGGTTATCAGAGTACCAATTTTGTCAGCATTTGTAACCATGGTTCGGAACTTAAAAATGCGAAAAATTTTCCCATCGCGACCGACTCGCTGCTGACGATAAAAAATCGGTCCCTGGGAATCGAGCTTAACCCAGAGGGCTGCAGCCACCATAATTGGGCCTGTCAGCCAGATTCCGAACAACGCCCCGCCGATGTCCATTATGCGCCTGAGAATTGCGTCGACCATATCCATACCTCAAAGAAAAGAAATTCCCGCCATCGCGGGAACTCTGATTATACCATTTAAGGACTGATCAATCATTCACTGCTTTCGATTTGCTGCAACAAGTTCTTTCACTGCGTCAATTACCCGATTAACATCAGCTTCAGTCATCTTTGGGTAGATTGGCAGCGAAATCTCACGTTCATATAAATCTTCGGCAACTGGGTAACAGCCAGGTTTGTAACCATATCGGTTGCGATAATACGGATGCAGATGCAGCGGAATAAAATGAACCGATGTGCCGATACCTTTTTCCTTAAGTCGCTCGATGAAATCAGCCCGGGAAATATTCAGCTTCTCAGGCATCAAACGCAAAGTATAAAGGTGCCATGCATGATGTGAAGGATGCGGCCCATGGCAGGGAATCTGTAATTCAGGCATTTCAGCAAATGCGGCGCTGTACAATCCGGCATACTTTTCCCTGACATCGCGCATCCAGGCTGCCTTATCAAGTTGATGCAGGCCCATTGAAGCAGCGATGTCAGTCAGATTGTATTTGAAGCCAGGTTCGATGACTTCATAATACCAGGAGCCTTCGGCGGTATAGCGTTTCCATGCATCCTTGCTGATTCCGTGTAGACGCATGATGCGCATGCGTTCAGCCATTTCATCGCTGTCAGTCGTTATCATGCCACCTTCACCAGTGGTGATGGTTTTTGTGGCATAAAAAGAGAAAACCGTTAACTCAGAAATGGTTCCAACTTTTTTTCCATTATATGAAGCAGGAAAGGAATGGGCCGCATCTTCAATAACAACCAGATTATAATTTTTCGCAAGCGCTCTGATTCGATCCATTTCACAAACAAGACCAGCAAAATGAACTGGAAGAACAGCCCGAACTCGCTTTCCATCGTTTTTTCTAACGCAAAACCCATTCTTCATCATGCAGTTTTCAGTAAGATATTTATCAAGCAAGTCCGGATCCATGGTGCCGCATGGAGCTTTAACGTCGATCAGATCGATATCAGCATCAAAATAACGCACCACTTCAGCGGTAGCTGTAAAAGTCAACGGAACGGTAAGGGCGACTTCCCCGCGCTGCAGACCAGCCGCGTCGAGAGCGAGATGCAGACCAGCTGTTGCTGAGTTGACCGATACAGCATGTTTGGCCCCAACATATGCCGCAAACTTCTCTTCAAACTGTCTGCACTTTGGCCCAGTTGTTATCCAACCACTTTTTAATGAATCAATTACCTCGTTTATCTCCGCATTATCCAAATAGGGCAAAGCAAATGAAATAAAATTATTACTCAATTTTAAACCTTCTTTAAAAAAGGGTAGCAACAATACCTAACCCTTAAAGTATGATTCCCGTTATTTATACTGGCATTGCATTCACTAATGCAATTAAAATATTATAAACATAATATGCTTTTGCATGAAACATAAATACTAGCAAAGCTAACATGGAAATATCATAAAGGCATTTCTAGGTAGAACTGCCCCTCAGAATAATGCTTAATATGAAAGTTGTTTCTGAGATAAAAGTTTATAGCCTTTAAGTTTGTGACTCGCACAAACAAACCAATTTCAGAAAACTTCCTTTCTTGAGCAATACGCTTTGAAAATGCAACCAACTCTTTGCCGATTCCTTTTACAGAACGGTCGCTAACAATCGACAATATTAGAAATTGCGTTTCAGTGACCTCTGCAACCTGTTCGAAAATCTGAAAATAAACTTTTTGAGCAATTCTCTTGATAGCTGAAATTGGGTTCTTGATAGCGGCGTTGAATATTCTAAGTTTATTGTCTCTTTTAAACTGAGAAATTTTTTCAGGGATAGAAGAGCCACACACAACAAAGCCGCACAGCAACCCTGTCTTAAGGTTAATTGCTTTAATTACAAAAGTATCATCGCAAAAAAAGTATCGATAATATAATTGCAAAAGTTTGTCTGAAAAACAGGAAGTGAAATGATCCGGACTATAAACTATTTTGTGAAGGCGGGCCATTTCACCAAGGTCTTCAAAAGAAGCAAATTGAAGTTCCATCATTGTTTCCCATTCCATTCGTTGATCACTGAAACTATTTGCGTTACCTCATTATCAGTAAGACCGGCATAAATTGGGATACTCAATTGCTGATTGGAAATAGCCTCCGTACGGGGTAGTTCATAGTCGCTAAATTCCCTAAATGCCTCTTGCTTATGAATTGGAATAGGATAATGGATTAATGTTTGAATTCCATGTTCCATAAGATATTGCTGCAGTTTATCCCTAGCCTCTGTCCGAATGGCGTAAATATGCCAAACATGAGTTTCCTCGCACGACAAGCCAGGCTGTATTACAGTGCTGTTATTTATCTCTTTACGATAGCGACAAGCAACACGCCTTCGGCCTTGAATTTCTGCATCCAAATGCTTCAGCTTAACTCTAAGAAAGGCGGCTTGGATTTCATCAAGCCTGCTATTTATGCCTTTGTATTCATTCACATACTTTTTTTTGCTTCCATAGTTTCCAAGAGCTCTGATACAGGAAGCCAGCTCAACATCATTTGTGGTAACTGCACCCGCATCACCCAAAGCACCGAGATTTTTTCCAGGGTAGAAGCTAAACCCACTTGCAACGCCAAAACTACCGGCCTTTCTTCCATCTAAAGTCGCCCCATGAGCCTGGGCCGAATCTTCAATAACCAAAAGACCGTAGTCATTAGCAAAAGCAACAATTGATTCTATATCTGCAAGTTGCCCATACAAGTGCACCGGCATAATAGCCTTTGTTCTAGGCGAAATTTTTTCCCGAAGCAAGTTTGGGTCAAGATTAAATGAATTCAGATCAGGTTCAACCAAAACGGGTATCAATTGGTTCTCTGTAATTGCTAGTATGGAAGCAATATAAGTATTTGCTGGAACAATTATTTCGTCGCCAGGATGAAGGCGCCCCAATTCTTTCAAGGCTCTTAAAATCAAGATAAGAGCATCAAGACCATTCGCCACACCCACACAGTGGCTCACTTTGCAATAAGAAGCAAATTCCTCTTCAAAACAGTGTAATTCTTGGCCCTGAATATACCAACCGGAATTTATTACTCGTTTAAACGCATCATGTAAATCTTCAAAATACTGGTCGTTAAGCCTTTGTAAATCCAGAAATTTAATCATTAAAAACCTTTCGAATAAAACAATATTTTTGTAGCTAACGAGTCACCATTTTTTTAAATTTTCCGTAATCTCTTATATAATCACCTTCTGAATAATGTTCACTGGCAATGACCATAAGCACACAGTCAGGTGAAAAATCATACATTTCTCGCCAAATCATTTTGCCCACGTATAAACCTCTTAACGGCGAATCAAGAAGCACCTCCGCTGTCTCAACCCCATCATCCAAGTGAAAACAGCATTTACCAGACACACAGACGGCAATCTGTTCAAGATTCTTGTGAGCATGAAAACCTCGACGAACGTTCATCTTGGTATCATAAATATAATACACCCGCTTAATTTCAAATGGAATATCTTGTGCACCTTCTATAACAGCCAAAGCACCTCTATCGTCTCCTTTGGCTTGTAAATCAAAAAATCTAATAGCCATTTTCAACCTCTAAAAACCACTCAAAATCATAAAGGATAATAAAAACTAGAGTCACAAAAACTACTTAAAGAACGAAATTAAGGTAACATGTAAAAAAAAGAAATGCCAGAAATTTGCATTTTTAGGCAGCATTAGCACAGTAACACCATTTTGTGTATTGTCACCAAGCAGTAAAATATTAGTGAACCTCTTATTTTTAAGCCTTGAAAAGCGTAAAGGTAGTTTGCCTTGAAGCCTCGCAACCAAAATCATCAAATCAGGCGTTGTTGTCCTGTAATAGATGCCTCTTGTTGATTATAGATAGACAATAATCATGCAAAAAATGGACTAGAATAGCACATAACCATATCAATGGGGATACAAGATGCAAATTTTTAGAAAGCAGCAACGCCTTTTGTCTAAATATTTCCATTCTTGGCCTTGTTTTCATTACGTTTGAGTCATGCGAACGATAGAACAAAAGTGGCTCTCTGACAACACAAAATTCGGTTTCAGCTGCACAGCGAATTATAAAATCCCAGTCTTCTTCTTCCAAGTTTTCATCGAAGCCACCTATGTAATCGTATAGTTCCCGCGAAAACAGTATAGTACCAGCTGGAACATGTTGTCTCAAAAAGACTCTTTCCAAAACTCGCCCACTCATAGGTTTTTTTGGAAACACAAAAGATTTGTCTTTTAGAGAATCTTCAAACTCAACCGCCTGTGAATAGCAAAACTTTGATTTTGGATGTTGCTTCAGACAGAGCATCTGCATTTCAATCTTCTTAAGATGCCAATAATCGTCAGATGCTAACATTGCAATATATTGCCCTTTTGACAAGCGAATTGCGTTATTTAGAGTCCGACAAACGCCCATATTTTTCTGAAGAATCAGATTAAAATTATAGCGTTTTGCAAGCGAACTCAGAATACTTGGCGAATTGTCACTTGAACCATCATCGATAACAATAAGCTCAATGTTTCGATAAGTCTGCTCCAAAACACTTTCAACGGCCTGTTGAACATATTTTTCATGATTATAGCATGGAATGATGACACTCACCAATTGCTCATTTGACATACAGATTAAACCTCACGGGAGAATTGCTAGTGTCACGTGACACACCAATACAGTCATAAAAAAGCGTCATACAAAACAGGCTCTTATACAATTTTCAGATTTGTAGAGTAGTAAGAAAGACCCCATTCCAAAGTATTTTTAGAAACTAGACTTGCGCCACAAAGTGAAAGCTAACAAATAACAGCCTAGAGAAGGTCATACGCATAAATCAAATACATCTATAGGCGACAAATACTTAGGAATAAGTACCGTGCCCATATTTGTTTACCCAAAACTCGAACTTATTTACTATTTCAACTAATAATGGGCTGCTAACACGCTTATTATCAAGAACGTATCCATTTATTTCTTCTGAAAAAGCCTGAAAACCAAATTTTTTAATTGCATATTCATTTACGCTTATGGGCTTATTAGGTATATATCGCGAAAAAGGTTTGATGTTTTTCATCACCGCCGAGTTGGTAGCCGCAATTGAATATTGACCGATAATTGTATACTGGTTGACCGTTACTCCCATGCCAATATTGGCACCGGTAAGAAACTTTGCAATGCCACCCAACACAGAAAGATTTGTAATAACAACAGAATCCTCGATTATACAATCATGCGAAACATGAACCCCTTGCATCAGGAAAGCCTTATTACCAATAACAGTTTCATTCTCATAAACAGGCATTTCAACCACGCAAAATTCACGAATTATATTGTCATCACCTATAATCAGCCTTGGTGGAGCCTTTGGCTGGTTATGCTTGCTATCAGTGGGTTCACAACCAATTACAACGTGCGAACTTATAATATTGCCATCGCCAATGATAGTGTTACCTTGAATAATTGAATAAGGACCTATCGAATTGTTTTTTCCCAGAACAACATTTTCACCGATTATTGCCGTTGGGTGAATTACGTTTCTACTCATTATTTACCTCTATAACCGCAACTAATAAGACAATTAAGGAATCATGCGCCATACTGAGTCGAGACCTTGAACTTTTCAACTTCCTTAAGTTCTATCGCCTCCAACCCCATTACTTTGCTATTTGAAGGTATATCTCTGATCACTAACGCACCGATTCCCACTACTACATTATCACCGATACAAACCTTATTGATAAATTTGGCGCAATCCAACAATTCCTTCCTATAATAACGCTACCACTAACTTCGGCACAGGCAATTACCAGAGTATTCTCACCAATTACACAATTATGCGCAATAAAAACATTGTCATCTATTTTAACATTATTTTCAATTACAGTCGATTCAATTGTTCCTTGAGCAATAATTGTTCCTGCACCAATTTCAACATTATTACCGATTCTTACACTTCCAATATGAGGTATTCTTCTTGCCGACATACAAGCCTTGAGATGGCGAATCTAGCAAAACCTCTTTGCTTTTGTTACCGTCATCAAGATGAAATTTGCATCTTCCTGCGACGCATACCGCAATTTGCTCAAGTTCTTTGTGGGCGTGAAAACCTCTTCGAACATCCATCTTTGTGGCAAAGATATAATAAACTCTTTTAATTTCGAAAGGAATATCCTTTTGCCCTTCAACAACAACTAACGAGCCTATTGCATCGCCTTTAACCCGCCAAATCTAAAAATTTTACATCCATATTTTGGTCTCATTTTATTAATTCACGAAGATACTTTCCATACCCAGAGTTTTTATAAAAATCTGCAGCCTTTAATAATTGTTCTTCAAATATCCATTTGTTTAAAAATGCGATTTCTTCCAGACAAGCAATCTTAAAACCCTGCCGGTGCTCAATTGTTTGGACGAAATGGCCCGCATCAATCAAACTATCATAAGTACCAGTGTCAAGCCAGGCAAAGCCTCTGCCCAAAAGCTTTACATTAAGCTTGCCCGCGTATAGATATTCCTTATTAACGTCGGTTATCTCCAGTTCTCCTCGGTTACTAGGTTTAATTTTTCGAGAAAATTCTACCACCTGATTATCATAAAAATAAAGACCTGGCACAGCATAATTACTTTTAGGCTGCCTGGGCTTTTCTTCTAAGCTGACAACTGCCCCGTTTTTTTCAAACTCTACAACACCGTATCTTTCGGGGTCTTTAACTGGGTAACCAAAAACAATTGCTCCATCAACTAATTCGGCCGAATTCTTCAACAAAGGGGAAAAACCTTGCCCATAAAAAATGTTATCCCCCAGAATCAAGCACACAGATTCCTTACCAATAAAATTCGAGCCAATAATAAAAGCTTGAGCCAAACCGCCTGGGTTGGGTTGAATAGAATAGTTAAGATTAATCCCCCACTGAGAACCATCTCCCAAAAGTTCTCTAAATCTCGGCGTGTCCGCTGGCGTAGAAATTATTAAAATTTCACGTATTCCAGCCAACATTAGCACCGACAATGGGTAATAAATCATTGGCTTATCGTAAACTGGCAAAAGTTGCTTACTGATTACACTGGTAATTGGATAAAGCCTGGTACCCGAACCGCCAGCCAAAATAATACCCTTCATTTTTATTACTCCCTAGGTTAATTTCTAATGGAACAAATGTAATTATCATAAAAGAAATGGAGCAAAACCGAAAGCAACCAAATCCAAGGCTTAACCAAATGTAAATTTTTTACTCAAAATTAAAGCTTTATGACGAAATTTTTCCTTTCTAGGACGAGTTTTCATTACATTCAAATTATGAGAACGATAATAGAGAAGAGGCTCTTTAAGCCCTAAAAAACTTGTCTCTGCTGCCGCACACCTAATAACGAAATCCCAGTCTTCCTCTCTGAGGTATTCGTCAAAACCGCCAACTTTATCAAACAAGCTTCGTGTAAACAAAATTGAGCAGGCAGGAACATGTGACGTAAAAAAAAACTGTTTAATATCCTACCAGACAAAGGCTTTGCCGGAAAAATTCTTTTTGGGGAACCATTATTATTATCAAACTCAATCACTTGAGAAAAAGAAAACTGACAGTCCTTAATTGAGGCCATTGCCCCAAGCTGTTTTTCCAGTTTTTCATTATACCAATAATCATCCGATGCCAAGATAGCAATAAAATGGCCTTGGCTTAGCCTAATCGCTTTATTCAGGGTCTTGCATATTCCCAAGTTAGATTGTCGTATAAATTTAAACCCGTATTTGTCAGCAAGAGAACTTATTACCTCAGGTGATCTATAAGAAGAACCGTCATCAACAACTTTAAGCTCTACCCTTTTATGCGTTTGAAAAATTACACTTTCAATGGCTGTTTTAACATATTCTTCATGATTGAAGCATGGAATAATTACACTTACTAAATCGCCTTGCATGAGATTTCTTCCTTGATCAACTTCTCGTAAATCCCCAGCAACTTTGGGGCTTCTGCATTCCAGTTGTATTTCTCTAGAACAGCTTTGCGACCACGTGCTCCCATTTCCATGGCAATTCCTTGATTGTTCGCGCAAAAATCTATTGCAGAAGCGATTTGTTCCGGGGAGGTTGGATCTACGCAAATTCCACATTGATTCCCCTCGATAATCTCTTTCCATAAAGGAAAATTGGATCCAATCACAGGGATCCCGGCCGACATGTATTCAAATAATTTATTGGGCTGTGAATCTATATGGTTTGGAGCTGGCAAGTAAGTAACCAAACCCGCAACCGATTGAGCCATTGTATCAAGAACCATTTTTCGGCTGACATAGCCCAAATAATCAACCTTACTCCAACCACTATTTTGCCGGCATTTATTTTCAATCAGGCTGTCAGAAAAAACACCGGCCACCGATAATCTCATGTTTGTTTTAACAAGGCGCATAGAGTCAACAATTTCCCAAAATCCTCTAATTGGAGTAATTGCTCCCATGTAGCATACCAATTGCCTGTTGGTAGACCATTTAAAATCCATATCCAATTCTGAAAGATGCGGGAAATTATTAACGTCTTCAGCAGCCTTAAAAAAACCAATAAATTTTTGCTTTATTGCTGGAGTAGCACAGACAACAAAATCTAAATATCTGCAAACAAATTTTTCATAAGCGCCAAACATTTTTGAAAAGATATTTCTGGCCCACTTTCCAAGATAAGGCTTAGTCAAAATATCTGCGGGAAAATCTTCATGAGAATCAAAAATCACTATTTTACCAAGTGATTTAAGTTTATGCGCTAGGGGCAACAACTCAGGATCATGCAAGTGGTAAATCATAGCATCTGTTTTCACAGCTTGATCCAAAATCTTACCCGTAGTCCAAGCAATCCGCTCAAGTCTACCGGAAGGTGCACCAACATCAAAAATTTCGATTCGATCTTTAGTTTCCCGACCTTGGCCATCCGCAACAATCAAAGAAACATCATAACCACCATCAAGAAGTGACAAACACTCTTTATTGAAAATTCTATTATCAAAACGAGAATGAACAGATGTTAGATGAGCAACTTTCAAAGCAAGCTCCTAAGTAAGGTAAAATCACTTCGCGTAGTTTTTACTGACATTTCGGGTACACAATCCTACCTTTTTCCATTTTTTTTGGCTTTCTCCTGTTGGGCAAGCTTTCAAGCCCGTAAACCATTTCTGTTTTGTGCCCGAAAAGCCTGATTATTCTTTCGGCCAGTTCCGTAAGATTTGAAACAGCGCTATGTACAATCCTTTCGGTGGTCATTGTTACGATTGATATCCCTTCCAGAAGTTAAAACACCCAGTGCAATGTCGGGTTGTTGATTTCTTTTTTCAGTTGATTCGGCAAGGTTTTATGGTGCGTCTTTAATGCTTCGCGCATCTCATATTCAGCTACATTATAAACCAGAAGACAAAGCGCCATGGCAGCTGTGAGAGCGGCAATACGATTGGGGGTTTTTAGAAACAGCTTGTCCAGCATGAACCAAGGGACTTTCAAAAATCTAAAGCCTCCTCCAAGCTTTGCGAGATCTTTGAATTCTTTAAGAATATCTTCGTCTGGAAAAACACCGCTATCAAGGTCGTTAGTGGCGAGAATAAACCGACCTTTGGTCGCCTTCAGGCGATTTATTATTTCTAGCTTTTCCTGTATTTCCGGCAAAACAATCTTCACTTCTTGATCGTGAGGCTGAACATCCTTTGCGGGCCGTCCTCTTTTGGAAAATTTGGCCTGGGTTGATACGCTGAAATCTGCCTGGTGAAGAGTAAAATCAGCGACAACTTCCAGAAACCTTTTCTTCGCATCGGATTCGCAGGCAAAGGCTTCGTTGGAAAGATGCCATAAAGCCTTTTCCATTGTCTTCTTTTCTTTTTCTATGCGCTTTTCAAGCGTTGCAGACTCTCTCTCATAAGCCGCTTCAGAAAATACCAGCAACCACCTCTGCTCAATTTCTCCAAACGTAGAAGTCGCGGAATGATACTTGTAGCCGCCAGGTAACGGTTTCCAGCTGAGTTCATTGTCACTCTTCTGCACCAGGACCCTGGCTTCGCGGATAGTCTCTGGCACTCTGGTGACCCAGACAAAGTCGATTGAAGACTTAAGCAAATGCTCTTTGCTGTATAATGCGGAATCAGCAACCCATAGGAATTCTTCTGAATCGCCAATCGCCTTTTGAAAAGCCCTCACCCGCGCAATAGTATCGTGAAAAGTCTTTTTATCAGAAGCATTCCCACTCACCGGTTCTGACCAGATTGGTATCGCCCCTGGACCAGCGTTCACCATCGACAGAGTAATCTGCTTCAGATCAGGTCGATGTTGCTTTGAATGACCGTGAGTAACATAGATAATCTGAGGCGCATCTTCTGGCGAACCCCCGAAACCATCGTAGGCACCTTCAAGAGAAAACATAGTGCTGTCAAGACGTGCAACGAGCCGGCGATATATCCGATTCATAGCTATCGGAAAAGCTATGCTTGCAAAGAATTGGGTTGGATCTACATCCGCAATCTGGTCGAGAGAGGCACTCAAAGCATCGTCATTAAAGTGTTCACTCATGAGATGCTCGCCAAGAAGTCGACCAACCGGTTTATTGCTGAAAAAATGGGAAACAAAATAAAGAGTCTGGTTAGTAAAACCCAGCCCGTTGAGAATCATGGCAGCAACACATTCACCAACACTTACAAATTTTGTTGCGCGGCTATTTTCACCTAAAAGCTCGTCGATTCTCTCGACAAGATCCAACTGCTTTATTGTGCCAGCAACAAGGCCCAAGTGATCAAGGTTCTGGGTAAACACGGATGATCTGAGCTGCATTAGTCCAACCTCTTTTTCAATAAGGGCTTCAATTACACTCATATCAACCTACTAAAATTAACCTTTATATACAAGAATCTTGTATTAGTCTGCTTTACAGAAAATTAAAAAAGCGGTATCAAAACAGCGAAATATCAGGTGAACAGTTACGAAAAATCACATAATGATATGCAAAGTTACCTATAAATTCAAGAAAAATTCCGCCTCAATCTACCCAAGGAGTTAAACCTTGCAGAATTAATAATCAACAAAATAATAATCATTGAACATGTCTGGTACCCTGAAAAAAAATTATTTGTCAGCATAAAACACCCCCCGAGCCAAAAAAAACTTTTGGCAAAAGGCTGAAAAACACTATTTTTTCTATCAACTGTCGACTTCGAAAATAGGCAAAAGGCGCAAGCAAAAAGCAAACAAAATCCCAAAATCCCTGCAAGACCATATCTTTGAGCAATCAAAACCACTTCACTGTCAATAATTGTTCCATGAATACTCTTCGCAGGGCCGTAGCCCCAAAAAGGCGATTGATAAAACCGTTCCAAACCAATAGTGGCGTTGGCAATCCTTTCATTAACACTTACATTTGTGCCATCAAAAGTCAAAAGAATACTCAAGCTAAGATAATCAAGTTCGAAAAAATTGACCAAAAAAATTACAGAAAGTATAATAATAAAATAAGCAATCATCTTTGCCACAATTGAGATGCTTTTAATTGACAAAAACTGTAAAGCCCCAACAACTACCAAAGCAATAAGGACAGTACGGCTCTGGGTTAATAATAAAATTATGGCCAGTATGAATGATTTCGAAAGCTCGAAAAATTCTCTCTTGATTATGAATAAATTCCAAAAATAGAGCCCCAAAAAAGCAACAATCAATGCCCCCACATTCGGGTCTGAACCTGTTACAATTAGCCTAGTATAACCAGAAAGCATATTCTGCGTGTGGGATTCATCAGAGTAAAGAAGGCCTAAGAAGTTGCCCAAATTCCCCAAATTTGAAATTTCAAATAAAGAAATGCAACAAACAAACAAAAAAGAAAAGTTGAAATAAAGATGTGCCTTTTTTGCAATTGAGGCGTATCTAACCATCGGAACCACTGCCAAAAATGGCAAATACTGAAAATACTTGATTAGCTCAATAAAATCTCTAACGGAAACAGGCACACCTAGAAATGCATAAGAATGTATAATAGAGATTAACATCAGAAAAATTACAAATACTAAAATAGTAAAAAACCTATTCAAAATGATTTCTTCTGCACGAAAAAGAGCTACTAAAAAAGTTATTAAAGAAGCAGGCGAAATCATATAAACATACATACCCAAAGAAATTGGAGGTAAAATAATTGTGCTGAAAAGACAAAGAAGAATTAAGTGTTCTAAACAATGTCTGCTTGAAAAAGCATGACTCCACAGAGGTGGAGGGGTGGAAATTTTTTGTGGATTATTGTTCATAGGGATTTTATATATCCTCTCCCACAAGGCGACTGAAAATAAACGCCATAATGCCCTATTGTCCAACCTTTTGAAAGAGATTCCATATTTCTAACAGATTGAATTATCTTGGAATTTTTAATCTCGGTCACTATTTCAGTAAAGATTGCCTCAATCCAAGTATCTTCTGGGGCATTGAAACCAATCTTGTTTTTTCGCCAAATGACCTTCTCAGGCAAAACTTCAGACATGGCCATTCTAAGAACATACTTGGTCCAACCATTCTTAATCTTAAACGAATTATTCAGAGAAAGAGCAGTCTCCACAAGCTTGTAATCTAAAAAAGGGAGCCTAGCTTCGACCGAGTGTCTCATAGAATTTCTATCTTCATATCTCAGTAGTTGAGGACGCGGAATAGATAAAATCTCCATTTTTTGGAGCTCAAAAATCGATAAATAGTTTTTGGCCATTTTCCTCACGGCATCAAATCTTTTTAAAAATTCTGGTTTGAGAAAAGAAAACCGTCTCCTAAGACTCCAAGCCCGTAAGGGATAAAATGAAAAATGCAAGCAATAGTTTAACAGTTCGAGCATGGACAATCTGGAATTTCTTTGGGATAGAAAAAAGACTTGAATTGCCTGAAACAAAGACTTAGACCAAATATGTGCCGGATAAAACCGTTCATAACCAAGTAAAATCTCCGTCACCGCCTTGACCATCAAGCATGACAGTACAATTTGATTGCCTAGCAGTTTTCATTACCATATACTGCATTACTATTGATGGACTTCCAAATGGTTCCTCTTTCGTATAGACTACATCCTCCAAAACATCTGTGAACTGGTTAATTGCTGGCGTAATTACTTTCAAATCGATAATTTTTTCCTTTGCGACCATAGATGCATAAGAACTTTCATCGTATTTTGATTCTGATGATCTGGCATGAATACCTCTATAAACTGATTGTGCATTTCTTATGATAAAGCTCAGAGGCCAAACCTCCGTCACTTGAACTATCCATTCTTCCACTTAAGCAAGTCCCTACAGAAACGTCGGCACGCAATCTCCAAGAAACAGACCTACTGAAATCAGTTTTGAACTTCTCAACCGATTTTAATTCATCCAGATTACAAAGTGAATCATCCCTCTTAAGTTCATAAAATCTGACTATTTTAAACTCACGGGAGGTCAGATTATAAATTAGGTTATGGCCGCCTGGCAAAGTTAAAACATCTTTGAAAAAAGTTTCGTTTGAGTGATCCGACAACCCACATACCGAGAAATCTATTATTGCTTTCTTGTTAAAAATTCTTTTCCTTAGTAACGGCAAGAGTTGCTTAATCTCTGAAGCAAAGACGAAATCGCCATCAATAGTTGTATAATAAAAAGGCTTTATTCCAAAACGATCTCGACTACAAAAAATAAAATTTTTCGCTTTGTCAAAAAGCGCAAAAGACCACATACCATTGAATTTGTTAACGCAGTCAACTCCCCATTCCGAATAAGCAGCTAAAATAACCTCTATGTCTGTAGAAGTTTTGAACAAATGACCCAATCTTTCTAACTCATATTTCAATTCAATATAATTATAAATTTCGCCATTGTATGTTATTACGAATTGGCCACGATAAGCCATTGGTTGGTGCCCAACATCACTTAAATCAAGAATCGAAAGTCTGCTATGCCCAAACGAGAATTCTTTTTCGTAAAAACAACCATCACCATTGGGCCCTCGGTGTGGAATTTTCCCAAGCATCTCAAGAAGAATTTGTTTGGCAAATTCTCTTTTTGAAACTATACCTGCGATACCACACATTACAAATCTCCAGTTTCCGAAATATTCCCTACCACTTCAACCCATAACAAACTTTTACAAACAAATGCATTGATGTAATTTTAACCCGCATTCTAAAAAGAAAAAGGCATAATAAAAGTAAACTTACCCAGAGCAAGGCTGACAGAATAACACTCGGGTTCAAAAGAGTTACAAAAACAGTAACAATTAAATACAATAAAAGCAATGAATACATTTTCCAACGAGGAAAAGAAACCCATAGATAGGCACTAGCCTCAGTTCTGACAAGAAAAAAGAAGAAAAAAGAAATAGCAGACGCTACCGAAGCCCCAGCGGCGCCATAATTTGGAATCAAAAAGTAGTTTAAAACGGCATTGATAATACACACAACAAATGACGCAATCATTGAGAATGATGTACGTCTGGATATGCCAATTCCAATTACTGTCGTTTCAGAAAGCATATAGAACAAAGGTGCAGCAATTGCTGCGACAAGCAAAAATCTTACTGGTAGATATTGTGGAGGGAGGAAATACAAAGCAAGCCAGGAAAAAAGACCAGTAAACGACCAAATAATTGCGATAAGGATTAGCATGTTCTCAATTATTGGTTGAATTTTGTTTGGGTTCACTCCATTTTTAATCCACTTGTAAACGGTAGGGTGCCACAAAGTAGTAAAAATGCCAGAAACAAGCTGAACCATTCCAGAAAAAGTAAGTGCGATCGAATAGATTCCAATTTCATGGAAATCAGAAAAGGCCCTGAGAAAAAATCGATCCATCACCTTTGAACCCCAAAAAGCCAGACCACCCAAAACAAGGGGAAATCCAAACTTCACATACTCAAAAGCTTTCCCTTTATCGATGGCCTTGTAAAAGGTTGAAAAAACATCATCTCTGGTCAACAATAAAAAGACCGCTAAACCAAAAAGTATTGAACTTGTCTTTGCAATCATAAGATTGTCAAAATTAGAATCATATTTAAAAAAAACACCAAACATTACCAACAATAAAAAGAGTAATGGTGGTAAAAATTGTGTTGCCGAGTATGCTAACCCTCGTTCTGCCATGCGCAAAATAAGACCCAGAAAGCTTGTAATAAAAGACGATATAATCGCAATCGCCAAAAGAAGAGAGACAAATCGAGAACTAATACCGAAAACAATTTTTGAAGGCTGAAACGGCGAAATGCTTATGATAGCTATTGTCAACAACAAAACGATTAGACCAGGCATAATTGTGGCCTTAAGAAGGGCAATTTTATCATTTTCTTCGTGATACTCTCTAACATAAGCTTGATCCAAGCCAAAAGAAAACAACAACAAACAAAAACTTATGGTTACGTTTAGCATTGAAATTCGCCCAATGTCTTCCGTTGAAAAAAACCATGTCATAAGAGGCAGGCTAACAAGATTAAGAAACCCGCCTACAATAGGCCCAATTGCAAAATGAAAAATGTATTTTAAATTCATTTCAGATTACAAGTGAAAACAACGAATTATGAACCAAAATTCCTATGATCATCTTCACCTTGTTTTCATGGTAAAAGAACAATTTCTACCAAATATCAAATGTAACTGCTCAATCAGTTTTTCTTTAGAGAAGTAAGCTTTTATAATTCTGATATTGTTTTCTTTATCGATCGGATTCAATCCCGTCAAAGAAATTTTGGAATTCAAAGAATACATTTTGACCCCCAATTTTTGAAGGCATTCCCAAGAAGTAATTTCGTTTCGCATATAAACTTTTTTTCCAAGGCCTAACAACGAAATAATATTCCCCATTGCTGCCTGTGTTTTATGATTAAATATGGCGATGTCTATTGATGAAAGAAAAACGGTATATTCTGCAGAGGTCATAAACTTTAAAATAGGAAAAAATTTGTTTTCAAATTTTTTTCCAAATTCAATTACTTCACGAGCATTGTTAATGTCCCCATAAGATAGTGGCACAAAGATTCTTATATTAGAACTTTTGTGGATTAGAAGTTTTTCAAGCATCTCAATATGGCCGTTTGCTTTTGAAGCCGAGTTGCCTACCAAAATATTTATGGGTTCTAAAATAGTTTCGCTTCTATTTGACTCATAAATTTCCTTAAAGAAGTTGCTAGGGTACATAATGCATTCGCTGTACACACCCTTGGCATGATACCATTTTTTTGCCAATTCATAATCACCCTTGATATATGTCAAAATAGAAGAAAATCTTTTAATCACAATCCTGCGAAACAATTCATAAAAATTACTACAAATAGTTTTAGTCCTGAAAATGTATTCATAAAGATCCCAACCCCAAACGACCCAGTGACACTTACGCATAATCCTAGGTAGAAAAGCTAGAGGAACGAGAAGAAGAGGGTTGAAAAGCGAATGAAAAATTATTTTCTCGCTTCGAGAAGCCAAAAATAGAAACCTCATATAGAATGCAAAACCAGCCAAATACATTCCAAACAAAGACTTGGCTGATTGATGTAATTCAACATTCACATCTTTTTCAACTCCCCACTTTTCCATCTCCCCATACACAAGAAAATAATGCTGACTCGGCGGAAAGTGTTCGCTTACCAGCTTAATAAAAGGGGAAATAAAAGTGCTTGCTCTTGCAATGTGGAGAATCATAATCGCATATCTTCGAGAAAATACTTTACTGCTTTTAGAATCTTGCTTTGCTCTAACCCAAAATCAGGGCTATACCAAAGAGGCAAACGGACAAGTCTTTCGCTTTCACGGGTTGTGAATTCATCTTTGCCTGAAAAAGTCGCAAACTTATAACCCGCGGGAGAAGAATGTAGAGGAACGTAATGAAAAACAGCCATAATTCCACTATGCTTAAGAAAATCAATAAATGCCGTACGCTCTTCCAAGCCCTTTAGTTTCAAATAGAACATATGAGCATTATGATGGCAAACATCAGGAATTTGTGGGAGTTCAAGAATGCCTTCTCTTTCATAGTCCTTAAGGCTGTCAAAATACACCCTCCAAGTCTGATGGCGATTGTTGTTAATTGCATCAGCATGTACCAACTGGCCCCACAAATATGCTGCCTGAATATCGCTAAGCAAATAACTACTACCGATGTCTACCCAATTGTATTTGTCAACCATCCCTCGGAAAAATTGGCTCCTATTTGTGCCTTTCTCTCTAATTATTTCAGCTCTGGAGGTAAATTGATCATCATTAATTATCAAAAGACCACCTTCGCCACCGCTTGTAAAATTTTTGGTCTCATGGAAACTATATGCTGCCATGTTCCCAATAGACCCTAATGGTTTCCCTTTATAAGTGCTCATCATCCCTTGTGCAGCATCCTCAATTACAAAAAGGTTATATTTTTTGGCAAGAGACATTATAGAATCCATCTCACATGCAACCCCAGCATAATGAACCGGAACTATGGCCCGAGTCTTACTCGTTATTGCAGCCTCAATTAGCCTTTCATCAATATTCATTGTGTCTGGTCGAATATCAACAAAAACTATTTTGGCACCACGCAATACAAAGGCATTCGCGGTTGAAACGAAAGTATAGCTTGGCATAATAACCTCATCGCCAAACTGAATGTCAATTAGTATAGCAGCCATTTCAAGAGCATGTGTACAGGAGGGTGTAAGCAATGCTTTTTTACAATTTAACCTCTGCTCAAACCAACTCTGACATCTTTTAGAAAACATACCATCACCAGAAATTTTATTGCTTCGAATCGACTCCGAAACAAATTCTTCTTCAAAGCCTGTAAAAGGCGGCTTGTTAAATGGAATCATTTTTAAAATCTTTCAGAAATTCCTCTTCGAGAGAAAGAAGATCCTGCTGCCGAGGCTTAATACGTTTTGCTGGAATTCCCACGTATATACCCCATGGCTCTGTCGATTCAAGAACTAAAGTCATAGCACCGACAGAACATCCCTCTGCAACTTCAACCCCAGGAAGGATTATGGAACCAGCACCTACAATTACGTGCTTCCCTAGATTAACCATTTTAAACAATTCCCCTTTAAACTTACGTGGAATCGTTGAATTGGTAAGCGTTAAACCACTATAGTCATCTGATTGCGAAAAAACCTTCACCCCATAAGCAAGAGTACAAAAATCAGACAAACGAACTCCCGGCTCACCACCAGCAATTAGACACTGTGGTGTAATATGGCAATTAGCTCCAATCCTAATCTTTCCAGACAAAACACAGAAATCATCTATTCTTGAACTATTTCCAATCTCAATTTGGTCACAGTTATAAATACTGGCCTTATCGCTAATTTTAACGTTTTTCCCCAAATATTTGAAACCCATTTGCAAAAGCTGTTCTTCTGAATAATAACCCATAATCACCCTCCTGCAAAACTTTCATTCAACTCAATTCTTTTAGAAGCCGAACTAATATTGCCACTATGTTGATGGAACCATCATCTACGTCTTCATATCTAAAGGAAAAATTAATACTCAAATCTTCAAGGGCAAAGAAATCTTAGCCCCATCCCTTGAAGATAAATAAATTGCATGAATAAGTTCAAGGCTTTTTCTACCTGATCGACCATCGGTTTCTGGCTCAGCTTTTCCCTCAAGAACATCCAATACATTGTGATAATAAGCTGAGTGGCCAAAACCATAAACGTTTGGTGGATTGTATGAAGCCTCTAGAATAGCCTTGTCATCGTCATCATAATCGGCAAATTCCCACTTTTCGATCTTGTTTATTGCGATGCCTCCAACTCTGACCGTGCCCTTTTCGCCGAGAATGGTAATTGAGCCTTCAAAGTTTTTGGGGTAGGCAAGCATTGTAACGCTCATTGTTCCAATGGCACCGTTTCTAAATTTAATTATTGCTGCACCTGTGTCCTCGGCTTCGACATGCCGAGCCATGGTGGCTGTGCTTGCCATTACGTTATCAACATCGCCCACCAACCAATACAGCATATCAACATAATGGCTGGCCTGGTTCATGAAGGCTCCACCGTCGAATTCCCAGGTACCACGCCATTTGGCTGAATCATAATATTCCTGCGGGCGCTGCCAGAAAACGTTGCTCTGAACCATGTAGATTTTGCCAAAACGACCTTTGTCGATAGCTTTTTTCAGGGCCTGCATCGTGGCGTTCAAGCGGTTCTGCTTAACAACAAAGAGATTAACATCTTCTTCATCACAGGTCTTGATCAGACGATCGACTTCTGCAATGTTTATTCCAATAGGTTTTTCGGTTAAAACATGAACTCCGGCTTTTGCTGCCTTGATACCATGATCCGGATGCAGGCCGCTGGGCGTGCAAATCGTTACCAGATCAAGATCTTCATCCTTCAGCATTTGATTAAGGCTGGTATAGTAGTTGCAACCATTTTCACTGGCCGCTGTTTTGGCGCGTTCTTCGACTACATCACAGACAGCGACCAACTTACAGCGGTCTTTATGTTCTTTGATTGCCTTGAAATGATTAGCGGAAATTCTTCCACAACCAACCAGACCGATCTTAATCATCGAAATGCCCCCTCCAAAACACAGAAATTAAAAAAGAAATTTTATGGGTAACGATTATACGCCCTGAATTTTTAAATTGCAATTTTTTCATGTTTGCGGCAAAGTAAAGCTTGTTAAAATAATCAATACAGGCATTGGTTCATAAATAAGGATTTGATCATGAAAGTATTAACAATCGTTGGCGCCCGGCCACAGTTCATAAAAGCTGCAGTTGTCAGCAGAGCTATAAAAAACTTTATGCAGGCTGCTGGAAGCATGATTCAAGAATTGATAGTTCACACCGGTCAGCATTACGATCAGAATATGTCCGATATTTTTTTCGATGAAATGCAGATTCCGAAGCCGCATTTTCAACTTGCGGTAGGATCAGGGAGTCACGCTCAACAAACCGGGCAAATGCTCATCAAACTTGAAGAAGCAATGCTGAATGAAAAACCTGATATGGTGCTGATTTATGGCGACACAAATTCAACCCTTGCCGGAGCCCTGGCAGCTGTTAAACTGCATATTCCAGTAGCTCACGTTGAAGCCGGACTAAGATCGTTCAACCATAAAATGCCGGAAGAAATCAACAGAATCCTGGCCGACAGGGTCTCTTCACTGCTGCTTTGCCCAACCCTCGAGGCTGTAAAGAATCTGGCTAATGAAGGCATACCCTGCTCTAGAGTGAGAACAAGGGTTATCAAAACCGGCGACGTAATGAACGATGCCGCTATTTTCTATGGCAAGCTTGCCAATGTTGACTGGCTAAAGAAGCATTCACTCAATCCACAAAATTACATTCTCGCTACGATTCACCGAGCCGAAAGTACAGATGCGCCGGAGAAACTGCAAAAACTGCTGGTAACTCTCGACCGGATCAGTAGAAAACATCATCAGGTGGTCTGGCCAATGCATCCTCGAACCAGCTATATGATCCGCAATAATTCCGAATTGAAGAAAACCCTTGAACAGGCAAGCTTTATTGCTATCGATCCGATCGGTTATCTGGATATGGTCTGTGCCGAGAAAAATGCCCGGTTGATAGTCACAGACTCAGGTGGTGTACAAAAAGAAGCTTTTTTTCATAAAATTCCCTGCGTGACCATGCGAACCGAAACTGAGTGGGTAGAACTCGTAGAAACCGGATGGAATAAAATCGCTGGCCTCGAGCCAGAGAATATAATTAACGCGGTGGTAACCATGCTAGCCCTCGATACCGAAAAACTGTCCTACCCCGATCTCTATGGTTCAGGCAAAGCTGGTGAAAATATCGTAAAAGAACTTATCAAATGGGGAAAAGAAAATGGCAAATAATTATTTCGTGCATGAATCTTCTTATGTTGACGGTGGCGTTACAATTGGCGACAACACTAAAATATGGCATTTCTGCCATATTCTGGGCAATACCTCCATCGGTAAAGACTGCAGCTTTGGTCAGAATTGCGTTGTCGGGCCGAAGGTCATAATCGGCAACAACGTCAAAGTGCAGAACAACGTTTCGATTTATGACGGCGTTGAAATCGAAGACGACGTTTTCTGCGGCCCATCTATGGTTTTTACCAATGTCGTTAATCCGCGGAGCCACGTCAGCCGCAAACACGAATACAAAAAAACACTGCTTAAAAAGGGCGCCACTGTGGGCGCTAACGCGACTATTGTCTGCGGCCATACTCTCGGCAGATATGCTTTTATCGGCGCCGGTTCAGTCGTAACTAAAGACATTCCGGATTACGCCATGGTCGTCGGCAACCCTGGTCGGATAAGGGGTTGGATGTGCCAGTGCGGCGTCAAACTCGTCAATGGCGAAAAGCTCGAAGAAAAAAGCAGCTTTAAATGTAAAGATTGCGGTGCTGAATACCAGGTGAAAAACGGGGTATTTGGAGAAAAGTAAACAGGTTGAATGGGCCGGTTTAAAACCGGCCTCTACTATTATTGCATGCAAAACTGCCTGTAACATTATGAAAAACTATGATGTGGTGGTTATTGGGGCGGGGATTGTTGGTAGTGCGATAGCCTGGAGACTGGCGCGCACCGGTCTAAGTGCTGCTTTGCTCGAAATGGGCTCTGACGTAGCCAATGGCTCAACAAGAGCTAATTCAGGCATTCTTCACGCTGGCATACATGAAGAACCCAGTTCTGATGTTTACAAGATGTGCCGTGATGGTCTGAAATGGTATAGAAAGTGGGCAAACCGACTTGATTTTCCTCTGGTCAACAAATCAACGGTAATCCTTGCCAACTCGGCTGAAAGCCTTTGCAAAATCAGCCATCTAAAACAGCTGCACGGTTCAAATCTGACTCCGCAACTTCTTAATCCTGCCGAACTGCGCGCCAGATGGCCCTTTCTCTCAGACAAAATTACCGGAGCCCTTGAAGTCACTGATTCAGCCCAAATTTCGCCATACGAAGCCTGCCGCGCCATCGTCGAAAACGCTGCCGCCAACGGCCTAGACTTCATTACCGACTGCGACATCAACGAAGCCGAAAAGCACGACAATGCCTGGCAGCTTCAGACCTTCTGTGGAAGTATCAAAAGCAGCTTTGTCGTGATCGCTACCGGGGCTGGAAGTAACAGTCTCAGCAAAAAGTTCGGGCTGCCGCTCAGTGAACAGAAAATGCTGAGTGGCGCCTACTTTATGATGAACAAAGCAGCCAAACCGATTACCGATGTCATCTTTTTTGGCCCGCCAGCCCCGGAAACCAAAGGCATTTTGATACAAAACACAGTGTATGGAAACCTAATGCTTGGCCCTGACTCGATCGACAGCAAGGAACTCGCTAACGACCATGTCAATTGGCAGAGAATCTGTAATCTCTGGCATCAATGCCAGGAATTGATACCGTGCCTGAGTCGAAAAGATATCATAAGAACCTTCACTGGCGAGCGTGTGTGCGTTGAAAATGGTTTTCAGTTAGAAAACCACCTCGAAACTCATGGGATCATTCGACTGGATGGCATCAAATCGCCTGGTCTGACCACAGCGCCAATGATTGCTGACAAAGTGATGAAAATGCTCAGTAAATATCTGAATGTTAACGAGAAAGCCGGTCTGATCGAAAGACGAATTACCCCAGCAAATGCCGTAAGGAATCGACCGACAGGCCATATTATCTGTCGTTGCGAGCAGGTATTTGCACAACAAATTCACGAAGCAATCGGGCGCGGTGCAAGCAATATTGAAAGTCTGCGCTGGCAGACCCGCGCCGGGATGGGGGACTGTCAGGGCTCATTCTGCAGACCAGCTCTGATTAAAGCTCTGCAGAATGAACTGAACAAGAAAACTAACGAAATTTGCCTTAAGAATAAAAATTCGCCAATGTTCACCGGTGACCTGAAATGAAAAAATATAAGTTCGCCATAATTGGCGCCGGCGCAGCCGGCATTGCTGCTGCCAACCAGCTTGTCTGCTGCTCACCTGATTCAACCTGCGTTCTCATCGAAAGAGACAGCAGACCAGGCGGAATTCTTCTGCAATGTATTCATACCGGTTTTGGCCTGCATTACTTCAAAGACGAACTCACCGGCCCCGAATATGCCGAAGCGGCCTTTAAAAAACTGCAGTCGGCAGAAAACAGCCATCTTGAGCTTCTCTTCAATACTACGGTGGTTGCGGTTGAAGAGAATAGAACCTTGATCTGCAGCAATCAACATGACCAATTTAGAATCAGCTGCGAGAATCTGGTAATCGCTACCGGCAGTCGCGAAATCCCTTTTGGAGCGCTTGGCATTCCATCTGATCGACCGGCCGGAATATTCGGTGCAGGCGAAGCCCAGCTGTTGATAAACCGCCACGCCATGCAACCCGGCCAAACTGGCGTAATACTTGGTGCTGGCGACATTGGCCTGATCATGGCACGCAGACTGGTTTACGAAGGCATGCAGGTCGCGGCGGTCATCGAACTTAAAAATGAACCTGGTGGAGTTAAAAGAAATGTGCAAACCTGTATCGATGACCTCGGGATCGAGCTGCTGACTTCCTCGACAATTGTCAGAGTCCACGGCAGCAACCGGGTTGAAGGAGTCACTGTCGCCAGAGTCGATGCAGACAGGCAACCTCTATTCAGCAAAACCCGTTTCATCGCCTGCGATTTTCTATTGACCGCGGTCGGCCTGATGCCAGAAATTCAGCTTGCCCGGGATGCCGGAGCCAGAACCCTCAATGGTCATCTGCAGCTCGATGAAAGTGGCCGCTCAAGCCTTCCATGGCTCTACGCCTGCGGAAATGCGGCCAGGATTTTTCCAATTGTCGACGATGTAAGCATCAGCAGCGAAAAAGTCAGCAAAAATATCTGCGGAGAGTTGAAATTATGAAATCTAGCAGAGTATGCCTTGCATGCCCGCGCAGTTGCGGTCTGCGTCCACAAATAGAAGGCGCGCCAGGCCAGCGCCTCTGCCCAAATGGTGAAGAATTTCTGCGACAGGAAGTTTCAGAACCTCTGCGACACTACTTCGCCACCGTAAGAGGCAATGATGGCCGACTCTATTCTTATAGAACTCTTACCGCCGTGCCAATGGAAACGATAAACAGGTTCTGTGAAAATCTTAAAAGAGCGGCGTCACCACAGCAACGCAACAAGCTGCACCAGCAATTCTGCAATGAACACAGGACACGGCTGACCTGCATCGATTTCGACCGCTAACAAAAAACCACGGGAGCGCCCGTGGTTTTTTGTTAGCTTTTAACGACAGCATTCAGCCCTTTTTGCAGGTGAATTCATTAACAGTGCTGGCAACAAATTTAAGCTGTTCTTCGCTCATTTCGGGGTAAACCGGCAAAGCCAGGGTTTCTTTTGCGGCCTTTTCAGATTCAGGGAAACTGCCTTCGGAATAACCGAGATTGGCAAAACACTTCTGCTGGTGCAGTGAAAGCGGATAATAAACGGCGCAGCCGATTTCCTTTTCGGTTAAATGAGCTTTCAAAGCATCGCGGTTCTTTACGCGAATGACATACTGATTGTAAATATGGTACCGATCAGATTTTTCTACGGGTATAACCACATTCGGATTGCCAGCAAACAGTTCGTTATAGATAGCGGCATGCCGGCGGCGGCCTTCGGTCCAGGATTTAAGATATGGCAGCTTCACAGAAACCACCGCTGCCTGAAGGGCATCAAGTCTGGCATTCAAGCCGACCTCGTTGTGGTGATACTGGATCTGACCGCCATGAACCCGCAAACCTTTCAATCTTTCGTTGAGAGATTCAGAGTTGGTTGAAACCAGTCCACCATCACCGAAGCAACCAAGGTTCTTGCTTGGGAAAAAGCTGAAACAACCTATATCACCCATGGTGCCGGCATTTTTGCCCATATAAGCGGAACCAATTGCCTGAGCAGCATCTTCGATAACCTTGAGGTTGTATTTTTTTGCCAAAGCCAGGAGGGGTTCCATGTCGACGCACTGACCAAAGAGATGAACAGGCATGATCGCTTTGGTTTTAAGGCTGATCTTTTTTTCGATCTGCTCGATATTCATCAGAAACGTATCGGGTTCGATATCGACAAAAACGGCACGAGCCCCGGCACGGGCAATTGAGCCGGCGGTGGCGAAGAAAGTGTATGGAGTGGTGATCACTTCATCGCCTTGGCCGATATCGAGTGCCATCAGCGCCATCAGAAGGGCGTCGGTTCCTGATGAACAACCGACAGTGAATCTGGTGCCGATGTAATCTGCCAGTTCTTTTTCGACTTTACTGACTTTCGGGCCCAAAATGAAGGTCTGGTTTTCTATGACATCCATGATTTCGGGTAAAAGCAGGTGTTTTAACTGAGCATACTGCGGCTTGAGATCCAACATCGGAACTTTCATTTTTTTCTCCTGACAAAAAGATTCAATAAGTGCAGCTGATTCTATTACCGGTAGATGTTCAGAGCAAGTTTTTTATAAAAACAATCATTTAAAAACTTGTCTGGCGAAATTCGATGCAGTAAGATAGCTGCCTGAAATACTTTCCGGAGGGGTCTATGAAACATCTTTTCGACAAACTGAAAAGTCGCAAAACAAAGATCGCAGTGGTCGGCCTCGGTTATGTTGGTCTGCCGCTGGCGCACGCTTTTTCCCATAAATATGATGTCGTCGGTTTTGATAACAATCAGGCTAAAGTCGATCTGATGAAGAGCGGGATCGACCCGACAGGGGAGGTGCCGGAAGGCGGGCTGAAGGGTTGTAATATTGAGTTTACAACTGACCCGGCGAAGCTGGGGGAATGTAAATTCATCGTGGTGGCGGTGCCGACGCCGGTCGACCGCAATAAACGGCCTGATCTGACGCCGCTGGTGATGAGTTCGACCACGGTTGGCAAGTATATGCCAAAGGGGGCGGTCGTCGTTTATGAATCTACCGTCTACCCGGGAGTGACCGAAGACGAATGCGTGCCGCTACTCGAAAAACATTCGGGAATGCAATATCTGCGTGATTTCAAGGTCGGTTACAGCCCCGAGCGCATAAACCCAGGTGATCAGGTGCATCGACTGCAAACCATTACCAAAATTGTATCTGGGTGCGATCCAGAAACCCTTGAAGTAGTAGCAGCCGTTTATGATAGTATTCTCGAAGCCGGCGTACACCGAGCTTCGACAATTAAAGTTGCGGAAGCAGCCAAGGTTATCGAAAACACCCAGCGCGACGTCAATATTGCGCTGATGAACGAACTGTCGATCATTTTTCATCGCCTCGGGATTGATACGCTTGAAGTGCTGCGCGCCGCCGGCACCAAATGGAATTTTTTGAAGTTTTTCCCGGGCCTGGTTGGTGGGCACTGCATTGGCGTCGATCCTTATTACCTGACCTACAAAGCACAGGAAGTTGGTTATCACCCAGAAGTCATATTATCTGGCCGACGCATAAACGATGACATGGGCAAGTTTGTTGCCGAAAACACTGTTAAAAAATTGATCAAAGTCGGAAAAGCGGTAAAAGGCGCTAAAGTATTGGTTCTTGGCCTGACTTTCAAAGAAAATGTCGGCGATATCCGTAATACTAAAGTTGTTGATATCATAAGTGAACTTGGCGAGTATATGGTTGAAACCCTTTTATACGACCCATTCGCCAATGCAGACGAAGTTCGCCATGAATATGGCCTTGAAATTCTTCCTTCTCTGGCAAATATTCCACCTGTTGACGCGGTTATTTTGGCAGTTTCCCACGACAAATTCAAGGAACTTACTCTTGATAAACTGGCTGATTTTTGCAAAAAGGGTTCCACCCCAGTTGTAATAGACATCAAAGGCGTCTATGAGCCTGAAATGGCAGTTAAGCAGGCTATTAAATATTGGCGTTTATAATACTGCTTCACTTTGTTTTTCCCTGAAATAGATGTGGGGAATTGAAAAACCCTCTGGGATGTGTTTTAGTAAGAGTTACCACACTTTTACTCAACTCACCCAAAGGGTTTTCAATGAAAAATATAACATCTCCACTTCTTCCTTTCAAGCTCAGTTCAACCGAAGATAAAATCACCCCAAACGCCGGTCTCGGTTTATTCGGGGAATTTCTTTATTCGCAGCGGCTTTCAGAGCTTCTTGATGAAAACATTCGCGGTTTTAAAAGCAACCACAGCTATAAACCCTCTGAATATATAGTTCCAATGCTTTTAATGCTGCATGGCGGCGGTCGATATATCGAAGATATCCGTGAAATTTCTGCTGACGAAGCTCTTTTACAACTGTTGCAGATATCCGCAATTCCCAGCAGCAGTGCCATCGGCGACTGGCTGCGTTTTATTGGCGATGCCAGAGGCGGTATGGCCGGCCTTTCAAACTGCAATCGAGCGATTCTGAAAAAGGCTCTAAAACGAACCGGAAAAAAGGAATTCACTCTTGATATCGATGCAACCCAGATCATAGCAGAAAAGCAATCCGCCAGAACCACATACAAAGGTGAGCAAGGCTATATGCCAATAGTCGGTCATATCCAGGAAACCGGCATGGTTATCCACGAAGAATTCCGTGACGGTAACATCAGCCCGCACATGGGAAACATGGCATTTATAAAACAATGTTGCGCAAAAATGCCGAAGGGAAAAAAGATTGCGAGATTTCGTGCTGACAGTGCCAGTTATCAGGCTGAAATATTCAACTGGTGCGAGAAAAACAATATTAAGTTCGCTGTCGGTGGGCGCATGGACTCGTCGGTCAAGGAAATTATCAGCGATCTTGATGGGTCACAGTGGCTTCCCTACGAAAATTCCTCGAGCATTGCCTGCGTTACACACAGTATGCAGAAAACTAAAAAGGCTTTCAGTCTCATCATCATCCGTCGACCGTGGCAGCCAGATCTACTTGATCCAAATGCTGATGACAGCCAAAGATATGTGATCGTTGCAACCAACATAAAAGGGAAGCCTGCCTCGATAGTTCGATGGTATAACCAGCGCGGCGAAGCCAGCGAAAATCGCATAAAAGAACTCAAAATCGGTTTCTCAATGGAATATATGCCCTGCGGCACAACAAAAGCCAATGCCGTGTTCTTCAGAATCGGCGTTCTGGCCTATAACCTTTTCAGACTGTTCAAAATGGCGGCAATGCCAACGGAATGGGCTAAACACACGGTTCAAACATTCAGATGGAAGTTTTACCAGACCGCAGGAAAGCTTATAATGCATGCAGGGCAGGCATGGTTCAAAGTCAGAAAAACTTGTTTAAGCCTCTTTGAGGAGGTTAGATCACGAATTAAAGAATTCGCAGAATCGACTGCCTAAGCCCAAAAACGCAATAAGAAAGGAGAATAAAGCAGATTTACTGCGCCTGAAATACTGCTGATGCCATAAAAAGCACAGAAATATCAGCCGCTTAGAACAAAAATGACCGATTTTTCTTTCGACTTGGTTCCAAAAATTCCAATTTTCAGATTTTTCGGGACGTTCAACAAGCCGAAAACTCTAAAACCCGTTCCACAAAAAATAGCAACGCTATTTTTCGGTTTTTGGCAGACTTGACCTAAACTTCATCTTTACTGTAGCATTAGATGAGTCAGGCGGGGCCGTAAGGCCTCATAAGATCCCCTCCAGGACCGGGCCTGACTCTTTATTTTTGCCTGGTTTTTGGTCGCGGTGGGAATGCCGGTTGCAAGTTGTCGCCGCAAATTCCGTTAAAAAGCTGATCAGGGTCGGCAAGGCAGGCGGGTGATCATCGAAATCAAGGGTGTGTTCGAACCACAGACGGCGACGAAACAAGGGACAAGATACTGGTGCCTGTAATGAGGATGAACGCAGATTAACACAGATAGACACGGATAAATGCCGTGTCTATTTTTTTTAGCGGGCCGAAGCTCGGGCCCCGGAGGCTCTTCCCAATGTCTCAAAAGCCTGATCGATTTTAAGGCTTGAAATTGTTTGCAGGCAAAGTCTACAATTACAACATGAATAAAACCTTGAACTGATAAAAATTCTGATTACAGAAAATGACGTTCTGGTTTCTGTTCACGGCTACGAAGAACTGGCCGAGGATAACCTTTATGTCTCAGACCTGATCGACAGTGCTGCAGATGGTATCGTAATCGAAGATTATCCGGAATACCACAAGGGGCCGGCAGTTCTGGTGCTGCAAAAGGATCATAAAGGCCTGCCAATTCATGTAGTATGGGGGATTCCAATAAACCAGAAACGGCCGGCAGTGGTAGTAACAGCTTATCGGCCAGACCCGAAGTTGTGGTCAAGAGACCTGAAGCGGAGACTGAAAAAATGAACAGGCGACAGGAAAAATTCATTCATGTTGGCAACTTTGTGGCAAAAATTGAAGTAGATCTTGTTTATAACGAAAACTCATGGTCGCCATGTCTTTCTCTCGACGATGCCAAAAAGCTCGACGAAATTCGCATGGCGTTGCAAAAAGGCGATATTGAAACTGCTGCTCAAAACGCCCAGATTTTCCAGCTGACACCAGTAACCAAAGCCGCCTGATTTTTAGGGGACAACTGGCTCTGACTAAGCTGGCGGCGATTATATCTTTTGCCAGCGGCAGCTCTTGCCGGCCCTGTATGACGGATTTTGCCGGCGGCTTTAAGCTTTTGCAAACGGTATTTGATGCCATCCAGAGTCAGGCCTGACAAAGCAGCCATCTCTTTTCTGGTTATTTCAGGGTTTTCTTCTATTAACTCAAGGATTATCTGTGCAACAGTAGTTTTTGGGGTAGTCGTTTGATCACCGGCAAATCTGAAAGTAACCCAGAAGCCACTTGCCTCAATATTGAACTGAGGTTCCGGAATTTCTTCAGATCGACAGCTTTCGATCATTTTGTCTATTCCTCTACCCCATAGTTCAACCATACCAGCTCGGAAAAAGGCATTTGCAATATCAGGATTAAAAGGCTGGGAAGAGTGTTTTTTGAGAAGAGTTGCCAGATTCTGATCCGGCAATAACTGGCTTGAATTCCATATCATCAGACGGTCGGGGTAAACGCTGATCTGTATTGGAGAGCCACTGCTGTAATCCTTATGTGCCACAGCATTCAGCAAAGCCTCGCGCAGAGCAGTCTCCGGTGGGCTGAGAGTCTCTATGCGATGTAGCCCCTGGTAACTGACCCAGGCTTTCAGATACTTGGTCTGGAGTATTTCCACGGTCTTTTCGAGCTGTTGGAAAAGATTGCCATGAACTTCATCCTGATAGCGCAAGTCTACATTGTTTTCAAAAAAGCCGATTTTGATAAAGGCACCGGAAACGAATCGCTCGGGGTCGTCAAAAAACAGCAGGGCAGCAGCACGCTTCAGCAGTTTCCCGGGTGACGGTTCTGATTACCCCGCAGTCTTCGAGATACTTGAGATAAGTCTTGAGAGTTCGCTCATCGCCGATCTCGAGTAATTGCTTCAGGCTCTTCAAATCAGGGGTAAATGGAACACACCCGGCAACAAATGCCAGTAGCCGCTTGATTTTCATTATGCTGGCACCCGTCAGATTCGGGTTGTTGTTACCAGAATATGAAGTTGCTGCCATCAGTAAGTCAGTAAATGTCAGCTATCTTCATGGTTGTGCATGGACAAGCCAGAGCCGGTTGAGGCCAGCTGCTTCCTTGCAATACCGGGAAGGCAAAGTGGCTTCAGTAAAAAGACACTTTGAATTCAATTATCTCACTTTGGAGGTTTTGCGGGGTTGCCTGGCAGGGCGGGTCTTGAACGGGGCTGCCGGTTCAGCGACGCGGTTCTGGTCGGCAGAGAGCTTCTTGATCTGCTCGACGGTCAGGCCGGTATACCTGGCGACCGCCTCAATTGGCAGTTTATCGTCGAGCATTTTCAGGGCAGTCTGTTCAAGGGCTTCCCCTCGTCCTTCTTCGCGACCTTCTTCGCGGGCTGTGTCGATGGAATTCTTCAGGTCACGATAGACTTTAAGGCTGTCTTCATAGGCCATGGCCTCTTCTGGAGTGAACTTTGCAATTTCTGCCGCGGCAAACAGTTTTTTGAAGATGCGGTCCTTGAGCTTTTCAGGAATATCATGCAGGCGCTCGAGATTTTTCAGAACGTAGAGCCATTTATCAAAACGGCTTTCGAGCTGCTCGAGAGTTTTTGCAAATTTCGGCATTTCCAGATACACAAAGGTGAGCTTGTCGTAAAAAACCTTGAAGGTTTCGATATCGGTGAGTTTGATGTCGTAACGGTATTTATTTGAGTCGTGCCTGTCTTCGTCGAAAACGAAGTCAAGAATGGCGACGGTATAAACAGCCTTCAGCTCGAAATCCCAGTCGCCCGCCTTTCCCTGTTCGGCGATCGGAAAGGTCGAATAATACAGCGCCCGGTCTTTGAAAAACTTCTGTTTCGACTTCTGTATTTCTACAATAAACTTTTCCCCCTGATCATTCTCGCAGTAAAGATCGTAAACAGCACGGCGATCGGCTTCTGACCGGCCGAGATGCTCGTTTTTAAGATAGGTGAGAGTCTTGATGCGGCCCTGTTCTTTTTGCAGAAGCTGGTTGAGAAAGTCGACAAGCAGGTCTTTATTATATTCTTCACCAAACAGTTTCTTGAAACCAAAATCGGTGAAGGGGTTCAGATAGGTGGCCGGCTGCATGCAGATACCTCACAAAAATTTTTCAGGGAATTAAGGGGACAGCTTACTTATCTCATGAATCGGTTCAGGCAACTTTGGTGGTGGGCTGATTCTGAATAATGATTTTAGGACTGGAAGTTTCTGCAGGGACGGGCAAACCGGCTTCGCGCAAAAGCTTTACATGTTCAATCATTCCCCATCGGGCTTTATAGAGGCAGTCTTCAATAGAGTGGCCTACTCCGGAGAAGCCTTCGAGATCTGGCGAGAAAAAACCAAAAAAATCAGGTTCTTCTGTTGCTTCAATAATAAGAGAATATTTGAAATCGATCATATTTGCTCCTCAGGTTCTATCGATACCCGCAGATTTTAGAATAGCCAGACAGGTACCGGTTGGCACTTCTTTTGAACCATGAAAGTCAACGCGCACCATGTTTTTACAGCCGGGTTTAGTATAATAACGAATTGAGCCTTTTTCTTTAAAAAGCCGAAACCCGTTCTTTTCGAGTAGTTTCACCAGCTCACTGAATCGCATATGATAAAGTCTAACATACACGCAGAAAAAATCAACTCAACAACATTTCATTCAGGCAGCATGGCGGCGACCCCTATTAGGCGCAATCTGGGCCGAAGACGCAGGAAAGAGGCGTTGGTCCTTCGGCAGGCTCAGGAACCGGGGAGCAGGCTCAGGAACCGGGGAGCAGGCTCAGGAACCGGTAGGCAGAGACAGAAGCAAGGGCTACTTTCGGTGAGGGGAGTGCGGGAGCAGTGGTAAAGCTCACCCTCCGAGCAGGTTGTCGACTGCCTGCAGAAGTCTGGGCAAACCCTGCTGAAGTGCCGCTTCGACCAATGCCATGTCAACTCCTTCATAGTCATGAGCGATAAAATTGCGCATGTCGCTCAGGCCTTTGAGATCTGCTTTCTTGAATCTTTCGAGAATGTCAAAGGCATTTTCGTCTTTTAACTTGTTCATTTGCTCGGCAATTGCAACCAGATGCATCAGGATTGCCGGTTTGAATACCTTTTCATCAAGTAAAGCCCGGCCAATATCACCGCCAAAATCGGAAATGATCTCATTCAGAAGCAGAATTCTCGACTTGATCATCCGAACGCGGTTAAGTGGCTCACGCATCGATCAGTTCCCTGCTTATCTTGTTCGTAAAATCAAGGTTTGCACTATTAACCGAAAAAAGATCAACTTTTCTGCCAAAAGCCGTTTTCAGTTCACGAGAGATCTCGGCCACCCTCGATATTGCACCGAAGCCCTCGTGCAATTTCAGGAAAATGTCTTTCTCAATCTCATAAGCAAGGTCAATGTCGCTTGCTTCATCAAAGTCGCCGCGGGCAAAGCTTCCAAAAAGCCCACGGATCAAAAAACCCTCCGGTGAATATTTCTCTTTCATACGGGAAAGAATTTTCAACACTTCTGCTCTTTGCTCTGCTTTTGAATTTTCCATGGATTCAGTCTATATTGGACATACTTGAGCCGTCAACAGGGTATATAATTAAGGGGACACCTTACTTATCTGCAATCTGGGGACACGGTGCAGAAGACGAAATCTGGGGACACGATCCCGAATTCTGCGAATTCGGGTCATGTCCCCAGATTGCCAATTCGGGTCATGTTCCCGGAGTAATCAGACGCGGATCGATGCTGGGTATGTCCAGGCCATCCGGCAGGCTCGAAACATCGGCAAGCTAGTAATTCAGCGAAAGAAAAAGGTGCTCTGCCTCTGCAACTGCATGGGCCGACAGACCAAGCTTCCTGGCGCGGGGTTTCCAGCCGGCGATGACTTTGCCCGTATGACTGATGATTTCTTTGGCCCGATTCAAATTAAGCCGATAGTATTCAGCCGTTGCCAGGACAGCGTTTATATTCGGCTGCCGGCTGTAGAGGTCGAGTGCCAGAGCATGCTCATCTTTTTTGAAAGACGGGTTCATGTCGAAAGCCGGTGCAAGCCGCCAGCCTGAAGGGTTTCGCATGAAGCCATGATTACGAAGATGGTCATCGCGGTTTGCGGTGGCAACATTAAAAACGACTCTGGCAAAAAGTTCTTCAAGATCGTGATTTATATGGTCTGGCTCGCCCCAGGTAGCGATAAATTCAGCCAGCTCGAGATAGCTGGCATCTTCTGTGTCATGGTTTGCAGTCATGGTCATGGCAGATGCGAAGAAACGCCTGCCGGCACCAGACCGGTCGAAACGTTTCACCATGTATGTATGATACCCGTTGCCAACCTGCATGACACGTGCCTCAGGAACGGTAATACCACAATCGATAGCAAGTTCGTGCAGCAGCATTTCCCAGAGTGCCACATCGTAATCATCGTCGGCTGACGGGAACTTGGCAATCCAGAGACTGCCGGTTTCATCGATCAGATTAGCCTTTGGGCGGGCGCCGCCCAGAGAGGAACCCGGCGCAACGAGAACTTTCAGCCATTCCCTTATTTTGTCAGAATCTTCCGGTTTCTTTCCCGTAAGTTCATAGGCTACCGCCTGCAGCTCGGCTATTCGTGCAACCGGCGGTGCTGAACGCGTTTCATCGGCCAGAAAAGAGTCTTCACCGGGGCGACTGAAACGCAACGCTCCCATTCTGGTGCAGTCCTGGACGCCAAGAAGAAATTCCCAGGCCCCCATGGCTTGCGGAATCCGCCTTTGTTCGCGGGCTTCGACCGCTTCCCGCCGTTTCATCAGAATCTGGCCCCATCGATCGGGGCAGGAATCCATAAAAACCCCGAAGTTCATGTTGCCAGGATAAAACTCGCCTGCAGTGAGATCTAGTTCCGGGTCGAGAGGAAACGCATGTGCCATTTTCAGCCAGGAGGTCTCATAGTTAAAGCGTATGCTGCCCCGGTCGCCACGGAGCAATGTGCCAATTCTCTGGAGGGGGCCGAAAGACGGGTCGTCCAGCCAGACCCAGACCTGTTCAATTCCGGGTTTTGCCATCTGCTTCGCCAACCGGTCGAGTTTTTCTGGGAGCACGCTTTCTATGAGGCAAAGCTTCATCCTGAAGGCGACGCCCCAGCTCGTCTTCTCCGGCCAGCAAACCAAGATCTGCTGTCAAACCGAGAACCCGCAGCACCTGCACATAAATCCCCATGGCAACGGAAGGGTCGCCAATTTCGACTTTGTACAGAGTCGGTCGCGATATGCCTGCCCTGGCGCAAACCGTTGCCATTGAAAAGCGACGCCGCAATCTTGCGTCTTTGAGGCGTTGCCCCAGGGCTTCAAGTTCTCTGGCCGAAGAAGGATAAATCACAATGTTCTTTTTACTCATAACGCTAATTATTATTTACATAAAGACTAAAAATGTCAAATATAATTATCATTAAATTATGGGGACACCATACTTATCTCATGAATTTGTTCAGAGGGCTTCGGGGGCGGGCTGCTATCATAATTGCTTTCTCATTCTTTTCTATAGCCGCAATCAGGGGAGTTAAGGGGACACCTTACTTATTTGACGAATTGGTTCAGGCGGCTTGGGTGGCGGGCTGATTCTGAAAAATAATTTCAGGCCAGGCCCGGCCAAGGCGATGGTATTCAGCCGTTGCCAGGCAAAATGCGATGGTCTGAGAAAACCGGGCAATCCAATAAGTGATGAAGTATCGGCAGGTCAAGAACCGCAAGCTCAGGGTTGCTTTCTGGCGCGGGGTTTACGGTTCGGGGTATATGCGGCGGCAGGTTCTGAGACTTTGTTGGCCGGCCCGACAATTGAGTCGAGGTATTCTTTAAAGCCTTCGATGCTCTCGGCAATTGCTGCGTTGATTACAAGGTTTTTCAGGGTTTCGAGTTCGCTGGCATTCTCTATTGCTGAATTAATTTCAGCGGGTATTCTCCCGAAACGCAATTGAAGAATGGTGTTCAAAGAGGCTTTATGAGAAGCAACACCTTCTTCCAGGCCTTTTTCGATACCCTTTTCGACACCCTTTTCGATGCCTTTTTCGATGCCTTTGGCGATTCCACGTCTTTCGAAAGTCGTAACGTAACGCATATTTTCCTCCAGTTCGTTCAGGCTCTCAGTATAAGCGTTCTCATAGTCGGCCGGCAAGGTCATTATCCAGTCAAGAAACCGGAAGAGTTCCATGATGGTTTGCCGGTCAAATTTTGCCTTATACAGTGCCCGCGCTGCATAGGTCTTGAACTCAAGACGCTTTGCGTCGTTGCCAACTGTTTCCATTGTTTTCAGATGTGCAAACGCAGCTATTGCAAAAGGATTCTGACTGTTTTCAAGATTTTCGACCCTGCTGGCGCAATCAAGAAGTTTCACCATCGGAAACCGAAAATTCAACTCGCAACCCCATAATTCATGGCAGTATTCCTTCGGACGCCATTCCTTATTTTTATCAGCAAGCAATGCCAGGCTGGCAATTCTCTTCTGATACCTGTCAAAAATTCTGTAATGGTAAACCAGCATTCTTTTGGCAAGGTCGCTGTCTTCCTGACCCTGAATTTCAAGATGAACGAGCACCCAGGCTTCTTGACCGGTCAGTTCGCTGACTTTGACAAGTTTATCGGCATAACGACGGCCGGTGGCTCCCAGAACGGCAATTTTCTGAAACTCCTTGTCGAGAAATTCGTATTTTTTCTGCCAATCGATCCTGGTCGCTATACCAGGAAAGAAAAATTCCATGAACTGCTGGAAATATTTTTCGACCAGATCTTTCCATGGGGAATCGTAATCTGTGCGTTTTGCCATGTTTTCAACCTTATCAGCAGCCTTGTTGCCATGATAACCTGCCGAATCTGTTAAAGCAAGATTCTGTGAAGGGCACTGGCGATATCGGCCAGACCCGAAGTTGTGGTACAGGAGTTGACACCAGTAACCAGAGCCGCCTGATTTTCTCTGGCCGGCAACCAGAAAGCTCAAGAGCAGCAACCCGTGAAAAACTGGCGCGGGCGCGGGCTTTTTCCCTTCGACAGGCGCAGGACTGGCAAGCTCAGGGCAGGCAGGATCAGGGGCCGAGGTAGTCTGGCTATTTTGGGGTTCGGCGGGGTTTTGCTTTGGGAGGCTTTTTTCGAATTTAAATCGTAAAATTCGCGACCCGCTTTAAAATCAGCATTTGCATCGACAGAAAGAAAAACTTCGCGGCACTTCATCTTGCAAGGTTTTTCTTAACTTCTGACAGTGGAACCATTTTTTCAGGGGTAAGAGTTTTCCTGCGGTCAGCGAGAACCTTATGGTGCCAGTCTGGCGATTCAAGTTCGCTTTCATCTCGAGAAAGCGAATCCCACAGCAACTCCATTGCCTGGAAAGTCCGCATGCTCAGCAAAAATCAGGGCGGCCGGGTGGTTTTTGAATTGTGTGGTGAGAGGGGCTGTGATAGGATTGGTGTGCCGATCGTTTCTGTGCGCGAGGAGGTTCCCAGCCAGATGAACAGATTTTTCAATACCACCGGGCCATGTAACCCGCTGGATCATTACATGCTGCCCGCCCACGAAAGACTGGTAGGGGCGCACCTCGGCCGTTATATACGCAACAAGCTTTACTGGGTGCTGCACGCGCCGCGCCAGACGGGCAAAACCACCTTTCTGCAGAGCT
>CAYYUI010000028.1:0-58511 GCA_964474705.1 uncultured bacterium
TACGGTGGTGTGAGAGGACAATGGGTGAAATAATCACCCATTTCCTACTCGATCGCCAGTTTTCAGCTTTTTTCTCTGCCGGCCAGTTCGAGGTCAATGGCGCATGCACGTTTAAGAGAGAGCTCTTCGCCGCGGTTACGTGCTTCCAGAAGAGCTGCTGTTACGCGTTTGACGTTGCCGCCGGCCAGACAATGCGCTTCAAGTGTATGGATAAGATCTTCGCGGCGTTTTAATTGAAAGTCCAGGCCTGCCTGCAGCAATTTAATGGCATTGAGTATCACCAGGTCGGGATTGACGCCGCGGATTCGCATTCCGATCACCATTATCGGGGTGACCTGCACTTTGGCCTCTCTGCCCTTTAAAATCAGCGTTATACGTAGATACCAGATCAGAAAAAGCAATGCCAGTATTTCAGGTAGAATCATCAGAAACACAACACTGATCAAGCTCATAAAATGTTTTCCTCATTACAGGGTTCAGGGGCGGGGCGACTCCGCGCGTTTGCCCGACAGGGCGTCAATCCTGGGGCGGCTGAAGATGCCGTGGTGATTCCGGCACCTGCTGCAAAAAATGGTTCGAGCCGTTGTTGTTTAACGAAAAAAAGGCCTGTCGAAGATTCTTCGACAGGCCTTTTAATCAGGCACTCTTATTTGTGCTTTTTGATGTTGTAGAAGCTGTCGAGGCCCATGAATTTTGCATCGCTGCCAAGTTCTTCTTCGATTTTCAGCAGACGGTTGTATTTGCAGATGCGGTCTGTTCTTGAGGCAGAACCGGTTTTGATCTGGCCGGCATTGGTGGCGACGGCGAGGTCTGCAAGGGTTGTGTCTTCGGTTTCGCCCGAGCGATGTGACACGACGGCGGTATAACCGGCGCGCTTGGCCATTTCGATGGCTTCAAGAGTTTCAGTCAGGGTGCCGATCTGGTTGAGCTTGATGAGAATCGAATTGGCAACGCCTTTTTCGATGCCCATTTTCAGTCTTTCAACATTGGTAACGAACAGATCGTCGCCGACCAGCTGAATCTTGCCGGCGTTCTTTTTGGTGAGGTATTCCCAGCCCTTCCAGTCGTCTTCAGCCATGCCGTCTTCAAGAGAAATGATCGGGTATTTCTTGGCCCAGCTCATCCAATAATCGGCCATTTCTTCTGAAGTTTTCTTCGATTTGTCTGATTTCTTGAATACATAGTGGCCTTTTTCATAAAATTCGCTGGCGGCCGGATCAAGAGCGATGAAAATCTGTTTGCCGGCTTTGTAGCCGGCTTTGCCGATTGCTTCGATAATGAGTTCGATGGCTTCTTCGTTTGACTTGAGGTTCGGTGCAAAGCCACCTTCGTCGCCGACGGCGGTATTGTAACCTTTGGCTTTGAGAACGCTCTTCAGGGCGTGGAAAGTTTCGATGCCCATCTGCAGGGCTTCTCTGAAGGTTTTGGCGCCGGCGGGCATAACCATGAATTCCTGGAAATCAACGTTGTTGTCGGCATGTGAGCCGCCGTTGAGAATGTTCATCATTGGAACCGGCAGAGTGCAGGCATTGGCACCACCGATGTAGCGGTAAAGTGGCAGGCCGGCAAATTCTGCGGCGGCTTTGGCGACTGCGAGTGATACGCCGAGAATGGCGTTGGCACCGAGTTTGCCTTTGTTTTTGGTGCCATCCATTGCGATCATGGTGGCGTCGATGGCGCGCTGTTCAACTGCATCCAGACCTTCGATTTCGCCGGCAATTGTTTCATTGACGTTTTCAACTGCTTTCAGGACGCCTTTACCGTTGAAGCGTTTTTTGTCACCGTCGCGCAGTTCTACTGCTTCGTGTTCCCCGGTAGAAGCGCCGGAAGGAACGGCAGCGCAACCATAAGCGCCGCTTTCGGTTATTACTTCAACTTCGATGGTGGGGTTGCCACGGCTGTCGATGATTTCACGGGCCTGAATAGCATCAATAATAGACATGAATGCCTCCTGAAAAAATGATATCTGAAAACAGCCACAGTCTACCACAACCACCGTGGTATTTAAAGTATCAGGGTGAATCCATTGAAGTCTGATTCATTTTCGTAATTGACTCGATAAAAAAGCCTCGTCCTGAGACGAGGCTTTTAATAGAAATGAAGTCAGGCTTTTGCTGCCGTTTCGCCGGCTTGGGCTGGTTGAGTCAGACTACAGTTACAGTTGGGGCAGAATTTCCAGCCCTTTTTAATTTCACTGTTGCACCCAGGGCAGTTTTCAAGCGGCCGGTCCACTTTTTCACCACACCAGGGGCAGTTACTGAATTTTTCTTCGAGAGTGCCGCCGCAATTTCTGCATGTATGCACCAGAGGCTGGTCAGGTCTGACCAGCAGATAGACTACCAGACCGAAAACGTTGGTGAACAGAGTGAAGGTAGCCCAGAGAACCGGGCGGTTGACCCGGCGTTCCTGCGAGTCAGCAAGCACAAAAATTGGCGGCGCAAGAATGAGAAACAGGAATATGGCCGGAGGCAGCAGTCGCAGGACAATTTTGAGGGCCAGCATGCCCAGCAATACGACACAGACGTAAAAGAGAATGTCCTTTGCGGTGAGATCTTTTTTATCAGGGAATTTCATACAATTACCTCCATTGAATGAAGCCTGCTTCAGCAGGCGAACATGCGCAAACTCCCGGAAAACAGCCGTGATAGAAAGCCGGATCTAGGTTCACGCATCGGGTTGCGGGTAACGTTTTTGAGCAGCAGCGGGGAGCTGATCAGGGCAAAGATTCCACCTGCAGCGAAGAATGCCAGAAACAGCCCGTAATCATTTACAAGTTCAATATTTGAAACAAGGCCATATTCGAGCAACCAGCCATTGAGGGAAGGTTGGACAAGCAGTATTGATAGCCAGATGACGACCGACATACAGGCCAGATAAGAATATTGAACGATCAGCAGATTTCTTGCCCTGTTCATCTGGTGCGGTGCAGGCTTTAATTGCGGAGTTGCATCGAGCCTTCTTTCAATGGCGTCCAGAAGGCGATCGGGCACGACTTCTGGAACCGCATCGCATGCCTGAAGATGTGCAAGAGTTTCGCTCAGTTGAACGAATTCCTGCTGGCACTCCGGGCAGATGTTCAGATGCTGCTGAATTTCTTCAGGAACCTGTCCGGGTGGCCCGCTGAAGTATTCAACCATGCGTGACTGCAGTTCAACGCATTGTGGTTTGTTATTCATGAGAATTCTCCTTGAAGAAGAAGCTTCTTAACTTTTTCAGACCATAAAAAATGCGGCTTTTTACTGTGCCGGCTGGAGTTTGAGTAATCTCGGCGATTTCGTCGATGCTGAGATCTTCGAGATGCCTCATACATACCGCTTGTCTCAGGTCGTCCGGCAGATTGTCGAGAAGTCTGATGGCGCATCTGGCATCTTCGTTGCGGAATGCCGAATCTTCAGGCCCCGGCATGTCATTGTCGGGGATCGATTCGTGCAATTCTGCTTCGCGGGCCTGATTTCTGGTTCGTTTCGCGTCGAGCCAGTTGAGACAATGCCTGGTGCCAACCAGATATATCCAGCTGCGGGCGCGCCCTTTTGCCGGGTCGAACAAGGGCGCATTCTGCCAGATCCGCAGCATCACTTCCTGAAACACTTCATCGCAGTCAGAGCTTCGAGTTCCGATCATACGCTTAACCAGGCGATAGATCGCTGCCGAATACTGTTGATAAATCTCTCTGAAGGCAGATTTATCGCCTCGGGCAATTTCCAGCAGAAGTTGTTCGTCTGATCTTTTCATGGTCGCTCATATGCTAATACAGGAAAAGTTCCGCACGGTTCAAAAAATCTCAGATTATTTTTCGGCCTAAAATGCAGATCCGCCCGAACAAGACATAAAGCCTTGAACGGACGGATCTGTTTTTGCGTCTTAGAAACCCGCGTCGCACGAATCTCCACGCGTGCCGCTGGGAAGATCAGGTAGTGCCGGCATTAATGCCGGTATGGAAGGGGCGCCGGGCTGGGAACTCTCGGCACCCAGTGAATTCATATGCTGAAGCAGCCGTTGTTTGATTTCTTCAGCGCGAAGATCGCTGCCGCTATGCAGGCCACGGGCGCGGGCCCGGTAAACCATGTCGTTCATTTTCTGCTGTGCATCGGCTGGAAGCGGAGCGGTGCCTTCAATAACTGCCTGTGGGCCAACCGGCGTCAGGGTCAGTGGCATTGGGTCGGTAGGCAAAACACCTCCTGGTGTCATGGGCATTGGAGTAACCAGCCCGACCGGTGGTTGTTCCGGCGGGGCCATGGCAGCCAGTTTTTTTCGATGTTCGGCCATTGCGAGTTCCCATGTGTAAACATCCGGCTCATAGATATATGGGGCATTATGTTCTTTGATACCCCGTATGAAAGTTTTGTGATCACGATTGAAGACGGCCCGGCCTGTTTTGGCATAGAGACCGTCGCGGATCATGGTTTCCGAGAAGTCCAGATATTCCATCTGCTCGCGGTTCGAACCTTCAAGAACCGCCTGAGCAGGCTCGGGCATGCTGACCATGACAGCGCAGAAAGCCGCTGCTGCCAGCCCTTTGACCATATTTTTCATAATTAAGCGCATAATGCCCTCCGTAACCCGCAGGTAGATCTGATAAGGCGAGAATGTGTTCAAACTGCATGGGTTTGTCAAGGGCAATTTTGCGGCTTCGTATAGACCGATTATTCCTGTCTGGAAAGAAGACCCCCGCAGACGTATCTGCGAGGGCCCGGGTTGAGGGGAGTAGATGCTGTCAGTTGATTTTGACTTCGATAGATCTGGGTCTGGAAGCTTCAGCGCGGGGCAGAAAGATCGAGAGTACCCCGTTTTTAAGTTCGGCGTTGATTCGTTCCTGGTCGACGCTTTCACTGAGCTCAAATTGTCTGAAATAGTTCGAGGGTTCGAATTCTCTAATCAGATAATTGCTGTCGCCGGCAGTGGCATTGACATGACCTTCGATGCTGAGAATGTCTTTTTCGACCGAGAGCTTGAGCCCCGTTTTTTCGACACCCGGCATATCGACGAGCACGTGCAGGCCGTTTTCTTCTTCATATATATCGGTAAGCGGTGTTACATAAGCTTCAGGATGCCGGGTAACTTCGCGTTTTACGATCTGAGAATCATTGTTCTGGGTTGCGGGAATGGTTTTTTCAGCCATGGTAGTTTCTCCTTTCATGCTTAACGATTAATCAAAGCCTGATTTCGATCTGGCGGGGGCGGGCTTCTTCTGCTTTGGGAAGAGTGATTTTCAGAATGCCGTTGTTGTATTCAGCCTGAACTTTGTCGGGATCGATCGGATTCGGCAATTCGATTGTTCTGGTAAATTTGCCTGCAGAACGTTCATTGCGGTGGAACTTTTCGCTGTCGACCTTGATCGGTGCTTTTTCGCCGCTGATCGTCAGTTTGTCGCGCAGAGCGGTAACTTTGAGACTTTCAGTGTCGAGGCCGGGCGCCAGAGCTTCTACTACAATATTCTGGTCATCTGATGAAATGTTCATCATCGGAAAATGTCTGGCTGATACACCTGGCAGAAAGGCCATGCGTGGCCAACCGCTGACCGCATTCAGCCTTGAGAGTTCGCCAAGCTGTGATTGCAGCTGATCCATTTCCTTGAGAAAATTCCAGATATTCATATTTTAATTCCTCCTGTTTTAACGGGTGGTTTGGATTACGTTACGCCAATAACTATTGCAAGCAGCATGCCAACTTTTGAAAGTTAGTGTTGGTGCTGGTTTTCTGCTTCGGCGGGTAAAAATCAGGCGTTGCATGCAACGTTGCAGCAGCGTCGCAACGTCTCGGCAATGCTATTCGATATAGAGTTCGGGTGATCTGACTATACCGTTCACCGGCATGCTGTCGAGGCTGAAAATGGTGACAAAGCCGGGCGGGGTGTCGATTTTCGGGTCTGCCATGATTATCATGCCGTGATCTTCCCAGCTGCCAGTCTTCTGCAGAGTTTCAATTCTCAGTTTGATTATTTCGGTAACATCAATGGTAGAAATGCTGTCGCCGGCCCTGATAATGCCACGACTGAATGTTTTGTCACTGAAGTCTCCGCCTTCGGTATGCCAGGTCAGCAAAGGTGCTGAATAATACCAGCTGCAACCCCTGTCTGAAGTGTCTCTGTTTCTGAATTTGCCTGAACCCTCCTGGAATGGACGGGCAAGCGGATAAATGACGACTGGTATGTCGATACCATGAAGGTTTTTTATGCCCCTGATTTTCAGGAAAGCGCGGCGTAGCTTGAATTCGTTAATGTTCACGCCGGCCATCGCAAATGCCTGGCTGATATCGAACTTAAGCAGATAGCGCAGGGTGGTTGGCCCGCCCCAGACGCCAATTTCACCGCTGGTATCGGCGCCGGCATTGTAATCGGCAGGCCAGGCGCGATTCTGTGCCTGAGGGTGGCGAATGAATGCGTCGGTGCCGGTTCTGACGACGACTCTGCCGCGGCGGGTGCGCCCGGGAAGGAATGGCCAGGTCAGAAGTCGGAGACACTTCGGGCATTCAATGGAACCTGAATCGACCGGATAAGAACAACCGGGACATCTGGTCAGGGCTTCGACATTAGAAACCGCAAAAAAAAGGCATATTACCGCCAGCACCAGCCGTTTCATTCTGATTTTGGCGTTAACTGTGGGTTTTGCTGAGCCTCGATCTTGATGCGTGCCAGCATTTTTCCCGCATAGATGCCCTGCTGACTTTTTGGTCCTGCTGATTTGGCAATTCTGGCAAAAACCTGTGCCGCCTCACGATAGGCTCTTCGTCGATAGTAAACCATTCCGAGATTGAGTCTCAGGGTAATGTCTTCAGGGCTGATACTGGTGGCCATCACATAGGCCTTGGTGGCATCAATAAGTTTGCCGGTTTTGTAATACAGATTGCCGAGAGCTGAGTATACATACGCAGCGCGCGGGTTGATTTTGACCGCATCTTTGAGAAATTTTTCGGCTTCGCGGGTCGCGCCTTGTCGCATCTGCTTCATGCCTTCGTTAAAAGCTTTCTGGAACATTTCCTGCTGTTTGCGGGCGTTTGCGATTGCCTTTTCAGTTTTTATAAACTCTTCGGGGGGAAGGATAGCCTCGAGAGCTGCAAGAGCATCACGGCTGATCACCGGATCCTTGTCTTTGAGAGCCTGAATCAGAACAGTTTTTGCAGAAGTGGCCCTGATGACGCCGAGCCCCCTGATGGCAGCACGACGTTCATCCCAGTTCGATTCCGGTTGTGCCAGTCTGATCATTTCCGGGATAATTTCCGGATTGCCGAGTTCGGCAAGTGCTTCAATATATGCCTGCCGCGAATCGCTTTCTTTTTCGCGATCAAAGCGTTTTTTCAGCTCTTCATAACATCGCTGGTGGGTAGTGCGTGCCAGTGATCTGATAATATGGTTCTTCAGATCGAGAGTGTCTTCATCGAGCAGTTTCAGCAGATCGATAAAGGCACGGTTAACCCTCATTTCTCCAAGAATTCTGATCGCCTGAAACTTCAGCGACCATGATTCGCGCTGCAGGGTTGAGATAAGCCCGGGAACGGCACGGTCATCTCCGATTTTTCCGAGAGAGATTATGGCGGCCATCGCCAGGTCTTCATCGTCGTCTTCAAGAGCTTCACTGAGAGCACTTACTGCCGAGCTGTCACCCAGTATGCCAAGAGTTTCGGCTGCAGCGATGCGCGCCGGCCAGTATTCATCTTTGAGATGCGGCTGAATGGCCGTGCTGTCGTCAGGTAAGCCTATCTGGCCTATGGTGAGAATTGCCTGCCTTCTTATTTCCTCAGACTTGCTCTGCAACAGCTGCATGATCTGGGCCCGGGCTTCTTTTCTGAAGCCCAGCAGGGTTCGCCGTATCCAGTAATTTACATGTTCGTCGAATTTTCCAAGGTTTTTGCACAACCGTGGCACGATGAGGTCAGCATTCATGCGCTGAAAAGTGTTGCAGACGCTCTCGAGCAGGCTGCGTTTTTCACTTTTGAACAGAGCAAAAAGATCATCGATAATCTCGGCACCGTAGTTGGCCAGAGCCTTTTGCGCTGCATCACGTATCGATTCCGAAGTGTCTTCAAGAGCCTTAAAAAGCAGTGGCAGCGAAATCCCAGACCTGATTTTGCCGAGGGAACGCAATACCCAGTATCTGGTTTCGGAATCAGCAGTATCTGTGGCAAGTGCTGACAGTTCCATGAGGGCATCCTCGCCGTAACTGCCAAGTACGTCTGAAGTGGTCTTTCTGATGGTCCATGAACGGTCCTTGAATAGCCTGACCAGATGCGTGTAAACCCCGTTTGGTTTGATTGTGCCTATTGAACGGAGCGCCCAGTAGCGCACGTCCTCTTCGGCGGAATTCAATGCCTGAAGAAGATTCGGCACCGCTTTGCCGCCAAAACGGGTGATTGCCTGACTGGCATGTTTTCTAACCACCCAGGCAGGGTCGAGAAAGCGTTCGATGATATGTGGCAGCGCATCAGTATTGAGATAAAAGCTCATGGCTTCAAGAGCCGCCATGCGAATCTCGGGGTCGGGGTCAGAGAGAAATTTTCTGATTTCCGGATAGGCGCTTTTCTCATGCATCTTGCCGAGAATTTTGATTGCCCAGTAGCGTCTTTCTTTATCCTGGCTCTCAAGGGCGGAAACAAGCGGAAAAACAGCTTCGCTGCCCATGTCTGTCAGGGCCTGTGCTGCTAAAGCTCTTCCCATCCAGTATTCACTCGACAGCGAGTCCATGAGATATGGAATTGAATGGGTGCCGAAATCTTTGAGTATCTCGTAAATCAGGTCACGTATCATTTCAGAGGGCTGCGACAAGGCTTCAAAAAGTTTGGCTGCCACATTCGGATCGCCAATTTCACGCAGAGCCCGTAGAGCCGCAATACGCACCCCTATGTCGCGGTCCTGAAGTTTTTCCAGAAGCAGTTTGGTGTGGGTTCGGTCGCGCAGATGCCCCAGGCAGATGGCTGCCCAGAACCTGACGTTGGCGTCGTTGTCTTCGACCGCAGATTTGAGAGCTTCAGCAGCTCCCTTACCCATTTTTGAGATCGCCATTGCCGATCTTGATCTGATTTTCCATGATTTGTCGCCGAACTGTCTGATCAGCAACGCCATACTGGCTCGCGGATGCCGCGAAAGACTACGGGCTGCCATGTTTGCAACTTCGTCGCGGGCATCACGCATCAGGGTCATCAGACCTTCGGTAGATTCGTTGGTGTCACAAGACCCGAGCGCATGGGCAACGCGGAGTCGAACATCGGCAGATTTATCTCTGACGAGGGGCAGCAGAAGGTCTGGAAGATTACCCGGGTTGATTAGACCAAGGGCTTCGATTGCCGCGCAGCGAACTTCGCGCGAACGATCATGCAGGATGCTGGAGAGGGGTTCTACAGCTATCGGTGTTTTGAGTCGCCCCAGGGCTTTTACGGCTTTGAGACGTTTGGTGATCAAAGTTGACCTGAGATCGGTCACCAGATCTTCAATTTCTTTCTGAATCTGGGTATCAATCTTGAAAGGAGTCTTATCACTCATACTCGACCTCACTGCTGAAAGAAGAATTGCATCAGGCACCCCGCCCGGCAAATAAAATAACATTATTCATTCAATATTGCTCGACTCTTTTCACAATATTGTTGCCGGCACCTATACTTTTGCGGCTTTTGCGCGGGTGTTGACCAAAAAAGGTTTAATCTATATCATAGCCCTGTTATGACCTTGAATAAGGGGGAAGTTATGAAAAAGCTTTCAATCGCTTTATTGTTCACTGCTTTCATTTTTGCTGCAGCCTTTGGTTGGGCTGCCGACATCAGTTCCGGCATTTCTGATGACGTAATCGCTGCCGGTGACCCGCCAATTACCGGGTATGCCGTCGACTGTCATATCAGAATTCTTGAATTCATTCTTGGCACCAGAATGACCGTGGCCCAGAAAGAACTGTTTCTTGTCGCGATCAAGGAAGAAAGCGCCGCCATGTCCCGCGAAGACCGGGAAAATTTTCTGCAGGCCGTTGAGCTTGCTGACTCGCTTTCACAGCTCGATGAAGAGAATCGCGAAATCATCCGCAGTGATCTCGAAAAAGATTTTATGGCAAGTGCCGGCGAATTGGATGAAGATCCTGCCGGTCAGCAGTTTTTGAAACTTAAGAATGAAAGCTTCAAACTGGTTGTGGAACAGGCTGAAGCCAATGTTACCAATCAGTCGGTCGAAGCTCTCGCTGAATATCTTGCCTTTATCGCTCAGCCTGATAAGCCGGTTTGGCCTGACGCTGCAGCTCTGGAAGCGATCAAGGTCAGAGTTAAAGCTGGTTTTGCCTCTTTTTCCGATGACGAACGTAACGCTCTCGATGATTTTCAGCTGACCTGGTATCTGATCAGAGCCGCCTGGCAGGGTACGGCCGATGCCGCCAAAAAAGAAGCCTGGAGCAAATCTTTTGCGGCCGTAGGTCTCAAGGCCGGCGAAGCCCCTGAAGTTGCGAAGATCAAAGCTGCTATTTCGACCGATGTGTATGCCGATATGCTCGATACTGCCACCCAGATGGGCATAGGCCCCCTTGAATGGTCTGCCAGCACCACTGCAAGAATCTGGTAAGGAGATTGACATGCCTTCCATTGCAATGAAAAGAAAGTATCACATCAGAGAACTGGTCGGTGCGACCAGTCTGGGTGAATACTATCTGATTGCCGACCCCGACAACGACCGTGGTATAGCAGTGGTTGAAGAACGGACCGAATGGACGCAGCTGCTTGCCAGAGCTTTTCTGGATAAGGCTTTTCTTCCGGTTGAACTGGTGATGAAGAACGCTGACGGCGCAGAAATTCTTAGAATAACCAAGCCGGCTTCGCTGCTGACTTCGGCATTTACCGTGCGCAATGCCGATGGCAAGGTTCTCTGTGTTTTGAAACATCGCGTTTCATTGTTCAGACCCTGCGTCGCTGTTGAGGATGAACGTGGTCAGACCCTTGGAAGCATTGAAGGCTGCTGGAAATTCAGATTGTTCCAGTTCAGAGACACCAACGGGAACCCGGTATCGACGATCAGGCATCTTTATGGCGGAATCGCAAGAGAATTGCTGACTACCGCCGATGATTACGAAGTCGACATTCATGCCGATTCGGCCATGACCTTGATCAGCCTTGCGGCAACCATCTGTATCGATTTTATGTTCCACGAAGGCTGACAGGCAGTAATCCAAGCTGTTTTGCCCGGCGCCTGGCCCAGAAATGAGCCAGGCGCCCGCTTATATTTGCCACTTTTAATGCGGTATGCAGATAAGTTTCAGTGAGAGGCGTCAGGTATGCCAGGCTGATCAATTGCCGATAAAGCGAATCAGCATCAGGGCTGGAAAAGATTATTTCGGTATTTTTGCCATGCATTTGCCAGCGTTTGCGCAGTTTTGCCGCGGCAGCCTCCCCATCGCGCATACTGATTACCACGTCGAATGGTCCTGAAAACTGAAATGGCCGGCCTCGAGCCTGATTCATCGACTGCACGGCAGCATCGGCAAGACGGCTTCTTATCTGCTGCATTTCGTCATGCAGAGGCTTGTCGACGGAAAAGGTGTGCAGGCCTCCGATGGCCTCTGCCGCCTGCCTGCATGCAACACCGCAGCCGGAAAAAAAGACTGGTATCAGGCCGGCGGGTGCCAGTGACGAAGCAAACAGCTCCGCTTCGGTAAGAAGCCTGCCATTGGCGGTAACCGAAGCGAATTTTGAAGTCAGCGTATGAGGCAAAAAACCGGCTGTTCCTGAAGCGGCATGCATTCCGGTCATGATAAGCCTGTCGAAATTTTTAACCACACCGATTCCCGCCACCGGTCCGGCCTTGTATCCCTGATCCAGCTCGATGCGGCTGTCGATAAGTTCGCGAAAAAGATTGAAGCCGGTACGATGAAAATCCTTAACTCTGATTTTACTTGCTCCAGCAGTTAATAACCTTTGTCCGAGACAGTCTATGTCGAGTGACATCTCAACGCAGGCTCTAACCCAGCCATCGTTGAAAAGTTGTGCGTCAGAACGCTGCCGGCAGCCGGTTGAGCCCTCGATGTCGGCAATGACGAAAACCGAGGTCATTACTGATCTTTAACCTTTTCAAAGCGGACTTCATCTTCGAGTCGGGTAAAGCCTTGACCGATAACCTGGCGGGCATCGCCGACTATTACAAAGGCTTTCGGGTCCTGGTCATAGATTATGCGTCTGAGAACCGGAAGTTCACCCCTGCGTACCGCGGTCAGCAACACTCCGACAGGTTTGCCTGAATACATACCAATGCCTTCAAGACTGGTAACACCTCGGTGCAGTTCTTCGATAATTGCCCAGCTGATTACATCAGACTGTTTTGAAATAATGATGACGCTTCTGAAAACTGACATACCTTCGAGAACTGTATCGATGACAGTACTGGTGAAGAAAACGGTGATAAGGCCATACAGTGCGAGCTCGGTTCCGAAGGAAATGCCGGCCAGGCCGGTCACGATTATATTGGAAACCAGAGTCACATCACCGATGGGAATGCGATATTTGAAGTGGAGAATCTGGCTGACTATATCCATGCCGCCGCTGGTCCCGCCAGCTTTGAACGTGATCCCTATACCGATGCCCGATATGATGCCTCCATACAGACCGGCAAGAATCGGGTTTGTTGTCATCGGGGCAACAGGAAGCACGTTCATCATGATTTCAATGGCAATCGAATTGATGATGATCGAGAACAGGGTTTTCCATGCTGAGCCCCTGCCGATGATCTTTGCCTGAAGGGCAATCAGGATGACGTTGCATACGAGGATCGTAATACCAACCGGCATTTTGGCAAGAAAGAACAGAATAGTGGCAATGCCCGAAATGCCGCCTGGAGCAATTTTGTTGGGAACGGTAAAGGCAACCATGCTGAATGCAAGCAGGATTGCGCCTAAGATCAGGTAGAAAATATCTAGAGCTCGAACGGGTTCTGATGATTTTGCCATGCAATCTCCGGTAAAAGAGTCGAAAATTGCGGGCATTCTAGCACAGAAGAAGAACTCCGACAATCGCAGGTTATTACTCAGTGGTCTGTGCTTGATTTTACCTGACGATTAAGTTAGGATAAGGCCTGAAAGCGGTTCAAACCGTTTTCAGTCTTCGGTATTGAATTGTCCTCGATAAAATATGACAAATTTGCAGTGACTGCAGTTAAGGGTAAAGTATGGGGTTTGGCGACCGGTATGAGATCTGCGAACCATTGGAGCATTGCATTGTGGGCAAAGCATATCTGGCCTCCTGCTTTTCTTATTATATTTTTACCTGTCCTGATAAATATATCGGCATAAATTTATGAAAACTTTAGGTTTATTTGCTTACCGGAAGATGGATAAACGCTCAGGCAAAGTTTCGCTGAAAATTGCCGGCGGTATGGTTGCCGGTTTGATCATGCTGCTTTTGGGTTTCTGGCTCTATGGTTTTCCGCAACGCCAGGCTTATGCAATGGCCGAAGCAAGGTCACAATCAGTTATAGAGCTTGGTGCCGCCGCTGCGGTAAAACCCGTGCTCAATGTAAGAAACTCGTTGACCCTGCTTTCGAAACTGCCAGTTTTGCGCGATATCAGGGCCGAAGGTTTTCTGACTCCTGAAATTGTGGCTTCATGCAAAGATATGCGTCTGCTCATCGATTCTTTTGAGCTGCCCGTTGCTGATTTGTGGAGTGCATTTTCCGGAGTGCAACGCGGCATCCCCTACTGGAAAGAAATTCCCGATGCCATGATCAGGCGCTTTTTCAGAATTGTCTGCTTTCAATTAAGCTCATCTGAAGATGTCGGCGATGATTTTTTTCTGGAGTTTAAATCGGCTTCTGAACAAGATCGCGCTCGCATGCTTGAAACTACGCAGCTTGTCCCCGGCACTCTGCAGCTATTTTCCGACATCGTCGAACGTGTTTGTCTGCCGATGCGGTTCATTGCAAATACCGTCGATAAATTACCCGGGTTCTGCTCTGGAAAGCAGCATTTGTCACAACCGGTTGAAAGCCTTTTTGCTCTGATGCTTGACGAAGGTCAGTTGCGAACCTTGGTTCTGAAAAATCTCGATGGCGATGTTCTTGCTGCAGTTGGCGACGTTGATCTGATAGTCGGTGATTCTGACAATCGTGATTGCCGGGCCATCACCAATGGTGTGCCGTTCTTCTGCGGACCGGTATTTTATGATCAACAGAGGCATCGACCGGTGTGGTGGGTCGCTGTACCGGTGCGCAATGACCTTAGAGAGCCGGTAGCCTGTCTGACTGCCATGGTTGATATTTCGTATCTCAGTCAGCTTGCCGATATCATGACCTCCGGGCCTGACCGTCTCATTTTTGTTGAGCGTAGTGGGGTGGCAATCGGGCATCATGATGAACAACTGGTTGCTCAACAGGTGAATCTTGGCATGTCGCTGCTGCCGGTTTCTCAGATTGAAGAAAAACCTGTTTCGATGCTGATTCACCGCAACTATCGAACTCTTCTGCAGACGGCTGCTTCGATAAAAGCTTCGGGGCATCGGCATCTCCCTGACTGGTTTGTATACAGCCAGGTCGATCTGACTTCCATCACCGAGTCGGAAAGCTTTATTATTCTTGTCTGCGCGATTCTTCTTGCTGCCATCGGCATCTATGTTTTATCCTGTTGCGTTGTTAATGTATTGAATTCACCACACGAGGAAATCTGAAATGACGGATCTGCGTCGGCTGTTTATGGCACTTACCGTGACCTGCAGCATCAGTATGGTTCCAGGGCAGGCTTTTGCAGCAAGAAAGGCAACGGATCTGATGTCCGAAGCCCTCAAACAAAGAGCTGCGGGCAATATCACCGAAGCGATAAGCGGTTTTGAATACGCTTCTGAACAGGCTGCTAACGATACCCAGAAGAATCTGGCGCGTTTCATGCTCGGTGACTGCCAGCTCGAAGCCGGAAAATTTGCCGATGCGGCAGACACTTTCACCTCTTTGAGCGAAACGGTTAAAACATCTGAAGAGAAGGCTGAAGCTATTTTCCGTCTGATGCAGGCACAAACTGGCCTGGGAAACCGCAGTCGTGCCAGGTCGCTTTATTCGCAGCTGCAACGTCAGCATTCCGGCAGTCCCTATTATGAGCTCGCCAGGTCTTTTATGACGACCGAAGGCTTGAAAGATGCCCTCGAAGAAGACCAGAAGCCGGCAAAGCCTTCTGCTGCAGTTATTGCATCGCCATCGACTCCAAAAAGACCGGTCAGGCCGGTTGCAGATAATGAGCCCGTTGCTGAGGTCAAACCAGTAGTTGCCGTTAAAAAGGCGCCTGCCGTTGCCGAACCGGTTCCTGAATCTTCTTCTGAACCAGTCGTCAACGAAGCGACCGAAGTTCTGCCTGATGAATACACGGAAGTGGCACCTGAAGACAGCGATGAAACCGCAACTGAAACTACTGTTGAGCCAGCAAAGCCGGCTAAAGCGATAAATGAAAAGCCGGTTGTCAAAACTGCTGAAAAAGCTGCCCGGCCAAAAGCGGTTGAACCGGTTCCGGCTGCCCCGGCCGCCCCGGCTTTCAGTTCAGGCAAAGACTCTGTCAAACCGGTAAATTCAGGAAAACAGAAAAGAGTTCCTGCCGAAACTTCTGCTTTGTTGCGCGATGCTCTGCACGTCGAAACTGCTTCAGGAGCACGCAAAGATGAGCTGGTCAGCAGAATCCTCAGTCTTCAGGATACATTGAAGGACGGGCCGGAAAAAGCTGGAATGGATCAGGTTCTTATTGATCTTGCCGAAGCGACCGCCAGTTTTGGCGAACTTCTTGAAGCCTGCAAAACCTACGATAAGGTTCTGACTCACCACCCCGCCTCGCCTCTTGTTGAAAAGGCCTATTATGAAGCCATACGCCTGCGGGCTGTTCTCGGAGTACATGAGGCGGTAATTGGCTGGTCAAAGGCTTTTCTTGCCGCTTTTCCTGCCTCTGAATACCGCGGCAGGGTAAGGGCTCTGGTTGAATATTCCCAGGCCGGTGGCAATATCGATCTAACCGATGGCGGAAAGATTGAGCCTGCCAGAAAACAGAAAAATGAACCGGCATCGGTTTCCGGTGATACGACTTCGGCAAATGCGGCTCTTGCTGCTGATTCCCAATATGTCGTCGCCTCAAAGAAAATGAAAGATGGTAAATACAACCTGGCTCTGGTTGATTTCAACCGTCTGGCAAAGAAATATCCCGGGTCGCCGCAGATATGGTGGGATACAGCTCTTGTACATGTTCAGCTCGAAGATTTCAAAAAGGCGGCTCTGGCAATCAACAAGATGCTCGAGCTCGATCCGGGAAATGAGGATGCAAATTCATTATCAGGGTATATACACTATCGGCTCGAAAACTTCGAAGAAGCCGCCAGTGCTTATAATCAGGCCGGAGAACCCGAGGGTCGAGGAGTAAATTTTTTCGATGCCAAAAATGCCTCTGAACGCATGAAAAAGTCGGCCGGCAAAAACAGTAAACAGAAGGAGAATTGACGATGAACAGCGATAATATTCAGGTGATCCAGTCTTATATAAAAGAAGGCGATGCCAGAAAAGGTGTTGCCGAATGGGGTGCTGCAAAGATTGGTTATCTCAAGGCTCTCGAAGAATACAACAGTGTTCGCGAAATCGACCCACATGCACCGTTGACACCTGAACAGGCTGATCTTGAACGCATAATCAGAAACCGCATTGCCGAAGTCGATGAACATCTGGCTTCCGTTCATCGCGAGAAGGGTGCGACTGCTCTTGCCAACAAGGCCTGGCAGGTTGCTATCGAAGAGCTTGAAGAAGCGACTGCTCTTTCCAAAGACGATAACGTTCAGTTTCTCGAAGAAGTTAAAGCGCTGCTCGACAAGGCCAGAGCAAAAAATCGCGATCACCTGCTGCATCTTGAAATAACCCCCTTCGTCGACCGTGGCGATGACTTCAGGCGCTCAGGCAACTACGGCGAAGCCATTCTCGAATTCCAGGCCGCTCTTAAACTGGTAACCGGGTTGCCCGATACGCACCGGTTCGTCAGTTATATCAAAAATGCGCTTACTGATTGCCGGCGCTGCATTATCAGACCTTATCTCTCAAGAATCCACAAGGCCTGTCATGCCGGTAAGTATTCTCATGCCGCCACAATGCTGAAGAGAGCCCAGCTGCTGCTGGACACCCGCGACAATGTTTATCACGCGTTTCTCGAACAGCTCAAAGAAAAGATCCATCAGAATCTGAAAGAAGACGAATTCGTCGAAACCGAAGAATTTGAAGCCCCAGAAGTCTGGGAACAAGCCGTAAAAGATTACGAGGAAGCGCTCGACCTTTATTCGTCTTTCAGCGTTACCGATCCGTTCGCACCCGCTTATACCGGCGTAAACGTTTTTGAAGACCGCTTTATCGAATCGCGCCGCAAACTTGGCAAGCTCTATAAGTCAAGAGCCGATCGCCTTCGCGATCAGGCCAAGGTTGAAAAGGCGATCCGCAATTACAAGGAAGCGATCAAACTGTTGCCGCGCGCTGACAAGATGTTCCACGAGGCTTTTCGCGAACTGAAAAAATTACGTGCTCAGGTGGCCGTTCCCAATAATTGATGAGCCCCAGCCAGCAGCCCGTCGATATTCTTAATTCAAGCGAGATTATCAGACTGACCTCTGAAAAGCCGGTCGGTATGATTCCGTTATGGGAATTCGTTCTTGCTCTGATTTTTGCTCTGACAGTCTCGCTGGTTTTCTATTTCGGCATGTTTGACAAAATCGAGAACACTACCCTCGATTTTCGTTTTAAATACCGGGGAAAGCTTGAATTGTCGCCCAATCAGGACATCGTTCTGGTCGGCATTACCGAAGATTGTCTCGACCAACTTGGCTCTTGGCCATGGCCCAGAAAAATGCATGGCCAGCTGCTTTCGATTCTCAAAGATGCTGGAGCCAAAGTTGCGGCTTTCGATATCATGTTCAATGATCCGCCGAAAGTCGCCGACGATGACACTGAATTTGCGGCACAGATAAAAAAGTTCGGCCGGGTAGTTTTGCCGCGTGTCATCAGGCGTGAACAAATTCTCGACAACGAGACTTTCGAGATGGTTGAAAAAGACATCATTGATCGACCAACGCCTGAATTGCAGGCAGCCCACCCGCATGAGGGCTATATTGATCTCGATCATAAGATTCTCAACCCCGATGGAGTGATTCGCAAACTGTCGTTACACAGAAACGTTCAGGGCCAGACCAGTTATATGTTCGGTCTGGCTGCCGCTGCTGCCTATCTCGGGGTTACTCCGCTGGTCGAAAATTCCGGGGTGCGCCTTGGTGATCGCCTGCTGCCATATTTCGACTGTTATGAGCCGGAAGCCGGTCGGAGAGTGAAATCTTATCTGGTCAACTATGCCGGTGGTTATCGTCATTTCAATGAGATCAGCTATGCCGAGGTCATCAATGGTCGATTTTCGCCCGGTTTCTTTCGCAACCGTCTGGTTTTGATAGGTACCCGGGCCATGGGAACTTCTGAAGATCTCAAGTTCTGCCCTTATGGTGCCCTCGACGGTGTGGAAATCCATGCCAATCTTCTGCATAACATCCTGAACCGCAGATTTCTCCATCGCTCATCAGTTGAAACCACTATTGTACTCATCTTCGTTTTTGCATTCGGTGCCGCTTATCTTCTCTGGAAAAACCGCGGCATGTCTGCCAATCTGGCCTGTCTTGGTGTGCCGCTTGCCTGGTTGACCGCCGGCATAATTTTCTTTATGTACTACGACATTATTCTCGAAATCGTGCCGGTGGTTGTCATGCTGCCGGTTCAGTGGGCGATCACCAGGTTGATTCAGCAGTTCGAGTCGTTGCGTGAGAAAAATTATGAACTGGCACGCAAGGTCAGAGAGCTGGCAATCTTGAACGAAGTCAGCAAAGCGGTCATTTTTATGGGTGATCTGGGCAAGACTCTCGATGCAATTCTCAGCCGTGGCGTGCAGGTTCTCAACGCCCAGAGAGGTTCGCTATTCCTGCTCGACGATAAATATGAAGAACTGGTTGAAAAATCTGTTGTCTATGGTGTCGATGGTGACGCGCAGATTGACCCGGCTTTGAAACTGCAGTTCAAGAGTGGTATAGGTATTGCCGGTGAAGTATTCAACACCGGAAAGCCCCGGTTGATACAGAATGTCAGGAAAGACAAGAGCTTTGCATTTCGTGATGCCGAACGTGATGCCATTCGCACCATGATCTGCGTGCCACTGATGATCAAAGATGCCGCTATCGGGGTTATGAACGTGGTCAACCGCCGTGAAGGACGGTTTAACGATGAGGATCTGCAGACGGCACTGACCATGGCCAATCAGGCTGCGGTTGTCATCGAAAAGGCCAGACTCTACAATCTGGCGACCATAGACGGGTTGACCGGTCTGGTCGTCCGCAGGCATTTCCAGGCTAAAATCGAAGAAGAATACCGGCGGGCGAAGCGCTACAGCAAGCCGCTTACTTATCTGATGACCGATATCGATCATTTCAAGAAATTTAACGATACTTACGGGCATCAGACCGGCGATATGGTGCTTCGCGAAGTGGCAAAAATTGTCCGCGATTCGGTTCGTGATACCGATATTGCAGCAAGATACGGCGGTGAAGAATTCGGGGTGATTTTACCCGAAACGGAACCGGAAGGCGCGATGCTGTTTGCCGAGCGCCTGCGTCAGCGTGTCGAAGCCGCTGCCTTTACGGGGCCCAATGATGGCGTGCTTAAAGTTACCATCAGTGTTGGCGTCTGCTCGATGCCGATCAACCAGCCTGAAAATGCGACTGAAATGATCAGAATGGCCGATGAAGCTTTGTATGTCTGCAAACGCAACGGTCGCAACCGGGTCGAACGCGCAGAAAATCCGCCGGCGGCAAGTGGTCCTGAGCCTGTTAAGGCTTCCTGAACGACTTCAGGAATTTTCCAGATCCTGTCGTTCAAGATTCAGGTTTTTCAGGGCGCGGTAAAAGGTTGCCTTGTGGATACCCAGAAATTCTGCCGCCCGGGTGATGTTGCCGCCGGCCCGGTTATAGGCCGAACGCAGGTCTTCTTCACTCAGTCGGCGGTCAGAACTGTTTGCCGGCCGTGAATTCTCGTCGGCCATTCCCAGGGGGATTGGGTGGCGATCAGGAGTGATGGCTACATCTGTATAAGAAACGTTGCCTGAATAACGGGCAGCGTTCATGCGTTCTTCATACCATTCTTTAAGAGCACGCAGACCGATTACGTCGGTCTGATTCTCAGCAAATAAACGCTCCATGAGATTTCGGAGTTCTCTGACATTGCCAGGCCACTGATACTGCTTCAGAAGTTGCATTGCTTCCCTGGTCAGACAAACTACCTTCCGGTTGTATTTGCCATTGAAAAGCCTGATAAAATGCTGAATGAGAAGCTCGATGTCATCAGATCTCTGCCGTAGCGGTGGAATACGAATCTGCAGCGCATTGATGCGGAAAAACAGGTCTGGTCTGAAACTGTTTTCCTGGCTGGCTTTCTCAAGATTACGGTTGGTGGCGGCGATTACTCTGACATCGACTTTTATCGGGGTTTCAGAACCGACACGCTCGATCTGGGAGGTTTCGAGAACCCGCAGCAGTTTCGCCTGAGAAAGTGGTGGCAGATCGCCTACCTCGTCGAGAAAGAGAGTGCCGCCATTGGCACGTTCAAATCTGCCCCGGTGCGACTTTATTGCCCCGGTGAAAGACCCTTTTTCGTGACCGAAAAGTTCGCTTTCAAAAAGGGTGTCGGTAATTGCTGAGCAGTTCATGGTCACGAACGGGCCCGCCGATCTGCTGCTCAGCTGGTGAACGGCTGCCGCAACCCCTTCTTTCCCGGCACCGGTTTCTCCGGTAACCAGAACCGCAGCATCAGAGAGGGCATACATGCGAATTTTGTTGAATACCTGCTGCATGGGCTCAGAAATGCCGATTAGACCGCAAAAAGTGGCATTTTCCATGAGTGCCGGGGGCGTTGCCGCGACTTCCTGGAGCAGGATGCTGGTGAACTCTTCGTTCTGGGGCCCGTGTCTGCTGATGGCGTCAAGCAGCAGCTGATGGGTCTGACCCTGCGAATCACGCAGCGACACTCTGAAACCGCTCAGATGTGAGGAAATGCCGGCCTGGTTTATCAGCTCGCCGATGCCTGGCATTGCCGGCTCGAGCACCTGGTCGGCAGCTTTCCCGACAAGGTCGTCTGCCCGACTGCCAAGATATGAAGCAAGCCAGTCGGGTATTTCGTGAATGACATGGTTGCCGCCATCTTTTTTGACAAGCAGATTTCGGCCGGGCGGCAGCAGAAGAAGCGGTTGTCTTTCGGCGTTAATCATATTTTCAGAATCTTACAATTATTCGTGATGATTTTCAACCGCCGGTAAAAATGCATGATGAGGCTGGAAGAATTCTACCGGTATATTTTCCCCCTGATGAAAACGGATAGACGCGAATGAAGCCCGGTCATCACTGCTGTCTGATGCGGGCTGGGATTCAGACGGGAATTGCTGAAAAATTCATCAGGTATTTATGGTTTCCTGCCGATTATAGAACCGGGTAACTCCATCTTATTTAATGGCAGAAATTTTGAATAGAAAAAGCAGAATATTTATCGGGTTGCTGGTCATAATGCTGGCAGCCGTTCTTTTGCCGGCTGAAGCCGAAGATGCATTCAGACTGGATTTTGACTATAACTCCAGGTCGTTTGTTGAAAGCGCCAGACGCGACTGGAATGCTTATGTGTACAACATTGCCACTGCGACCCCGGTATTTGAAAAAAGACAGTATGATAAAAGCTTTCTGGGTACAACCAGTGATATGTATTTTGCGCTGAAGAGCGATTTGAGCGAGACTCACTATCTCGATATCAAGGAAAATATTTATTACCGTCATTATAATGAAAATGAGTTCACGGCCCGTGACTATTCCTCTTTCAGATACGGCGAGCTGGATCATCTGCTCAATGTTACCTGGGGCATCGCGGCCGGTGATCACGATTATTTTCAGCTCGATTATTTCAACAACATTCTCGATCTGCCCGATCTCGACACTCTGAATTTTTCGGCCAACCGTGGCCGGGCGCAGCTGACTCATGAGTTCGGTGAACGTACCTGCTTCAGCCTTGCCGGTGCGTTCGAGGAACGCGAATACGACGTCGATACCGATCTGAGTTTTCGTGAAGGGCGGGCCGGTTTCGAGATTGCTTCAAGACTCCCCGGGCGTCATCGCTATGTGCCGGTTGCCGCCTCCGCCAGAGGCGAAAGAGAATATTTCGTCAACTTTCCGGGAGCCATGTCAGCCAGGAAAGCGGTCGAGTATTATACTGACTTTGCAACCAACCCACGCGATGATGATCCTCGCGCCAGATATATGCGTGAGCGAAGACGCGGGGAACTGTTTCTGCGTGCCTTTGGTGATTTCATTTCCCGTGAATACACCACTGTCGATAATGAGGCCAGCGAGATCTCGACCGGGTTCGAAACTGCTTATGATGCCGCTGCCGATTTAACTCTCAGGCTCCGTGACACCTGGCAGAAAACTGATTTTGACCGGGAAAGGCCTTCGCTTTTTCATCATGACCGGCAGAGCAACTATCTGGCTCTCGCTCTCGATTATTACTACAGTGCCAATATGGCTCAGACTCTGACGCTGAGCGATGAGATGCAGAAATTTTCCGAAAGTGCCGATGAAAACTTTCGCATCAATGCTCTCACCTATGAAGGCTTTTTTGTTTATGGCCGATCGAGTGCATCGTTGAATATGAGCGCGTTGCGTCGTCGCTACGACGAACCGCGCCGGTTTTACCCCGACGAAGATGAGTGGCGGGTAATTCTCGGCTATGATTACCTGTTTACCGATTCTTTCCGCTTCAGAATGAAATCCGAATTCATCAATCGCGATTATCTTGAATTTGAGGATTATCTCTATTCGACTTATACGCGCAATGCTTGGCGAATAGGAATTGAGAAGGCGTTCTCTTCTTCAAATTCCGTCGAATTGGCCTATCAGGAAGACAATGAGCGCAATGAACTGCATACACAGAACAATGTCGAAGAAAAAACCGTTGGCCTGAGCTGGATTTCGCATTATTAGAAACCGGGTGCGAACAATTTTTAATTCAGCGTTTTTGTTGTGGTCAATATTGGTATGTGATACAATTAATTGCCTATGCTAGCCATTGCCTTTACGGGTGTCATTCAGCACGAGGTCGAACAGGCTCAGCTCCGCAGGCTGACTGCATCGATCCGGGAAGAAGCTGGCACGGGTTGTGTTATTGCATGTAATGCAGCCGGTCTTTTTGCCAACGCCGCAAGGCTTGAGGCACAGATCGAAATGCTCTTTGACAGTGGAATCGATGTGGTTTTTTCCGGAGAACAGGCGATAGGCCGTAATGCCGGTCGTACTGTGCTCGCGAAAGCTGCCTGGCCCGTGGTCAGGCCGATCAACCTGGCTGAAACAGCCCCCGGAACCGGTGCTCTTCTTCTCAATGTTGAAGGTGGCCGGATCTGGATGGTCAGCGCTGCCGATGGCACAGGAAAGATTCCGGTCTCATTACCGCATGTATTGCTCGAGAAATTTTTCAGAAACAAACCTGACAAGTTACCCGTAGTGTTAAATGTGGATGGTACTGATGTTGAGTATCGCAGGGCTTTGATGTGGCGACTTGCCGGTTATGGCGGTAATGTTCTGTTCTTTGGCAGCGGCAGCGGCTTTATGGCTGATCTGAGCGGCCGCAACTCTTGTGAACGCTTTATACAAAACGACATTGGAGTAATCGAGAATGAAGGGTCCATTGGTGGCATGACCCCTGAAATCTGGTGGCAACGTCATATTGATCGCTTTCCGGCGCCTGTTTCTCCAGGCTGGGGGCTGTTGCGTTGCGATTACACTATTGTCTGGCTTGACGAAAACGGAAAACCACATAAACATATGCAGAAAACCATGAGAATTTAATGGTTCTGCGATGAGGTTTCACTTACGGATTATTTGATTTAAGCAAGGAGACCACCGGGAGTGGCTGAAAGTTTGAAAGTGTTGCATCAGCAGCTTCTTTACGAAGCTCAAAAGGAAATTCTTTCGAGCGGAAAGAATACCGATGTAATTCTTCAGGTTCTCAGTCGTACTTCTGTTGAATTGTTCGGGAAAAAGGGCTTTGGCGTAATTTTTTACGACGCATCTGCCCAGCTTTCAAGAATCAGGTTCAACGATGGATTCAGCGAAAAATCGCTGAACTATCACTGCGAAGAACTCACCCGGACAAAACTTGAAAAAAAATCCCTGATAACCGGTGCCGTTGCCGACGAAAATGGCGAAACCCACCTGTTGATCGCGCTTGGGCCACAAGATGACCCGTTTGGAATTCTCCTTCTCCATGAAATGCCGGGTGGAAGCTCAGCTTCACTCGAAGCCTTCCGGGAGCTCGCTACCACTTCGATCGGCACATTTCTCGAAGTCGAGCTGGTGCGTCTGCGCATGGAAGAAATGGGTGCGCTGCTTGAAGTTGGCCGCGTCGTAAGCTCAACTCTTGATTTGCGGGAGCTGCTGACGAAGATTATGAGCACCGCTACCAAGGTTATGCGCTGCGAAACCTCAACAGTTTATCTTGTCGATGATCAAACCAACGAATTATATTTTCACATTGTTTCCGGCGATCCGAATGTTGGTGCCAAACTCCAGGAAATCCGCCTGCCGATGGGTACCGGTCTTGCCGGATGGTGTGCTCAGAACAACAAACCGGTCATAGTCCCCGATACCGAAAAAGACCCGCGCTTTTTCAAGGGCGCCGATAAAAAGTCTGGGTTTGTCACCAGGTCGATGATTTGTGTGCCGATGCGTCTGAAAGATAAAGTTGTCGGGGTTCTTCAGGTTCTGAATCGAACCGGTGATATTCCGTTCAACGACCACGATCTCGAGACGCTTGAAAATGTCGCCAATCAGGCTGTATCTGCCATCGAAAACGCTAGGTTGTACGAAAATATTCAGAAGGTTTATCTTTCGACGATCGAAGTTCTTGCCACTGCAATCGATGCCAAAGACCCCTATACTCAGGGCCATTCGCGTCGCGTGACTCAGTATTCTGTCGCCATTGCTGAAGAACTGAACCTGACACCCCAAGAAATTGAAAGCATTAGATATGCCGGTCTGCTACACGATGTAGGAAAAATCGGCATCAAAGACAGCATTATCCGCAAACCCGGCCGACTTACCGACGAAGAATACGCCATCATCAAAAAACACCCGGCGATTGGCGCTAAAATTCTCAGACCAGTAGATTTTCTGGCTGACAAGATTCCCGGAGTTCTCCATCATCACGAATATTATGACGGTCGAGGCTATCCTGAGCACCTGACCGGAGAAAACATTCCTCTTGCCGGTCGCATTATCTGCGTTGCCGATGCTTTCGATGCGATGACGACCAATCGTCCGTACCGCAAAGGTTTGACCGTTAAAACTGCGGTTGGCGAACTGCAGAAGTTCTCGGGCAAACAGTTCGACCCCGTGTGTGTCGAAGCATTCATGAAGGCTTTCGATCGCAAACTCTTTCAGTATTTTGCCAAAGTTGAAGATACTGACGATATGGTGCTTATCGATGACGAAACCGAAAATCGTGACCCGGCAGAAGGTATTCATGGCGAACTCGACAGCCAGCCATATCCGCCCATGGCCGCTCATGAAAGCAAAGACGAAAAGAAATCCGGTAATTCAGGGCATAATAACTCTGATAAGCCGTCTCTGGAAAGCCAGCCTTACCCTCCGGTCATCCCTCCGCATGCTGAGCCGGCCAGGAATGGTGAGCAGGCCCCGCAGGCTGAAAAGCCTTCGTCGCAGCCTTTCCCACCAATTACTGGTGATGAAAAGGGCAGCTGAAGCAAAAGAAAGTAAAACAAAAAACCGCCGATCTGACAATCGGCGGTTTTTTTATTCTTATTCTGGATCTCAGCCAACTACTCTGAGCTTTGGCTTTTCGTCAGCATGATCCTTCTGTTCGCGCTGCTTTTCATTGTGAATCATATCGCGGTTGGGAGCGAACGAAGGAACTATTTCCTGAAAACTGCGGATGATGTTGCGCGGTTTGCCTATTCTGGCCGCCGCTTCAAGCTTTTCAACCTGAGCGAGCAATTCTTCTTCATTCACCTCTTCAGGTCTGGCGACAAATATCTTGCTGTTGCGGGTTGCTGTAATACCCTCTGATGCGGTCAGCAGTTCTTCGTAAAGCTTTTCGCCCGGTCTGATGCCGGTATATTTGATTTCTATGTCACGACCGACTTCGAGACCGGCCAGTCTGATGAGATCTTCGGCAAGATCGACAATTCTGACGGGTTCTCCCATGTCGAGAATGAAAACCTCGCCGCCTTTGCCATAGGCACCGGCCTGAATGACGAGCTTGCTTGCTTCAGGAATGGTCATGAAGTAACGGATCATCTTGGGATGAGTGATGGTGATCGGGCCGCCATTCTCTATCTGCTGTTTGAACATCGGAATAACGCTGCCGCGACTGCCGAGCACGTTGCCGAATCTGACTGCCACGAATCTGGTCGAACTGCGTCTGGCATAGCATTTGAGAATCTTCTCGGCAACGCGTTTGCTGGCACCCATTACCGAAGTCGGGTTAACTGCCTTGTCGGTTGAGATCATGACAAATCTTTCAACCCCGGCGTTGTGCGAGGCATCGACAAGATTTCTCGTGCCGAGAACATTGTTTTTAACAGCCTCTTCCGGGTTAAGTTCCATGAGAGGTACGTGCTTGTGGGCGGCGGCATGAAAAACTATTTCCGGGCGATGGGCATTGAACAGGGCGTTGATTTTGTCGCGGTCCTGAATGTCGGTTATAATCGGAATAAGGGCAGTGTTGCCAAGATTGCCGTTGCCGAGCAGTTCCTGGTGAGTTTTAAAAATACTGTTCTCGCCATGGCCGAGTAACAACAGCTTGGTGGGCTGGAAAGGCATTATCTGACGGCAGATTTCGCTGCCGATGCTGCCGCCGGCTCCTGTTACCATGACGGTTTTGCCGGTCACATAAGCGGCGATTTCTGCGAGGTTGATCTCGGACGGCGGTCGACGCAGCAGATCTTCGATGGCGATATCGCGCAACTGCAGACTGACCAGTTTGCCACCGATGATATCCTGTAGCCCCGGCAGAGTTTTGAAGCGTACCCTGGAATTCTGGCAGAGCTTAACGATGCGGCGAAGTTCAGAACCGGCGGCCGACGGAATCGCAATGATAACTTCGTCAGCAAAATATTTCTCGGCAATCTCGGCAATCTGTTCGGTCATTCCGACTACTTTAACACCGTGAATGATCTGCCCTGCTTTTTTGGGGTTGTCGTCGATCAAGCCGACAACATCGATCGGCAGGTTGATGTTGCGCTTGATTTCACGCAGAATGCTTTCGCCACCCTGACCGGCGCCGACGATCAATACGCGTTTATTTTTGCTCAGGCCTCTCTGGGTGAGCCAGCCGCGCAGCGGGCTGACCTCGATCAGATTCAGACAGACACGTGGTGCGATTCGACTTGTTCCTACCAGGATGAGGCTGATCATCCAGTCGATGATGAAGACAGCGCTGAGACTGGGGAATGAATCGAGAAAGTAAATCGAAGTCAGTTTCAGCATCGAATACCCGGTTACCGCAGTGAAAACGGCAACCATATCGGGCAACGAGGTAAAACGCAGAGTTCTGTTGTACAATCCCATTGACCAGAAGGCGATAAGCCCGACCGGAATGAGAACTGGAGTGATAAACAGCAGATAATGGATATGCTGTGGTTCGAGCTTGTCAAATTTCAGCCAGATGGCGGCGATCAGTGAAAATGCGATGATTATTATATCCGTCAGAATGAATATGAGCTTTCGAATCGGCGTCATTTTCTATTTATGTACCCCTTCCAGATCCGTTTCAATTTAATCAGGCAGAATATTATCACTAATTGCCCGGCTTGTCGACAATTTTGTACCGCAAACCACGACAGAAGGCAACTCTGCTCTGATCAGCAACTCCGGGATGTATTTCGCAAGCCGTTTAAAACAGATGCGTATTGCTTATGATTCAAACATTTGTCCGAATCTGCCGATAAACGGTATATGGAGACAACTCTCTGACTATGAATCCAGCAGATGAAAAAGCTCATATGGGTCGCCTCTGCACCTCGTGTGGAGCCGCAAATATTGCAATGGCCAGATTTTGTGGCAATTGCGGGGCCCGTTTCGGCGAAGAGAAGGTTTCCAGACCTTCCAGACCAGGGCGCCATCTTGTATTCAGGGGCACACTTGTGCTTGCTCTTTTCATTCTTATTGGTTCAGTAGTGATGAGTTATCAGTTGTTCAACAGCACAGCCAGCATCAAAGTATCGACGATGCCTTTTGCTGACGTGCCAGTCGATCACCCGATCTATCGCATGTGTCGAAATCTTCTGGAAATACGGGCTATCGGCTACAGGAAGATTATGGAACTCGAACCCTATTCACCCATCTCGGCTGCCGAATGGAATTTTGCACTGCAGATTGCTGCCAGGCATCAGAATCGAACTTTGCCCGAAGCAGCTATGTTCGAAAACGGTGAGATCGTAGATGCTGCCAGTCTTGCTGAAAAATTACGCAGCCTTGGGTATGAGCCGGGTCTGCTGCCGGATGTTTCAAGAATCAGAGGGTTTCACCTGCTTGAAAAGGCCATGTTTGTTGAGAGGCAGCCGCAATGAAAAGAGCTATTTATCTGGTTTATTTTTTCATACTGCTGTCGGCCATTTCGTGGCGTATTGCCAATGCCGGTCCATCGCTGCACCGAATCGAGAATGTCTCGTTTTCAGAAGGTGAAGGCATGACGGAAGTCACGATTCTGATGAATGATCTGGTAAAACCTCTGGCCAGATATGTTGGTCAGAATAACTGTCTGACTCTTGATTTTCCCGGGACGACAGCTGATTTTGCAGCTTCCGGTAAAACTTATGCAGGCCGGGACGTCAAACTTGCCTATCTCAAGGAAGGCCTTGAAGATGGCGACCTGGCCCGCATGCGTTTTTATATCAAGCCTGATTGTCTTGCCTCGGTGCGCTTTGCTGATAACAGGATCATGGTCAGATTTGCGGAAAAATCATTTCTGGTGAAGCCTGGGGTAGCCGGGAGCAAGCTGTTGCTCGATCCGAAAGAAAGCGGTTATTCTCCAGCGGTAATCAGTCTGCAGGATGCGCCGCTCGAGCCTGTAATCAAAGAACTTGCAGGTCAGGCCGGGTTGGATATTCAGATTAACGGGCGGGTTCCGGAGACCTTCAGTCTTGAACTTGAGGCTGCCAGCCCGTTTGAAGCGCTGAAAACTATCGCGGAAGTCTGCAGGCTCAGATTTTTTCGAGATGGAAAAACCTGGATCATCAGCGGAGCTTGAAGGTATGAATATTTACAATCTGAAGAAAATACTGGTCGGATTCAGCATGCTGTGTTGTCTGATCATGTTTTCGGCATTTTCTTACCAGCCGTCGCGACCGTTGTTGACGAGAATCGATCTGGCATTGTTCATCGAAGGAATTCTTTCCAGGCATCAGGTTCAGATTCCGGTCGATGCCCAGGTGTCGTTGAATGACCTGGATGCTGTTCAGCAGAAGAGTGTTGCCACGACTCTTGCGCTGAAAATCATGACTGGTTATCCAGACGGCAGTTTCCGCCCCGATGAATCGGTGCGCAATCTCGAAACCATCTGCTATCTGCAGAAACTTGGCAGATTCCTCCGCAAAAACAACCCCGGGCTGTATGAAACCAGGCAGTTAATGCGGATTTTCGCTTACCAGAGTCAGCCAGATGTTGTTCTGTCAGGCAAAGCACAGGGAGGATCATTCCCTGCCGAATTCAGCGATCCAGGTGGATTTGTTGAAAAAGCGGTTTTTGAAAATCTTATGCTGACACTTCTGTCAAGCATTGAGAATCATCAGTTTGTTCTCAATGGCAAGGCTGTAAATGCTCTTACTGGGGAGCCGGTCGCCGGAGCTTATATTGCCGGAGAGCGTCAAACGGCGCAGACAGATGCTGCCGGTTGTTTTTCCCTGAAATTTTCAGGTGAACATGGTTCAGAAGTCGAACTTTTCGCTGCCGCGGAGGGGTTTACGCCGGTTGAGCTGAAAAAAGACCTGCGCCTGAACCCAACAATAATATTCCGTCTTAAACCGGAAAAGCCCGTTGGCAAAGCTTCGCGATGAAACAGCTATTTGCAATGGATCGTCTCGAGTTGTTACGCCCGCAGAATCACAGGGCTATTTCACTGATATCAACGACCAGCAGCCATTAGTTTCCCTCTTGATCATGTTCTGGTCAGCAAGGTCGTTCAGCAGCCGCAGAATGTTTTCGGGCGATGATCCGAGAACTTTTTCCAGCTGTTCCTGGCTGCATGGGTGTCGCAGCAGCAGTTTAAGAATATCTGACGAGACTGCCGGCCTGTTCCAGTTGCTTTTTCGAGGCGGAACCAGATTATGTTCAAAAGCGGTGGAAACGGGAACCCTCAGTTGCAGGTGTTCCCTGAACCGATTGAGACGACTCTGATCTGCGGTTCTGATCTCGCTTTCGAGTGGAACCCGCACGGCAGTATTCAGATATACTGATTCGATGCCATCGAGACTGTTAAGATAGTTGCCAAGGGCTTCAATTTCGGCATCAGAATCATTTAAATCGGGGCAGACGAAAATTTCAATTTCGACTGCGCCGGTGAATTCATTGACGAAACGCCTGAGGCCGTTGAGAATGTCGTCCAGGTTCAATTCATCGGTTGGGCGGTGAATTCGTCTGAAAGTCGCCTTGTTGACAGTCGTCAGAGTCGGCAGCAGGCGGTCGGCAAGCATCAGTTCGCTTCTCACATCAGGCAGGTGCAGCAGCGACGAGTTGGTGATAACGCAGGTCGGGGCATTGTTGAGCTTCTTGATCTCGGCAAGAATGTAGCCGAGTCCTGAATGCAGCGTTGGTTCGCCGGTGCCAGAAATTGTTATCCAGTCTGGTTGTGCAATTTCGGCAAGCGTTTCCCGCAATTCCTTCAGAACGTCGTCAGGGTTGCAGAATTCACTTCGCTGGGAAGTGTGAAAATTCGTTCGGCAAAGCTGGCAGTACAGGCAATCATACGAGCATGTCTTGGTAGGCGTCAGATCGACACCTAATGAAATGCCCAGACGACGCGAAGGTACCGGCCCGAAAATGTAGGTTCTCATTTAGAGGCGCATTTGCCGGCTACGCGCGAAAAATAGTAGATACCTACCATGGCGAAAATGATGACAAAAGGTATAGTGACCACGTAAAAGGAAGAGAATGGTCTGGCAGGATTCATTCTTTCGCGAGCTTTCATAAGGTTTTTCAGGGTCTTTTCCAGTTCTTTTCTGACTTCAGCATCCGATACGTTCTTGATTGAATTGCGCAGTTCGGAAATTGCCTCATCGAGGCTGGCTAATGAAGTTTCTCTGGTCATTGATTTTCCTCCTTCTGGGGGGTTGCCAGGCTTGTGCCCAGGCGCTGGTCAAGTTTCTGCAGCTGTTCCTGATTCAGGTTCATGCCTTTTATTTTGCCAAGAACGAGTCTGGCATCGGAATCGCGGCCAATCTGTCTGAAACGGTCCGAAATGATGAACATGCTGTCCGGGTCTATGAAACCACTCTTCAAGGCCTTCTGATACTCTTCGAAAGCGGCCGTTGCCTGACCTGATGCCAGATACAGATCGCCGATCCGTATGTATGGGGCGGGGCTCTGCTGATCGCGGCTCAAGGCATTTTTGTAGGCTTCAAGAGCCTGTTCGTGCTGGCCAATCTGCTTGAGAACGTCTCCGTGAAGCAGATGCAGGATCATCAGTTCGCTCTGCTGTGAAAGGCCGTTCTGAACCACTGCCAGAGCTTCAGCGTTGAGGCCTTCTGACATCAAAGCCTGCGCGAGCGGCTCAATGCCACGGGGATCATTTTTGATGGCTGCCTGAGAATATCTTGGAAAGCCGTCGAGCTGGTCAGGATTCGAAACCTTCACCTGGTCGGTGATCTGGGCCGCCAGATTGTGCATGCCGATTTCAGAATAGCCATTTGCCAATGCTTTGAGAGCATGAACATTGCGGGGATCTATTTTCAGAGCTTTCAGGTAAAAGGTGACTGCCTGCGGCTGCTTGCCGGTAGCTGTATAGACCTTACCAAGGTTCATCAGGGCGTTAAAATTTGTCGGGTCATTGACCAGAACTGATTTGAAAGACTGGATCGCTTCGTTGAAAAAGCCTCCACGGGCGTATTCAAGAGCCTTTTCGTAATCAGGGTCAACCGGACTTTCGCTGATGACCGTTCCGGGTATCATTATTGTTTCCGCACTCGTGCCGTTTGTGGCTGCGGTCGGGTCAACTGAAGCGGCCGCATTCAAAACCGGTGGTGGTGAAGAAAGAGAAGTGTTCTGGGAAACCGTGGTAGACTCTTCTCCAAGTGCTTTGAGTATTCTTGCCGCATATGGATCCTGGACATTCAATGATGATTTTGAAGCCTGCCACAGCGCATCGGCTTTGTCTTTCTGCCCGCCCTGCACAAGATTCAGACCGGCAAAATACCTGTATTTGTTGTTGAATGGTTCGTTGCGGATCGCCTTCTCAAAAAATACAGCAGCTTCCTCATGGTTCCCTGATTCCATCTCCAGTTGTCCGAAATTGAACAGAGTCGCGGTGTGGTCTGGATCCTGGTCCAGGATTTGTTTCCAGAATACTCTGGCCTGGGCAAAATTGCCGGTACGCGCCATTACCTGCCCGCGTTCGCTGAGTATTTCAAGTTTGTCCGGATAAGTTGGTTCGAGCCGGTCGATGATTTCGAGTGCTTTGGCATGGTCGCCCTTCTGATACAGGCAGCGGGCCAGATGCAGTTGCCCTTTGACGAAATCTGGCTTGATCTGCAGATATTTTTCGACGCTGGTAATTGCATCGTCAATTTGCCCCAGTTTTTCACAGACGACGCTGAGTTTGAAGAAGGCCCAGTCTTCAGATGGAAACGAAGTGGTCAGGATGGTGAGAGTCTTTTTCTGCTCAGAAAGATTTCCTGATCGTTCCTGAAGTTTCAATTTTTCGAGAGTCCCGTCAAGGCTCTGATCATCAAGGTTTCTTTCTGGCATTCTGCTGACGGTGACAGCAGGAACATCTTTGCTGAATGCACTTCTGAGAGCCATGGCGTCAGGATTCTCGGGAGAGACGTCTAGTATTTTGTCTACCAGCTGCTGAGCTTTGGTCACTTCACCCATCCGGTGCAGCAGTCTGGCATAAGCAATCATGCCGGCAGTATAATCAGGGTGGGTTTCCTGAAGGGTCTTCAGAATTCGTTCTGCTTCCATCAGCCTGTCTCTGCTGATCAACAGATCGGCCAGACGCACTTTTATGCCCGGAGAATCAGGAACAACGTTGGTGCCTTCCCGCAAAAGAGTTTCAGCTTCCTCATGGTTGCCGCTTTCTATAAGCTTCAGGCCGGCGCTTTCATATGCACCGGCAAGCTTTTGCCCGGTCTGCTCAGGGTTGTAGTTGTCTTTTAACAGCTTTTTGAGTATCTCTATAGCTTCGCCTGGCAGGTCCTTGTCGATGGCAGAGTCAGCTATGGCAGCCAGACAGCTGTTGAGTTCGCGCGAAAAGTTCAGATCGTCCGGGGAAAGCTTGACCGCTGCTTCCAGGCTTTTACGGGCTTTGATCAATTCTCCCTTTTTGAGAAGAGCCTGGCCAAGTAGAAAATGAGCTCTGGCGTCACCAGGCTCTTCTTCAATTCGAGCCGTGGTCAAAGAAATGGCGGTAACAAAGTCTTCGCTGTCTATGGCAGCCCGCACTTTTGTGTTTTCTTTCCATTTCGAATACTGGCTCTCGTTGTCAGTTTCGATAACCGTTTCGGTTTTGCTTGCCACGGGGTTTGACTTCTTTTTGCCGCCGCAGCCACCCATGCTGGTGGCGAGCAGAGCTCCGGCAACGGCCAGGGTCAGGGCTTTCCTATATTTTCGCATGACAGAAACTCCTGTTTATAGAAACAGCTCGCTTACCGAGCGCTTCTCAAAAATTCTTTTGATGGCTTCGCCGACCAGCGGCGCAAGAGACAGAACGTTGATGTTGCATCTTTCGATTTTTTCTTTGCTGATGGGAACCGAGTTGGTGCAGACAATCTCACGCACCGGCGAATCTGGAATCCGGTCAATCGCCGGCGAAGAAAGCAGAGCGTGCGTGCAGCAGGCTACTACCGATTTGGCGCCTTTTTCCATAAGGCTTTCAGCCACGTTGACCAGCGTTCCGGCTGTGTCGATGATATCGTCGATCACAATTGCATGCTTGCCGGCAACTTCACCGATTACATTCATAACAACCGCTTTATTGCTCTCCGGCCGACGTTTGTCGATGATGGCCATCGGCAGATTGAGCTTCTTGCCGAACTGGCGGGCACGCAGGACGCCGCCGGTGTCTGGCGAAACCACGACGTGGTCGGTGAGATCGCGCTTGAGAAAATGTTCAGCAAGCAGGCGGGCTGCAGAAAGGTGGTCGACGGGTATGTCAAAGAACCCCTGCAGGGCGGGGTCATGCATGTCGATGGTCATCAGCCGGTTTGCGCCTGAAATCGTTATGATGTTGGCTACCAGTTTGGCAGTAACAGGTTCTCGACCTGTGGTCTTCTTTTCCTGGCGGGAATATCCGAAATATGGCACTACTGCAGTGACGCTGGCAGCCGAGGCACGGCGCAACGCGTCCATGGTTATCAGCAGTTTCATCAGATTTTCATTGACCGGCGGACAGGTCGGTTGAATTATGAAGGTGTCACAACCGCGCACTGATTCTTCAATTCGACAGTACAGTTCGCCGTCGGCAAAAGAAGTGTGCATGATTTTGCCTTCTGGTATGTTGAGACAGCGGCAGACTTCACTGAAGAGCTCCTGATTCCCGGCTCCTGAAAAAATCTTGACCCGTGAGTTATGCATTTTTCCCTCCTGCGGTCGTTCAATTGTTTCCATCTATTACCGAAAATGGGCTGATTTCGGTATTTGTATTCACAGTAGCGTTGCTGATGACACAAAATTCAATGCGGTTGCTGCTGCCGATAACTGAGTCAGAAATACGGCAGCCGGGGCCGATGATGCAGTCGCGGCCGATGCGACACCTGCCGGAAAGCATTGTTCCGGGGTGAATGGTGGTGTCAGGCTCAACTTCGACATCCGGACCAATAAAGGTGTTTTCCGGGCTGGTAATGGTTACGCCGCTGTCCATCAGCCGGTTTAAAATCTGTTTCTGCAGAATCCCGCTCACTTCGGCAAGATGCTGGCGGCTGTTGATTCCCAGGGTTGAAGATTCGTCTTTTTCAATGCAGGCAACGACCGGCAAGCCTTTTTTTACCGCAATTTCTACCAGATCGGTCAGATAATATTCCTTCTGACGGTTATTCGGAGTCAGAGAATAAATATTGTCGAACAGAAAACCTGCTTCAAACAGGTAAACTGCCAGGTTTACTTCCTTTATCTGCAGTTCTGCAGGATTACAATCTTTCGCTTCCCTGATCGCCACGACATTTCCGTCGCGACGCAGAACCCGGCCATAATTGCCAGGTTCGTTCATCATCAGAGTCATCATCGTTATTGCCGGTTTCTGCTCGCGATGAATCTCAACCATCTTCTGCAGGGTTTCGACCGAAATCAGCGGTGTGTCTCCACAGACGACCAGAAGATCGTCCGGGCGTTCACGGCAATCTTTTGCATAACATTGAACTGCATGACCGGTGCCAAGCTGTTCGGTCTGTTCGACGTAATTCAACTGGTCGTTGTTGAGTGCGCGTCGCACCAGTTCGCTTTTGTAGCCTGTAACTAGAATGGTTTTCCGGCAACCGATGCTTTTTACGGCATCAATAACATATGCAACCATCGGTCGGCCAAGAATCGGGTGTACGACTTTTGGTAGCTCTGATTTCATCCTGGTGCCTTTGCCTGCCGCCAGAATCAGAGCGTGTAACTTTTTCGACATAATCAAACCTCGCCTCAAGTTTTCGCGGTCATTATACACAGTTTTGCCCTTTTATAACACCAGCTGGCAAAAAAAGAGGCAATTTGTGAAAACCGTTCTGTTTACCTTGAGTCGAGTATTTGTCGCACTTTAAGAGCCAGTTCGCGCATTCGCACCGGCTTTTGCAGCAGGATTGCACCGTTTAACGAAACACCATGATGCGCAAAAACGCTTACTGCATAACCAGACATAAAAAGCATTTTCAGATTCGGGTGATTCACCTGAAGCCTGGCCAGCATCTCGCGGCCATCCATCTGGGGCATGATAACGTCAGATAAAACCAGGTCGACCGCGGATTTGTGTGAATCCATCAACTCAAAACATTCTTCAGGCCCGGAAGCAATTAAAACTTTGTAGCCAAGCTTGTTGAGCATCGTTGAGGTGAGATCGCGCACTATCTGCTCGTCCTCTACGATGAGAATGGTTTCGTTTCCGCCTGGAAGAGCCGAAACATCTGAATGGTTTTTTTGGGGGGGGCCGGAAACCGTTTGATTGTCTGTGTCCTGGGGTAGAAAAACCTTGAAGACACTGCCTTTTCCTATTTCAGAGTATACAGAAATATGGCCGCCGTGCTGCTTCACGATACCGAAGACAGTTGATAACCCAAGACCGGTTCCCTTTCCGACTTCTTTGGTTGTGAAAAACGGTTCAAACATTCGCGTTTGTGTATTTCTGTCGATGCCTGCGCCGGTGTCACTTATCGACAGGACTATGTATGGCCCCGGTTTAAGAACGACGCTGCTTCCTAAGGTCGTTTCATCAATTACTGTTTCTTCGATTGCAATCTCAAGCAGTCCGCCCCGGGGCATCGCATCCTGCGCATTCACGGCCAGATTCATTATTACCTGTTCCATCTGATTAGAGTCCGCTTTTATGAATGCTTCTCGGGTATTCTCTTTGATTTCGATCTGAATATTCTCGCGAATCGTTCGTCGCAAAATCTTTTCAAAATTTCTTACTACCTCAGTTAAATTCAGATGCTTGAAGTCGAGAACCTGCTTGCGACCAAAGGCAAGCAGGCGATGGGTGAGAATCTTCGCTCCTTCGGCCGCCTCGATGATATGATTGAGAAATATATGGTGGCGGTCGCCCGCTGCAGTTTCTGATTTCATCAGATCAGCATATCCCATGACCGGTGTCAGCAGATTGTTGAAATCGTGAGCGATGCCACCAGCCAGTTGTCCAACAGTTTCCATTTTCTGGGCCTGGTAAAGCTGCTGCTCGAGTTTCATGCGTTCATCTTCTGCCTGGCGAAGTTCGGTGATGTCCAGGGCAAAACCTTGAAAATGCAGCGGCTGGTTGTCTCCTGATCGAATCAGGCGGGCGCCTAAAAACAGCCAGATTTTATGCCCGTTCTTTTTGAAAACCTGCATTATCTGTTTGTGTATTTCGTCTTTATTTAGAAGGGTAGATAAAAAGTCATGCAGTTCCTGCTGATTGACAAACAGCTGATAAGATTTGTTACCAATTATGGCAAGCATTTCGTCCACTGACTGGAACCCGAGAATCTGGGCCATGGATGGATTGGCGCTGAAAAAGACCCCGTCGAGTGATGCGAGAAAAACCCCTTCAAGCGCTCCTTCAAATAAAGTCCGGTATCTTTCTTCGCTTTGCCTGACTTCGAGAATTGACTGGCGAACCTGACTGGTCATGTGGTTGAAAGTCCTCGCCAGAATTCCGGTTTCGTCTTCAGATTTTACTTCTACCGTTGCCTCCATGTTCCCTTTGATGATTGAGCCGGCAATTTCAGTCATTTCATTGATTGGTTTGACAATGGTGCATGCAAGACAGTAGCCGCCGAATACAGCCAGGATAGCTGTAAAAAGACCGATGAGCAGCATGACGTTGCTCGTTCGTTCGCGACCGCGGGTGAGAACTTCGCTGTAAATCTGCAGTTCATCTTTGTAAACGCTGGTGCCGATCACCCAGTCCCACGGAGAAAAATAGGCAAGTCGGGCGATTTTCCATCTTGGTTGAGCTTCCCCGGGATTTTGCCATCGATATTCTATGGTATCGAATTCACCAGTTTTCAATTTGGTAGCTTTGTCGATCAATTGCCGGACGACCATGTTTCCGTCGCTGTCCTGTGTCTCCAGGATATTTTCTCCGTCCCGCAGGCCGTTCTGTGAGATTACATAATGCCCTCTGTCTTCGCCCTGACCACTAAGAACATAAACATAGCCTGTCTTGCCTATCGTTGTTTTGAGAATTGCCTGTCTTATGCGCTGCTCGGCAGTCTTTTGCCTGATTCCAGCATATATCATCCCGATGACTTCACCGGTTTCATTGAGCAAAGGGTCGTATGCGGTTAAATACCAGGCGTTGACTACGTAAGCGCGCCCGATGAATTTCTTGTGCTGCAGAACATTGGCAATGACCTGATTGGCTGATCCGTCAGGGTTGATGGCAGGTATAAAGGTTCCTGCAGCCTTTTTGAGATCGGAGTCGAGGACGGTTGTAGCAATGCGCAGCATATCGCCGGCTGAATTCATACGTTGAAAAAATGTCACCGTTTCACCCATTGCGTGGCTGATCTGGTCGACCAGTCCGGTGGTTTCGCCTGCGTGCGAAAGCTGCATCAAGGGGGTCTCGCCGGCATAAAAGGCAGGCAGACTTATAGTCGCGGTTTGTTTGGAAAACTGATTGACAGCTTGCCATGTGATGTTTTCCTGTGAAAATCTTAAATCGCCTTTGCTCAACAACCAGTGTTTGGCCATGTTGAGATTTTGCTCGAGCTGGTTCAGAATGGCTTCGTTTTCGGCATTTACAAGGTTGAAGACGCTGCCGGTGATATGATCCAGGTCAGTGTCGACGAGTTTTTCGACTTCATTCTGAGCAAGCTGGTTGTATTCGGCGGTTAGATGTGCTGCCATGCCGACCAGCAGCAGAGTGGAAAGCAGAATGCTGATCGCAACGGAGACGGCAATTTTTACTCTGAGGCTGAGTTTTTGCCAGAGCATTCTCTGCATGTGAAAATCCCTTGTTTTACCCAACAAACCAATATTCTTTTGAATTCAGATGCCAGTTATAGAACAATGTTCATCGCATTCCTTCGATAAATCGGTCTTATTATCTCTCTGTATTTGGCTACGATTTATCAGGGCGCCCTTTTAGGGGATCAGCATTTAGTGTTTGCTGATATGTCTACCCTTTTCAGGATATCAGATAGTGAATAGAAATGGTTTCATTTTTTTGGGGAAACAAACGCGTGCCGTGTTAATTCTATATCTTGGCTCAACATTTACCGGAATCGTTCGCTTCGGCAGATGTTGCGGGTCTAAATATTTCAAGTCTCTGACAGTGATATTGAAAAATGATATCCCTGCTTGATTGTAAACAGGCAAAGAAAACTGGGGTGGGAGGATTCGAACCTACGGATGCCTGCTCCAAAGGCAGGTGCCTTACCACTTGGCTACACCCCAATACCTGATATGCGCTCAAGTCACTGGAAGATACCACAAGTCGTCTGACAGCGCAACTCTCAAAAAGTGCCGCAGCAATCACCGGTTAAGTTTTGCAGTTGTGAAAAAAAATAGGTCTGTCTCAGGCAAAATCTTGACTCTGAGCTAATTTTATCTTTCGAGTTTCGGTTAATCGACCTGAACTTATCGGGAATGATAATTGATGGCGATTTTTTATTCAGTCATCGAAATCATTGAATGCAGATCAGGGCAAAACGGAGTCATCCTCGATCGCCTTTCAGCAGCGCCTGATTTTCCGGCGAACTGATTTCATCCTCGAAGGCTCTGAGGATTGTGCCGGTAAGATACTCGCTGAATTCAGTGCTCAGCGAAAAAATCATTTCCCGCCAGGTTCCGTCTGGCATTTTACGACTTGGCATGCCGACAAAATAGCCACGGCTGGATGTGAAAATCTGAAAATCTTTTATCACCAGTGCTTCGTCGATAGTTATTCCCGCAAAGGCAACCAGTTTGTTTTTGGGCTGCCTGATCAGTTGAATGCGAACATCGGTGATTTTCATGCGTTCTTGAATGCTCAAAAGAAAATGAAAGCCTGCTGATAGCTGGTTGATAACGAATTTCCTGTATTCTGAATTTCAGAATTTCAGGATGAATTCAGTCCAGACTTTCGTGTCATTGTTTGATCTTGGTTCGGTTAGCTCAGGTCTGACTTCGTTATTATAGCCTGCTTTTATCTGAATATCGGGGTTGGCATCGACAATCCCTTCGACTTCCAGCTTTTCTTCTGATTCAAAGGTGTCGATCATCGAGCGCTTGAATGAAACCTTGCCTTTGAGGGTGGGTTTAAAGCTGTAGACGGCTTCAAGATAATAGCGGGAGGCGAGGGCGGAATTCTTGTCATAGGTGTTTGGCTGAATGGTACCCGGAGTCTGATTCATCGTTGAAGCGCGAAGGTTGACTATTGACGACGGACTTGTCGGGATAATCGCCTGAATCTGGGGCGTGCGTCTGGTTTCGAATTCTCCGTAAACCTGCAGTTTCCTGTTGCTGCCTGAAATACTCAGGCCTGATGCTGTCGAATCATTCAGGCCGATGGCATTGTCTTCATATGAATTGTTAAGAGTTATAACCGGTGCAAGACGCTTGGAAGAGTTGCGCTGGCCTCTGAGTTGCAGTCCGCTGCGGTTCGAAAAAGTCATGCTGTCATCGAGAACCGGGCTGCGGGAAATCTCTGCAACAGCTGACCCAAAGCGACTGCTGTTCTGTGTCAGATTTAATTCTTCGGGGGTTGTGGCGAACATCTGACTGCCGAGCGAGAGTTTGAATTCGCCATTTTTCGGAACCCCGGTATGCTTGAGTTCCCTGTTGCGTTTAAGGTGAAAATCGATGCGCTGCGGCGTTTGCGCAAAGACCGAACCAGCCAGCATTATTGCAGCCAGCGACAACATACAGGTTATTCTGAACTTTTTTGCCACATGCGCTCCCTGAAAATAACAACCCCAACTCAATAGTATATCAGATTTTGCAGTTCAGGCAACTGATTTTAGTGAATTCCAGTTGAGGTTGGCATATTTTTCCAGGGCCAGCTTCGCGGCCATTGTTATTTCTTCATGGTCTGGCAGACTGTTTTGAATCTGGCAGGAAAAGCTGGCTGCATAAATCTGGGCAATTGCAACAGGCAGTCGGGTAATTGCTTCCGGAGTAAGGAAGTCTGACAGCGAAGCCATATCTACATCCAGACTGGAGCGATGTTCGCAGTTGAAAAGATGGTCGGGCGGTTTGCTGATGCTTATCGGAATAGACCCGTGAATGATCAGACACTCATCTCTGAATACTCCGGCCGCGCCAATCAGTTTATGCTGACCTGCAAAAATAGAATGGCCGGCTGCCGCGGCATAGCAGTGCAGATGATTGCCTTTGCCCGCAGACATTTCGCGGGCCGAAGAAAAACGCGCCGGAACGCCCTGGCCGATAAGTGCAGTTACCATTGGCTCGACCGCAAATTTGAACATCTCGAGAAAGGTTGCGGAGTTACCAATTGCAGTTCTGATGAATTCTGCCGTCAGGCCAAGAGAGAATGTGTGTTCGTCGGCATGAAACACCATTTTCCCGCCTGACATGCGGCGTACGATGCCAATGCCTGAGTTTTTTATCGCTTCTATCGATACCAGTCGTTCAATGCGCTGGTTGTAGCCAAACGAAAGAGCTGGCGGCTCCCAACGATAAAATCGGATGTACCCGCATTGGTGTTGTCTGGCAAGGTGCCAGGCCAGGCTTTCGTCGAGAGCCATGTTTGCGGCGGCATCGCCGGCACCGGAATCGATGAAGCGCAGGGTCATATCTGCAGGTGTACTATTCATGCTGCGATTATACAGAAAAATGTAAAAAATCGTTAAGGAAACTTCAACTGTTGACGAAATGGGTCATGGATTTGTTTGCCTCCTTATTTTTCAGGCCGGGGAATAACCCCGGTCTTTTTTTTTTCCGCAAGTGAGTGACTTGCGATCATCTCAGAACTGGCTTTGGGGTCAATGATACTCTGATCGTTAATTGCGGCATGTCCTGTGTCATGATTGTCAGAATTTCGGTTATCGGTTATAACGGGAGGGAAATCATCGGTGGAGTAACGAAAATGAAATTGAAGATTCACGACCTCGATAAGGTGTTTCATGATTTTCTTACCCTTAAAAAAATACGCCGGACGGGCTGGCAGCTGCGCGGTATCAGAAATGGCGAGTCGCTGGCCGACCATTGTTTCGGTGTGACCCTTCTGACTTATATGCTTGCCAGTTCTCAAAGCATTGCAATAGATCGTGGCAAGGCAGTGGCTATCGCGGTAATTCATGAACTTGGCGAATGCCGGGTCGGCGATATTCCATATACCGCTCTGAAATACTTTCCTGACAAGTCCAAGATCGAATTCGATGCCATAGAAGATATTCTTGGGCCCCTGGGGCACAAAATGACCGGCGAAACGCTCGAACTTTTCAGGGAATTTGAAGAAGGAAGCTCGGTTGAGGCAAGATTTGTCAAAGCAATTGATAAGCTGGATATGTTGATCACTGCAGCAGAATATGAAAAGACGGGCTTTGCCGGGCTCTCTGATTTCTGGCATAACAATTCAACTTTCAAGCCTCTCGAGGAATTTCCCGAACTGGCGAATTATGCCGAGCATCTACGCAGCACCCGTGATCAGCGTATTGCAGGCCGGCATGATTAAACTTTCCGGTCTGACCCGTAAATTCAATGGGTTTACTGCGGTTGACAACCTGAATCTTGAGATTCCGGCCGGCGCCATGTACGGATTCCTTGGCCCAAACGGGGCCGGAAAAACCACAACCCTGCGGATGCTGATGGGGTTGTTGCAGCCGACCGCCGGTTCGGTCGAAATCGACGGGTGCAGAGTGGCAGAAGACCCTGTGGCTGTAAGGGCAAGGGTTGGATATCTTCCTGATGAAATTTTTCTTTACGATTACCTCACCGGCTATCAGTTTCTTGAATTCGTGGCTGATATCCACAAGTTGCCTGAAGCCGGCAAAACAGAAAAAATAAAGGAACTTCTCGAAGTTTTCGGGCTATCAGATGCCGCAAACGATTATACCGCCAATTACAGCTTTGGTATGAAGAAGAAGATTGCTCTGGCTGCGATCGTCATTCATTCGCCCTCGCTGCTGATTCTCGATGAGCCCTTCAATGGCCTTGATCCGCAGTCTACAAGAGATTTCAGGTTGATGCTCGAGCGGATGGTAAAAAATGGCTGCACGGTAATTTTTTCGAGTCATGTTCTCGAGGTGGTCGAAAAGCTCGTTACCCATGTCGGGATAATTTTCAAAGGTAAAATGCGTTTGTCAGATACGATTGCCAATGTAACCGGCGCGCATGGCAGCCTCGAAAAGGCTTTTTTTACTCTGACGGATGCGGCGGCGGAGTGACTGGCTTCTTTTTGCGCATTCTGATGCGGGTGGCCTGTTCGAAAGTTTCGTCCGATAAACCGGTGATGGTTCTGGTCTCCACGAGCACGTCGAGATCGGGTTTCAGGTTTTCGAGAGCGTCTTCTGTCAGTGCTGAAAAGGCGAAAAAGATCTGACGCCCGTCATGAGTTCTGATCATGCCAACCTTTTTTTCTATATCGTATTTTTCGATTCTACCCGGCATAGCGTCAGAAGCCTCTGATTCACCGATCTTTTCGACCTGGACCGCAATCGGGCTGACCGAATCTTTCACCACCCCGAACCGGACTGCATCTCCCTTCTTCAGCCCCGGTTCGTGTTCCGGCTTGATTGCCGAGTAGTGCAGCAATACTTCCGGATATTCAGAACAGGTGAGAACACCCATACCGGTCTCCGAATTGTACCATTTGACCGTTCCTTCGACGAAGGCATCCGGAGCCGGGTCAAAAACGATTTCTTCGACGGTGCGACCGATTTCGCCTCTTATGGTTTCTATCTGAGCGATAAGCTGTATTACTTCCGGCTGGTCAGGGGAGCTTTTCAGGCTGTCGCGTAATGTCTGCACCGCCATGCCGAGCAGTCGGCGCTTGAAATAGACCAGGCCGAGAAACAACAGGGCTGAAGCGTCGCCAGGCGCAATGCGCAATGCTTCGAGCAGATGAGTTTCCGCTTCTTCGACCATCTCGAGCTCGTAAAGTACTGCGCCGGCTTCACGGTGATAGGAGGCGTTATAGGGAAATCTTTTCAACAGCTGGCGATAGAGATCGAGAGATTCATCGAAGAACTTCATCCGGCTGTAAATATCGGCCAGCTGTTCCATGGCATCGACGTTGCGCGGGTCGACCTGCAGAATTTCTTTGAAGGCTTCGGCGGCTTCGAGATAATAGGTGTCTGAAGTGTCTTCGTCGTGTTTCAGACGGTATAGATCACCCAGATAGCGATGAAAAAATGCCTTGCGCTGGCCCGTGCCCAGACCCTGCCTGTAACTGCGTACCGCATTGTCGAGATCACCGGCCAGGCGGTAAGCCAGGCCTATGGTTTCGTAATAGTCGGGTTCGCCGGGGTTTCGGCTTATGCACCAGTTTAATTTGTCGACTGCCTGTTGCAGGTCGTTTTTGGCAAGGTAATCTACTGCCTCTTCATATTTTTCATTGATCTCTCCAAGAAAATCGGCGAGTTTTTCGTCGTATGCCTCACGCCTGGAGTCGTCAGAGAGCAGGTCGAAGGCATCTTTGAGCTCGCGCAACTTCGGAATATTTGCAAGAGGCGATTCGGAAGAAAACAACTCGGCATGCTTTTGCTTATAGGCTGCGGCAATCTCTTCAAATGAAGAAAAGTTGGGAACCCCGAACAGCTGGTAATAATTTTGCATGCTGAGCCTTTTGAATGAATAAAGTTTTAACCCTGCGATTTTACCTTTCTGCTTGATATTTGGCAAGGGCATGCCTGATCGATCACTAAAGTTATTGATAATTTTGTCTCCTATAGGGTAGAGTGTGTGGTTAAAATTATGTCACTGCCTGTTAAAACCGTCGATAAATACGTTCTCAGAGAACTTCTCGAGCCGTTTCTATTCGGAATGGCATTCTTTGTCGCCATCTGGTTGATCGACCTGATGATGGAGCTGATAAACCTCATTTTTGCCAAGGGGGTTCCGGTCTCCGTTGTGGGGCTCTTTTTTATTTACAGCCTGCCGCCAACGCTGGTTATCAGCTTTCCAATGGCGCTTCTCCTCTCGAATCTGGTGGCTTTCGGGCGCATGTCGTCTGACTCCGAAATCACTGCTCTCAAAGCCGGTGGTTACAGTTTTTCCCGCATTGTAGCTCCGGCTGTTCTGGCAGGCATTTTCATCACCGGTCTGACTTTTCTTTTCAACGAGAAACTGGTTCCGGTCGCCAACGAAAAGTTTACCCGGCTTTTCAGACGCGAAGTCACTCTTAAACGGCCGCTGCCTCTGATCGCCGAAAACAGATTTTTCGAAGCCGGTCCCGGGCGCAAGTTCTTCGTTCGCAGATTCAATGACAAGACCAGGGAAATGTACGGCGTCGTCATGTATGAGGGTCAGGTTCGTGGTTTTCCGCGGGTCATCGAGGCTGAGCGGGCTCGTATCGACGGCGGTGTCTGTTTTTTCTGGAATGGTAGGGTGTCAGATATTCATATGAGCGGCGAAGACCGAAATTATACCTACTTTGACAACATGGAATACCCGATCGATACGCATTATGTTAACCCTGACCACGTTCCTGATTCAAAAAATTCGCGCACCATGAATCTTCAGGAGCTTTATTATTTTATTCAGGAGTCTGAAGCCAAGGGAATGTCGAAAAATATTCTCAACCAGCACTGGATAGAATTCTGGACCAAAACCTCGATTCCGTTTGCCGGTCTGATATTCGTTTTAATCGGTGCTCCGCTCGGTTCGCAAACCACCAGATCCGGTACCGGTATCGGCATCGGCATGTCAGTCGTCATAATTTTTCTGTATTACGTTCTGATGGCGGCAGGCAAAGCCTTTGCCAAAGGCGGCTATATGCCGCCCTTTATCGGGGTCTGGTTTCCAAATTTCGTTATTGGCGCCTTTGGTGCCTGGTTGATTGTTAAATCCAAGGCCTGATCTTCAGTTAAGGAATATACAGCATGAAAAAGCAGCTCATTGCATTGATTCACAACCGCCTGGGCCAGATGTTCAGTCGTTATGGCATTGCCGATTTCAGCTTCATTGACGTTCAGGTGCCCCCAGAAAAGGCAAATGGTGACTTTTCCATGAATGCGGCAATGAAACTTGCGAAAGCGGCAAAATGCCAGCCCCGCCAGCTTGCTGAAGAAATCAAAGCAATTCTTGAGGCTGAAAAAGACTGGTTCAGCAAAATTGAAATTGCCGGGCCCGGTTTTATCAATATGTACATCGCTGATGGTATGATTGAAAAGTGCTTCAACAGTCATGCATCACTGGCTAATGTTCTGGCCGGCGATGCTCAAGCCCCTGAAAAAACTGTTGTGGATTATTCGAGCGTTAATATTGCCAAGCAGATGCATGTCGGGCATCTGCGCTCGACCATCATCGGTGATGTTCTGGCAAGAGTTGTCGAAGCGCTCGGCAATCCGGTGATTCGTCAGAATCATCTTGGCGACTGGGGCCTGCCGATGGCAATGGTAATTTACAAAGCAGAATCGGCAATTGCCGAGGCTGAAAAAACGGGGGTGCCGCTCGAACAGGCACTGCCTCTGGCCAGGCTTGAAGAACTTTATAAAGCAGCTACCGCTGAATGTAAAGAAAATCCGCAGGTTGCCGAAACCTGCCATGAATATCTGGTGCGCCTGCAGCAGGGTGATAAGAACCTTATCGATCTCTGGCACAAAATTACCAGGGTTTCCATGGCTGAAGTCTACCGAATCTACCGCCTGCTGGATGTGAAGTTGACTGAAGAGCATGAATGCGGCGAAAGTTTTTACCGTGATATGCTCGCAGAAACCGTCGAAGTGATAAACCAGACCGGCAGACTGGTTGAGTCTGATGGGGCCCGCTGTCTGTTTCTCGAAGAATTCAAATCGAAAGAGGGCAACCCGCTGCCGATTATTGTTCAGAAGTCAGATGGCGGCTACAATTACGCTACTTTCGATCTGGCAGCGGTCAGATACAGAACCGCGAAGCTGGGAGCCGCCCGTATCGTCTATGTCACCGATGCGCGTCAGGCATTACATTTCAAACAGCTTTTCGCCGCGGCCCGGGCCGCCGGAATACTTGCCATCCCAGATGTGAAGCTCGAGCATGTTCCTTTTGGCACGATTCTTGGTGAAGATAACAAACCGCTCAAAACCAGGAGCGGTGAGAACGTCAAACTGGCTGAACTTCTTTCGGAAGCTGTAGAAAAGGCCTATTCTGTCGTCAATGAAAAGAATCCAGGTCTTTCAGAAGAGCAAAAACGCGAAGTTGCCCGCATGGTCGGGGTCGGAGCCGTAAAATACGCCGATCTTTCGCAGAACCGCAATAATGACTACGTGTTTTCGTTTGACCGCATGCTCGCCCTCAATGGTAATACCGCTCCTTATCTGCAGTATGCCCATGCAAGAATATGCTCGATTTTCCGCCGCGCCGGTGCTGACCCTGATTCTTTCAGCGCTCCCGCCCGCATCAGTCAGACTGAAGAGCGCGATCTGATGATCAGGCTCATGGAATTCGGCCAGGCTGTCATTGCGGTTGCAGCAGATCTGCGGCCGCATATTCTCTGTAATTATCTTTATGAGCTGGCGACAACTTTTTCTTCGTTTTATGACCGCTGTCCGGTTATGAGCTGTGAAGACCCGGAAATAAGGTCTTCGCGACTGGCTATCTGTAATTTTACCCGCAGAATACTGGCGGTTGGTCTCGATCTGCTTGGGATTGCCGCCCCACGGGAGATGTAACCATGGCTGTCTGCCCGAAATGTTCTTTTGATTCTGTATCTGGCCGCTTCTGTGGAAAATGTGGTGCGGTTGTTCTGAACGGTGCCGTAAGTTCTGTCGTTGCCGCCGCCGATAGCAGAGTTGCCGCTTCCGCTCCGACGCGTGAAGACCTGGTTGCTCTCGAACAGGCTCTCAAGAAAAATCCGGGCGATCCGACCGGTTACATGAACTTTGCCGGAGCTCTGGCCGAAGTTGGTCGCTACGAGCAGGCATTTTCAACATTTCGAGCTGCAAGAGCCATTGCACCAGACCATCCGGGGGTTCTCAAAACCGGCGCTCTGGTGTTTGAGCTTATGAATCGTCGCGAAGAAGCGATTGACTGTTTGAAAAAGGCGATAAAGAACAGTCGTGAAGACAGTGAGGCTATTTTTAAACTTGCCGGCCTTCTTTACGACAGCGGCAAAAAGGAAGAGGCCCTGCAATGGCTTGAAGAGCTGTTTCGTCGTTCTGGTGACCAGCCCGGCATAATCATCAGAATTGCCCAGATACATCTCAGTCTTGGCAATGCGGCAGAAGCACAGGAATATCTGGCCAGATACAAGGAACTTGCCGGATCTACCAGAGAAATGTACCTGCTGCTCGGGCAAACCATGCTGGCTCGCAAATTTTTCGACGGTGCGGTGAAGAATTTTCGTGAAGCGATCCGTTCTTTCCCAGATGACTCAGAGATGAGACTTGGTCTTGGCAGAGCTTATCTGGGTATGAACGAAAAGGGGCAGGCATTGCTCGAATTCGAACAGGCCCTCAATAAAAGCCCTGAAAATGTTGATATTCTCATCGAGCTGGGTAAATTGCAGAACTCCATGGGAATGGAAGATCGGGCCGATGAGACTTTTGCCCGTATCGACAAAGCAAAACCGGCCAACGGTGAATGCTATTTCAGTATCGCACTGCATTTTATCGATCGTAGCAATCTGACCAGGGCGGTCAAATATCTTGATCAGGCGCATGATCTGAGTCCATATCATCCCGAAATCCAGCAGACGCTTGGCCAGACTCTTGCCAGGCAGAAGCGCTTCGTAGATGCTTTGAAAATTTTTCAACACGCGGTTGAAGTATATCCTGATTGCCAATGGGGCCATGAGGGCATTGTCAGTTGCGCCGCTGAGGCTAAAAACTTTTCTCTCAAGGCTGCTTCGCAGAAACGGTTGCTCGAAATCCGAAAATCCTCGGCCGAAGACTGGTGTGATTTCGGCGAAACTCTCATCAGGCTTGGGCAGTTTGACCAGGCTCAGGATGCGTTTGAATCAGCTTCACGGCTCGATCCGACCTGCGTCAGAGCTTATCAGGCCCCTGAATTGATCAAAATTGAGAAGGCCCGTGCCGAAGGTGAAAAACTTGCCGCTCAGGGCCAGGAGGCTCTGCAGAAGAAGTTCTTCCTTACCGCCGCCGAAAGGCTTGAAAAAGCGCTCGATCTGGTTCCAAATCAACCGGAATGGGTTAAAATGCTTGCCGAAGTCTCGTTGAAGACAGCAGAAATCGAACGGGCTTCATCGCTGCTTCTGAAGGCGCGGTCATTCGACGCTTCTGATTACAATACCACCTTCAATCTCGCTCGTGTCTACGAATTCGAGAACAAGATTCAGATGGCGATCGAGCTTCTTTCTTCTCTGACCCGTGATCATCCGACCGGGCTCGAGGCGCATCTTATGCTGCTGCGTCTCAAACGCAGTCAGATCAGGGGTAACCGTGTCGAGCCTGAAATGCTAGAAGCGCTGACCCGAAATCTCGAGCTGGAGCTTGCGCATATCCGGCGTGATTCACCGGTGCCCATGCTGGTAAAGGGTTATGCCAGTTATCTGTTCGGCATGCGGGCCAGGTTTCAGAGTGAAGGCCTGGCTGCCGCCGAGAAGGTGTTCCATGAAGTACAGGCCCGGTTTGGCGAAAACGAAAACGCGATAAAGGGACTGGCGCTTTGCGAACGTGCCCGTGGCAACGTCGAAAAGGCTGTTGAATACACCCGGGCTCTGGTAAAGCTTTCTTCCGACCCGCAGCGGCTTTTCGAACTTGGTCGACTGCATGAAAATTTTCAGCAGTTCGGCGAAGCGAAAAAATGCTACGCCTCCCTGCGCAGCCTGTTTCCCGAGAATGGTTACTATCGACGCAAACTTCTCGAGGTGACTGCCGAAGTTTCAAAGATAAGCAGCAAGAACGAACTGATGAACCTTCTTTCTGAGCACCACCAGGCTTTGCAGGCGAAACCTGATAACATCTGGCTGCTCTATGAAACGGCAATAGGTCAGGAACTGGTCGGCGAATACAATGCCCAGAAAGATGAATGGATTAAAAGATCGCTGCTGAACTGGCATAAGGCAATCAATCACCAGGCCTGCAATCACTGGGTTCGTTGGGCGATGATGCGCTGCCAGTTCCGCAATCTCAAGGGCCCAGACCGTCAGAGAGCCGCGGCCAACAATCTCAAGGCCTGCGAAAAAATCGTTCGCGAGATGCCTGATAATTCAATGGCTTATCAGGCGATGGCACGTTGTTATCTTGCCATGGGTGATCTTACCAATACCGACAAGGCATTGTCCTGGCTTGAAAAGGCCTGGTTTCTTGGTTGTGACAGTTCCGAGACCGCTGAGCTGCTGGCAAGAACCGCTAAAGAACTGGGAAAATCTGTTATAGTAGACTCGGTTGGTTATAACATGCTACTATTAGAACCCGAGTTGGCGAATGGCATTTTCCAGCTCTGAATTTTGTCATGCAGTGAAAGGTAAACTTGCAGAAACGCATACAGAAGATGATTGACCAGATGCCTCCCGATTCGACTCAGATGCGAATGCTGGTTAAGGGAAGCTCGGAAACCCTGGCGCTGATTCGCCGGGTAATTGTCGCCTGCGTGCAGCATCTCAATCTCGATGCGCCTCTTCTCAACGATATCAAGCTGGCTACTACCGAGGCATGTACCAATGTCATCAAACATGCCTATAAGTTCAATGAATCTCTGTCTTTTGAGCTGGAAATAAAGACCAGCGCCGAAATTTTTGTGGTTGAAGTTTTTTATCAGGACCCGGACTTCATTCCGGAGAAAATTCCGGTTCCCAACCTGAAAGAAATCAAGGAAGGTGGACTGGGGGTCTATATAATCAGAAATATCATGGATCACGTAAATTACATTACCGATGCCGGAAGTGGTCGCGTAAGACTGCAGATGGTCAAGTTGCTGAATTCTAAAGAGAGCATTGGAGGCCCAGGTGAAAATAGAGTGTAAGATCGATAACGAAAAGAAAATCAAGGTCTTCCAGGTTGAGGGGGAGCTGGATGTTCATCACGTCAAGAATCTCAAGGGTGAGATAATGGACTCGATAGAATCAACCGGCTGGACCTATGAAATTGACATGGAGAAAGTCGCCTATCTCGATAGTTCTGGCCTGGGAATGCTTGTCTACATCAAGAAAGAAATCGGCCGTCACAACGGCAAACTGCGAATTCTTCATCTGAATGAGCAGGTTCTCAATGTTTTCAAGCTCACCAAACTCGATGAATTTTTTGAAATTGCCTGAAAGACGGAAACCGTTCAGATGACGCAGAGCCTGTTTATAACCTTTGAAGGGCCGGAAGGCAGCGGCAAGTCTACCCAGATCAAGCTGCTGCAGGCATACTTTTCCGGGCGCGGCATCGAAACTGTAATTACCCGCGAACCGGGCGGAACTCCGGCCGGCGACCGCATCAGATCGGTATTGCTCGACAAGGATTGCGGAAATCTTGAAGCCGAAACCGAGCTTTTTTTGATGCTGGCGCAGCGGTGTGAGCATCTGCGCAAGGTTATTCTGCCGGCGCTGCGCTCGGGCAGAACGGTACTCTGTGATAGATATTTCGATTCGAGTATGGCATATCAGGGTTATGCGCGCGGTCTTATGCCCGAAAAGGTGCGTGGAATTCATGAGGATTTTCTGCCAGGGTTTTTGCCTGATATAACCGTTCTACTGAGAATAGACCCCGAAAAAGGTCTGGAACGGGCGCGGCACGGCGGGCATAAGCAGCTTGACCGCATGGAATCGGAAGCTCTGGCTTTTCATCGCCGGGTTCTTGAAGGCTATGATGCAGTTGCTGCCGGAGAGCCCGAGAGATATATTGTTGTCGACGCCGACGGAGATCCTGACTACGTTTCGAAAAAGATTCTCGGAGAATTGCAGAAACGTTTACCCGAACTGGTTTGATTATTGCTTTCTGGTTGTGAGTTTAATGAATAGAATGAAACTGAATATTGCGATCAAGCTTGATTTACTGCTGGCTGTCTTCTGGCTGGCGGTATATTGTGTTTTTGCTCTGGTCGGAATTCCGGGAAACCCTTTGTTCGTGCTTGCGACCGGCATTATTTCTGTTGTTTTTGTACATCTGAGCATAACCCAGAAGATTCTCAAACCTCTGCAGAAGTTTATCGATATCGCTGACAAGGTTGCCGATGGCGACGTGAGTGAAGGTCTTGAAGATCTTCGACTCAGCGATCTCGAAGAAGTGCAGGGCAGTTTTACCAAAATCGTCGGCAGCATGATCGAATCGAGAGTCGCAATTGAAGATTATATGAAGAAGATCAGCGAAATCAACAAAGAACTGGAACAGAAGGTTGATTCGCTGTCGATTCTCTATTTTGGCAGTCAGTCAATGGGGGGCAGCCTCAATGTCGATACCCTGGTGAGGAACTTTATCACCATTTTTACCGATCGCCTCGGATTGAGCGGTGCCGGAGTGATGCTCTACAACGAAAAGACTGATCTGGTCAGCGTTAAAGATCTGATTGGCATTTCGCCCGAGTTGTTTGCCAAATTCAGGTTTTATTCAGACAACCAGATTCTTGCGAGAATTTTTTCCGATGAAGGTTTCTGGCGCCCGACCGACCAGGAGATGAACCTGCTCGTAGCCGAGTTCGAATCTGACGAAATGCGGCGCATCCGACTTATGTTTCCGATGCGTATCAAAGACCATTTTGTCGGGCTTCTCCTTCTGACCGATAAAAAGGGCAGCGCCTGGACCAGCGGAGATTTTCAGCTTATCCAGGCTGTTGTTGGTCTTGCCAGCACTTCAATCAATAATGCCATGCTGTTCGAGAATTCTGAAGCTACGAAAAACGAGCTCGATCACAAGGTGTTCAACCTGATGACCCTGCAGCAGTCAAGCAAAGTTCTCAGTTCAACCCTCGATCTGAGCAGCCTCATTAACATTTCGATCGATATGTTCCTCGAAACCGTCTGGGCCAACAAGGGAGTTCTGATGCTGTTCTCTGATGAGCGCCCCGAACTCGAGGTGAAGGCTTTCAAAGGAATAACCAGGGCTGATGTCGATGACTTGAAGAAAAACCCTGCTGAAACCTGGGCCATGACCACTATCGAGAAAGAGAAAAAGCCGATATTTGCCCAGGAAATCTCTGGCCGCAGCTACCAGGCCTATACGACTGTAAACCGCGATCTGCCCTTTGCTGTCTATATTCCGATGTTGAAAGAGGGCGAACTGTATGGCGTTATCAAAGTTGGCGCCAAGATCAATGGTCAGCCGTTCACTGAAAACGACCTCGAATTCTTTGCAACTCTGGCTTCGCAGGCAGTTATCGCCTTCGAAAACGCCAGACTGTATTCGCTGGCAATTACCGATTCAATAACCAAGCTCTATGTTCACAGATACTTCCAGATGCGTCTCGAAGAGGAAGTGGCTCGCAGCCGGCGTTATAATTCGACGATTTCGCTGCTGATGTGTGATATAGACCATTTTAAACCGATTAACGACAACTATGGCCATCAGCAGGGTGACGCCATCCTCAAGGAAGTCAGCAAAATTCTCCGTAAAAATGTCCGAAATACCGACATTGCTGCCCGCTACGGCGGTGAAGAATTTGCCATCATTCTTCCAGAGACGACCCAGGCTGATGCCAAGATCGTGGCCGAACGCATCAGAAGAGACGTCGCTCATTTCGATTTCCCATCGATCATGCCGGGCCAGCCTTCGGTGAAGTGCTCGATTTCAATCGGGGTCGCCGGATTCCCCCTCAATGCCGACAACAAGGATCAGTTGATCCAGAAGGCCGACAGTGCCCTCTACAAAGCCAAAGATGGCGGTCGCAACAAAGTCGTTCTTTGTGGGATTGACTGATGCCGGTAAAAATCGACAACCGCAGCATTGATACCAAGAGCGGTGCCGGAAAACCTGCCGGCACCACATCGTCATCGGGCGGCAACTTTCGCGCCAACCTCAAGGAAGCGCATCTTGAAGTTTTCAATGGCGACATGAAAGAGCTGATCGGAGTCGTCAAAGCCCGCGGCGAAAAATTCATCCGCAACCCGGAAGAAGGATTGTTGAATTCTTACAAGGAGTCGGTTAAGCTGTTCCTGAAGAAAATCAAAGATGAATTTCTCTCGTTGAAAGAAGAATTCGGGGCGAAAAGAGACGGCGAACAGAAGGTTTACCAGACTGTGCAGTCGGTAGAGAGCGAAGTGAATGCTCTGACCCGCGAGGCCCTTTCCGAGGGAAAAGCGATCGATCTTCTCGCCAGTCTCGACGATATTCGCGGCCTGGTTCTCGATGTGATAGGCTAAACTCATGGAACAGACAACACCATTACAGCTGATAATCATTACCGGCCTTTCCGGGGCCGGCAAATCGACGGCATCTCACTTCTTCGAAGATTCCGGATATTTCTGCATGGACAACGTGCCACCGGCATTGCTGCCCAAGTTTATTCAGATATGTCTTGAGTCGAATGGCCGGCTTACGAAGATTGCCGTCGTCATCGATGCCCGTGGTGGCAGCTTTTTCAGAAAACTTTTTGAAGCGATTGAAGAAGTCAGAAAGATGAATGTCGACGTGCGCATTCTCTATCTTGAATCTTCCGAAGATTCTCTGGTCAGGCGTTTTTCCGAGACCCGCCGCAAACACCCGCTCAATCGTGGCGGCCGGGTGATCGACGACATTCTCGAAGAGCGTTCGCTGCTCGAAACCACCCGCGAAAAGGCCGATTACATAATTGACACCACCAGTATGAACGGCCGCGAACTTCAGGAAGAGATCCGCAAGTTCTCGCAGGGCTTCGTTGGACCACGGGCCATGTCGGTTGTTTTCGTCAGCTTTGGTTTCAAACATGGCGTGCCGCTTGATTGTGACCTGGTTTTCGATGTCAGGTTCCTGCCGAACCCCTTTTATATCGCCCAGTTGAAAACCCTGAACGGCACCAATAAAGAAGTTTACGACTATGTTTTCGCCACCGATACCGCGAAACAATACGCGCAGAAGCTGAAAGATTTTATCGAATTTCAGATTCCGCTGTTCATAAGTGAACCTAAGACCAGGCTGCAGATCGGAATTGGCTGCACCGGTGGCCGACACCGCTCGGTAGCTTTTGCTGAGTTTCTCTTTAAAGAAATAACCAGCGACCGGATCTCAACTTCACGCATTCACCGCGACCTCAACCTCTGATAAGACAAGGCAAAGCAAGCCGCTTCCCACGGATCTACACCGATAGACACGGATAATGCGCCGTTGGCCATTATCAAAGAGCTCTGCCCTGAAGTAGTTTAAATTGATGGAATGCGATTGCTGCAAACTTTTGCTTTTCTTGACAAGCCACGGTGTACCATTTAGCTTGTCAGGCAAATGAAAAAAACAATTTTGCAACGGTGTCTGACTGCACTCTTTATGTTTTTGGGGCTTGCCTGTGTATTACCGGTTTCCGGGGCTGTGTTCAGTGATGTTCCGTCAGGGCACCCTGCAATGGCTGCTGTTAAAGATCTGTCGGAAAAAGGCATAATCACAGGACTAACCGCCGGAGCCTTCTCTGGAAGTCGCAGGGTTACGCGCTATGAGCTGGCCATGACGCTGTTTCGCACTTTGGCCCGCCTGGAAGAAGGGATAACTGCCGACTCACCGGCTGTTTCCGATGAAGATATCAATAATATAGATTATCTCAAGAATGAATTGACCGAAGAGCTGCACCTGCTTGGTCTGCGTATAGAGCTGGCGCAGAATCGCAAAGAACTGCTGCGCGAAGAGGTCGATCGTTTGCGAGCCCGGGTTGCTGAAGCCAGAGAGGCTGTCAAATCCGATGAGAAGGTAAAAATGTCAGGGGACTGGCTGGTTAGGCATTCCTGGAAAACTCATCGCGACGATCATTTTCTCAATGCTTTTTCCGGCAGAAAGCAACCCGGAAACAGTAACAACAGTCTTACTGAATCACAGATTCGTTTAAAATTCGTCGCTCAGATCGATGATAAGGTCAAGCTTTTGACTCGTTTCAGATTGTTTACTCGCGGCAGCGACGACATTCTCTCGGCGGCCTCACAGCGCGGAGGCGCATTTGGTATTGGTGAAATCGGTGCCGGCACTCGTGGTGACATGGTTGTCGATTGTGCTTTGCTTGAAATAACGCGTCTGTTCACAGATGGTGATCGGGCCCAGTTTGGCCGCAGTACAATGCATACCGGCCACGGGCTGCTGCTGAATGCCGATTTTGATGCGCTGCGCTATATGCGTGACTTCTCGAAAGGCTCTCTACAGGCTCAGTATATTTATGATCGTCATCGCGGTTCGTATCGTGACGACGACGATGTCGACTTCAGGGGCGTTGCCAATATTGGCTGCTCGCGTGAATTGCGTTCTGGCCAGGCATACCTGAATTGTTTTGCCCAGGATAATCCCGATTTGATCAATCGCAGAATTCCCGGCACCTTCAAACTTGGCACTGGCCTGGGAGAACAGAAAAAAGACAGGCGTCGCGATCTTGAAGCAGGATGTAAGATGGGGTTCGGTAAAAAACGGGCTTTGACTGCCGATCTGGCCGTGGCTCTGACTGATTATCGCTCTGATATAGTCGCTCCTGCGGGAAGCGGCATTCTCGATGTCGATCTCAGAGGGCTTGCCGGACATGCGACATTGAGCTGGAAAACAGGCCGGCCGGTTTCCGCCCGCCTTGCTTACAGTTTTGGCAACGATAAATTTGCCGGAGGGTATGCTCTCTCTCTCGATCGCCGATACAGTGACTTACCCGAAACCCCTTATGAAGATATCGCCAGAGGAAACAGCTGGTTCAAGAATGGTCTGATCAATATGAGCGATCTGAAATTCCAGATTGAATACCAGCCGGCCGGGCGGCATTATTTCCGGGTTGCAGCTGATCTGGTGAGGGAAATGAAAGATCGCACCCGCAACGATCTTGCCCATCATCTTGCCGGTAATGCAGATGGTATTGTTCCGGTCGGGTATGTGATGCAGAATTCTCCTTACGACACATTCAACAATGTGGGCATTGCAAACCCGTCATTGCGTATGCTTACCCTGGAATATCGTTTCCGGCTGGCAAAAAATACCCGTCTGCGCATCGGAGCGGTAAACTGTGATTTCGTCGGCGATGCCTTCAGTTCGGTTGGTGGTTCGCCGTCGGTGAAAGCCGGCCGGGGTTTTCGTGGTGACTATGATTATACAATGGTCTGGACCGAGCTTTTCAGCAGGTTTTGAGTTTTTGCTCAACGGTCGGTATTTTTCAGCCGATTGAAAATTGTCTAAAATATTTTTGAAAAATTTTGCTTGACAATTTATGCGTCCACGACTATAGTCTCGGACTAAGGATTTTGGCAATTAGTATTCGCCAGGTGTCTAAAGAAAGGGGGTGTAACTCTAGAAGGTAGCCTGTTGAATGCGCTGAAGTCTCAGGGGTGGTAAAGCCACCCGGGGGAACGAACTGAGTAAGAATCCACAAAGATGTTTGTGAATCCGTAAGACATTGAAGGAAACAAGGACACTTAGATGAAATCGGATAAACGAACGGTCAGAGAAGATTCGAAGTCAGAGAAGGCCCCAAGTAATAATCTCTCAAAATTACCTACAGGGGAAAAATAATGAAACGTATTTCAATGCTTCTCGTAGCTGTTATGGTTCTTTCAACCGTAGCCGCAAGTGCTAATCCATTTTCTGATGTTCCGTTTTCACACTGGGCATATGATGCAGTGAACAAACTGGCTGCCAAGGGCATCCTTCAGGGCTATCCCGATGGTCGCTACAAAGGCAATCAGACTGTTACCCGCTATGCTCTGGCCATGGTAACTGCCAAAATGCTCGCCAACGTTGAACAGATGCTTGAATCAGGTATCGGTACCAACCTGGTAACCAAAGCTGACCTCCAGACCCTCGAAAAACTGACTGTTGAATTCGCAGACGAACTCGCCCTCCTGGGTGTTAAAGTTACCGCTCTCGAAGACGACATGCAGGTCGTAAAAGAAGACGTCTCCATGCTGAAGCGTGACGTAGACGGCATCAAAGACTACATGGCCAAGGGTGGCATGGAAAAAGTTAAGCTTTCTGGCGACATGCTGGTAAGACACACCAACCTCAACCACAAAAATGACTGGCTCAACAACCAGAATGCTATCTTCAGCAATGGTAACAGCGACAACGCTCTGACTGAAAGCCAGATCCGCTTCCAGTTCAAAGCCAACATCGATGAAAACATCACTGCCGTAGCTCGCTGGAGCATGTTCGCCAAGAACCTCGAAAACGTTAACGGTCCCGTTCACGCTGTTGCTCTTCAGGGCGGCGCTTTCGGTCAGAATGGTATTGGCAACAACACCACTACTGATAACGTAGTTGATCTTGCTTATTTGAATATCAAAGATATGTTCCGCTTCGGTGGCGACTTCACCTTCGGCCGCAACTTCTACAGCCAGGGTCATGGTCTCCTCCTGAATGATTATGTTGATGTTATCCGCTATGCCAAGCGCTCCGGCGATATCGACGTAGTTTTCCAGACCATCTATGACCGCCACCAGGGCAGCTACAAAGATGACGCAGCCGTTGATTTCCGCCAGGTATGGAACCTGAACCTCGGCACCA
>CAYYUI010000029.1:0-58437 GCA_964474705.1 uncultured bacterium
GCAAGGAAAGTCGAATAAGGCAATATAATGAAGGCTGAAGGCGCTTCGTTACACCCATAATTTACAAAGTCAGCGCAAGCTGACGGAGGAAAGTTTCTTTTATGGCAAAAGGAAAGCTCGCAGTAGTCGCAGTTGGCGGCAATTCACTGATTCTCGACAGCAAACACCAGACTGTTCCCGATCAGTATGATGCAGCCTGCAGAACCATGGTTCATGTCGCCGACATGATCGAACAGGGTTACAACGTCGTTCTGACCCACGGCAACGGCCCACAGGTCGGCTTTATTCTTCTGCGCAGCGAAATCGCCCGCAGTCAGCTGCACCCGGTGCCGCTCGATTCATGCGGTGCCGACACTCAGGGCGCCATCGGCTACAATTTTCAGATGGCCCTCGGCAATGAATTCAAGAAGCGCGGCATCAGCAAGCCGGTCGTAACCGTCGTGACCCAGGTTCTGGTCGACAAAAACGATCCTTCCTTCAAGAAACCGACCAAACCGATCGGGCAGTTCTACACTGAAGCAGAAGCCAAAGAGCGCATCAAGAATGACGGCTGGGCGATGGTGGAAGATGCCGGCCGTGGCTGGCGCCGGGTTGTAGCTTCACCGCTGCCGCTCGAAATTATCGAAGAAAACGCGATCACCACCCTGACCGACAAGGGTTTCTGCGTCGTCGCGGTAGGCGGCGGCGGCATTCCGGTCATTCGCAATGAAAAGGGTAACCTCGAAGGCACTGCCGCGGTTATCGACAAAGACTTCGCATCAGCACTGCTGGCTTCGAACATCAAAGCCGACATGTTCATCGTTTCGACCGCTGTTGAAAAGGCCTGTCTGAACTTCGGCAAACCCGACCAGAAAGCCCTCGACAAAGTAACGGTCGCCGACCTTGAGAAGTATTGCAAAGAAGGGCATTTCAAGCCGGGTTCGATGCTGCCGAAGTGCGAAGCGATCATCAAGTTCATCAAAAATGGCGGCAAACACGCCATCATCACCAATCCCGAAAACCTGGCCAGAGCAGTTAAAGGCGAAGCCGGAACTCACGTATACCCATAAAGGAGCCACATCGTGCCTAAGTATTTAAAACAGTTCAAACTTCACGTCAATGAAGAAGTAATCAAAAGCACAGTAAAACGCGCCAAAGAGCGCAATATCATCATTCCGACTTTCGCCCAGCAGAAAAATCCCGAGCTGATTCCTGAAAAGGTCAAAAAGCAGGTTCAGCCGCTCGGTCTGTGGGATGTCAATGCCCGCAACCTGTTCCGCATCACCTGGAAAAACAACATCAAAACCGGTCTTTACGGCGATGTTAACTATGTTGAACTGCCGAGTTCGCTGACCGGCGTAAAAGCCCGCATCGTCGGCCTGGTCGGCAAGTATTTTCCGACCGGCGCCCACAAGGTCGGCGCAGCTTTCGGTTGTCTCGTTCCTCGCCTGGTCAGTGGTGAATTCGACCCGACCCGCCAGAAAGCCGTCTGGCCGAGCACCGGCAACTACTGCCGCGGCGGCGCCTATGACTGCGCTCTGCTTGCTTCTCCGGCGATCGCAATTCTGCCGCAGGATATGAGCCCGGAACGTTTCAACTGGCTCAAAGAAATCGGCACCAGCGAAATTTTTGCCACCCCCGGCTGCGAATCGAACGTTAAAGAAATTTATGACAAATGCTGGGAACTGCGCAAAGAACGCGGTGAAAACATCGTCATTTTCAACCAGTTCGAAGAATTCGGCAATGCTATCTGGCACTACAACCTGACCGGCAACGCCGTTCTCGAAGTGTTCAATAAGATCAAAGGTCCGCGCAGCCGCATGGCCGCCTGGGTCAGCGCCACCGGTTCAGCCGGCACCATTTCTGCCGGTGACCGCATCAAACATGCGCATCCGAATGCCCGCATCGTTGCTTCTGAAGCCCTGCAGTGCCCCACCCTTCTGAACTGCGGCTTCGGTGGCCACCGCATCGAAGGTATCGGCGACAAGCATGTTCCCTGGATTCACAACACCCGCAACACCGACTGCGTCGTCGCCGTCGATGATGAAAACTGCATGAGACTGTTCAGGGTGTTCAACACCCCGGCCGGCCATGAAATGCTTAAAGATGCCGGCGTCAGCGCCGAAGTCGTCGAAAAGCTTTCTCTCATGGGCATCAGCAGCATCAGCAATGTGCTGTCAGCCGTAAAAGCAGCGAAATTCTACGATCTCGATGAAAACGACATTCTGTTCACCTGCATGACCGACTCTGCTGAAATGTACCAGTCACGCCTCGTCGAACTGGCCGCCGCCCATGGCAAAATGGACGGCGCCCGCGCCCTGGCTGATTTTGAACGTTTCATGCTCGGCGAAGGCAGCCAGAACATGATGGATCTTACCTATCACGATCGCAAGCGCCTGCACCACTTCAAGTATTACACCTGGGTCGAACAGCAGGCCCGTTCGGTCGAAGACCTCAACAACCTCTGGGATCTGGAATTCTGGGAAGACGTATTCAGCGAAGAAGTCATCAAGCACTGGGATGAAATGATCGTTGAATTCAACGAAAAGACCGGACTTCTGAAGAATCTGTAATCCTCCGCCGGTCATCGCTTCACCTCGAAAAGCCGGCTGAAATGTGCAAAAGTGCAGGGAACGGCTTGCCGTTTCCTGCACTTTATTTTAAACGATGATTCTGCGAAAACAGGCTGACGAAAGTAACCGCAATCTGCCGTACACGCTGGCATTCAGGGTGCCGGTGAGCTTTCGTTCATACCTTGCAGCCTGTCAGCAGAAACTCAGCCGGGTCTGCAACTCTTACGAACCGCCCGAGACAGCACATCTCACCGTAAAGTTTCTCGGGTTCTCGTCTGAATTTCTCGACGACAACCGGATCATCGAACTGTTGCCCGAGATTTACCGCATCTGCAGCCCGTTTCTGCCACTGAAAATCTATATGCGCGGCTTCGATGTCTTTACCTACGCCCAGGGCCGCGCCACCGTCATCTTTCTCAAAGTTCTGCCCTGCCCTGCCCTGATCGAACTGCATAACCTGGTCTGCGAAAGATTCAGGGAATTCGAAATATTTCCGCATGCCGACCGGGACAACTACCAGCCACACATTACCCTGAGCAAGGATGTTAAACCCGGCAGCGAAGAGCAGCTGCAGAAATTACTGCTGCGCTCGCACAAGATGGCCAAGCGCCACCTCAAAGTCAGCGACCTGGTGGTGATGACACCAAACCGCATGTTTCCGGTAATGGCCGAAATCCCCGACCCGCTGATCTGCCCCCCGGTCAGGTGACCACTCGAGAATGCCCTGTCAAACCGGGACATTTTCTTCAAATTGTAAATCGTATTTACCAGGTCAGTCGTTGCAACGCTCTGCAATCTTCGCACTCTCATAATCCCATCTCCTCACTCTGCTCGCACGACCGGCACACGGGCTCTAAGCCGCATCCTGCGGCAATCGCCCGCGTTTTGCCCTCCAGGCAAAACGTCCGGTCTTAGCGGCATCGTTTGCAGGGGATTATGGAGCGCTCGACAAGCAACGCTTATGCAACGACTGACCTGTCTAAAACTCGCAGTGAGATCAATAAGTTTGTGTTTGCCACATAAACAAGTCATTGCAGGTTGCAGAAAAGCGGCGGTGGTTATATGATGCAGATGAATAAGGAAAACGGGAGAAAATTATGGGCCTGACTGCAAAACTCATTCTCAAAACGCTCGAAACGGGCATAGTGCCTGAACGTATCACGAGAACCTGGGTTCGCTATCTTTGCTCTCAAGCTCTTGAACGAGCCTCTCTCGGCGATATAGAAGCCCGGCACGCGGTGTTCAGGCAGATACTCAAAGAAGTGCGCAGCGGCACCCGCCTGCGCAACGAACCGCATGCCGAGCATACCAGCGCCGAAATCAGGCCGGAATTTTTTGAACTTTTTCTCGGCAGGCGGCTGAATACCGGCTGCTGTTATTTTCCGACCGGGGCCGAAGATCTCGATGAAGCCGAAGACACCATGCTGTGGATGTCGGCCGACCGTGCCCATATCCGCGATGGCATGCACATTCTCGAAATCGGCTGCAGCTGGGGGGCTATGAGCTTCTGGCTGGCGGCACAGTTTCCACAGGCGCAGATCACCGCGGTTGCCGACAGCACCAGCCGGGCGATTCATCTGCAGAAAAGGGTTAAAGAACTTGAACTCAACAATGTCAGAGTGATTGCCGCCGAATTCCAGGATCTGAAATTCGCTGGTGAATTCGACCGGGTCATCTGCCTGGAACGCTTCGATCTGATGGCTTCCGACCCTGCCTGGGACAGCAAAGTAAAAAGCTGGCTCAAGCCCGATGGCCGGTTTTTTCTGCAATACCCGGTGCATTCAACCTGTGCCTACTACCAGGATTCGGTCGGGCTTGACGACTTTCCCGGCAACAGTGTGGTCAACCCGCGTCTGGTGCCCTCGGCCGAAATGCTGGGCATGGGCCGGAAAACCTTCCGGGTCGATGAATACTGGAAAATCAGCGGCGAACATTACCGGATGACTGCCGAGCGCTGGCTCAACCGCTTCTATTTCAACCGTCTCGCGATTCTGCCGCTGCTCGAAAAAATCTACGGCAAAAAAATGGCCTGGACCTGGCTGCAACGCTGGCGGCTGTTTATGATCGGCCTGGCCGAGCAGCACGGCTTCAACCGCGGCCAGGAATGGATAATCGCCCAGTATCTCTTTGTCTGAAAATCAGTCGAAAAGAGAAAACCGCCGGGTCAGTGCATGACCCGGCGGTTTGTTTTAAGAACTCAGTCGCGGCTCTGAAAGGCGGCGAGCAGTCTGAGCAGTTCAAGATACAGCCATACCAGGGTTACCAGCAGGCCGAAAGCTCCGTACCATTCCATGTGTTCGGGGGCACCGCTGTTGGCACCTTTGACGATCATGTCGAAGTCGAGAATCAGATTCAGAGCAGCGATAGCCACGACGACGAGGCTGATGACAATGCCGACGGCACCGGTCGAATGAATCGGGGTGGCAAGGCCGAACATGCTGAGAATGAACGAAAACAGGTAAGCGAAACAGACACCCATGGTCGCAGCAAGAACGCCGGCTCTGAAACGTTCGGTAGGCTTGACGATTTCGGCTTTATAGAGAAACAGCATGCCAAACAGGGTGGCAAGGGTCAACATGACCGCATTGAGAACGATGCCGTTGAAAGCCATGTGGAACATCGCCGAGATGCCGCCAAGCGTCAAACCCTCGAAGACCGCATAGACTGGAGCGCTGAAACGGGCGTTCTGTGGCGAAAAAGTCGTGAACAGGGCAGTGATCAGGCCGCCGAAGATACCAAGATACATCAGGCTCTGCACGCTGGCGACCTGCTCGTAGACCATTTTCCAGGTGAAGCTGCCCGCGGTGATCACCAGAAGCATCAGAAAAGCGATTTTGTTGATGGTGCCCTGCACGGTCATTGCATGACCAGCAGCAGCCGTCGATCTAAAATACTCTTCCTTGAAGGCCGGGTTCGAACTTCTATCAAAATTCATATTTTTCCTCCGGAAATTATTCTCAAACAGATGACCTGATCGTCACCGGGTAAAGAACTTTTTAGTGAGACAATTCTGACACACTCAGGCGCGACTGATCTTTTCGGCTTCGAGCAGGCCTTTTTCGAGGTCTTCGAGGCCGTTTCTGATGCTTTCGACTTCTTTGACCATCGCGTCTGACGAAGCCTGCAGACTCATGACATCGACGAACTTCAGAGCGTTCATGTTGTCCATCAGACTGTCGAACAGGTCGCGCATCTGAATTTTCTGCATCTTTATTCTGTTTAGACTTGTCGCCAGGCCGTCGAGTTTCAAAAATCTCTGCTTTTTCTGGTCGATATTCGCCTGCATCTGGGCACGGCTGACTTCATCGGTCATACCCGCCAGCTGGCGCTCGTATTCGGCCAGGTCGGCAGACAGTTTGTCGCGGTCGATGCCGTGCAGATAACCGCCAAGGCCGGCAGTTCGCGCCAGAACGACCGCATGCTTGACCTGCAGATTCTCGACCTGGTCGATAATGTTCTGCAGAGCCGACTTCATTGCCGGCTTAGCGTTTTTATGGCTTTTTCTGACCTTGATCAGCTCGCGTTCTATGTCAGTGAATTCCTTGAGGTCGTTTTCGACCAGCAGCTCGGGCTCGACATCGACCTGGGAAAGCTTGAGTATGCGGCGGCGCAGGCTGCTCTGGCTGAGCGATTCCGCGAGGTCGGCTGCACCGGAAGTGAGATTCTGCAGCGTAACGCCGCGCTGAAAGCCAAGAACGACGATTCCGGCAAGGATGGCGGCAATTGAATAGATGCTCAAGCCCGCGGCCATTATGATGTAAGGAATGAAGAACAGGGCGAAAGCGGTGAACAGATAGCTGGCGTCACGTTCGCGCACGGTAACGACGAGCATGACCAGCGCCAGCAGGTGAAAGAACAGTTGCGACTCACTCGAGACACCTTCTGCGGCTTTGAAGATCCACATCATGTAGGCATTGACGCTCAGACCGCAGAAGGATGCCAGGGTGCGCTTCACCTTGCCGTCATCGACGGTTTCGACGAGCTCGACGTTCTGAACTTTTCTGACGGCCAGCGGCGCCTGGTTTACAGGTTTCATAAGGTCTCCTCAGGACTGATCAGGACTTGTCGGCCGGGGGGAACAGGAACAGGATGACACTGTTGAGCACCCGGAACGGAATCATGACGATAGTGTACAACAACCAGAGAGAAAATGCGATACCGATGAGGAACAGCGGAATATTGATGACGGCGCTGACGATATCGGCGAGGTAGTTGTTCCACAGGCGGGTTGTCCAGGGGGTGAGGCCCTCTTCGACGGTGACATCGACGGCAGCGACATACTGGTTGGTGGCGGCATCGTAGTAGATAGACTGCTGGGCGGCTTCGGCGGGCAGGCTGCCGCTGGGGTCGCTGAGGTCTTCGACAGTGCCATGAAGGGCGCAGACGATCAGGCCCTTGTTGGTCAGGTCACCGACAGTGCCGTAGGTGCAGCCGGCTTCCGGGCGGGTAATATTTCCTTTCAGATACTTCTGTTCGATCAGCACCGGAATCTCGTTTTCAGTCAACACATCGAGCATTTCGCCGCTGCTGTGGTCCATATTGTACATTTCGGTGGCGCCCAGCAACACGCGCATATTGGCGTAACAGGCCTTTTCACGAGCCTGTTCACGGGATTTTCTGAAGTTCGGCACGGCAATGGCGGCAATCGGCAGAAAGCCGCTGGCACCCCAGAGAGAAACGCTTTTGGCTTCAGTTTTGCGAACTACGGTGCGCTTGACGGCAGCGGTGCGGCCGAGGCGGGAAAGGGCGGCAATGTTGCGTGCCGAGCCGGGCTTGCCGGGTTCCGCAACCTGGGTGACCGGGGTCGTTGAAACGGCAATGAATGAGGTGTAAGGAGTCGAGAACTGGAATTCTTTGCTGAGGGCGATAACTTCGTCTTTCATTGCCTGTTTTTCGCCGTAAGTCTGCATCTGCAGCATCAGGTCGTCAGCTTTGGCGCGGGCCCAGTAGCGGGCGGCAAACAGGTTTTCGGTAGAAGAAGCCGAAAAAGTTGCGGCAATCGGAGATTCATATTCAGTCGCATTGATCTTGCCGCGGAGGGTGATTTTGGCATCGCCGCTGCTGCGGTAACGGCCGGTCACCACCAGCTGAGTGCCCTGATACATGTTGGGCAGGGTTTTTGGGTAAATATCGCTGACTTCGATGCCCTTCATATCGAGGGCAAGGTCGACGAGCAGCGGCGTGCTGATCGACTGGTAGAAGCTGATCAGTTCTTGGTCGATATTATCCTTCTGCTCATCGAGATAAGTTGCTTCACCACGATTTTCGAGGGCGATTTTGTTGAGCAGCGTCTTGTTGACATTGTTGCCGACGCCGAGAGTAAAAGTGCGCACCTGGCGGGAATTGAGGCCGTTGAAATTTCTGACGATGGTATCGGTGTCTGTAATGCCATTGCTGGCTTCACCATCAGTAAGAAAAACCAGGGTTCTGGTGCGGTCGGCCATATCGTCGAACAGCGACAGGGCATGGCGCAGGGCGTCATCGATATTGGTGCCACCTGTGGCTCGGAGCTGTTCGATAAAACCGTGAGCGACCTGGCGATTATCATTGCTGACCGGCATCAGTTCGAGTTTCCAGAGAGAGACGTTCGAGGCAAACGAGACGATACCGAAGCGGTCTTTGTCGTTAAGTTTGTTTACGAAGAAATCGAAGGCCTTCTTGGTCTGTTCGATCTTGTTACCTGACATCGATCCGGAAGTATCCATGACAAAGACGATGTCGCGGTTGACGATGTCTTTCTGTTCGACGATTTCCTGAGGAGAGAGCATCAGCACGAAATAGCCGTCTTTGGCAGCATCTGGTCTGGTAGCGAGGAAATTGGCAGCCATCTTGTCTGCTTTAACCTCGTAATCAAGTCTGAAGTCGCTGGTGGAAAGGAAATTGTTCTTTTCGAAAACCATTTTCCAATTGTTGGCATCGACTTTTTCAGCATAAATGTCGTGGGTAGGCGACTTGAGACCGACAATTTCTTTCTGATCCTTTACTTCGACGATCAGGGTCACGGCTTCGAGCGGCTGGGTCTGGAAACCGGCGACATTGAAGGGCAGACTGTAACTGACGACGCCTTTGTTGTAAGGCAATATCTCACTGTATTCAATCATGACGGTGGCACGCGACTTGGGGCCGATGGCACCGATACTGGTTTCGAAAACACCAGGCTGTTTCTGAACGGCCATTGCCGGCATCAGACCCTCTGCTTTAGCTTCGGCAAAGGTTTGCTGTGCCTGACCAGATTCTTCGATTCTGCCTTCATAGGTCTGACCCTGGCTGTCGGTCAGCGAAAAATTCTGAACTGAGGCCTTTTCATGCACCGGAAACTTGATATTCGGCTGAATTGTGAAGTCGTGCGGGTTGTAAAACACCATTTCGAGTCTGGTGACCGCAACCTGTTCGTTGATTTTGACGCTGACCTTCTGGTGCAGCAGGGGCAGATTGCCCTGCGAGAAAACCAGATAGGACGCATCAGCTGGCATCATGCCTGCGAACAATAAAACGATGATGAATAATAAGATGAACTTTTTCATTGCCGCTCTCCCTCTGAATAAATTCTCCTTCAGTATACCGCCGCCGAGACTGAATAATAATAAATAATTTCAAGGTTGGCTTCGGTGTACCGGTGGCAAATTATTCATAGCATCAAACATGCCAGCTTTGCAAAAGCTGATTAAAACTGGAATCAAGCAGTTTGCAACCCTTACCGGTGCGACAATAATGACGCAAGCAGCAGTGAAATGCTAATTTTCTGTCTCTTTTTCTGCAATCATCTGGCCGGCGGAAAATCGGGAAAAATCAGATTATGGCTGTACAGGTCAGCGCCGATTCTGACTCCGTGTTTTTCGAGATTGTCGAACATGTTGAAAAGAATGTCTTTGACGGCCCGGGTATCGTTCATGGCGCGGTGAGCGTTAACCAGACTGATATTGAAATGACTGGCGACATTGCTGAGCTTGTTGGAATTCAGCCCGAGATATTTGCGGGCCAGGCGCAGGGTACAGAGCGACGGCATGCGCAGCGGCTGGCGAAGGTGTTTCCTGAAGGCGTAGTCGAGAAAAGACCAGTCGAAAGGCACATTGTGAGCAACAAAAATGCGGTCACGGAAAAGTTCAGCCAGAATCGGCACCAGTTCACTCATTTTCGGTTTATCGCGCACCATGCTGTCGTCGATGCCGGTCAGACGGGTAATCTCAGGCGGAACCGCCATTTCAGGATTGACGAGAGTTTCGAACAGCTCTTCTTTGCCGTTCTGCATTGTGATGATCGCAACTTCGGTAATGCCGGAATTTTCGGGTTTGAATCCGGTTGTCTCGATATCGAGAATGACATAAGGCAGATCTTTGAGTGGAAGTTTGGCAAAATCAGGCATAATTTTATTCATGCGCATATGGTATAACTAACCTGGAAAATTTTCAAACTTGCTGCTGCTTGTTACTGCAGCTTCAATAACGGAGGTCTGTGATGCAGATGGAACGTCTGAAAGGCCTTGTAGAAAGCGTTTCGGCCGACCGGATCGTAGTGATCGCCGACCGTTCAGGCCGCGAGTATTTTTTTGCTCCGCGCGACCTGCCGGGTGCGGGCAAAGGTGACCGGGTAGATCTTCTAATAAACCCTCCCGAAGAAGAGGGGGGCTATGCCGGTGTCATTTCGATAAAATCGCAGAAGAAGATCAAGCCGCTCAAAATGCCGAGTTTCGGCACCCTCGTCGGTCATATGCTGAAAACCCGCGACCGCCTGAAAGCAACTCTGGCCGAATCGGAAGACAGCGATGCCCAGGCCGAACTCAACGAAAAAATATCATGGCTCGACCGAGGCATCAGGCTTTTCTCATGAGAATTGCCATCAGGCTTTTCCGGGTTAATGACAAAATTTGCCGCAAAATCGCAACCTGGTGATTTTTTGGGGTTTTATTTCGCTGCAAAACAGTATATTATCTATCAGTCATGTCTGCAGATAATCTACCGGTGAACCGGAAGCGAAAAAACCGGGGTTTTACCCTCATCGAGCTGATGATAGTCATAGCCATCATCAGTATTCTTGTCGCTCTGGCTTCATTTAGTTTTTCGAATATCCGCAACCGGATTCGCCGCACCAGCTGTCGCGAAAACCTGCGGGTTCTTCTGGCGGCTGCGCTGCAGTGTCAGACTGAAATGACTTCGGGTGATATCAGCAATCTGACGGTCGAAAAGCTCAAAGAGCTTGGATATCTGCGTCGCACCCCGGTCTGCCCATGTGCAGGCCGCTACTGGATACAGAATGAAAAGGAAAAGCTGCGGGTCAGCTGTGTTGAGACCAATAATGGCGACGATCACGGTTACCTGGAAGAATGAACATGAACAACACCATTTTTGAAACCTACCTGAAACAGATCGCCACCCAGCTCGGGCAGGAAAGCTACGGCCCCGCCCTCGAACTCTGCATGGAAATGCGCACCCGCCTGCTCGCAACCCCGCCGGTCGACCCGATGATGTTCGGCTGGCAGCGCTATTACCAGTTTCTCTGCCTGGTCAAGCTGGAACGCGGGCCGGAAGCGCTTCGTCTTTTCATGACCACCGAAGATCAGCCATTCGTGCTCGACCGCATCCAGACCTCCTATATGACTTCCGTGGCCGCCGAACTGGCCTGCGAAGCAGAAAATGCCAGTCTGACCCTCAAGCTTTCGCGCCTGGCCTGGACAATGTCATTTCACGAACCGGAAATCATTGCCAGAGTTCAGAAAGCGCAGAACGCCTGTATTTATTTCGACCGGCTCAAACGCAACCGGCTGAACTTCGGCTTTGGCCGCTTTCTGACCGGCTTCGGAAAAAGCAACGATATTCCGGTTTTGTATGTTCAGGGTCTCGAAAGCCTTCTCAGCAATTACCGGCAGTCTTCCAGCCTGACGATCGCCGCGATTCTTCTCAACAGTCTGCCCGATCTCGCCGGTTATCTCGAAAAACTTCCTGACAATCTCGACCGGCTGCGGCTCGTTGAACTTGTCGACGCCATCAACAACATTCCCGGCACCATTCCGGTTTCAGGGTTGTTCGACAAAGCTCTCGATCTGCTCATAAGCAATCGCCTGCCAGAGCTCTCGACGCTGATCAAACAATACCCGCAGCTGATCAATGAAAACGATGCCAACGGCATGACCCTGCTCTTCAAGGCCATTCAGCAGGATAACCTCACCGCCGTCGAAATGCTGCTCGAAAAAGATTCCGACCTGCACCGCTGCGAATCGGCCCAGGGAGCCTCACCACTCCTGATCGCGGTCAATCTCGGCAACCCGCGTATCGTTCGCGTCCTGCTCGAAGGCGGTGCTGACCCTGAAATAAAGGGAGTTTTCGGTGCCACACCACTGATCAGAGCCGTTATCGAAGAGCATTTTGACGTGCTCGCCACCCTGCTCGAATACGGTGTACTTCTCGACCGCCGCGATGATTCAGGCAACACCGCCCTCATGCACGCCGTCGAAGACGGTACGATGGAAATCGTTAAAAGCCTGATCGCCGCCGGGGCCGATATCAACCTGAAAAACCAGGCCGGCATGAATCTGCAGGAAATCGCCGCCGACAGCGACGAACCCGAACTCGTCGAGTTCTTTAAACATCTTTCCGCCAAAAACTGACCCGGCGCTTCTCTCAACAAAAATCTCCCGAAGCTAATCGGTGTTCATGCGTGGGAGATTCTTATCTCTTCAGGTTAATCCGTGGCCATCGGTGTTTATCCGTGGAAGTTTCTTATCTCTTGAGGTTAATCCCTGGCTATCGGTATTTATCCGTGAGAGTTTCTTTCTCTTCCTCTTCATCCGTGGCAAAGAATTTGCGGGCCATCCCGGCCAGGGCATGGAATTTGCCGCGCATTACCGGCAGTTCGGGCAGTGAGGCGAGGAAATAGCTGCCGTAGCTTTTGCTGACGATACGGTTATCGAGGATCCAGATGGTGCCGCGGTCATCCTTTTTCCTGATCAGGCGGCCGAACCCCTGTTTGAGCTTGATGGCGGCCATCGGCAGCTGGTAGTCTTTAAAAGCGTTACCGCCTTCAGCCTTGATTTTTTCGTTGCGCGCCTCGAGCACCGGGTCATTCGGCGTCGCAAAGGGCAGGCGGGTGATGATCAGGTTGCGCAGGGCCGACCCGGGAATATCGACGCCTTCCCAGAAACTGTCGGTGGCGAAAAGGACGGCGTTGCCGTCTTCCTTGAACAGTTCGAGCAGATGGTGCCTTTCAAGTTCGCCCTGCTTGTAGCATTCGAGGCCTTCGGCGGCCAGACGCGGCGCCAGGCTGGTGTAAAACTGATTGAGGTGCCCGTAAGAGGTGCACAATATCAGCGCCCCGCCACCCGATCCGGAAATAATCTCAAACAGCGGTTCACATACCCGTTCGGCAAAAACCGGGCTGGCCGGATCAGGGATATCTGTCGGGATAAACAGTCTGGCCTGGCGGTTATAATCGAATGGCGAAGGGAAACGGCCTTCGATCGGATGCGGTGCCAATTCGTCGCTGTCCAGGCCAAGCCGACCGCGAATGAAAGAGAAGTCGTGTGCGGTGGTCATGGTTCCAGACACCAGAACCGTGCATGGAATTTTCTTGAAGCAGTATTCGAGCATTGGCTTCGAGACTTCGATTGGCAGTGAATGAAAAGCCGGGTAGACGGCGTTGCGGCGAAAGGCGGCGGTGAAAAAATGCACGAAAATTTCCCGGTCAGCGGCGGCGGTATCGAAAAGAATATTGACGCCACCGGCGGTTTCATCGAGGCGGGTGGCATAAGAATTCAGTTCAGTGACCGGCAATTCGAAGCATTCAGTTTCTTCAGACTCATCTTCGCCCAGCAACGATGTGAGTTTGCGGGCGGTCTTGCGCATGCGTGCGGCCAGGCGTTTGCATTCGTCACGCAGTTTGAAGGCAAAATGCACCAGCGAACTGAATTCACCACGTTTTTCTTCGCGTGTTCCGATACGCAGGCGATATTCACCGAACTGCGCCTTTGTCGGATCAGTGATGAAAGCAGTGACGGCATCGAAGAGACTGCGGCTCAGGTCGCCGATCTCGAGGCGTGCCGGAATCATTTCTTCCGATATTTCCTGGAGCAGGGCGGCGCGGTTTTCGACCGAAAAATTACCGCGGCCGAATGAAATCAGTGAATAAAGGGTCGCCAGGGTGCCGTGTTCGCGGCGGCCGCGTTTCTGATAGATTTTGTTGAGAGCGCGCTGCACGCCGACCGAGGTGGTGCGGAATCCGAAATGCTTCGTTGCGGTTTCCTCGAGATTGTGGGCCTCATCGAGAATGACGACCCGGCAGGCCGGAATTACGGCAGTCTGGCTGTATTCGGCCGTATCGGCGCGCAAGGCCAGGTCGGCAAAAAGCAGATGGTGGTTGACCACGAGAATATCGGCTTCAGAGGCATACCGCCGCGAGGTATAAAAAAAGCAGTCGTTGTATTCGCTGCATTTGATGCCCGGGCAGCTGTCTTTGTCGCAGCAGACTTTTTCCCAGAGGGATTCGACGGGCACCCAGTTCAGATCGCTCAGCGAACCGTCGCTGGTGTTTTCCGCCCAGGAAACGAGGCGATTGAACTGCTCGAATTCGTCGTGCTCGAGGAGAAATTCGCCGTCAGAAGCCGCGAGGGCTTCTCGAATGCGACGCAGGCAGATATAGTTGCGCCGGCCCTTTACCAGACAGTATTTGAACGGAAACTTCAGAATTGAAGCCAGGAAAGGCAGGTCTTTATTGACCAGCTGATGCTGCAGGTTGATGGTGTTCGTCGAGATTCCCACCCGGCAGCGGTTTTTAACCGCGTAATGCACGGCCGGAATCAGATAGGCCATGCTCTTGCCGATACCGGTTTCGCCTTCGAGCAGGGCATGGCAGGGCTTGTTCATCGCTTCGATGATTTTTTCCATGAGGTGCTTCTGCCCGGTGCGTTCTTCAAAATTATCGAGGCGGCCGGCGATAGCCCCGCCCCTGGTGATGAAAGCGGTCATTTCGGCAGCGTCGAGTTGCTGGGTCTGCTTTTCGATGAAGGGCTCGACGACGACGTAAAATTCGCTGCAGTCATTGTTGTGTATGGCAAACCCGATGCCGGACTTGCCGCACAGGGAAGCAACCGAGAGATCGGCGTCAGAGGGCATGAGGTCACCGGATGGGTGGTTATGCAGCATTACGTCGCCGGGCCGCAGACTGCGCACAATCGCCGGGGCTGAATCTTCGTTGCCGCGTGCGAGGATGCGCACGTTATCCCAGCTTTTGTCGGCACGGCAGGTTGCGGCACTCAACACTTCGTTGCCGTGCGCTTCGGCAATTGCGGCAACCAGCTCCTGGCGGTCGGCGGCGGCAAGATTGACCGCGGTAGCCGGCGCGGTTTTCTTTTTGCGGGGGGTTGGCATGCCGTGCATTGTATGGTGCCTCAGAATCTTTGTCAATAACCCGGTGGCAAAAAAAGTCATGCTTGACCTGTCGCGGCTTTAGAGGCATAATGGCGCGGTGAAACTTTAAATCAAACATGAGGAGAGATGTACATGGCAAAACTCGTAGGCAACGTTCTTATCGCCCAGGGCGGCGGTCCGACCGCGGTTATCAACCAGAGTCTGGTAGGCGCAGTTCTCGAATCAAGAAAGTTCCCCGAAGTTGACCGTGTTTATGGCGCCCTGCATGGTGTCAGAGGCATCATCGAAGAAAATTTCATCGACCTGACCCAGGCAACGACCCACAACCTCGAACGCGTGGCCTGCAGCCCGAGCTCGGCACTGCTTTCGACCCGCGACAAGCCTGATGCCGACTATTGCGAAAAGATTTTTAAAGTGTGCATGAAGCACAATGTCAGATATTTCTTCTACAACGGCGGCAACGACTCTGCCGATGCAGTGCGCATTGTCAACGACAACGCCGCCGCCGCCGGCTACGAACTTCGCTGCATCCATATTCCGAAGACTATCGATAACGACCTGCGCGTGACCGACCATTGCCCAGGCTATGGTTCAGCTGCCAAGTTCGTCGCTTCGGCTTTTGCCGGCATCAATCTCGACAACCGCGCGCTTCCTGGCGTTTACATCGGTGTCGTCATGGGCCGCAACGCCGGCTTCCTGACCGCTTCTGCCGCTTTCGCCCAGAAATATGAAGATGACGGCCCACACCTTATTTATATGCCCGAAAGAGCTTTCGACACTGAAACTTTCCTCAAGGATGTCGATGATGTGTACCGCCGCTTCGGCCGCTGTGTCATCGCCGTATCTGAAGGTATCGTCGGTGCTGACGGCAAACCGATCATCTCACAGCTGATCGGCGACGCCGAAAAGGACGCGCATGGCAACGTGCAGCTTTCCGGCACCGGTGCGCTCGGCGATGCGCTCGGCAAGGTCATCAAAGACCGCCTGAAAATCAAGCGCGTCCGCTCCGATACCTTCGGTTACCTGCAGAGAAGCTTTCTCGGCATCGTTTCAGAAGTCGATCAGGCCGAAGCCCGTGAAGTCGGCGAAAAAGCCGCCCAGTTTGCAGTCTGGAACAACGTCGACGGTTCGGTCGCCATTCGCAGAACCGGTGACTATTCAGTCGATTATTTCCTGACGCCGCTGGCCAGTGTTGCCCGCGAAACCAAGTCGATGCCGCGCACCTTCATCAATGAAGCCGGCAACGGGGTTACCTCCGATTTCCTCAACTATGCGCGCCCGCTGCTCGGCACCATGCCCAGCTACGAACGCCTGCAGTGCCCGGTTGTTCCTAAGAAATGAGCAGCAGTGAATTGAACAGAGTCATAGCAGATGTTGAAGGTCTGGCCGGCAACGGTCAGGCCTTTGTTTCCATCGACGGGCGTGAAGTCAGGCTCAATGGCTTTCTGCCAGGCGACAAGGTCGAACTGCACCTTGACGAAAAGATGAAAGTCGCCGATGCCCGGCTTTTCGAACCTTCGCCCGACCGCATAAAACCAGACTGCTTTTTCCATGGGCCATGCGGTGGCTGCGACCTGCTCGAACTCTCTGAAAAAGGGCGAAAAAAAGAGAAACAGGCGATGATTGACCGGGCTCTGGCGCATGTTCCCGGCGGCAAAGATGTCTTTCGCCACAGCTTTCATGCCTCACGCGAAATCATCAGGTATCTGCCGCGCATGCGTCTGCATCAGAGCCGCAGCTTTGAAGAACGCGAATCGGGCTTTCTCGCTTCCGAAAGCTGGCCGACGCCAGTTCCGGGTGGCGTTGTCCCGGTTACCGCATGTGCCCTGGTGACGGCTCCGCTGAATCGCCGTCTCGTGGCGGCCCGCAAGATTCTCAGCCAGGTGCCGATCATGCTCGACAGCCTGACACTGATGTCTTCTTCGGCGCATAATTCAGACCGGGTCACCGGGAATGCGGTGCTGATGAAGGGCAAGACGGCACGGCACTGTTACGAAGAGCTGATGAAAGTCATGCGCAGCCTTAACCTCAAAGGCATGTCGATTGCCACTTTTGACGGCAAAATCAAGGAAGTCATCGGCCCGGTCAATGTCACCGGCCTGGTAGCCCCTGAAGTCGACGGTGGGCCCTATGACGCTGAACCCTCATTCTTCGTTCAGGGAAACATTTTTCAGAATCCGATGCTGGTGCGCAAAGTCGTTGAATTCTGCAAGCCATCCGCCACTACCCGCATCGTTGAAGGCTTTGCCGGAGCAGGCAATTTCACTCTCGCTCTCGCCGCCAAAGGCGCCAGAATCGAAGCTGTCGAATCGCATCCGGGAGCAGTCCGCACCGGGCAGCGCAACATTATCCGCAGCGGTTTTGCCGAGCGCATCAGTCTTGTCGAAGGTGATGCGATCAAGGAACTCGCAAAATTCAAGCCCGAACCCGACGTTCTGCTTCTCGACCCGCCGCGCACCGGAACACCCGGTATCGGTCGCACTCTCAGCAAACTGCAGCCCCATCGGGTCGTCTGCGTGTTCTGCGATCTCGACACCTGCGAGAAAGACGCTACCGCGATCGTAAAAAGCGGTTACCGGCTCACTGAAGTCGCCGGTTTCGACCTCTACCCGCGCACCCACCATGTCGAACTCGTCTGCCTTTTTGAAAAGGCGTAGGGACAGGTTTTCGGTGGGCATATTCATACGGCTTGGCCCCCGCACGCGCATCAAAACGTTTCGCGGTTTAAGATGTTTCCCGGCAGCGACGGGCTTCGAGGTAGTAGACAGCCGAAAGAATAGCATCGCCGAAGCAGCTGCTGCCCTGGTGGGCCATCAGGCCGTCATGCCACCAGCCAAGCAGCAGGTCGGTAAAACTGGCGCGGTGACTGAGATCGACCGATGTACCTTCAACTTCGACTATCTCGAGCGAAGCCGGAAACCCCTGCATACTGCGGGCCGGGCCGACAACAGTGCCTGAAGCCAGGCGCTCTTTAACCAGGTAATTTGTAATGTCACGGGCTACCTCGGCAGGTGCAACCTGCCTGCCATCACGGGCGAATATATGCAGTGACTGACCGTCAGGGCTGATGACTGCTCTGGGGCCGACCGGGTCATGCTGAAACAGGATTTTGAGCCCATCTGCAGCCTGCAGTCGTTCAAACAGACCGGAAAACGGAATTTCGAGAGCAGAAAACCCCTCACCGGCTTCGATAAACTGGTCAGCCAGACCGGCAAGATTGTTGACGTAAGCCCGTTCGACATCTGTTTCACCGGCAACGCCACTCTTTCCTGATTTTCCAAACGGGTTACCGAGAACATCCTGCTCGTCGAAAGGCCCGCCATGGCTTGATAAGGCTGACAAGGTAAGAATTTCCAGCCGGGGGTCGGCATCGAGATAGAGCCCGATCGGCAGGTTGCGGGTACCGATCGCCTGCGACAGAGCGCAGACTGGCGTTGCCTGCGGCGGCATGAAAACATTGATGCCGCAACCGATCAGTCCTTCGGCAACCCCGGCTGCAAGGTTTTCGAGGCCGGGACGGGCCGACCAGGCCAGCACCACGCTGGGAAAGCTCTGGCAGACATTGCGAACATGCCGATAAAAATGCAGATTGGCCGGAATTTCAGCCCAGTGCTGCCGGCTGACATCGGCAGCGGTAAAAGAGGCCGGATAAAGAGGCTTCATGCAAAGATCGCAGCGCCTCCAAGCATTACGGCATCATTCTCGAAACGCGCTTCTTTGACGAGAACCCGGTTCTGGTTAGCGGCTACCGGCAGGATATGCCGGCGCATCGTATCTTCAAGCATCGGCATGAAATATTGTTTCAATGCCATCATACCGCCGCCCAGCAGCACTATTTCAGGGTTCAGCAAGGTATGCACATTTGCCAGCGCCAGACCAAGATATTTTCCAACCTGGCGCAGCGATTCAAGAGCGAGTTCATCACCCTGAGCCGCAGCCTTTCCAATCAACGGACCGCGCACATTCTCAAGTTTATGCTCTGCCAGCTCGCTGAGAAGGCTTTTTCGCCCGCGCTTCAATTCATTTTTCACGTAATTTTCCATGCCGGTGCCCGAACAGTAAGCTTCGAGACAGCCACGATTGCCGCAGCCGCACAGCGGGCCTTCCGGATCCATGCAGATATGGCCGATTTCCCCGGCAGAATTGGTAATGCCGTTCATCAGCTGGCCATTGATGACCCAGCCTGAGCCAACCCCGGTGCCGACAAAAATATTGCCGAAGTTACCGAGCCCGCAACCATTGCCGAATTTCTGCTCGGCGACGGTAGCAGCGCGCACATCGTTGAGCACCTTGACCGGTACACCGAGAGCCTTGCTGACCGAAGCTCCCAGCGGGGCATTCCGCCAGCCGAGATTCGGGGAATAAATCACTTCGCCGGTTGCAGCGTCAATCTGGCCGGCAGAGCCGATGCCGGCGCCGGCTACATCCTTAATGGAATGGCCTTCCATGACCTTTTCGACTGCGCCAAGAATGACAGAAATGACTCCGTCAAAACCGGCAGAAGCCTGAGTCGGAAAAATCGCCTTCTTCAGTATTTCTTCGCCTTTGCACAGTCCGACTGCAACTTTGGTGCCGCCAAGGTCGATGCCAAGACTGAGATTCTTCGTTTTTACCATGAGCTGCTCCTTGCTTAACCGCCGATTTTCGACAGAGAATGATCGAAAGTAGCCGCAAAACAGGCCCGGTTTTTGTGCCACGACGCCTTTTCTTCATAGAGCCGCGCAATCACCTGTTTCACTTCTTCAGGGGATTTACCCCTGATATTTATACCATAACCTGAATCGAGGCATGGCAAAATGTAGCCGCCGCAGGTCAGGCGCATTCGCCGGCAGAGATGGCAGAACGGCGCGCTTCTTGAGCTGATCAGTCCGATGCGGCCTCCGGTTCCTTCGATGGCAAAGCTGCGGGCCGGGCCAAACGAATGCTCGTCGCATGGCACAAGATGATACTTTGCCGAGATAGCTTTGATTACCTGCTCTTCAGGAACGAATGCCACCGGCTCTTGCGGGTTGTCAGTATTGAACGGCATGCGTTCGATAAACCTGACCGATAGACCTCTGGCAGCGGCGAAATCAGCAAAATCTAGAATCTCACTATCGTTCAGCCCCGGAATAAGCACCGTATTGACCTTAACCGAACCCAAACCGGCAGCCATCGCCGCCTCGATGCCGCGCAGCACATCTTCAAGATTTCCGTTGCGGGTGATCCGGCGAAAATTATCTGGATTCAGCGAGTCAATACTGACGTTGACTCTATGAAGGCCGGCTCTCTTAAGGGGTTCGGCGAATCTGTCAAGCAAAGCGCCATTGGTAGTAAGGGTCAGATCCCTGAGGCCTGGGATCTTTGCAAGTTCGCTGATGAATTCTACGATGCCGGCCCGCACCAGAGGTTCGCCACCGGTAACTCTGACCTGCTCGACTCCGGTTTCAACGGCAGCACGAACTACCATCAGCATTTCCTCGTAGCGCATAATATCTGAATGCGACTGACTGCAGATGCCTTCTTCAGGCATACAGTAAATGCAGCGGAAATTGCAGCGATCGGTTACCGAGACACGGAGATATTTAAACATGATGAAAGTCAATAGTACCCCCCCCCAACAGCCAAGTCAACAAAAGAAACCTTTACATTCAGAGGGTTGATTGTGTCTGGGAGGTTTCTCTGGTAGACTGATATGCAAAGATCACCAATGGGAGCTGCTGCATGCAGAGATTATTTGCGTTTTTTCTGGCCGCTTCGCTGCTGTTTGTTGCGCTGGTGCCCGCAATGGCCCAGGATATCACCCCAGTCTGCCAGGGCCGCTGGGGCAAGGAAGTCAATCAGCTTGGAATAGTATTTGCCTCACCCGGAGTCATGCCGGTGGCACCGTATCAATGTATCGGCGGCTATGACGTCGATGCTGACGGTGCCTTCTGGTTCAGTGATTCGGTCAACAGCATGCTCAAATGCTGCAAGAAGGGCGAATGGACATATATCATGCTGAATTTTGGCCGACTCGGTGATCTCGCCTGCTTCAATCAGCGAATCTATGTTCTGACCCGCCAGCCCGACGGCATAGCCGTTGTGAATCCAGAAAGCGGCAAGGTTGAACGTCAGATCAAGATTGACTTTAAGAATCCCGGCCGCATCAAAATCGTCAACGACAAGCTTTTTCTCATCGAAGACCCTGGAACCGGCCTGCTGATCTGCCGAAATGACCAGGCAAGTCTGCATCCAGCCGAATCTTTAGAAGCCGTCGCTGACGAAAAGCGCATTTATGGTGTTCAATTCAACCTGGAAGCGGATTCACGCAGTCTGATTGCCGCCGAAATGGCCGAAGAAGTGCAGGAACCCGAAATGATCGGGCTATTCGAACCTGGCGAACCAATAGTTTTCAGCAAAACTGCCGGCCTGCATGAGGAAAAACCGGTATTGATGGTAATTACAAAATCAAAACCAACCACTCTCAGTTTCGTCAAGATGGGTGAACATGCTGAAGTATTGAAAACCGTCGATCTACCGCTTTTTGAAGCACCGTTCCTGACTGCCGGCTGGAAACTCTGCAGTGATGGCAATCTCTACGGTTTTTCCGGATCGGCCACCGAGGGGTTTAAACTTTTCCGTTCTGTGAATGGTTTTTAAGCGGTAGACGGGTTGACCTTTTTTCATTAAAATCTTAAGTATTCTACACTGGAGCAAAGTATGCGCAGAAAACACCTGTTGTTTGGCTTTCTGTTCATGTTCGGTCTGCATGCCGGCAACGTCGCCGTCATGGCGCAGAACGACCCGTTCGCGGTCGGCAATGAATCGGTCACCAGCACCGCAACGATTGCCGCTGAGTCTTTTGCCATCAATAAATCCTGGGTCAACGTTCGCAGTGGTCCGGGTACCGGCAATTCAGTCATAAAAACCTTGCCACGCGGCACCACTGCCGTAAAGATCGGTGAAGAAAACGGCTGGTACAAGCTTGATTTCGGCAACGGAACGACCGGGTGGGTGCGCAGCGACCTGGTAAGCAAAACGACCGCAACCGGAAGCACCACGACGACGACAAGCAGTCAGACCTCGAATCGTCAGGCCGTTGCAAATGCAAAACAGTTCGAACGCTGGAACCGTCACCTCGGCAAAGACCTTCTCGATTTCGAAAGGTTCCCCTGGTACTGGAAGCTCAACCGTGCCAATAAAGCCTTCGGCAAAGGTGACTATGCCGAGGCCTACAAACTGGCAGCCAGCTCGAGCGGCAATCCGGTTGAAGCAGCCTACATGCAGGCAATGTGCCTTGACAAGATGGGCCGGCACGATGAAGCAGCAAAACTGCTGCAGCTGCTTGAAAAGAAATTCGAAGACATAGTATTCGCCCGGAAAATTGAAGAGATTGCCAAACCGTACATCGATGAGCCAATCGTTTTCAAATTCGGCGGTTTCGACGACATCAAGACCTATCAGAAGAAAAAGTCGGCCGGCAACGAGCTTGGGCTGAATTCTTCCGAATATTATTCAGATTACGTCGACATCAGCACCTGGAAGTGGAAATCAAAAGACGCATATGACCGCTTTCAGAAAATCGGCGGCATCGACTGCAGCGGTTTTGTGCAGATGGTCCAGAAAGGTGCCTACGCAAAGGCCGGAATCAGTTACCCGATATCCGGCGGGCGCACATCGACGAGCGGGCTCTGGTCGCAGAAATACACGACTTCGATCAATCCGGGCGTCAAACCGCCACCACCACCAGACATCAGACCCGGCGACATGATTCTGCTCGATTACGGTCACAACCGCTATGGGCATTCGATGATCTACAAAGGCACAGACAGCCAGGGAAATATTCTCGTCATGCAGATGGGTGATGTTGCGGAAGTAAGCATTCTCCCCCCGCATAAGTATGAATTCTACAAAGGCACTTATCGTATGAACGGCATGGACAAAGTTCGCAAAGCCATGACCGCCTGATTTTTCACGCAAAAAGGCCGCCTGCTTCAAACCATGAAGCAGGCGGTTTTTTCTGCCCTGTTTTCGGCAGTTATTTGCCGGATTTTTAACAGTATGTTATAATCGCTTTGTGATTTTTTGCACCAGAACGGATTTTGCAAGTTGGTACACTAATTGCGTAAGGTTTGGCATAAAATTTTCCAGATGGAGAAAGAAATGTTCAGAACAAAGAATGTATTGGTTTTTGCAGTGGTCCTTCTTCTCGCCGTGGCTTCTTCTGCCTTCGCCCTTGACGTAAAGGAACTCCGCCAGCAGATGTGGACCTGGTCATCACTTGAAGCGGTTCTTAATGAATCGACCCATATGGGTGGCTCAGTAATCAGCCCGGTTGAAGCTGAAAACTGCATCAACGAAGCCAGAGCCAAAATCAGCAAAATGGTTGCCGACATCAAAACTGCCGAAGAACTGGCTCAGGGCCGTGAAGTCGCCAATGAATTCGTCAGCATGCACGATCATGAAGAAGAAGTTGGAATTGCCCTGAACAAACTCCTCGACATGCAGGAAAAATACCTCAAAGCACATCAGGAACTCTGATCTGGTCTAATCAAGGCCTCCCGCTCAGGCGGGGGGCTTTTTATTTTCACGCAATGCGTATCATTGCGGGCGCAGCGAAGCAAAAGTATTCTTCGAACCTGCGATTGCTTCGTTGCTATGCTCCTCGCGAAGTGCACGGATGCGCGAGTGTCAGAGCGAAGGAGGAATCAAAGCGCTCTGATCCAATGACAAACTTAATGCTGTCACTGCGAGGAGCGCAGGGACGCGGCAGTCGCTGGTAAGGCACGCAGATTAAGATTGCTTCGCTCGCGAAGGCCATGGATGGCCAAGTGTCGGTGAGTCGCCGGAGTGCGAACGAACCGACCGAAGGCCATGGATGGCCAAGTGTCGGTGAGTCGCTGGAGTGCGAACGAACCGACCAATGAAATATCGTAGTCGAATAGCTTATTCGATTACGACCACGACCACGAAATTAATGACGCGAGTTAAAGTCTGTCATAGGTGTATTGTCTTTTAATTTGTCTGAGAATTGCTGTTTAATTACGCATTTATGGTTTTTTGGCGGCGGGTTTTGTGATAGACTCTCAAAAAAATCAAGGATGCTGCAATGAGCGATGTCGTTTATTCGGTGGCGATTCCGGTGTTCAACGAGGCCGAGAGTCTCGATGAACTGGTCAGCCGTGTTGAAGCTGCAATGCAAAAAACAGGTCGCACCTGGGAGCTGATTCTTGTCGACGATGGTTCTACCGATGGCAGTTATGCGCGTATAGTCGAACTGAAAAAACGCTGCCCATCACTGCGTGGCCTGAAGTTCTCGAAAAACAACGGCCAGACGGCAGCCATGGCAGCCGGAATCAAGGCGGCCCGCGGCCAGATTATCATCACTCTCGATGCCGATCTGCAGAACGATCCGGCCGATATTCCGCTGTTGCTCGAAAAGCTTGACGAAGGTTTTGACGCTGCGGTCGGCTGGCGAAAAAAGCGCAACGACAACTTTATCAGACGTGCGTCTTCAAAGTTTGCCAACTGGATACGCAATGTCATCAGCAGTGAGACGATAAAGGACACAGGCTGTTCCCTGAAAGCTTTCAGGACTGCCATCATTCAGCCGATCGAGCTGTTTGAAGGTATGCACCGCTTTTTACCTACCCTGGTTAAGATGAACGGCGGCCGGGTAATCGAGGTTGAAGTTAGCCATCACCCCCGCCAGAAAGGCGTTTCCAAATACAATGTCTGGAATCGCATCTTCAGGTCGTTTCTCGACCTGCTCGCCATTCGCTGGATGAAATGGCGCAAATTGAGGTATCAGATAGATGAGCAGGTTTGATCTCTGGCTGATAGTCGGTTTTCTCGGGCAGTTGCTTTTTTCGATGCGTTTTATGGTGCAATGGGTTGCTTCTGAACGCGAAAAGAAAAGTATCATTCCGATTTCATTCTGGTATTTCAGCATCGGTGGCTCATTTCTGCTGCTCGCTTACGCGATCAAGCGCCAGGACCCGGTGTTCATTCTCGGTCAGTCAATGGGTTTCATCGTCTATATACGCAATCTGGTGCTGATTGACCGCGAAAAACGCGAGCTTGCCACCTCAAACGAACCGGGCGAGTACGATGGGCAGTGATTTTCTGAAAAAGCTGCAGCGATTTCTGCCTCTGCTGGTTTTTCTGGCCGGTATGCTGCCTGTGCTTCTGCATCTTGGCACCGCCGGCCTTTTTGAAACATCAGAAGCACGTTACGCATCTGTAGCCCGCCAGATGTGCGATTCAGGCGACTGGTTAACACCCCGCCAGAATGGCCTGAAGCATCTTACCAAACCACCGGTCACCTACTGGCTGAGTGCTGCCGGCATGCAGCTTTTCGGGGTCAATGAATTCGGGGCCCGCTTCTTTCTCTGCATTGCCGCCGGCATAACCGCAACCGGAACTTTTTTGATCGGCCGGATGTTCTTTGGAACCCTCAGCGGTCTTACAGCCGCACTTATTCTCGTTTCATCGCTGTTTTTTCAGATTCAGTCACGCGGCCTGACAACCGACCCTTTTCTGACCGCCGCCGAAACCTTTCTGGCTTTTTTCTTTTTCTGCTGGCTCAACGACCAGCACCGACGCTGGAAATACGCCTTCTGGCTGACCGCTGCCCTGGCCTTTATGATCAAAGGCCCCCCTGCCCTGCTGCCTCTGGCCGGTCTGGTTCCGGCAGCAGTGCTGACCGGTCAGAAACAGACAACCAGAACCCTTTTCACCAGTCGCGAAGGCTGGGTCATTTTCGTCATTTTCGGCCTTGGCTGGTATCTGCTGCTTGCCGCCATGAACAGCGGCCTGTTATCGTATTTTCTCATCGATGAAACGGTCAACCGTGTAGCCAGCAGCGCTCATCGACGCACCGCACCGTTCTATTATTTTCTTGTATTGCTTCCCCTCGGCATTTTTCCCTGGGTAGGTTTCTGTTTTGAATCGCTCAGAAAGCGAATCGCCGAGTTCAGGACCGACCCCGCCGCCGTCTATCTGCTGATGTGGCTGGCAGTACCGCTGGCGGTTTTTACCCTCAGCAGCTCCAAACTTGCCGGGTATGCTCTGCCACTGCTGGTTCCGATCGCGCTGCTGACCGGCGAAGCAGTCAAACAGGCTTTCTTTTCCCGGGAACCCGCCGATGCTGAGCGTGCTGCCAAACACAGCATCGCAATTGCCGCCGTTGCCTCTCTGCTGGGCATGGCCCTGTCGATCTGGGGTTACCGAAACTTTACCGACTTCAGAATCATAGCCCAGACGGCAATATTTGCCGGAATGTTCTGGCTGTTTGCATCATTGATGCTGCTCGCCTTTGTGCTCAAGAAAAGCCGAACCGGCATGCTCGTCGTTCTTGCAATGCTGGTACCGGGGTGCATGTTCTTCGTCCTGCACGGAATAAGAGGTAATGAGGCTTACCCTGACCAGAAACATCCGGAGCGCGCCCGCTACCTAACCAGTCAGTGGTATCTTCTGAAGCGCATCGCCAAAACCCTTCCCGATACCCACAAATTGATCCTCGTCGACGAAATGATCGAAGGCTGGTATTTTTATGTCGGGCGACCGGTGCCAACTTTCAATATTCCGCGCATCACACAGTTTGACAATCAGCGCGCCGCAGATTTAGTATTGTCTGACGTGGAAGCTCTGAAAAAAGCCATCGATTCTGACACCTACCTGATCATTCCGACCCGGTCTGTAGTGAGTTATGGAGCGCTTCTCGGCATGGATCTCGAAATCATAACCGGTGAGGGCAACTGGCAGATCGCCGCCCCCGCCAGAAAGCCGTAATAATATGGTTCGCTGGGTAATAACCGAGGATAAGCTTCCCGGATTCGCCTACTACCCCATGCTGGAAATAGGCACCGGAGTTTTTCTGATGCTCGCGGCTTTGATTCTGCCGATCCTTTTTGTTGCCTATAACGGAATTAAAACCGAACAATGGGCCGAACTGCTTTTCTGTGCCGGCTTTTTCTTATTATTCATGTTTATGGGAAAATCTCTGACATTTCAATCATTGACGGCGGGCCAGACATCTGACGGCTTCGCATTTTATCAGAATATGCGTGAACCGCCGATCAGTCACAGGCTTGAACGCCGGCAATGGCTGGGAATCAAAACCAGCGAAGAAAAAAATGATGATGAAACGATGGTTATTCTAAAGCTCAAAACACCTGAAGGTGAGCTTGAACTCTATCGCAGCATCAACAGAAAAGAAATAAATGCATTGGTTGGGGCTCTGAACGATTTGTACAAGAAAGCTGAGGAGACAAACAAATGACACATCCGCTGCTGGGAAATCAGGGCATCCGGCTCTACAATCTCTACCCCAGACTGGTTGGCAGCATGAGCAAATGGGCCGAGCACCTCGACCGCATTCGCGACATGGGCTTCAACACAATCTGGGTCAATCCTTTCCATTACCCGGGATTCAGCGGCAGTCTTTATTCGCCGAAAGACTACTACAAATTCAACCCGCTTTTCATCGACAACGGCGCTTCGAAAGCCCCGACCGAGCAATTGCGCGATTTTATCAGAGCCTGCCACGACCGTGGCATTTCCTTTGTCATGGATCTGGTCATCAACCATACCGCTATCGATTGCCAGCTGATTCAGGAACACCCTGACTGGTATCGTCATGACGAAACCGGTAAAGTACTTAACCCGGGTGCGATGCACGATGGCAAATGGGTAACCTGGGGCGATCTTGCCGAAGTCGACAATGCCGGTTCGAAAGACCGCCAGAACCTCTGGAATTTCTGGTGGAAAATGATGGCCTATTACATTGAAATGGGCGTAGATGGCTTCAGATGCGATATGGCTTATCAGGTACCGGCCGAATTGTGGACATTTCTAATCGGAAAATCACGTCAGATCCGCCCGGGGTGTCTTTTTCTCGCTGAATCGCTTGGCTGCGACTTCAAGCAGGTTCAGGAACTGGCCAAACTCGGCTTCGATTACCTTTTCAACTCGGTCAAATACTGGGACTTCAACGCCCCATGGGGTATGGAGCAATATTACAAAACCTCACCGCTGACTCCATCGATAGCATTTCCGGAATCTCATGACACTGCCCGTTTGATCTGCGATTTAAACAATGATCTGGCGGCAGTCAAACGACAGGTTCTGTTCTCAGCTCTCTTCAGCAAAGGCTACATGGTTCCGATGGGCTTTGAATACGGTTTCAGAAAAACCCTGAACGTTGTAAAGACCGACCCGACCTGGTGGGAAGAAACCGACATCGACCTCAGCGGCTACCTGCAGAGAATCGCTTCTCTAAAACAGCGTTTCGAAGTGCTGAATGTCGAAACCGGCCTGGAAATCGTCGATCAGGCCAACTGGCCGAACGTTTTCTGCTTCAAACGCTCACAACCGGGTATGAAAACATTGTTCGTGATTCTCAACAAAGACCGTGTCAACAGTCAGAATGTCTATATTCCCGATGTCGCGGCGATAACCGGCCCGGGTTCTTTTGTCGATGTCAGTCTCGAATACGAACTCGGTACAGTTCCCCGCTGTCTGAACTATACCTTACATCCTTCAGAGATCAAGATCATCGCGCAGGCCTGACCTTGCTTTTCTGCTGCGATCTAAAACAAAAAGAGCCCGGCATCGAGCCGGGCTTTTTTTTGTTTTAGATCAGTTTGAATCGCCTTTGCGGCCAACCGGGTTGGGAACAACCTGCCCTAACGGAACCGGTTCGGTCGGAAGCATGCCGGGAACGGCAGGGTTGCCTACCGAATAGCCGGGATTTACCGAGAGAAGACTCATGATACGCGCTGAGAGAGCGGCGTAAACTTCTGGGTTGTAGGTATGCATTTCATGCAGAGCCAGACGGCCGAAGGCGTCGACGACGATGATGTTTGGAACGTTGTAATTGATGCGTAATCCGCGGCCGATTATGCCGCTCCAGTCCATGAGGACAGGGATCGGCGGGTTGAAATCACGCCATTGCCTGATAACGGTAGCGCGACTGGTCGACCAGGGGAATTTGCGCAGGTTAACGGCCCAGAGCAGGTGTACATGGCCGGGAAGGCCATATTCCTGACGGAAGGTTTCGGCCCATTTGAGGATTTCATAGCGCTGGTTGCGATGGCCGGTGAGAATGATGATCGGTTTACCGCGCAGATAGGTGCTGACCCAGCGCTGGTGGTAAATATCCTCGATGTCGAAATGAATGAAGGGTGCGCCGACCTGCACCTTGTTGTACACATACCCGCCTGCGAGCAGACTGCCAGGCTGCAGCAGGCCAATCAGAAATGCGGCGATGACAAGATTGCGAATGGTTCTGACCATAATAACCTCCATGTTATTCATGCTGAACTCAAAAATATATCACGAATGCGAAAAAAAGCGACGAAAAAAAAAGGCGGCTGGTTAAGCCGCCCCAAAAGGTTGGTTAGGATCTAGAAATCAGCAATCTGTTCGACATATTCAGGGTGATCGATAAAAGGATTGCGATTGCCCTGAATTGATTCAACTCGTTCATTACGTTCTTTTTCATCAGCGTCAACCGGATCTTCCTTGTGCCACTTGCGCAGAACTTCTTCTTCGGCAGCGTTTATTTCTTTTGCATATCTGACGGCGAAATAAAAGATTGCCCGGGCTGAGTTACCACGATATTTATTGCGCACTTCAAAGCGTTTCAGATCGCATTCGCTGCCGCCGCCCTGCCATTTCGGGTTCGATACTTCACCGAAGGGCAGACTGCTGCGGGTAGAATTGGCAACCGGGTCGGTCGGAAACAGGTGATGCATATCAGATTTTGCGGGGCCGGTTGCACCTTTGGATTGCGGCCAGGTGTGCTCGATGTTCATTTCTGAGGTTTTCGGCATTTCATCGGCGGTAATGACCCTGCCGGTATAGACACATTCGATATAACCATCGTGGTTATCGACCTTGAGCATTACAAAACGCCGGGCATCACCGTAATCGTAGAACTTCTGGTTGGCGATGGCGTCATGCAGCTTCTGCCGCAGTTCATCATTACGCAGACCGTTCAAGCTACTGTAGAAATCAGTGCGACGGGCTTTTTTCTGGACACGGGCCGGGGAATTGCGCTGACGGGAATACATAATTTCGGGATTGCTGTCGGCTGCCTGAACCCCGGGAACAACCGAAGTTTGATGAATAGTCAGCAGGCGTTCGCGAATCTTCACCAGGTCGGCATGTGCCTTTGGCGAATCATTTTCGATGCGGTCAAGCAATTGCAGCGTTTCCTGGAGAAGTTTTTCACGGGCACTTTCGTCAATTGTTCCTTCCTGTGCCGATACACCCATAACTCCGGAAGCAGCAACGAACCCAAACAACAAAACACTGGTTTTTAGAGTTTTGAATATCATATAACGCAATTATACTCCTAACCTGAAAAACCGGAAGACCTGGCGAAAGTTTATTTTACCGAGTAGAAGTCGCCATACAAGCCACATTTCGCACAGGTTTCCGAACCGGCGACAAAGTATTTTTTTCGCACACCGGGATGTTTTTTCAGTGCACCATGCAACCGCATGTGTACACGAAAAAAAAAGATCGACGCGATGCGCAAAAGCAAATGCCATTGTCATTCAGAAATGAAACGTATTTCGCTCTGCAGGCCTTCCGGATCGATGAAGGTCTGAATCGAAACTGCCGCCACTCCGGCAAAGAAATCGGTGACCGGCTTCAGAATACCATCAGCAACGCTTCCATGCAGGCTGCAGCTGGCTGGCATTTCAGTAGTGTAAGTTCCATGACCCGGGCAACTTGGCGCTGCAGAATAGATCATGCGATAGTAACGATCAACCTGGTCTGGATGGAAGGCGGCGATAAAATGCAGGTTCCGGAGGTTTTCCAGACATGCTTCCCGCTGAGAACGGGCCCTCAGTTCGAGAAGATCAGAACGCATCTGGCGAATTTTAGCCGGATAGAGAACGAAATTGAAGTTTCCGGAAAACGCATTCTTCTCAGCTTCTGACGGTTCTTCAAGTTCGAAAAACAGTTCTTTCTTGCTGGCAATAAGCAGGAAGCCATCGTGGCAGGTGAGATAATAGGTTTTTCGCACCGCGAAAAGATCGAATGAAAACACATACATGCTCATGCCGTTCTCTTCAAGGCGCTCGAGCCTGAAAGACGGGCTCATGAACCCGCCCCAGCCACGTGCCGCCGCAATTTCACTCTGCAGCCAGGCAATCATTTCCTCATAATGCGATGCATCGGTCAGCTCGAGCGCGAACAGCACCGGCGAAAAGAAACTGAGCACCGCGGGCGTCAGCGCCATGAATTCATTACCCCGGCCTCCGCCCAGAGCTCCCAGAACTCCGCGGGCAAGAAGATTGGAATCCCAGTGGAATAACAGCGGATGATCGGCAAGATGCACCCAGATGCAGCCGGTAAACCAGCGGCGCAGAAGCTCGATACGCTTTTCATTCTGGGGGCTGCCATAGTAGTGAGAAGGCAAAGGCAAAGTTTCGGCTTTTAGATTGGCTCCGACCCTGGCAACACCAGTTTTGAGCTGTGGGCCGGGCTTCATCGGCTCATGGCGCACATTCTTCTGCAGCTCGCTGTAAACGCCATTTTCGACCAGCGGCATAATCAGAAGACGGCCGCAGAATTCGGGTTCGGTGGTAAACACGAAACCAATCGGGTCGAAAAACTGGGTGAAATACTGATTGTATTGAGCGACAAAAGCAGCGTAGCCATCAGCTTCATCGCGGGTCACTTCTACCGGGAGTCTTTCGCTGACCGGAGTCATGTTGCCGAAAGACCGGTGCAGGGAACAGGTAACGCAGTCACCGGCGGCTTCGTAAGTGCCGCCTTCGGAACAACGGATTTCCGGATTCAATTCGCCTTCGTTTACCATCAGTTCATGCGTTTGCAGCAGCATGTTGCGGATACAGTCGAGGCGGCGTTTTGTCGCGATTTTGTGAGCCGGCCCGATGAGCTTTCTGATGAAAGCATCTGAGAGAAACGAGAAGATGCGGCCGGGCTGCTGAAAATTCTTTTCGATATGTTCGTAGAAATAATGCAGATCGAGGAACTCGGTCAGGGCCGGGCTTTTTTTATCGAGCACCGCGATGATTTTTTCCATCAGCAGCGGGGAATTGCAGATCACCTGATAACCGTCAGCAACCAGACGATATGATCGAAACCTGAAATCAGGAGAAGTGAACGCCTGAACCTGTCGGCCGCCGAGCAGAACCTTGCTGTCGATAATGGCCGGATTCTGTTCGCGGAATTCTGCGACAGTCATCGCCAGTTTTTCGCGTAACATCGCTTCATTGGTGATTTTCAGCAGAACGGCAAAAGCACTGCCCTCGAACAAAAATGGGTCTTCAGTGACAAAAACGATATCGCTGAGTGCGAGATCGGCAAACAACCTGGTCAGCATATCGGTTTTAAGCAGCAGCTGATCTTTGATTCTTTGCTCGAGACCGAAATCGCTGCTGCCGGAATCGCCGCCGGCAATAGTGCCAAGAGCGGCAGCCCAGTCGGCGAAGAAATCGAAAGCCTTGCGAAAAGCGGTGTAGGAAGGAAAATGAATGAAAGCACAGTCCGCCGGAATCAATCCATAGACTTCAGGAAGCTTGAGACCCGGGTTTTTGATCATTTTCCGCCATGGATGCGATGGGGCTTTTGGTCCTTCGAGGGTCGCAACCTTAACCGGCTCGAGTCTGTCTCCTTCATTGCCTTTATCAGGAGTAGGATCCTCGATGTCACCGTGGCTCGGACAGCGGATTCGGCCATTGCCCGTAAGATTCTTGCCGTAATACTCTTTACCTGAGCGGCAGGCCGGTCTGGTTTTAAGATAACCATCCTTGACGAGTACGTCGAGATCGAGCGTTTCCATCATGGTCTGATGATCCATATTATACATCTCGACGGCACCCAGAATTACTCGCTGATTGGCCTGGCAGGCCCGGTCAATCGCAGGAGCGCCGCTGGTAAGACTGGCATCAGTCTGCAAAGTCTCGCGTATCGCGCTGATCCCGGTAAAAATGCTGTAAAGATCGAGATTGCGACCCCGGTTCTGGTTCCATGGCTGTTCGACCTGACCGAGATGTTGCATGAGCGGCTCCCAGTTCTGGAGCTCAGCTGCAGAGACATTCGCCCATTTTTTGTAGGCCGGAATCAAAGTCAGTGACTTGCCGGTCTCGGCACTGGCAAGAATCAACCTGGCGAGCGGACTTTGCACCACCTCGTCAAAACTGATCTTTTCCTTTTTCTTGTCGGCGACCAGCTCAAAGCGCCCGGCCAGAGCACTTTTATCACCTTTAAGAACACCCCATGCAAATATCTCATAGGTCACCCGGTTATCGTTCCAGGTGGGGTTAACATAAGAAGAAATCCATTCACCGGGCAATGCGCCGATGATTGCAACCGGTCTGGCCCGGTAATAATACCAGTAATCATCACTGGAACGCTCCTGCACGATCCTGGCAAGAAACTGTGAATTATCTCCATTCGGGTAGAACAGCAGACGGGCTCCTTCGCCCGCAGCTTTGGCCGTTGCCAGAGACGCGTTCAGCAGCAGAAATGCCAGCACGATCAGCACAATAAAATTTCGTTTCATGGAATCCCCCCGAATGTTAAAACTTTACCGGTTCAGTTTACTCCAACTTGCACATGGTTGGCCACTGCCGACAAAATACGGCAGTTATTCTGGAGCACATTATTATCAGGATATCAGGTTCGTGCCGGTCGCTGTGGGGCACTCAGGGATGTTGCCGGCCTGGGAGGCTTGATCAGGCCCGGAAAACTCTTCTTATCGGCGACATGCGGCAGAACTGATTCTTGAGAGCAGGCGCCTGACATCACCAGACCGGCAAGCGACTGGTCCATGGTCTGCATGTTATCGCCCTGGCTGGTCTGCATGACCGACACGATCTGGTCGAGCTTGGCTTCCTTGATGAGATTCTTGACGGCTGTATTGCAGATCAGCAGTTCATAAGCCAGCACCCTGCCCCGGTGATCAGACCTGGGCAGCAGTTTCTGGGAAACAATTGCCCGCAGTACCCCTGAGAGTTCCTGGCGGATCTGTTCCTGATGGTCGGAAGAGAAAGCGCCAATGACACGGTTAATGCTCTCGTAGGTGTTGATGGTATGCAGGGTTGAAAACACCAGATGCCCGGTCTCTGCTGCTGTCAGAGCCAGTTTAATTGTTTCAGGGTCACGCATTTCCCCGACCAGAATGACGTCAGGGTCTTCACGCAGCGCCGAGCGCAGAGCGGCGGAGAATGACAGTGTATGAACGCTGAGTTCGCGCTGATTGACGCTGCAGCGTTTATGCTGATGCACAAATTCAATCGGATCTTCGATGGTTAGGATATGCTCGTATCTCGTTTTATTGATCACATCGACCATGGCCGCCATGGTCGTCGATTTGCCGGAACCGGTGGGACCGGTCACGAGAATCAGACCGTTACGGTGATCGCAGATCGGCTCGAAAATGCGGCGATCGAGCCCGAGGTCTTCGAAAGTCGGGATTATGGTTGGAATGATTCGGAAAACGCCGCTCACCCCACCCCGCTGACGAAAAATATTGGCACGGAAACGGCCGACATGTTTGACTTCGTATGAAAAATCAATTTCGTATTTTTCTCTGAAAGTCTGCAGCTGTTCTTCGCTCAGAATTGGCAGCAACAGCTGATTGGCCCGTTCTTCAGACAATGGCGGCAGACTGGTGCGGGTCAGGTCGCCATGAATTCTGATCATCGGCGGCAGGCCGACGACCAGATGCAGGTCGGAGCCTTTCTGTTCACGCACCTGAAACAGCAGATCCCGGAGATCTCTATATTCGCTGAGTTTAACTGCCACATATTCTTCTTCCGGCTGTGTTTCCGGATCAAAGTCATCCAGCTGCAGGCGTTCGCGGCAGAGCAGCTTCTCGATCTGCTCTGGTTTGAGCTGATGCAGAAAGCGGTTGAATTTTTCGGCTCCGCGTTCATCAAGGGTGACCAGCAGGGTAAAAACACTTGGCAAAGCCTGATACTGCAAACTTTTCAGGGTTTTTTCACACCAGAATGAAATGGTCTTGTCTCGGTCGAAAAGAGATATAAGAACGGGTTTAATGACCTTGTGGCGGCTCATGCGGGTCAGAGCTTCGGAAATTGCGTGCCTGACCGACATTGCCGGCTGGCGAAAGCCCATGATCATCAGGTCGACGGTAAACTCGACATCGAGGTGGGCCAGAGCCCTGATAGCACAGATTCTGGCATTATCATCAGGATGGTGGTCGAGAATGTTGAGCAGGTTGCGTACTGCACTCGGATCATGGCCGGCGCCGAGGGTGCGCGCTGCCCATGAAAGTGTATCGTAATCATCATCACCGAGTGCGCCGATCAGAGCATCAGTCGCCAGCGTTCCGAGATTGCCGAGCAGATCGCTGGCCAGGCTGCGGATCACCCAGACCGGGTCTCTAAAAGCCCTGATAAGACGGGCAATTCCTTCATGGTCAGGTTGCTGGCCGACCGCTTTGAGAGCGTAATATCTGTCATCAGGATTGCCGCTGTCTAGATCGCCGGCGAACACCTTCAGGGCACGTGGGCCAAGAATCCGGCCGACTATGATGATAGTCTCTTCTTTTAGTTCAGGAGACTTATTCTTGATAATCGACATTGCCTTCTGCAGAACCTCGTCGCCTTTGCGTGCCAGCACTTCGATCGCCTGGTAGCGCATCAACGGCGACACATCGAGCATCGCAGAAAATAGAAAACCGATGGCCTTTTCCCCTGATACGAATTCGAGGGCAGCAATGGCATAGAGTCTGACCACCGGGTCTTTCGAAAGCAGAAATTTTTGAATCTGTTTGATTGCTTTTGGGCCACTGACATCGATGAGCAGTTTCAGGGCCCAATATTTCTGATGCAGACCACCTGAGACAAAAACGTTCTTGATGACCGGCAGCAGTTGTTCACCCTGCTTGAGAAGGAGATCATTGATGTGACGCTGCAACATGAAGCCGGGGTTGGCCATCAGCGCAATCAGCTTTTCGAGAGCGCCAGGAATCTTGAGCTTGACGGCAAGGTCGGCCGCCAGCATTTTGATTTCATCCTTTTCAGGATTGGCAAGAACCTGCAGCAGGTGGTCAGGCTCGAGACGGCCGGCAAGCCCGAGCAGAAACATCGACCAGTAGCGGATCGAATCGACCGGGTGGTTAAGAAGGGCCTGAAGTTGCGAAGCAATTACCGGCACCCGTTTGCCGAGAATCTCGGCCGTCTTCTGCTGCACCCCGGCGTCAGGATGCGCCAGACCCTTGTATAAAAGCATCTGCACGAACTGTTCCGATTCAAGATCGGCGCAGGACGGTAGAATCTTCTTGAGCTCCGCGGCACTGCCGCTTTTAAAAGCATCTGAAAGCAACTCAAGTTTGTCGGCTACATTGCTGACCGCCATAGGTTCCCCTGTCGGTACAAATTTAATATATGGCTACAGCATAACAGATTCCTGAAGAAATTACCGGCAGGAAATTGTTAATACAGCTGAATCGGCCCTGGTGGCAACCTAATGACTGGCCGTTATGGACGTGGAAACAATCGGATAATGATATTTTTATAACCGCTGGTTACCAGCAGCTGGCCGCCTGCGCCGAACAGGTAACAAGCGAAGTTATAATGATCGCCAATTACAAGCCCCACGCTGATCACTGATGCAAAGTCAGATATGAACACTTTAACAAGCTGATTTTTTGGATAGGAAATTATCCTTCCTTTTCCTCTGGTTGTGCCTAATAGATGGGTTAGCCGATGGGCAAAAAAAGATATTTTAACTTCTTCTACAATCTCTTCAGGAATCCGTAACTTTTCATATAAGGCAAGGTTGGCACTGGCGACGGCAAAATCACTGTTTTCACAAGCCCGTTCAATTGAAAACACAAAATTCCTGGTTCTTTCAACAAGATTCTTTTTCTTGTGCAGATGACCAACTGCCAGATTCAGCACAATGCAGGCCAGAAAAAGAATGAGTGCGAGATTTTTCCAATAAGCAGGTTTCTCTGCCAGTCTGGCAAAAACATATATTTCGATAATCCCGAATAAAGCGAGAAAGATTACAAAAGCCGGTAAGAAAAGTAGAAAAAACCAATCGACATAGCTTAAGCCAGATGAAAAAAGAGGAAGATTTACCCGGTTCAGAAAATCGCTATGGCCGAGATAGAATCGGTCAGCATTTCCGGCCGGGTTGTGGGTATTATCAGTATGAAGAAGGTGTGAGAGTCGGAATCAAAGAATGGGCGATGCCCCGCTCATCGGTCCCAATAGGACTGAAGGCGTTTCGCATTGTGTTTACCACATTGCCCGCCGATTCGTAGGCAGTCTGTTCTCCGAACAGCATTGCCGAAATGTTGCGGCCGATTGCCGGAAACACATTCAATCCATGAGGCATCGGTATCTTTAGAGGGTTGTCTTTCTGCCCAGGCAGCATAATCATATAATTCATGTCTTTTTCGCCGGCAGAAATTTTATCCCAATATTTGCGCTCGTCATCCGGGTCGAGATCACTGAGAATGCGATTGATTATATCGGTCATAAAGCCAAAAGCAATAGCGCCGCCAATCAAAGCTTTACCGGCTTTTGATGTTTTCGCTTTAGCTGTAACAGCCGCCACTCTCGCGGAACCACCGATTGACGCGGTGCTGAAAAGATACATGGCGTTGAGAATCTGGCCTGCGGTGCCTCGTTTTTGGAAATTAAGCGTTACATTTGCAGCAATAGAGCCTGATTTTTCTTTGCTCATGCCTATTTTTCTTGCTTCTTTATACGCCGAAAAACGGGTCGCCGACTCAATAACGTCGTTGGCGTCCACAATCAAATCTCTGACCGCTTTCATGCCTTCTTTAGTTTGAAACCACGCCCCGTTGGCCTGCGTTTCTGTCATACGTGCTTTCAGTTTTTCTGCTGCATCTTCGAGCTTATAAATATCGCGATAAACAATTTTACCGCGGCCTGCTTCCGCATCATTGGCGCTCTAAGATCAGTTAGAATTTCATTTTGCGCCTGTTCTGACGGCTCTAATATTGACGGCGCTCCACGCTTGGCACGCTGAAGTTGCTGCATGGCTTGCATGATATGCTCTTTTCGGCCCTGTTCTGTTTCCTGAGCATACATTTTCTTCAACTCTGTCATCTGCTCTGACAAACTTGTGTCTGCGTTAAAAACTTTCGTTACTTTTGCGATAAATTCGCGGCCGCCTTTTCGCTGCGCAATGGCCTGCCGTTTTTGCTGAATGTCGGCATATATTCCTGAAAAAACTGCGTCTAAAATTGACTGCGTGACGGGTTCGAACGAGAAACAATATCCGGCGTGGTTGCTGTTTTTTATCCTGCCAGTCAGCGTTCTGGTTCTTTATTTGTTCGACGCAATTGAACTTTTTAACTCCTCTAGGTAATCGGCCCAGGCCAAAACTAACATCATGAACCGCGCCGCAAAACACCAACGAGGATAAGAAAATAAAAAGCCCTGGAGTTTACCACCGATACTAATCGTCGATCGGGGTTACTGTCCAGGGCGTAATACTCTGTATTGTTAATTTTTGGCTGGCACGAATTCCAGTTTCAGTCTCATTCCAAGGCCTTTTGCCAAGCGACGCAATGTTCTCAATGAAGGATTGGCATTGCCGTTTTCGAGCTTGCTGATGTCGGCCTGGGTGATTCCTGTTTTTTCTGACAACTCCTTCTGGGTTACACCAGTGTTTTTTCTTGCGTCAATCATGGCTTGAATAATCGCAAATTCAGGTTCGAGCGCTTCATACTCCGCCCGGAATTCGGGGTCTTTCATCTGATCAGCAATAAATTCATCCAGCGTGTTTTTCATATCAGCTCTCCCGTTTCAAATATTCACGGCGATACGCCTTCGCCCTTTCGATTTCACCTGGCGGCGTCTCCTGGGTTTTCTTAATAAAACCATTCGTAAACACAATTTTGCGGCCAACGAAGAAAAAATAGAGCACCCGAGCAATATTAGTCGCCACTTTTGGCCTGATTTCAAATATCCCGTCGCATAAATGTTTTGAATAAGGTTCTCTGAGATCGGGGCCGTTGTCCGCAAGCATCTTCATAAGTCGCACGGCCTTTGCTCTCAGCTTGCCGTCCAAAGACGCGACGAATGTTTTGGCCGGCTGCTCGCCGTCTTCCTTTTCGAAGAACAAAACGTGATATTTTGACATCTTAAAAACCACCCTGCTCTAAGAATATATGTTTTAACACATATTGTCAACTCTGCTTCAATTCATCCAGGTAATCGGCCCAGGCCTGCATCATCTTTCGGCGTTCTTCAATGTGGGTCGTTCGATTTTATGCCCGGCCCAACGGGTCACGCACAACGTGAGCAAGCTGCTGCTCGATGATATGCGGCGGGTATTTCAACACTTCATCGAGAAGGGTTCTGGCCGTTGCCCGCCAGCCGTGACCGGTCATTTCTTCGCCGGTTATACCCATGCGTCGGAAGGCGGCAAGCACAGCATTATTGCTCATGGGCCGCGATACCGAGACACCGTGAAAAACGTATTTACTGCTGCCGGTCACCTCGCTGACGGTGCGCAGAATTGCGATTGCCTGACGTGAGAGCGACACTATGTGCTGCTGCCCGGTTTTGCTTGCGTTAAATCGCCACTCTGCCCGGTTGAAATCGATGTCTTTCCACTCAGCCTGACGTAATTCTCCGGGCATGACAAAAACCAGCGGGGCAATCAGCATGGCGCAACGAACGATAGTAGAACCTTTGTACCCGTCGATGATCTGCAGCATACGACCAACCTCTGACGGTTCGGTGATGGCTGCAAGATGGTTTTTAATGACCGGCTTCAAAGCGCCTCTCAGCCCTGCCGTCGGGTCAGCCTGACACCGGCCGGTTGAAATTCCATACCTGAAAACCTGACTACAGCGATTCATTACCCGGTGAGCAGTTTCGACGGCTCCCCGTCGCTCGATGCGCCGAAGCATTTCCAGAAGATCGAGCGCCGTGACTTCGCTGATCTGCCTTGTGCCAATAGCAGGGAAAACATCATGTTCAAGTGACGCTACAACGACCCGCCTATGACTTGTGGCTTTGTCGACGAGGTAAACAGTAAACCATTCCCGCGCTACAGTTTCGAAGCTATCGACGGCCGCCTGCGCTACTTTTGCCGCTTTTCTGTTTGTCGCCGGGTTGACGCCCTGGCGAATCATTTCTTTATATTCTTCTGACTGACGCCTGGCATCGGCAAGTGAAACCGTCGGAAAAACTCCCAGGGATAACAATATTTCTTTGCCCTGGTATCGCGTTTTGAATCGCCAGTATTTCGCACCCTTTTCGGTTATAAAAAGATACAGTCCGTTGCCGTCGTAAACCCGCGTAACCTTCTTGCCCGGTGCGGGTTTCATGCTCTTGACCTGTGTTGGATTGATCGACATGGTATACCCCCCTAGTCACCTAAAAGTTATGCCCACTAGGTCATACCACTTTCTCCCTGAAATCTATCAGAATCTTATGTAGTCTTATAGTGTCTCGGAAACAATAAAACCCGCTGTTTAAGCGGGTTTGTGAGATTGTGTCGGACACCATGAGACTAATTATGAGTGGAGCTGAACGGAATCGAACCGTCGGCCTCGACAATGCGAATGTCGCGCTCTCCCAACTGAGCTACAGCCCCCAGCATCAAACAAGCCAATAGGGCGTTGCCTGATCCAATCTGTATATACCACTTCAGAGCACCTCGGGCAAGCAAAATCAAAAAAATCATGATTACCTGCATCTTTACAGGCAAAAAGTTCATTGCATATTCATGTTTGCAACAGCATCAGCAAATCTGCTGTGAACGTGCTATAATCTATGAATAACAGATATCAGTCACGCAAAAGTATTGTATTCGGAGGATTAATCATGCGATCTGAACTGCTGCTCGGTTGTGCCTTCGGAATTATCCTGGGCTGTGCTCAGGTGCAGGCTCAGTCACCTTTTGATGTTACTACGGTTGGTCTTACCGATAAAAAGTCAGTTTCTGGCGATGGTCAGTCAGGAGAATACAGTCTGCCAGACAATCCAGAAGCTGAAACATCGGCTTCCGATTCAGCAACATCCAACCCGGGAAAAATGGTGAAGGTGGTGCGCGGCGATACCCTGTGCGGTCTGGCTCTGAAACTTCTTGGCAGCAGTTCACGCTGGCGCGATCTTGTCGAATGGAACAACGATCTTTACCCGTCGCTGTTGAAAAATCCTGACCTGATTCTGGTGGGCTGGCAGTTGCGCCTCGGCCCGAAACCGGCCAGAAATGACAACTCAACCCCATCTGCCGGAGGCACAACAACGGTGGCAGCAACTCCCGAAACCAGCGACCAGACTACACAAAATTCCGAAAACGCCATATCGACCGCCCAGACACCGGCTGCAGCCGTCGGCAAACCGGCAGCCACAAACTCAGCATTACCAGCAGCAAATTCAGGAACCAGCCAGACGGGCACACCATTGATCACGGCCGACAGCAGAGTTCTGCATATTGGCGACTCTCATACCTGCGGCGTATATGGCAAAACCATCGACGGCCTGATGCGGGAAACCGGTGCGGCGGTCAGAACCTGCGGCGTGGCCGGGTCGTCACCTTCCTGGTGGCTCAATGGCACAGTCGGCAAATGCGGCTATTACTCACGCGATGAAAAAGGCAATGTCGATCAGCCTGCTGACTGGCGTACACCCCGACAAACTCCGAATTTGAGCAGCCTTATCCAGGAATACAAACCCAGCGTTGTCGTTATTTCGCTGGGCGCCAACATGGCTTATTCGAGCCCTGAAGCAATTCAGAAGCAGGTGCAGTCAGTTTGCGACATCGCAAAACGCGCCGGCTGCAAAATTGTCTGGGTTGGCCCGCCCGAACCAAGAGACGGGGTCGGCGGTTCCGAAAATTATGGGCGCCTGTATCAGAATCTCAAGGCAGCAGCAGAAAAATATGGCAGCTTCGTCGATTCCCGCACTTACACCGAATATCCTTCCAGTGGCGGAGACGGCCTGCACTACAGCGGCACCGCCGGCAGCAAAATCGCCAAATCCTGGGCTGATAAGGTTTTCGGCCAGATGCAGGGTAAAAAGTAACCTTGCCAGGCCTTTGTGAGCTGAAACTAGTCTGCAGCAGACGAAGAGCAAAAATTTGCGATGAACATCCTGATAGCAGCCCTGCCTGTTCAACTGGTATTATGTGCAGTCTGGGCTGTACCGCTGGCTCTTGCTCACGTATTTTATCTGAACAGATACGCTGATCGGGGCAGGTATCCAGGCTGGTTGGCAATTTTTGCAGTAAACCTGCCTGCTTTGGCAATTTCCGGGATTCTCGTGATGGATCTCCACTGGATCTTACAGACATCTCTGGCAGGCATTATCGAAAGCGGTTCTCCAGTTTCCCAAATACTGCATCTCACTGTCATCACCATTGGAACAACTCTGCCTGCTGCAACTTTCTATCATTTCTCGGGCTGGTTGAAAATCGATATCGCCAGAATCATACGCCTGCTCATAATCAATTTCATCGCTCTGGGAGTGCCACCTGCAATTATACAGATTGTTGAACTGATTCAGAAAGGCTGACAGCCATCAAGAAACAGCGGGTCGCAGGCATGCAAAGAACCGCCGACAATATGTGCTGCTTCACGGCAGCCACCATCGCATTTGAGGACGTGGCGGCACTGCCGGCACATATCGGGCAGGTAGGTGCGCTTCTTGAATTTCTGCCAGTAATCTGAAGCGATTGCGTGCTCAAGGTTGCTGTAATGGCCGAGATTAACCGGCGAATGGTTGCACGGCCTGACGCTGCCATCGGGGGCGACGGCAAAAAACTCGACCCCGCCGGCGCATTGGGTGCCGACCGTTAACTTTTTGAATTCCTGATCACAAACACACAAAGGCAATTCAGTGCCAACTGACCCGAAACGATTGGCAGCAACGCACGCTTCATCGGCAATTCTGAGCATCTGTCTGACCTGTTCGGCTGAAAGGCAGAGTTCGAGGTGTATGGTGCCGCGCCCACCGGGCAAAAAGCGGTTGAGCAGCAGCTGATTGGCGCCGGCAAGAAATCCAGCCGCAATATTTTCGAACAATTCTGGCAGATTGAGTTTTGTAACGCAGATGCTGACGATTACCGGAACCTTCTGCTCCGCAAGAAGGCTTATTGCTTCAAGTGCGGCGGCCGGGTCGCCGCCACCGGTCAGTTCAGAATAGGTTTTAAGGCCAGGCAGGCTGACAACCACCGCATTCACCTTCCCCTGAAGTTGCTTTGCATGCATCGCGGTCAGCAGGCGGCCATTGGTTATGAGTGTAAGCTCGGGCAGCTTCTCTTCATGGCCGCAAACTCTGCCATCGCTATTGAATAGCGGGTGACTGGCGGGTCGGCTTTTAACGAAATCGACCAGTTCAAACAGATCAGGGCGCAGAAAAGGCTCCCCACCGGTAAAAGCAAAACTCTGTACTTTGCGTGCCAGCATGAAATCGATGCACTGCTGCCATTCAGCGGTCGTCATTTCTGCAGGGCAGTTGAATCTGCAATGCTCGGGGGAGTCGGCATCCCAGGGGGTGGAACAGAATACACAACGGTGGTTGCAGCGACTGGTAAGCTCGAGAACCGCTGTTTTAGGCACCGTAAGATCAGGAAACAATTTATGCATCAGTATTTCAGCTGAATTTTTTCAAGGCACGCCGGGCAGAACATGCAGCCCGATACAAACTCGACGATTTCTCTGACTTTGGCGGGATCTTTGAGCTGGAATCGACCCGGACCCAGATTTATTTCAGTGGTCGGATAGTTGAGAAACAGGAAATCAAGCTTTTCAAGCTCCTCGCCGGTAGTGATTTTCCAGGTGAAACTGGTCGGACAATTGCCGCATTGCGTGGTGAAAACCAGCTCAGGCTGTGGGCTTTTACTGCATTTTTCACAGAGAGAGGATTCGTCAACGGTGATTTTGACAGGAAGATTTGGCAGAGACCGACGAATGCTCGACATTTCCCGGGCGGTTCTTCCGGCAAAACCATTGTATTGATGCGAGGTCACATGCCCGCATCCAGGGCAGGAATGCTCAAATACTGCCGGCGGCAGCGACATCTTATAGCACATTGCCGAATTAAAATCGATGCTCTCAGGGTTATTCTTCATGCTTTTCAGCGCATCGATCAATTGCTGCTTCGCTGCGACCGATGCTTCGACACCGCCTGGTTTATCGCTGCTCTGTGCCTGGGGGTTGTCTCCGGCAGGGAGCAGATCCGCGGCGGTCGCCGGTGAACCGTTAATTGAAATAAGTGAGGCAAGAGCGACACCGATTAAATTGCCATTCTTTTTCATAGTCTTTCCTTCCGTCAGTCATGGCCATGCGTTGGCGGCAGGCAAAAGGATCACAGAACGGAATCCCGCACCACCATCGTTTTTATCTTATCACAATCAAGCCTGAAGAATTCAGAGGGTTTGCAAAAAACAAAACGGCGGCCAGAAGGCCGCCATAAATCAGAACTCGTTAGACCACCTAACGTTAACTCATGGGTATAGCAAAACATATATTCGACGAAAGTACAAGAGGAAGCAAACCTGCTACACAGGCATGTCTTCAGGATTACCAGACGGTCAGGGGCAACAGGTGCATCATCCGGAAACAGGAAAAATTTACACCGCACCAATACCAGACGAACAGTGAAAATTCTTCCATCATGAACTGCCAGCGGGTCATGCAGCATGTTTTTTCTTCAGAAACAGCCGCAACAGATCATTCACCCAATAAAATCACTCTCTCTGGATAAAAATTTACGAACAATTTTCAAGAATTATGTAAACCGACCTGATTTCAGTTCCGATATTCTTCCCACGCAAAGATGTATTTCCACCAGTTGGCCTGATAATCCTCAAAGGCGCCCGAATGATGTGGAAACCGGCGCATCCACCAGATATGATGCAGACGCATGTCTCCCCCACCCCACTCATGGCTGGTTACGAGTCTTTTTTCGCCTGTCAGAGCCGGGAAATTTTCGGCCCAGTCATTGCAGGTCGAATAAACTTTTCTGGGATTTCCCCAGTCGTAGTCGGCCTCTGAATTCGGTGCAAAATGCACGTTGCCACAGCCGGCTTCTCCGGGGTGAGTTTTTTCGTATCTGGTGAAACGTGCCCAGGCATTGTCGGCCGGAGCATTGCGAAAAACATGAGCCAGTATCGATTCGGCACGATGGCCGAGATCTTCGAGCATGCAGTCGACCCCGCGCTCATAGTTGAAGGCGTAAACGACAAACGGACGTGTACAGGGAAAATCAGGAATCACCGGGCCATTGCACCAGATTGCTCCTTCCCCGGCCATACAGGTTTCATAGCAACCCATGCCTGGGAAACCGAACATCCAGACTTCATCGACACTGCCACTTTCAACGCGTTCCCGCACTTTGTGCTTATTGAGAATCGCGGCATAATCACAGCGGCCGGCAAAACGGCGCGGCCCTTCCCAGTCTTTTCTGAAACTCAGATCGTCGTAAGGGCTGATATTATCGAGAAATGGCGGCCATTGTTCGTCAGTAACAGTTTCAACGATCTGGCAATTAACCAGCCCATGCGTCGCGCTGGCGACATCGGCGATGAATTCTTTTGCCAGCTGCAGCGGGTCGTTCCAGCGATAAAACTCGGTCAGATGGCCGCCCCCGACTGAGGGCATGAGCGGATCGACGACCAGCAGCAGAACCCTGGGCTGCACCGACCAAGAGTCAACGCTTCCATGAACTGAAAAGGCAAAGAAAAACGTGATTGCGAGAACCATACATGCTATTTTTTCGGCACAATATCGCATGGCAGAAACTCCAGTAGCAGGGTTGCTACATTTTAACACTGATTTTCTGCAGAAGCAGAAATTTTGCAGGCATCATATTCAGAACAAGCCATTTTTGATGCCCTTTAGCCGCAATTCATTTCTTTAAAGTTTTGGCACCAACAGTTAAACTCAAAGATTTTCAAATTACAGACGGCATGCTAAAATTTCTCCGCCTGTTCGTCTGTGACTGAATAAGCAGAAAGTAAGTATTCGTAAGTCTGGAAGGAAAAGAGGAAAAGCGATCTGGAGGATTTTGATGCTGCAAAGCCTTAAAGAAATATTGTTGGCTATTGCCTCTCTCTTTGTCATCGTCATGCTTTTTGCCAATGGCATGGAATGGTTGACCAGCAATTTCTCGCAGGCAAGCATTATTTTTGCTTTTGCGATGCTGGTGCCTTTTGCCTTGCTGCAACGCTTTTTAACCAGAGGAAAATTCTGCTTCACTGCGGATGAAAAGAAAACCATCTGGGGAGCCATATCGTTCATACTGTTCTTCGTCTTCTTTGGCTTTGCGGTCATGGATATTGAGGATTATGGCCTGGGTACTATCGGCCTGCCATCGGCTTTTCTGGGTCTGCTGGCAATGTTTCTGGCCATGCACGAGGTCGAGAGCTTAAAAATTCCAAAAAGTTTCGATGCTGATCCCGAAATGAAAACCCAAAAGCGTCGCGAAGACCTTTAATCTATCAGCGAACCTTTGGCCCAGCCCTTTTCCTCAGCAGAGTCTCAAAAATGATTCATCAGGGCGTCTTTGTTTATACAGTCACAAATCACTGATGTTATAATGGGGCATGAGAATTTTTCTTATATCGTTTGTGGTAATTTTTTCTCTGATTCTCGGCACTTTCCAGGCCGCTGAATACTACCATAAGGCCGAGCTCGAGCAGGAAAAGTTCGACCGGGCGCAGGATGCCGCGCGCATGAAGTCTGAGAATTCTGCATCAGGAAAAACCGCAGCAGATGATGACTTCGGCCTTCCTGACGATTCAAGGGCAAAAGCTGACCCGATTCAGGAAAAAACGCTTTCGGCTTCTGAGATTCTCGCCAGAACTGCTACCGCTTCTCTCGTTCGCTACCACTCCAAAACAGGCAATGGTTCTCAGTTGATGCTGCTGCCGGGCAGAGTTGTGCCACAGAACATCGAGTCAGAGAAAGAATTGATAGCCCGAAATTATTCCTTTACCCCGGAACATTTTCTCAAGGCGGTTGCCAACGACGATGCCGAGGCGGTCGGCCTGTTTTTAAAAGCGAAAATGCCGCTGGCAATGCATATTGAATACACCTGGCAACCAGCTTCAGACAGCCCATTTCTCTTTTATGCCAGCGAACCGACGATGCTCTACAACCCGCTGTCGCTTGCAATTGTCGCCGAAGCGCGCAAATCTCTGCCTCTTCTGCTGGCAGGTATCGACAAACCGGCCACGCTGCATGCGCTCAATCAGTTTACCCACGGAGACCGAATGCATGAGCGTAACGGTTACGATCTTCTTGGCCTGGCCTTACAGACCGCTGATATTGACCTTCTCCGCGCCCTGATTGCTGCCGGCCTCAAACCCAGAAAGCAGGGTTATCTCATTGTGGCCCTTCTGAGTGGCCGCAAGAAATTACCGGCTGAGATGTCGCCTGAAATCAGCCGCCAGATCATGAGTAAAAAAGCCGATCTGCTCGTCGAACTTATCAATAACGGTCAGAGCCCTAACCAGGGTATGCCGTTTCCAATCATGGGCCCGAGAGTCATGCAGATGTTCTTCATTCTGGCAGGGCCTGAGCTTTCAAAGGCTCTGATCAACAGAATTGCCGACCCGAAGGCAAAAAAGCAGCTTGAAGCTTACTCGGTTGAAATCGAAAAAAACCGCAAAAAAAGATAGCCCATTTTGTCTACTTAAGACCTTTTGACATAAGAAATGGGCAGTATTTACGGTCTGAAACCTTGATGTGATTGGTCAACCAGTCACTGAGAAACTTCATTATTTCTACCGACAGGCCCATTGAACCTTTGTTGAATTTTTCCTGGAAGTCGGTGATCTTTTTGACAAAAGCGTTGTGTTCATTTTTATGATTGGCTGCATCTGGGTAATTGAACTGGGCAAAGTATTTTTCTTCGACTTTGAAATGGGTGCTGGCGTATGAAACCAGACCTTTAACTATATCTCCGGTGATTTCTTTGCCTTTTCCCTGGCGCATGGCTTCATAGAGGTCATTGATCATTTCGACCAGACGCTTGTGCTGCGAGTCGATTTCAGAAATATTGACAACGAGACTTTCATTCCATTGTATTAAAGACATTGAATCTCCATAGGCGTAAATTTTTATGATACTATTTTTATATCATATGAAACGGGTTTTCGCAAGCGCCCTTTATGGATAACATACTAATCAGGCCCGGGGCAAATACGGAATTAAACCATAACAGGCTAAAATCAGGCTTTCCCCGACCGGAAGTTCAGTCGCCAAGATAATCCCGTCCATCAGCCGAATGCACCAGCAGAGTCGTCGGCATGCCGGCGAGCATCGCCGAAACTTTTTCCTGCCAAAGGCTTTCAGTGCCTGACTCGGGCAGTTCAAAACCGAGAAACACACAATCAGCAGATCTGGAATTGTCATGGAGAGTTTCGACAAAGGTTTTATCTGAAACAACGATTTCAACTTCGGCATTGACCCTGGCGTCATGGACCAGCTGGCCGAGTTCGTCCCGGGCGGCATTCAAATCGGCCGCAGCGCCGACGACACGCTTGAGAACGATGCGGGTTCCAGACCATTCCCAGTTGTGAGACAGCAGGTGAGCCATAAGAATCATCAATGGGCCGTTCTTATGGCCACGCCACCAGACATCGACACGCTTGCGCCGATTAGGGTCGGGCAGACCCCGGTCATGCACCAGAATCTGGTTAACCTCGAGCGAGGTCGCCTCACGCAGAAACTCGACGTAGGTTTCCTGGCCACGATCGTTTCCTTTCCAGCCACAGACGAAAATATTCGGGCGCAGCGGCCCATAGGCCGAACCGCGCAAAATCATGCGGGTGCCGTCCAGAATATCATCGGCGACGACAACCTGAGCGAGAGCCTGAATGGCGGCTTCCCTGAGAAATTTTTCCAGCTGCAGCACGGCTGCCGAGCGCTCGACCGCCTTTTGCCTCAAATTGCCCTCGACGATATTGGCGAGCACGACAAGGCCTCGCCCGGCGTTCAGCCAGACGGCATACGAAACCATGGTTTCGCGCGAATTCGGGTTGCCGCTCAGGGCAATTATCGAAGGGCGCCAGTTGCGGGCGTCATCAGGCAGATCTTTCAGCAGGTAGAGATTTTTCTGAATCCGGCTGAAGAGATAGCCCCGTCGGGCATCGCCGAACGATATGGCCAGATCTCGGCGTCTGAGATACCAGACCAGGGTTGCAAGAACCAACATCGCAGCGGCAGCAGCCTGGTAGTCGACGAGCATGGCCGCACCAAAGCTTCCAATGATGCCCACCAGAGAAAAAGACCAGTGATAAAACCTGAATCTCGGTCTGAATGAAGGGTTAGCCGAATATGATTCGATAAATGCCGCCATATTCAGCAGACCAAAGGTGAAGAGAAAGAACATGCCCATCATTGCCGCGATCGAGTTGAGAAATGTGCCACCCGAACCATCTCCACCTGCCCAGAGCAGCAGGCCGGTAACCACAGCACAAAGATACAAACCGGCATGCGGTTCGTCTGACCGCCCATATCCTTTTCCGAAAGGGTTAAGCATCGGCACGAGTTCATCGCGGGCAATCGCCTGCAACACGCGCGGTGCACCCACAAAACGGCCCAGGGCACTCGAAAGGGTTGCGGCAAAAACGCCGGCATCGACCATGAACCCGGCACCCCAAAGAGCGTTATCAACCATCACCCTGAACGGTTCGTCGATCAGGGTGCCCCTGGCAAAACCGCCGCCATAAAAGATTATCTGAAGAAAATAGACGGTCGTTGCCACCAGCAGGGCGTAGAGAGTACCGCTGGTCATGCTTTTTCCCGGGTTTTCCAGGTCGCCGGACATGTTGATTCCGGCAATGAAACCGGTGACACTCGGGAAATAGATCGCAAACAGATACCAGAAGCCGGTTTTGCCTGTCGCTCCGGCGACCGGCCAGAGATTGGCACGAAACTGGCCGGTGCTGAAATTACAGGCAGCACCGGCCAGGTAGATGAAAATGGAACTGAAAAGTATCGCCATGATTATATACTGGGTCTTGATGGCCCAGTCAGCGCCGATGCGCGCAATTAAGAAGAGAATCGCGGCAGCCGTTAAACCGACATGCATGAAATATGGTGTAAGTGAAGGGAAAGATTTGACCACCGCTTCGGAAAAGCCCAGCAGATAAAAAGAAATCGACACCACCTGAGCGGCAAAGAGCGCCAGGCCGATTGCACCGCCAAATTCGGCGCCGAGAACGCGCGATACCATGAAATAGGCTCCGCCGCCCTTGATCGGCATATTAGTCGATATGGCTGCAACCGAGAGCGTCGTTAAAAGAGTAATGAACTGTGAGAGAAACAAAATCGCCACGGCGTTGATAATCCCGGCTTCGCCAACTACATAGTTGGCGCGCATAAACATGATGACGCCGAAAATAGTTAAAATGCTGGGCGTGAATACCCCGGCGAAAGTACCGAACTTGATTGCAGAGCTCTGGTCTGGCTGGTTGGAATTCGGCATTGGTACTGCCTTACCTGTTGATTTTTGTTAGATTTTAGCATGTATGCGCGACAATCTCAATGTATTGAATCAGATCAGTTTAAGGGAAAACTTTCCAGATTTTGAATGATCCCATCTGCTCACTCTGCTCCCACGACCGGCGCACGGGCTCTGAAGAGAAGGCAACTCAGACAATTTTTCCCCAAAAAAAATCAGCTGCCGGTTTCGTTCTGACGTGATGGCTTATCGGACTGGCTTTTCATGGGAAAAAATGGTATTTAGACATCTATGAAATCAATAAAAGAATTGTTCAGAGTTGGCAATGGACCTTCAAGCAGCCACACCATTGGCCCCAAAAAAGCTGCAGAACTTTTTCTCGAGCGCCACCCGCAGGTTGGGTCGTTTAAGGTGACGCTTTATGGCAGCCTGGCCGCAACCGGAAGAGGGCACTTCACAGACGCTGCCATACTCGAGGTTCTCAGACCGCATGCGCCGGCAGAATTAGTCTGGCAACCTGCGGTTTTTCTGCCGTTTCACCCAAATGGCATGACTTTCAGGGCTTTCGACAATGATAAACGTGAGATCGACGCCTGGACAGTCTTCAGCGTTGGCGGTGGTGCTCTCGCCGAAGAACATGGTGCCATCATCGGCGGAGAAGGCAGCGAAATCTATGATATGAACAGCATGACCGAAATTCTGCAGTGGTGCGAGGAAAACGGCAAATGCTACTGGGAATACGTTCAGGAATGCGAAGAACCCGACATCTGGGACCATCTCGAAGATATCTGGATAACCATGAAAGACGCCGTCAAAAGGGGCCTCGAGGCGGAAGGCGTTTTGCCCGGCCCCCTCAAGCTGAGAAGAAAAGCGGTGACCTACCATGTGCGGGCCAGCGGCTACCAGCACACTCTGCGTTCACGCGGCCTGGTCTTTGCATACGCCCTGGCCGTATCCGAAGAAAACGCTTCCGGTGGCCTCATAGCCACTGCGCCAACCTGTGGTTCAGCCGGAGTATTGCCGGCGGTGCTCTATCATCTGCAGACCTCGCGTGAGTTCAGCAATGCCAGAATACTGCGTGCTCTCGCTACGGCGGGTCTGATCGGCAACATTGTCAAACACAATGCCTCGATTTCCGGCGCTGAAGTGGGCTGTCAGGGAGAAGTCGGCGTCGCCTGCGCCATGGCGGCCGGGGCCGCCAATCAATTATTCGGGGGCAGTCCGGCCCAGATAGAATACGCAGCAGAAATGGCTCTGGAACACCATCTAGGCATGACCTGTGACCCGGTATGCGGCATGGTACAGATTCCATGCATCGAACGCAACGCTTATGCCGCAGCCCGAGCTCTTGACGCCAATATATTTTCGACCTTTTCAGATGGCACTCATCGTGTGTCGTTCGACAAGGTAGTCAAAGTCATGAAAGAAACCGGTCACGACCTGCCCTCGCTGTATAAAGAAACCGCTGAAGGCGGCCTGGCAAAAGATTACAAGCAGATGTGAACCAGAGAAGTGTTCTTCTCTGAACGGTGCCGGGAACTTTCAGCCGGCTGAAGGCTCCGCTGGGTTCTGTCGCAGGACACAGGCGGCTTCCCAGGCGAGGAAAACGGCCAGCAGCAGCAGTGTAGCGCTAAGCCCGGCCATAAGGTAGCCCTGTTTTCCGAGATTATCGACTATGAGATTAACCAGGGCAAAACAGGTTACCAGAAACATTGCCACCATCGGAACCGTTATAAACAAAGGCCGCCGATGAAAAGAGTGGAAATACCAGACGGTGACGCTCAAGAGAGCAATAGATGCCAGCAGCTGGTTCGCAGAACCGAACAATGGCCAGATTGCCGCCCATTGGCCGGTAAACATCAGAAATGCGGCCGGCAATATGGTGAGAATGGTAGCTATATGCTTGTTTTTGCAAGGTTTCTGCAGAGAAGCCGGCATGAATTCAGCAAGTTCCTGAAAAGCGAATCTGCCGAGACGGGTGGCAGTGTCGAGACTCGTCAGAGCGAATGCAGATACAACGAGTGAAACAAAACTGACCAGCACAGCCGGCTCGAATTTCAGACCCGGGATTGCATTGATGGCCTGCGCCATGCCGTTGGCAAAAACGCCGACCGGGCCTTTGGCCGCAAGATCTGCAGTAAAGGCTTCTGAACTCATCATGACTGCGGTCAAAAGTGCGAGTACCCCGAGAAAAGTTTCGATAAGCATGCCACCGAAGGCAACCAGACTTGCATCGCTCTCCCGGTTCAGCTGCTTGGCGGTCGTTCCGGATGCTACCAGCGAGTGAAAGCCACTGATGGCGCCACATGCCACTGTAACGAACAGCATTGGAAACAGATAGCCCAGAGACTCTACTCTGAAGCTGGTCAATGCCGGAAAAACTATTTCCGGGTTGTAGAACAGCATACCGAAAAAGCCGGAAACGAGAAGGAAATACAGGAGAAATGAATTGAGATAGTCGCGCGGTTGCAGCAGCAGCCAGACAGGCAATACCGATGCAAAATAAATATACACCATCAGGCCGTAAATCCAGGTATTTTCTGTGAGACTGAGCGGAAAACGCTGCCCGACCCAGATCATGGCGAAAAGCACGACGACCCCTGCCAGCGTCGACAGCCCCAGTGGCAGCTTTAAACGGTTGAGGCCGAGGCCGAATATAACAGCCAGAATCATAAACATGATCGACGAACTGCCGGCTGACGGAACCGTTGCGAAAGTCTTGGCCACGATTATCGTAAAAGCAGCAATTACGAGAGCCAGAGTAAACCAGGTAAACAGCAGAAAAAGAATGCTGCCACGACTGCCGACATGCTTCTTGATAACTTCACCTGTCGAGCGCCCATCATTACGCACCGATACCAACAGTGCTGCAAAATCATGCATAGCTCCGAAAAAAACACCGCCGAGCAGCAGCCACAGCAAAACCGGAACCCAGCCAAACACGGCAGCGCTGATCGGCCCGATTATCGGGGCCGCTCCGGCAATCGAGGCAAAATGATGCCCGAGCAGCACAGGCGCGGCTGCCGGAACATAATCGCCGTCGTCACGCAGACGATGCGCCGGCGTCAGCAGTGTATCATCTACACCGAATTTTCTCGCCACCCACCGCCCATAAAGGGCATAGGCAGCGACAAGTAAAATCAGCGAAGCAAGCAGAATAATTGAGCCACTCATTTCCCTACCCCTGCAGAATTTTCATCAATCTTACTCCTGCCTCGCCCAAAATGCAGCTTTTTTCACAAAATAACCACCAGTTCTATCACTAGCCCTGTTCACAGACGCTTCATGAACACCCGCATGCGCAAATACCCTGCTGGCATATTAATAGCTCGCAAGCGCTGGGGCTGCATACGGAAAATTGCCATTATTGGCTGACATACAGAAAAGCATATGGTAATTTGTCATGCAAATGCCCGAAGGAGCAGCTATATGAAAAAAACGATGATGCAGGCTCTGGTTCTTTTTATTCTGGTTGCAGCGCTAATCTCTATAGTTTACCAGAGAGAGATTCAGACAATGGCCGGCTGGCCCAGCGCCGTTAAAAGTCAGAGCCGGCTGGCAGTCAAGCTGCATCTGCTTCTGGGCGCGGATATCAATGCCGTTAAACCCGGCTGCAAAACACCGCTTGAAGAGGCTTTATGGTTGAGAGCCAATGCCGACATCATCAACGAACTGCTCGATCACAAGCCTGACCGGGCCAAGCTGGTCGACAAACAAAGTTCATTGCTGGCAAAAGCCATCGGCATGCTTGATTTTGCCAAAGTCCCGACCGCTCAGACCATAAGCATTCTCAGGCGACTGCTTGAATTTGGCGAAGACATCAATTTCGTCGAAAGAAATACAACCCCTTTGTTCACTGCCGCCAGCGTTGGCAGACCAGACCTCGTTAAATTTCTTCTTGAAGCAGGCGCTGACCCTTCAGTGGTGATAAAAGAAGCCAACAGCCATTTTGAAACCACAATATTTGACCAGTTAAAGCACCCTCGCAGCCACGAAGTAATGGAAGTTCTGCTGAACAGCGGTTCTAAATTGAATCTGCAGTCAATGCTGGTAGCAGCAGTTATCGCCAAAAACATGCAGGCGGTTGAAATGCTTGTAAAAAAGGGTGCCACATTGAATCACAAGGTTGAAGACAAATACATGACGCTGCTGATGCATGCGGCCCTTGTGTTCAACGAAGACCAGGTGAAGGAATTCGTCGAACTTGGCGCTGATATCAATATTACCGACAATTTTGGCCGTAACGTTCTCGCCACCTGTATTCAGCAGGAAAAATTTGATCTGGCTGAATATTTCATAGAAAAGGGCACCAGTGTCAACTATGTCGATAATTTCGGCGAGTCTCTTCTGTCGTATTTTATAGAAAATCAGAAGGATTTCAAAGACCTGAACGATATGAAAAAACGCATGACCTTTCTGGGTTTTCTCAAGCAAAAGGGCCTGGATATCAATTTTCAGAACCCCCAAAACGGCCGAACCGCAGTCATGCGTGTTCTGAATCTGAAAGAATCGAAAATTGCCAACATCTGGATGTCAATGCTGGTGGCAATGAAGGAGGCCGATAACAATCTGCAGGACAAGGACGGTAAAACAGCGCTCATTCATGCCGTTGAGCAGGGCAACGAAGAAATCATCAAGATGCTTCTTCTTGCCGGAGCCAATACCGATATCAAAGACCAGAAAGGCTTGACCGCCCTCGACTACGCAATTGAAAAGGATGCCATCAGAATCATCAACATGTTGAAATTCGGCGTTAAAACTGAAAAGTGACATCAGGGCTGCCATCTGAGCTTGCAAGATAAGTCTTCTCGAAGGTATTGGGCAGGTTCATGCAAAGATTTGTTTACAAAAGCTGATTTCGGGAGTATTTCGCTTTTAGTGAGCAACTTTTCAATACCATTTTGTATAATGAAGGGTTCAGACGGTCATTCGTTGCAACGTTCTTCATTTTGTGACAGGTTATTGCAAAGAATGCTGAAGCATCGTAGACTTAATACAGCCTGGGTAAAACCACCGACGACACAAAAGCTGAGAGAGAGCATGGCCATTACTGCCATGCCGTAAATAAATGGAGGAAAACATGATCACCTGGAAATTTGACAAGGCTGGTTTCGACTTTCAGGATTTCGTCAAGAGCATGCTGGCGCATTTCAAGAAGGTAGCCACCACCGACATGACGCTTGCCGACTTCATCTGGCGCGAAAAAGACAGTATTGCCAGACATGGAAACCCCGAAAACCCGACCTGGAAGGATCTTCTCGCCGAACTTGAAGATGGTCAGCAGTTGTTTTTCCCCTTTGCAGAGCCAAATGAAGGCAAGCCGGTTCGTTGTGCTGATGGCAGCCGCGTCGAGCTCGCACCAAATGCGTCGGCAACAGGTTTTACCTACGATGCGAATGAAGTCGTCGGCTTTGCGCTCACTTTGACTCGAAGTCGTTTCGAATTTCAGCCGGCGCTTTATTTCATCGGCAACGACAGCGGCCGGCTTCCTTCGATGGAAAAACGACCTCTCGGCTTCTTTGAAGACAAGATCGCCGATTTTCTCAATGGTTTCAAGAGAGAAAAATCGCTGGCTGCTGAAGACTCGCGGCCCGAAACCCGCAAAATGAAGCCAATGTAACCTGCCAGGCAGCACAAGCCTCTGATCAGCCTGAATGGCCTTGAGTCATTCAGGCTGGGTTTTTGCCTTTTTTACCGCAAGCGCAAACCAAAAACAAGCCGGCGATGAGGTTTTTGTCCGCCGGTAAGCTTTTCTTACGCGACAAATGACCTCTTTAAAACATCATCATGACTCGCTAAGATACGCGTGTGCCCTGACAAAACAAACAGCAGATTGACACAGACTGCCGGTTCTGCTACAAATGGCCTGGCGAAAACAATCACCGCATTTTAGTCAAAGCGATATTCATTGAAATGAAGCAGAGTTTATTTTCCGGTATGCGTGACGGAATACCGGTATGTCTGGGTTATATCGTCGTATCGATGTCATTCGGCATGTTTGCGGTTGCCCGCGGCATTCCGGTTTTTACCGCCATCGCTCTCTCGATGACCAATATGACTTCGGCGGGGCAGTTTGCTGCCGTCAATCTTGCCGGAGCCTGTGCATCATTTACCGAAATAGGCCTTGCAACTGTAGTTGTGAACATCCGCTACGCACTGATGAGCCTGGTGCTTTCGCAGAAGATCGAAAAGATGCCGTTTTTCAAAAGAATGATACTGGCGGCGGGCATCACTGACGAGGTTTTTACCATTGCCTCGACCCGCGGCGAAAAAGTGAGTTTTTCCTACATGGCCGGGCTGATAATCACGCCTTATATCGGCTGGTCGCTCGGCACGGTTCTCGGCGCGACCGTTAATTCACTGATGCCCGAATCGGTAGTTTCGGCGATGGGTATAACTCTTTACGGAATGTTCGTAGCGATCGTGGTTCCGGTCGCAAGAGATGAGCGCCCGGTATTGATAACCCTGCTGATCGCCATTTCCCTGAGTTGCCTTTTCAAATACACTCCGGCTCTTGCAACACTCTCGAGCGGCTGGGCAATAATAATCGTCACGTTGTTCACTGCGACGCTGGCAGCGTTTCTCTTCGCCAGAGAGGATGAGGTTGCATGAATTATCTGACCGGGGTGGTTCTGGTGACTGCCGTCGTTACCTATCTGGTAAGAATGCTGCCCATCGTTTTTTTCAGGCGGGAACTTGCTTCGCGGCGTTTGAAGGCCTTCATGTATTACATTCCCTATGCGGTTCTCGGCGCTATGACCTTCCCGGCAATACTCGAGTCGACGCGCAGCACTTTTTCGGCAGGAACCGGTTTTCTGGTTGCCATTCTGCTGGCGTATTTCAATCGCGGTCTGCTGCTGACCGCCCTGGGTGCGGCTGCCGCCGTTTTTATCGTCGAATACCTGACACTGTAATTAATGCGGGCGCATGCTGATGAGGCACCGCCCCGTCATTTTATGTTTTCGAGCCCCGAAAAGATCGAACTGCCCATGGTGATGATCACATATCCGACAAAGACTGCGATGGGCAGGAAAAATACGATCGGCAATAGTTTGCTGATCAGCTTGATCTTGTGGCGGGCATCTTCTTCGAGGTAATCACTGGTTTTCTTGAGCATTTCCGGCAGCTTGCCGCTTTGCTCGCCGACCGTGATCATCTCCCTGATAGTCGAAGGAAGGGCGTTAACCGATTTTAAGCCTTCAGCAAGCGAACCGCCGCGATGAATCGAAGACTTCAGACTCGAAAGTTCCTTTTCCAGCCAGGGGTTGGCCGTTACACTGATCGAGGTTTCAAGGCACTGCCCCATGGTAACCCCGGCCTGAAGGCCAACGCCCAGGGTGCGCGTAAAGCGGCAGAGCGCCAGCTTCTTGACAATTGTTCCAAAAAAGGGAACCCTGACCAGGATTGAAGCGAAAACCGCAGTTGAACAAAGCTGATAAACGCCAAACAGAGCGGCGAGAATGACCAGATAGATTCCCAATGATCTGGCGATACCCCATGCAATCGTAACGCTGCCGGGAACAATCAGAGACTGCAGGACCGGCACCATGATCAGGGCCAGCAACAGCAGAAACAGAGGATACACCAGAGACGAAAGGATTTCGCGTTCAAGGTTCATTTCCTTGTCGGCATATTCAGCCAGAGTGCCGCAGACTTCCGGCAGGGTGCCGGTCTGTTCGCCGAACCTCGCAAAACTGACCTGCATGCTGGTAAAGGGGCTGCCAGCCTGCTCCATTGCCGTCGACAATGCGGTTCCCTTCTCGACCGCTTTTGCCATTTTTTCTACTTTGGCTTTCATGCCAAAGCCGCTGACATTCTCACTGAGAAGATGCAGGGTGCGGGCAAGAGTCACTCCTGAAGACATCGATGTTTCAAGCTGGAGAAAAAAATCACGCAGATTGCTCATTCAGCGATCCCCCTTTTGCGTTCCTGTCGAAGTCACCCCAACACGTACAAGTGCTTGGCAACGGCATTATTGCTAACTGCATAAATAAAATTCCTTCTAAGAAATCATAAACTGGCACGGATAGAAGACGGAATTGCTTTTCGGAAGCTTGTGACAGGCAGAGCGAGGGTTTGCCGAAGCAAAGGCCAGCTCTGAGCTAATCGCTGTAGCACCCGACAGCATCTATCCTGATGCTGTCG
>CAYYUI010000030.1:0-56596 GCA_964474705.1 uncultured bacterium
GCCAAGCCTGTAGCGGACTTGCACCGCCGAGTTATCGCCCATGCCGGGCGCACTAAAAAAAAAGACTGCATCGGCTCGATGCAGTCTTTTCAATACAAAAGTAAATTATCGATCAGTTATTCGGGTCGGCAGCCGGAGCAGGTACTGCGGCAGGAGCTTCGCCGGTTACAGGCATAGCTGCCGGAGCCGGAGTTACCGGAACTACGGGAGCGGCTACCGGCTGAGCGGCAGCTGGAGCTACAGGAGCGGCACTGGTATCAGGAACCTGGATCGGCAGCCCGCCCGGGATAGCGGCAGGGGCCATCGGCATAGAAGCAGGTGCGGAATACTGAGAGGGGTTTGATTCTTCCCATCTGGGGATGTAAACAGCAATAATCAGAGAAGTGATCATGAAAATAACGGCCATGGAAGTTGTAAGTTTCGACATGAAACCGCCGCTGCCACGTTCACCAAAAACCGTTGAAGAAGCACCACCGCCAAAAGCGCCGGAAAGGCCTTCGCCCTTATCAGCCTGAAGCAATACAATTACGATCAGACCTACACATACGAGAATATGAATCAACTGAATAAAACCGGCGAGCATAGCCTGTAAACTCCTTTAGTTCGTACATAAACTTTGGGTTCCTGAGTCTATCAACTGAAACCTCAATTGTCAACATTTCTTTCAACGACAGCGACGCAATCCGGAACCTGAAAATCTTTCACAGCTTCAGTTTGTTGCTGACATCAGCCATTGCTGGTAAGCATCGAGCAAATGAAGCAAAGGGTCGAGACCAAGGTAAAAAATGAACAGAAATGCGAAGCAGAGGTATGGCCCGAAGGGTATCATGTGCGTCAATGGCCGATATTCACGACGATAACGCAGGCGCTGATAAACAATACTAGAAATGCCGCCGGCTGCTCCGAGAAAACTTGCGATTACCACGGTGCCGATAACAGTCTGCCAGCCTGCCCACGCTCCGAAGGCAGCCAGAAGTTTGACATCGCCACCGCCCATGCCTTCCTTCTTCAGGAGTAAAACGGCCAGCCAGGCCAGTAGCCAGAGAAAACCTCCGCCAATGGCAAAGCCAAGCAGCGAATCGAGAAACTCTATATGATAACTCGACTGCACATAACCCAGCTTGACCCAGCCGTGACAGCAGGCGGCATAGAGAAGACCGGTCCAGCAGCCATTTATTGACAGGGTATCCGGAATGATCAGATATCTGATGTCGACAATGGTAATGATCATGCAGCTGATTGAAAAGATCCAGGAAAGCAGCGCTTTCATCGACAATCCAAAATAAGCGACAGACAAACCGGCTACCAGTGCTGAAATTGCTATGTAAAAGCGATCCTGGGCACGACCGGCATTGTAGCAACCGCGGCGCGCGCCTCCCTCACAATCGGCGCAATGAAGATAATCACAATGGAACTCTTCATGACCCGGCCAGGCGCGGATCGCCCAGCCGATTCGACGACCGAGAAGAGCCGCCAGTACGGCAGCCACAAGCGCATAATGTATCGAGATGGTCAAATTATTCTTCCCCGGCCATCCAGCCGTTTTTCTTGAATATTCGGCCAAGCATTTTAAACACCAGCTTGGCAGCCATAAAGTCAGAAGCTATATTGCCAGGTATCGGGCACAGTTCGACCACATCGAAACCGACAACATTACGTTCATCGATAACACGGTTCAGCAGATGCAAAGTCTGGTACCAGAGCATGCCACCGGGTTCCGGAGTTCCGACTGCCGGCATGATCGACGGGTCAAAAGCATCGAGATCTATAGTGATGTAAACGTTGTCGCCTAGGCGCTTCATGACCCGGTCAACCCAGGCCAGATTACCGTCGGCCATTTCACTTGCCCAGATTATGCCATCGTGACCGACTTTTCTGATAAATTCAATTTCGTCGCGGCAGGTATTGCGAATACCAACTTGAGTCAGCTTCGCCAGATCGTATACCCGACGCATGACTGAAGCGTGGTTGAACGGCGTATTTTCGTAGGAATCGCGCAGATCTGAGTGCGCATCGAGCTGCAGAACCGAGAGCGAATCGCCGTATTTTTCTTTGATCGCTTTTACCGGGGCTGTTGTGATGCTGTGTTCTCCACCCAGCATGACCGGAAACTTGCCATCGGCAAGCACTGCTCTGACGGCATTTTCAATATTTTTCAATGTCGCTGCCGGCCCCTGCATGTCAGGTTCAAGTTCGGGAAGAGTATGAACACCCGCCAGCAGTGGCTCACACTGCAAATCCAGATCGTAAAGTTCAACCTGTCTGGAGGCGGTTATTATAGCGGCCGGGCCTTCACGGGTACCGGCGCGATAAGAGGTAGTGCTGTCATAAGGCACTGAAATGATTACCGCCCGGGAATCTTCATAGTTGCTGTCTTCTTCTGGAAGGCCCAGAAAACTGTAACTGGCCTTGAAATGCACTGAATCGAGACCCATATGGTTTCTCCCATGTTTGTGGTGGCTGAATGATATCACAAACACGCAAATTCACGCAGCTTTTCTGATATCATAAGCGCATATGCATGAATCATTCCCGAAACGAAAATTATCTGAACCGGCTCAAAAGGCTATCGAAAGGCTGGAAAACTATTTTGCACGATACCAGAAGGTCATGATCGCCTTTTCGGGCGGAATGGACAGCAGCTTTCTGGCGCTGGCAGCCAATCTTCTACTACCGGGCCAATCCCGGGCAGTTCTCGTGAATTCACCTTTCATGTCAGGCAAGGAATTGTGCATCGCCAGAAATAATGCCGCCAAACTGGGCCTTGTCTTTGCAGAAACCGGTATCGACCAGCTTCAGGCCGCAGAAGTCGCAGCCAACGATCTGCAGAGATGCTATCACTGCAAAAAGCTCATTTTCCGACATCTGCTCAGTCTGGCTCTGCCTGGCGAAACTTTGTGCGAAGGTTCGGTCACAGATGATGACAGCGATTTCAGGCCAGGCAAACGAGCCATTGAAGAACTCGGCATTGCCAGCCCGCTACAGGCAGCCGGGTTCAGCAAAGCTCTGATTGCCGAAGTCCTGAAGGCAATCAATGCCGGTGAAATAGTGCGGCCAGGGCAAAGCTGCCTGGCAACACGCATCGCTACCGGCAGTCCAATCACAGGCAAAAAACTGCAGCAGATAGAGCTGGGTGAAGAAATTCTGCAACGGGCCGGGCTTAGTTTCTGTCGCCTGAGACACTACGGCAATCTGGCCCGCATTGAAAGCGCCGAAGGTGAACAGCACCTGGCCCTGGATATTGCAAAAATGTATGCCAGGCAATTTACCGACCTTGGGTTCGATCACGTCTGCATCGATACCGGTGGCTATCGCAGGGGCTCAATGAACAAGACCGGGGAGCAGAAAAACCACGACAAGATAGAGCAGCAATGACAGCAGAATGATCAAAGTTCCTCTGCTCACCATGTCTTCATACCCGCCACGCACCCGGTTTACCCGAACGCCACGCCGCACCAGCACCCTTTCAAACTGGTTCAGATCTGCCGTCAGCCAGTTTACCCGCCAGGTCTGTAGAGATACTGTAAATTCTATAGAAGTGACATTTTCGCTGCCCCCACGGGTTTTAAAAAAGACCGCGTTAATCAAAGAGCAATCGGCAAAGAGAATTACCTCCGGCCGTTCACCGGTGATGCTGGCCGGCAGAGCAACCCGGTCTGCCTCGATGACTATCTCCCCCGGGCTGGGATGGCGACGGTTGAGAAACCACAACCGCAAAGCCAGATAGGCGATAAGACCGGGCAATACCAGCCAGCCTTCACCCAGCCAGGTATTCTGCAGACGAACCTGCAGCGCCAGAGTCATCAGCAAAATCAGGGCGCAGACAAAATTGTCTTTAAAATTCAGCGGCAAACCCCATAAACGAACGGCAAACACATCGCGAAGCGGTGGTTGCTGCGCTCCAGCAACCCTGCAGATGCTAACAGAATCAGCATCTTCATTAACTCTTTTTTCCATCGATAAGTCTGACCTTGAACGTTAGGTTTTCGGGTTGAGTTGCAATCTGCCGATAAATTATTAGAATTGCTACAGGAGAAAAAAATGACACCGACCAAATCCGAAAAAATACTCGATCAGCTGGCTGAAGGTCACAGTTTTGCCGAGCTGACCAGCCAGCACGGCTACACCCGCAAGGATTTCCTGACGGCAGCATTGTTCGGTGTAGCTGAGCTGCAGGCCGAGTATATAGAACTGCTCAAGAAACACGGTCGTTTCAAAGAATACACCGGCATAAAATAACCCGGCCGGAAACTGGTTCCGACCGGGCTTCAGCAAGCTGATTATTCGGAGAGATAGCCGTATATGTAACCGGCAAAAGCACAAATACTGATCACCATCGCCCACCAGATGAAACGAAATATAGACATGCTTTCCTCCACTAGGTTTGATTACGGTTTGATGATAACATAACAAATTATACCGAGTCAAAACTGCAACGTGAAAACAAGGACCGTGCCCATGAAAAATAAAGCCTGGCTGAAAACACTGCTGATGTCCGCCATGGTTTCGATTGCCGGCAGCCCGGGTCTGCTGGCATTCGACAATACCAACATCCTCGTCGAAGAAGCCGTCAATCATATTTACCAGCAACGCTATAAACAGGCGCACCAGGTGCTTAAGGAAGCTTACGAGCAGTCGCCACGCCACCCGGGCGTACATTTCAACCTCGGGCGGCTCTTCGAGCTGACGGGCAATTTTGACGAAGCTCTCAAGGAATATCGCCTCGCTGCTTCGCTCGATACCTCGATGGTTGCAGCACGACGTGGCATGGCCCGCTGCTCGGTAGAACTCAAAAGGTCACAGGCTACCATCCCTGATGACGAGCTGCCGGCACCGGTAGTTCAATCAAGGGTTCCAGCTTCAAGAGTAATCCAGTCCACTCCCACTGATTTTGAGCCCGAAGTGATGCCGACCCTGCCGCCGTTAAACCAGCAGCAGGCAAGGGTGGTTACCCAGACACCAACCGTTCAGCAACCGCCAAGAACACGCATTCCAGCAGTAAGACAACCAACGGTCAAGGCGCTTCCGGCCCTGCCGCCAATCAACACTCAACCGCCGCAAACTTATTCAACACCTGAACTGAAGCTGCCGCCTCTTCCGGTCAGAGTAACCGCCCAGGCTGCCAAACCGGCAGGCGAAGCACGTGCGGAATCACTGCTTGAAAACGGCAAGACCGATGAAGCAATGCAGGTTCTGCAGACAATACTTGAAAAAAATCCCGACAGCCCGCGCGCCCATTACCTGATGGGCAAGGCCATGAGTCTCGATGGTGATCTTTTCGCTTCGATCAAGCATCTTGAAGAAGCTATCAGGGTCGACGACAAGTTTTATGATGCCTATTTTCTCCTGGGTCGTAATTACGCACGTGTAAACCTGCTTGAAGATGCCCTGAAAAATTACCAGGTCTACTATGCGGTCAAGCCTCAGGCGACAGTTGCCATCGAGATTGCCCGTATCTACGAAACCATGGGCAGGCCAGCCGAAGCCAAAGATTATTATGCACGTGCCAACGCCATGAACCCTGGTAATGCAAACCTGCAGATGCGAATGACCGAGGTATCTGGAAGTCTGGCCAACGATCTTTATCTGCGCGCCAACCATGCATTTACCATGAACAATTTCGATGAGGCCGCCAATCTTTTCAACCAGGCACTCGAAACCGGTAATCTTCAGGAAGGCTCGCGCCGAGATGCAGTGCGCAAGCTTGAAGTTGCGAAATTCAAAATCAGAGAAGCCGATGAAAACCAGCGACCGGCACGCGAAGGCCTCGCCAGCATACGCAAAAACTATGCAACAACTGAACTCAAGTTCTATCAGCTGACTAATGTCGGCTTCAAAACAAGCTTTACCGGCCCGATAACCGTTGAATGGCGCGGCTACATTGCCCGAAAAATCAATCGGCACGGCCGGGATTTTCTTCTGATGATCAAAGAACTCGATCGTGATGAACTTGATTATATGAACCGTGACCGCAATGATTATCGTCTCAACAGCCATTACAACAATCAACCGCTGTTTTTGCTGGCCGCACGCAAAGGCGGGTTTCCGGGTTTTATCAGAGAGGGCAGTCTCATAACCTTCAACGGCACCACCGACTGGAAATTCTATGAGATCATCAATGAGATGGGTCAGACAGTAAAATTACCCAGCTTCGAATTTCTTTCAGCTACCCCTGATTAGGCATATGGCCAACCATTTCAAGATGACCCTGCTGCTGACAATATGCCTGGCGACGCAACCTCTTGTCGCCGAACCCCTTGCCAGCCAGATAACCCATATCAAGGTCTTCAGCACCTGCTTTGCCAATGCAAATACAACTGCCGAAGAATTTGCCCGGGCCGGCAGGCTCATTGCCGATCCTCCGTGTTTCAGATTCTGTCTGCTGACTAATACCCGCGGTTATCTCAGCTTCCTCTTTTCACCCGGAAATTTCAGCGAGGAGCTGCGAAACTGCTATTTTTCACAGGCTGCGATACGCGGTGCGATGAAAATGTATAACGCCGAACATACCGTCCCCCTGCGTCGAATAACTTCAGAACTGCTCAACAATCCTGATTCCCCGCTGATGCCGGATTATCTGAAGCATCCTTTTCCAAGGGCCTCGACGCAATGCCGATATGAAAGCACCGGTGATCTGGTGCGCGGCGATCTGGTCATCTACTGCACTTACCACGGCGCACCTGCCGGTGACCGGAAACTTTGCGAAGAAACCGCCACCAGTTCTTCCCGGCAATGACAAGGCGACCCGCAAGACATTTCTGCCGATCGCTGCAGGTTCTGCTTCCTGCTGTTTTAATGCTTTTCTTCAGCAGCAGAATCACTGCCGAAGAGATTACTCTCAGAGTATGGATAATGGGTGGTGAAGCCACGTTCATTTCCCAGCTGCTTCCTGAATTCGAACGCATTAACCCCGGTATAAAAGTAAGAATTCAGGCATTTTCATGGGGCGGTTCCTATGAAAAACTGGTGACGGCTTTTCTTGGCGGAGTGCCACCTGATGTTTGTCAGCTCGGAACGACAATGATGCGTGATTTCCATGCCATGGGCGCTCTCGAAAATCTGCAGCCACTGTTTACGCAAAACGACCTGAGAACGGAAGATTTCTTTGCTGAATCTCTGAAAACCTGTGAATTTGCCGATGGTCACTACGGAATTCCGTGGTATGTCGATACCCGGGTCATCTTTTTCAGACGCGAATACCTTGATAAATTAGGCTGGTCGACATTTCCGCGCACCTGGGATGAGTTTCTCAAATTCGGTCGACAGGTAATGGCCGATAAAAAGGCAGGCAACAGCTATTTTGCCAGCCTGCAGGGTTTTACTTTCGAGATGTTTTACTGGCAGGCAGGCGGCCGGTTCACAACTCTCATAGCTGACAAACCGGCACTTGACGAAAAGGCGATGATTGAAGCTCTCGATTATGAGCGTGCTATGCGTCGATCTGGTTTCATCGGCAAACCCAATGATTCAGGTCTCGATTATATAACTGAATTCGATCGTGGTGTATATGAAGTAGCGGTTTCGGGGCCCTGGATGGCTTCTGATCTTCTGAAAAATCAGCATCGGCTTAAAAGTGCCTGGGGAATGAGCCCAATGCCGGCTAATAAAAGCCGAACCTCATTCATTGGCGGTGCAAACCTTGTTCAATTCAAAGATTCCCGGCACAAAGATGCAGGAAAAAAGCTGATTCTCTATTTGAGTCGCCCCGAAGTGCAGGCCCGCTGGTACAAGATTTCCAGTGATATTCCCGCTAACCGTCTGGCGATGGAACTTCCGGAACTGAAAAACGATCCGGTAATGCAGGTTTTCCGCGAACAACTTACCGATACTCGCCTGCCGCCACACGAAAAAGAATGGGCAATTTTCTGGGACCGTTTTTACAAGCAATACGATGCTTTTCTTGACAGCAACGACGACGCTGCCGCTTTCGTAAGACTGATGAATACAACCATGAACTCGATCGTCAAAGAAAACGAGGCGACAGAACCACCAGTGACCGGAAAACCATTCTGGTTTGCCCTGACCCTTTTTCCGCTGCTGCTGACCTTTTTTTATGTTTACAGGGGTTGGAGCGGCAATGATGGCAATACTTCAAAGACAGCACAGATCCGGGCAGTGGTCGGATTTCTGCTGCCGGCGCTTCTAGTTCTTCTGGTTTTCCGCATGCTGCCACTCTGCGAGCCTTCACAGCCAGTCTTACCGATCTTGGCGCCACCAGCATCACTGACCCGGCACGGGCCCGGTTCATTGGTGCCGCGAATTTCCAGCGCCTTTATCAGGATCAGGTTTTCTGGAAAAGCGTCAGAAATACTCTTACCTACCTGCTGGTTGGCGTGCCGGCTAATCTGCTGCTCGCGCTCGGGCTTGCACTGGCCGTTAACCGCTTCAGGGGCTGGAAAAGACACCTTCTGGCAATGGGGCTTTTTCTGCCCTCAGTTGTAACGACAGTGGCATCGGCAGTGACATGGAGATGGCTGTATTGTCAGCAAAGTCCTCTGAATTCGCTGATCAACTGGCTGGGTTTTGCGCCGATCAACTGGCTCAACGATGCCGACCTCGCCCTGCCGGCTTTGATAGTTTTTTCGATATGGCGAAGCTTCGGCCTGAGCATGATTATAATTCTCGCGGCCCTTGAACTCATCAACCATGATCTTTATGATGCAGTGCGCATCGACGGCGGCAATGCCTGGCACGAGTTCAGGCATGTAACGCTTCCCGGCCTGAAAAGAACCCTGTTCGCCGTAGTAGTAGGACTGACGGTCGCAAATATCCAGTTTTTTCTCGAACCATACGTTCTGACCGGTGGCGGGCCGAAAGACGCAACCATGTCACTGCTGCTTTTTTCATACAACCGCGCTTTCGGATCTTTTGAACTGGGCTATGCCTCTTCGGTCATCAGCGTGTTATTCGTTTTCTTCGTTCTGTTCAACATCTGGCAACAGTCGCTGCGACGAAAACTCAGCAATTCATGACCGGCACAGGGAAAAATGCCCCGAAATCTTTCAGGGCAATTGAACCACCTTGAAATTTTTCTGTATTAAAGGTTATGGTGGTTACGCAGGCAGTTTAAAGGAGAGGTACCATGATCAGAAATTTCATCGTTTCATGTTTTCTGTGCTCAATACTGTTGGTTTCACCGACCTGGAGCGCTGAACTGGAGCCGATTCCAGCCGGCGCAGACATAGTAGTCTTCATCAACAACCATTCGGCCCTGCCGCTGGGCGACCTGCTAAAATCTGCGCCACTGCCGCCAATGGCCAGGCAGAGAATCGATGAATTCATGGCAGCAACCGCATTCAACCCGCTCAAGGACATTTCCCGAATCCAGGCCATGGTAAAAAAGGGCGCAACAAAACGTGAGGATAACGCAGTTGCCGTTCTGTCCGGTTCTTTTAACCGCGACAAAATAATTGGTTTTATCAAGGAAAAAACCGGCAGGGAAATTGCTGAAGAAAAGAATGGTGACCTGACCATCTTCAAAGCCAGCGATGGTAAAGCCGGTCTCTGCTTCATTGACGACAGCAAGGTCGCTTTTGGAACACTTGCAGCCCTGACCGTCTACCTCGATGCAAGAAACGGCAAGGATGCCAGCACTGAATATGAAGGTTTCAAGCAGATGCTCAACGATAAAGCTTATGCAGCAGTCATGGTCGGTGGTCGTGAATTTCTAAAAAATGAAATGGAAAAAGGCCGACAAAGACGTCAGGAACGCATGGAAAAATTTCACCGCATGCCCAATCCAGTCGCGAAATGGCTCGATGCCTATGTCTCTGATGGCGTAGAACCACAGGGAATCTTTGCCCAGGTTCTCAATAACCGGGCCGAAATCAAACTTCTCTACAATCGTGGCGAAGTAACAGGCAACAATGTGCAGGCTTCGATCGAAATCAATGATCCGAAACTGACTATCGATAAGATGTTTGGAGAACTGCTGACAGTGATAGCCGAACTTCCGGCACCCCAGCCAAAAGAAGATAAACCGGCCCCGGAACAGAACAAGGGAAGATGGTGAATCAAAGGCCTGAATGCCTGAAGTGGCATTCAGGCTTCATTTTATGATGACCAGCAATCGTCGGCTGCTGCGTGAAGGATTGTTTTTTGCATTTCTGCTTTTCACCCTTGCGGTTACCATGCTCCCCTTCATCTTCATGACAGCCGAAGCCCTTGCTCCGGCAGCAGAAGACAGTTCCTCGATACGGCGTTATCTACCCGGGCAATGGTCAATCCAGTCTTTTCGCCAGTTATTTGAAACCGGCAACATTCCGAGGTTTGCCCTTAACAGCCTGATACATTCGTTCGGCTATACGTTTCTTTCACTGATCATCAATGCTCTGGCCGCCTTCGCTTTTGCCAGAATGGTTTTTCCCGGCCGTGACCGTCTTTTCCTCATGCTGATCCTGACAATGATGATACCAAGTCAGGTAATCATGATTCCGGTTTTCATCATTGTAAAGACGCTTGGCATGCTGAATTCATATCTGGGGTTAATCGTTCCCGGGTGCGCCCATGCTTTTGGTATTTTTGCGATCAGGCAGTTCATGCTCGACCTTCCCGATGAGATTTTCGAAGCAGCAAGAACAGATGGCTGCAATGACACAGATATCTTTCTGCACATCGCCCTGCCACTGTGCAGACCAATTCTTGCCAGTCTGGCAGTCACCAGCTTCATCTACACCTGGGATCAATTTCTCTACCCATTGGTAGTCATGCAGGATGAGCCGATGTTCACTCTTCCGGTGGCACTGGTTTCATTGACTTCGAAGCATTTCGGGCGCTGGGGCGTGCTTCTGGCAGGTGGCGTCATCACCGCAATTCCATCTTTGCTTGTGTTCATGGTGGCTCAGAGGGCTTACGTTTCTGGGGTAACCGCCGGGGCGGTCAAAAGCTGATCTCTTAAAGATCGCGCTGGGTGGTGATCAGATCTGATATATTGAAACAGACGTTGCTGCCGACTTCAGCCTTGAGATTTGAATCATAATTTATTACCACACGTTTTGGCATGATCAACGGTCCTTCTTCACCCTTCTGGCGATTAAGCGAATCAACGACGAGATTACCGAAGATATTGACCTGCTCGCCGCCAACCAGGCTTTCTTTGGCATAGAGAGCCGATTCAATCTTGGCATTGTTGAGCCCTTTGGCCAGTTTGATCGAGCCCTTCAGCGACACCAGCGCGAGAAACGATGTAGCACTGTCATGCACGACGTTGTCGTCGATAAATATGTCGCCCTCGGTTACCACCATTCCCTGACCGGAAATGCGACCGCCAATGTGCAGATCGCCCTGGACATAGATCAAACCCCATACTGAAGCTGGTTTTGAATAGCTGCCCTGCAGGGTAAGATCATTTTCGATGTATTCATGGCAGTAATCTTTGGCTTCTTTTTGAATACGGGTCAGCTGCATGGGCTCAAGCTTATCGGGGTGCCGTGACACAAAATCGAATTTGGTATTGATGGTATAGGGGTCTGAACTCGGGTATGGCGTTTCGGTGATCCCGAGTACGTAAGGTTTCAGTTTCTGATAGTATCTGATGATTTCGCCTTCATAATAGGTGTATTTGCTCAGATATGGGTCATGCAGCTGATTGCTGCAGAACAGATAGCCGATTTCAGGCCGCTGGTGCGAGAAAATCGAGTTGTCTTCGAAATAGTTGATGATATCGTCGGCGGCAAAAAAAGGCAGATAAACATGCAGACGGCCATTGGTGCGGATCTTGCCCCAGAGATACGGATGCAGTTTCTGAATCGAAATATCGACAAAATCTTTGATCTTGAGATCTGAAACCGACATAACCAGCTTCCTGATGACCTTGAGAGTGCGGATTTTCATATCGCCTTCAAAACCAACGTTACTGGCCATATTCGGCTCCCAGAAGAAATCGCCGGCGGTAGTGCCGAGGGTTTCCTGGAATGCGTCACTGGTTTTCTTAGCCAGGTCATCGATCAAAGCTTTGAGCTCACGAACAACGCTCCAGTTGCGGCATCTGAATTCGCCATGGCGAAGATATTCATCTTTGCGGCTGGCGACAAACAGCGTATAATTCTCGGCTGGAGGCGTCAGGTCGGTAACTTTCAATTCCCTGATCACTTCGATTTTCTTTTCGGCATTGCGATAACGGCCGACTGCTTCGAAGCGCAGCAGGCCTTCCCAGCCGCCCAGAGCCTTGTCGGCGTAGGTATCGCGGTTTTCCTTGCGATACACCTTCAGTGATGCCGGCACTTCTTCGTATTCGTCGATGTAGGTTTTAAACGGGGTCAGACGCAGGTTGTTCACTTCGACGAGTACCTCGGCGCTGCCGCCTTGAATCACGTCGCCATCGTTAATCTTGATGCGCAGCGAAAAATTTTCGGCACGATCGATGTCGAGCAGCGCCAGTATCCGGTCGTTGACCTCGCCATCGTCAGAAAGCAGCTTTTCAGAGAACAGTTCGCGCATCTTGATCATTGCCTTTTCGACAGCTGCCTCAGCAAGGTAAAATGCCTGCATGCTTTCGCCCAGACGCGCTGTCTGGGCGCGTTCCTGAGTCATATAGTCGATCAGCATCATGCCGAAAATGTAAAGGACGCCAACGATGGTCAGCAGCATGAACATGGCGCTGCCGTTGCGGCGACCGCCATGTTTCCCGGTTACATCAGGCATGAAATCACCTCATTATTCTTCGTCTGTTACGTTCATCGGTTTTTCGCCATTGGCATGCCAGTTCAAATAGGCCTTGATGAATGGTTCCAGATCACCATCCATCACCTTGCGTACATCCGAGGTATATTGGCCGGTGCGCAGGTCTTTAACAAGCGTGTAGGGGCAGAAAACATAAGACCTGATCTGGTTACCCCAGGAAATATTCTTCATATCTCCGGAAATATTCTTCAGCTCTTTCTTTTTTTCCTGCTGCTGCAGTTCAAAAAGCTTGGCGCGCAGCATGCCCAAAGCGACTTCGCGGTTCTGGTGCTGACTGCGTTCAATCTGGCAGGCAACGACGATGCCGGTCGGCAGATGGGTTATGCGCACGGCGCTGCTCGTCTTGTTAACGTGCTGACCGCCGGCACCGGAACTTCGGAAAAAGTCGAGTTTCAGATCATCTTCTTTGATTTCGATATCGATGTCATCAGGCAGGATCGGCATAACATCAACAGCGGTAAAACTGGTATGACGACGGGCATTCGAGTCGAAAGGCGAAATGCGCACCAGACGATGCACCCCCTTTTCTCCTTTGAGGAAGCCGTAGGCATATTGACCTTTGATGCGCAGGGTCGCTGATTTAATGCCGGTTTCTTCTTCCTGGAGGTCGATCACTTCGTATTTTAGATCGGAAGAATCGAGGTAACGCTGATACATGCGAAACAGCATCGAAGCCCAGTCTGAAGATTCAGTGCCACCGGCACCTGGTTTTATGGACAGGTAAGCGTCTGATACATCGTAAGGCTCTGACAGGAAAGTAGTCAGCTCGAGATTGTCGATATGATTATTTATCGGGCCAAGCTGATTCAGCAGCTGAGTGAACATGCCCTCGTCGTTCTCGGCTTCGGCAAGTTCAAGCAACTCCACGGTGTCGGTGAATTCCCTGCTGATGGTTTCATAGGCATCGCACGACTTTTTGAGTTCGGCGATTTTTTGACTGGTAGTCAAGGCCTTGTTGCGATCATTCCAGAAATTCGGATTCAGCGTCGCTGATTCAAGCTCTTCGATCTGCCTTCGTTTATTGGGCAGGTCAAAGATGGCTCCCGATGCCGGAGAGCCGGGTTTTCATCGTGCGTATTTTTTCTACGACTTCGTATTCCACGGTTATGCCTCCTGATATGTTCAGATTATCGACTTACGCGAATCAATCTGCTGATACTGTTCTTCTGCCCGCCGAAGCTGCCTTCAACTCCGACCTGCAGGGTAATCATGGCGTCTTCGAGGTCTACAGATTCGACCTTGAATTCTCTTACCCGATAATCATACCTGTCACCAGTGGATTTGTCATCTGGTGGTACAATTATATCTTCAATAAAAACGCCGTAAAGAAGTTTTTTTTCATCTTCATTGGCATTTTCTATGGCCTGCATCGATTCAATGCAATGCCTTTGCATCGTTTTTAGCTTCAACAACAGGTGCTGCATGCCTGAACGCGCCATGAAATAAGCCTTGCGCCCCTTGAGCACCTGCTGATAGCGGCTGCGGCTGTTGGTCATCGTCCAGGAAAGGGATGCCACCCAGACAGCCAGACAAAGGATCAGCCCGAAAATGATCGGCATCGCAATACCTTTTCTTTGCATCACAGGTTAGCCTTATAAGCAATGAGACTGATGTTGTGTTTTTTCCGGTCGCCCCACTCGGCGATAATCTCAATTCGTTTCATGCCGTCTTCAACCCTGGCACGCTGCAGCTGACCCGAAAAAGAGTCTTTCATTGCCGCAAATTCAACCGGCATAATTTCTGCCTGCAGCCGGAAGGAGATAATTTCCTTCGCCACCTGAACCGGCCGCAAATCAAGATTTCGCCCGGTTTCAGACTCGATCAGCCGGTCGGTTGATTCTCCAGTCGGAATCTCGATAAAGTTCATGGCAAGCGCTGTGTCAAGCTTCTCTTCGACGATATTGAGAATCTGGTAATAATCACCGAGTTGAGAACTGCCACGCGAGTATTCGACAAGAAACATGAACATCGGCAGTGCGAGAGTCGAAAGCATCGTCAGGGCAATCAAAACTTCAACAAGCGACAGACCGGACGATCGAACCGTGACTGTCGCAGGGCCCAATCGACATGGTGTTATCACAACAGTTCTCCGGCAATCAGAAAAGCTGAAAATCAGCCGTTACGACCACAACACTTCTTGTATTTCTTGCCGCTGCCGCATGGGCATGGCTCATTGCGATTGGTAACGTCTTCACCGCGGGTTGGAGCCTTCGGGGCCTCATCACCATCGCTACGGTTGTAATAGACTTCCTGTTCCTGCTTTTCCTGGGCTTCATGCTCATCGGTGCGCGAATAAGAAACACGGTAGAGATAATACAACAGGTCTTCTTTGATGCTTTCTATCATGTTCTGAAACATCTGAAAGCCTTCGAGTTTGTATTCAACGAGCGGATCGCGCTGACCCCAGCTGCGCAGATGAATACCATCCTGGAGGTTGTCCATGTTGTGAAGGTGATCTTTCCATTTGCTGTCGACTATCTGCAGCAGCAGAAATTTCTGCATCGAGAAGAAATCGTCATCGCCAAGCTCGGCACGTTTGGCATTGAGCTTTGCAAGTGCCCGTCGTTTTAGTTCTTCGAGAAGTTCTTCGCGTGAGTAGGTGCAAAGCTGGCCCGGCTTGCCATTCTTGGGGTCACCGCCTTCACATTCGACGGGGAAAACCTTCTTAACAAGGTCAGCAAGCCCATTGTAATCGAAATCATCAGGATCGAGTTCAGGGTTGAGAATGGAACTGACCATGCCTTCAATAACTTCTTCGATCATCGAGAGAAGATCGTCATATACTCTTTCCTGTTCGAGAGCTTTGCGTCGTTCGTTATAAACGACAGTACGCTGCTGGTTCATTACATCATCGTATTTGAGAATGTGTTTGCGCACGTCAAAATGATAGGCTTCGACTTTGCGCTGAGCGCTCTCGATCGATTTCGAGATCCACGGATGTTCGATCGGCTCACCTTTTTCCCAGCCAAGCTTTTCCATCCAGCCTGCGATGTTTACAGAGCCGAACAGGCGCATCAGATCATCTTCAAGCGACAGATAGAACTGGCTGGCGCCCGGGTCACCCTGGCGGCCGGCACGGCCGCGCAGCTGATTGTCGATACGCCTTGATTCATGTCTTTCAGTACCCAGAATGAAGAGGCCGCCGGCCTCGATTACCCGCTTTTTTTCTTCGTCGCAAAGAGTGCGAAATCTGGCTAGAGTATCGCGGTATTCGTCTCCTTCAGTATGGCCAAGTTCTGACTTAGCAAGCATCTCCGGGTTACCGCCCAGCAAAATGTCGGTACCACGGCCGGCCATATTGGTCGCTATGGTGATTGCGCCTTCGCGGCCTGCCTGAGCGACGATCTCAGCTTCACGTTCGTGATATTTGGCATTGAGCACCTGGCAGGTAATGCCGCGTTTGCGCAGCATGGCGGCAATCAGTTCGCTTTTTTCGATCGAGATCGTTCCGACCAGAACCGGTTGCTTGCGTTCATGAATCTCGATAATGTTGTCGACAATCGCTTCAAACTTTTCCTGAACCGTTTTATAAATCACATCGGCCATATCGATTCTCACGCATGGCTTGTTGGGCGGAATAACAACTACTTCGCACTTGTAGATTTCCTTGAATTCTTTGGCTTCTGTTTCAGCGGTACCGGTCATGCCGGCGAGCTTGCGATAAAGCCTGAAATAATTCTGAAAGGTAATCGAGGCAAGGGTCTGGTTTTCCTGCTGGATCGGCACGCCTTCTTTGGCTTCGATTGCCTGATGCAGACCATCGGAATAGCGCCGACCAAACATCAGACGACCGGTAAATTCGTCGACAATGACGACTTCCTGGCCACGACCGTCTTCACGGGGCCTGACGATATATTCTTTGTCACGATGGAAGAAATGTTTGGCTTTCAGAGCATTCTGCAGCTGATGAACGTGGTCCATGTTGCTGTTGTCATAAAGATTTTCGATGCCCAGAGCCTTTTCGACTTTAGCGATACCAGCTTCAGTAACAGATACGCCGTGCTGTTTTTCGTCGACAATATAGTCTTCTTCAGGTTTCAGAATTTCACGGGCGACCTTGGCATAGACAAAATACAGAGCGGTTGCCTTTTCAGCAGGCCCTGAGATGATCAATGGCGTTCTGGCTTCATCGATAAGAATCGAGTCGACTTCGTCGACGATCGAAAAATTGTATTCTGACCGTTGTACGCAGTCTGCAAGCGTCAGAGCCATGTTGTCACGCAGGTAGTCGAAACCGAATTCGTTATTGGTGCCGTAGGTAATGTCAGCGGCGTAGGCGGCACGCTTCTGTTCTGAGGTCAGACCATGAATATTGAGGCCTACAGACATCCCGAGAAAGCGAAAAATCTTGCCCATCCATTCAGAGTCGCGCTTCGCCAGATAATCGTTGACCGTGATCAGCAATGCGCCGCGACCAACCGGAACAGGCAGGCCATTAGCATCAATAATCGGCTCGAATGTTTTCTGACCGGTCTTTTTGGCAAGTGCCAGCCAGACCGGATTGAGTTCGAGTGCATTGAGATAAAGAGGCAGGGTTGCAACCAGAGTTTTGCCTTCGCCTGTCTTCATTTCGACGATGCGGCCTTCATGCAGTGCCAGGCCGCCAAGAATCTGAACGTCATAATGCCGCATGTTTAGAATGCGTCGGGCGGTTTCTCTTACGGTTGCAAAGGCCTCGGCCTTGATGCTCTCGACAGTTGCGCCTTCAAGCAGCCTCTGACGGAATTTCAGCGTCATGCCGGCCAGTTCTTCATTAGAAAGATTCTTGAACTGATCTTCGAGGATGTTTACTTCCTCGAGGGTTTCCTGCAGGCGTGCGATTTCCCTTGCATTGAAATCCGGGATGAAAAATCTGATAAATTTATACAGCCACTCGAACATGCCTGAGACCCCTTTCAAAATCGAAGGCGCGGCCTTGAAAAAGGCTCGCGCCTGACGCATTCACTGGACTTGTGTTAAAACAGACGAAATGCAGTAGCCTTATTTCTCTTCAGATGAGATGATTTTGATCACTTCGTCGATCGTTTCGGCTTCCATCAGTTCATTTCTGAATTCCTGGTAGCGAAGCAATCTTGAAAGACGTGCCAGAGCCTTGAGATAAAGCCCGCCGGATTCAATAGGTGCGGCTATCAGAAAAATCAAATGCACAGGCCGGTTGTCAAGAGCCTCGAATTCAATGCCGGCACTTGAGCGCCCGATTGCGACGACAACTTCTCTGACGGTAGCAGTTCGGGAATGCGGAATGGCAATGCCCTTACCGATTCCGGTTGAACCAACCTTCTCGCGTTCGAGAACTGACTTCAGAAATGCATCGGCATCAGTCAGGTAACCTGCCGTATCGAGCATATCGATAAGCTCTTTGATGGCATCAAGCTTGGTGGTGGAACTCAATTCAAGCTTTGTCAGCTTGGGTGATATAAATTCGCTTAGTTCCAAAACTCCTCCTGCAACCCTGTCAGGGATTATTGAGCGTATTTCAGTATTCTGGTTCGATAAGACCGAAGTTGCCATCGCCCCTGCGGTAAATAACGTTGATCCTGTTGGTTTCTGCGTTTGAGAATACGAAGAAATCCTGGTTGAAGAGTTCGAGCTGTTCAGCAGCCTCGTCTGAATACATCGGCCGCATCGGGAAAGTGCCGCTACGAACGATCTTGGGTTTTACTTCAGCAGGAGAAGACTGTTCAGTTCTTTCGGCGAAATCTTCACCGAATGAAAGAACGCTATGAGTGGCCTGCTTGTCAGCGCCCTTGTTATTTCTGCGACGACCGGTGATTTTTTCTTTGAACTTCTTGACCTGGCGTTCAATCTTTTCGACAACCATGTCGATCGAAGCATAGAGGTCTTCAGAGGCTGATTTTCCGTGGATCGGATTACCGACTGACTTGGCCCAGACAGTCACTTCACATACTCTGCTGCGACTGGTGTCTTTGGAATCTTTGACCGAAAGAGTCACATCGACTTCAACAATGTGGTCGAAGTATTTTTTGATGATCGACAGCTTCTTCTCAGCATAATCTTTGAGAGCGTCGGTAAGCTGAAGATTTTTTCCCTTGATGACAAACTGCATAAAAGCCTCCGGATAATGAGGAATAGCGCGTATCCCGTAATGTGCGGGGAGCCTATACTAGCACACCCCCCCGACGCTGTCAATATACACCATTATTGCGACAAAACTCAAATAAAAACGAAACCTTTTTGCCTTCTCATTCGTAGTGCATATTGACAGCGTTCTTGATCAGGGAAAATGTACACAATAATCCAATGGTAGGACCCATGCAAAACAGAGTGATCATTCTAACGGTCTTTCTCGTTATGATATTCGTCGGCCCAGCCGTTGCCCTGTCCATTTCTGCCGGCCGCACCACGATACGAAGTCTCGCATTTGACAGCCATGACAGACTCTGGATTGCTACCTTCGGCGAAGGACTCTGGCTTAGAGACGAATCTGGCCTGCGACGCTTTCGCGAAGAAAACGGTGATCGGCCCTTTCCAATGATCAATAACCTGCTGGCATGCGATCAATATCTCTATATTGCAACTGCCGGCGGCGGTTGTCTGAGACTCAATACCGACAATCTTCGTTTCGACGCGCTGACACAAACCGCCGGGTTCGAAAAGCTGCATGCTCTCTATGTAACCGGCAGCGGAACCGTCTACATCGGTTCGGTAGGCAGCGGAACAGCCATTCTAGCTGATAATGTATGGAGACCTTTACGGGCAAACGAATCTATCAATCTGGCCTGGGTTAACAGCATTGTGGAGTGGCAAAATCATATCTGGCTGGGAACCGCAACCGGCCTTTACAAAACCCCGACTGGAAATGCATGGAAACCCGAGTCAGCAGAGCTTTCGCGGGCAATTAACTGCCTGCTTCTCCACAAAAATGTTCTCTATGCGGGCACCACCGACCGGGGCGTTCATGTAATTCGCCCCGGCAAATACCCCGAACCGGTTGAAAAAACAATAGGGCAGATTCACTTTCTCGTCAGCTGCGAAAAGGGTGTCATAGCAGGCGGAGATCTGGGCATGTGGTTAATCGGAGACATTACTGCCGAAGAGATCGCCTCAGGAATCGAGAACCCGAAATGCGCCTGCAGTAACGGAAAAAATGTTCTTCACATTGGCACTGCCGATGGTAGAATTTTCATGACAGAGGACCTGCAAAAATTCGAGCTGATTTTCAGCATCAATGGTTCAGAGGAGCAGAAATGATGAAATTTGGGAAAAGCCTGCTGGTTGCGCTGACCTTTTCGGCAGTGACCGGCCTTACCGGAGGGGCGTTTGCCGCCATAAATCTTGAAGCCGAAATCGACAACGGCAAAAAGCTGATGAAATCGGGTGATCATAAAAAATCGGCTGAATTCTTCAAGAATCTGCTGACCATCAACAAGGATGAAATCAAAGATCATCCCAGACACCCTGAAGCATGGTATCTATTCAGTCTCTCGCTCAGGCAGCTCGGGCGTATCGATCTGGCAGACAAGGCTCTCGAACGTGCCAAAACTCTGAAAAAGGTCATCGAAAATTCCGGTCAGCCCAAAAAGGGAACAGAACCAGCCACAACAACCAGACTCGAGGACCTGGCAGATTCTCCTGCAGCACAGCCTGCAACAGCAACAGAAACGACAATCCGGAACGACAATCCCTCAAAAACTGATGACCAGCCAGATGTCACCCAACCCGCATCAGATGCTTCGGCCAATATTCCAGCCACACTTAAAAGTGAAAAAGCAATCGAGCAATGCCGACAGGCTAACGGTTTTTTCGAGTCCGGGCAGTATCAGTCAGCTGCTGACGCTTATCTGCTCGCTATCGACGCCGAACCCGGCAACATCGAAGTATTGGAAAAGGCCATCGTCTGCCTCAATAATGTCGGCGCCGGCTATTATCAGAAAGCCATGACAGTATTTGCGGCCCTCGAAAAGGCCGACCAGGCCAGAATGACCACTGCTCACCTGGCCGCTTATGCCAGAGCCTGTATTTTTGCCGGCAAACCTGATTATAAAAAAGCCGAAAGCATTCTGGCCGTTGTTCTTAAAACCGCCCCGGAAAACGTAGAAGCAATAATTCTTTCAGCCCAGCTTGACAGCGAAAACAAGCTTTATAAACAGGCCATAGAAAAATATGAAAAAGCGATCAAACTCGACAAAAATGCACTTCAGGCTTATCTGGGCATGGGAGAAGCCTATCAGAAAATGCAGCAGTTTCCCAAGGCCATAGAGATTCTACAGAAGGCACGCGATCAATGGCCTGACAATTTCCTGCCACTGGTCGGGCTGGGCAAAGCTTATCTGAGAAACAACGATTTCGGCCTCGCTCTGGTAATGTTCAATCTTGCCTACGATATGAACCCCGACAGCTTCGATGTCAATATCGGTCTGCTGGAAATTCTTGCCCGCAAGGGTGATTACCGGGCCTCAAACCATATCGCACGCTGCGAAAAGATCTTCAAGGGGGACCCGCGGGTAGAATACTGGAAGGCAGTGTTCATGGAACTCGATGAGCGCCTGGAAGATGCCAAACGCATTTACAGTCTGCTGGCCATGTATGAAGATGAAATAGCCTACCGGGCAAAGCTTCGCCTCGGGCAGCTCTACGGCGGCATGGGCCACGAAACATTTCCCGGCAGTCTGCTGGTAATGGACCGACCGAATTATCTGCGTATCTACAGTTCCATGAACGATCAGGAACTCGCCTATTCACACCTGTCTGCCTATCTGACCAAAAATCCCGATTCTCCGGAAGCCCAGAACGTTCGCCGCTGGCTCGACGAAAACGAAGAATCACTCCGGAAGGCCAGAGAGTTCGACTCCCTTGTCCAAAGCCAGTTCAAAACCGAGTAAAATCCCCCATTTGTAAATCAGGAGGAATTATGATTTTTAAGAAACCATTGTGTATCGCATCGCTGGTTCTACTTGGCCTGACCACACAGGTCTCAGCAGTCGAGGTCGAACCTGGCCGCGAATCAAGCTATTTTCCAAAATCGAGGATCAGATTTTTCGACGCAAAGCTGGAAGAAGGTGGGGTTCTCGCCGATGGCATGAACGTCGAACGTGTCTCGGGCCACACCGACAAACCTGAAGCCCAGATAGCCGTCTGGATGCCGCTCTATGAGCCGGCACCGATTGAGAAAAACGGTGCCAACATGATTACCGATGCAGCGCTGATTTATCGAAATACCGGAGCCGGAAAAGACAAATTTCCTTATATTGTTAAAGACAAGGCAACTGGCAAATTTTACGTATACAAAAACGTTAAATACCACTGGTTCTTCGAACAACCCGACGAAAACAAAAAAGCATTGGCCGAAGGCAACAAGAACGGCGTTTCCGGCGGTGAAGTCTGGTCACCATTCATGAACCTCAAAGATGCCAACCTCAAATTTTTTGAAGATATGGCCAATGGCAGCGCCAGCGAAAGCGATGTCTGGGACAAAAAGCTTTACGTTAACCGCCATACCACCTCTTTCGATTCAGGCATCCGCGGGCGTGAAGATGTAGCAGGTTCCAAATTTCTCCAGCAGGTCGGCATGATCATGACCTATGAACGGGCAGAAATTGCAGCACCAGCCGTATCAGGCAATGGCTACCCCGAAACTGCAATGCAGACTGCTGACCCGGCCGGGCAAATACCTGGAACCGCCAGTCTCGGTGCAGTTCCTGCCGATACGGCTTTTGAAAAAATCGGCCCCGAAAAAACAAGCAAACCGATTCCGGAAGCACTCAAACCGACATGGAACCTCAAAGCTGAGATCGACGGCAAAACCTATAACGAATTCACAGATTACAACGTAGTTTATGTCGAAGATTATTCTTACCCGGAAATTTCCAAGGATTTCCTTAACCCGCAGGGAACCGTTTATGATGGGGTTGTAGGCAAGTACCTCGGCTACAATGGCGGCAAAAATGGAATGACCGTCAGCTATACCAACGAAAACGCCGATCTGCTGCCGACATCACCGGCTATCACAAATGCCTTCGAATATCAATTCAGCTCAGATGAACTTTACCAGCTTCCAAATCCGTTCTTTGACGGAGCTGCAGACAACAAACAGGTTCTTTTCTTCTACTTCCTGAAATCAAATGACACCTATGGGCCTTACATCGGCAAGTCAGTCAGTTCTCGCGAACAGACCTACTTTGAAGAACATCACCCCTACTGGAAATCGCAGCCGAAAGAAAAGCGCGACAAATTCCTCGCCGATCGCCGCACCAACAGCTGGGAAGCCAAATTTCTCAAACCCTGGGAAAAGGGCGTTATCTACTACGCACTTTACCTGGACGGCGACCCGGTTACCCGCACCAACGAGCTTAACGAAGCATGGAAAAAGAAGGATGCCGGGCAGCTCTCGGTTTATAACGACATTATGGCCGACCTGAACGGGAAAACCACTCCAGCCGCCGTTGAAGCACGGGCAGCCATGGAAGAACTGAAAACCTTCATCACCGATTCCAGCGAAGGAACCCGTGAAGCGACGAGGTTTGCTCCGATTGGTTTTGAACCCCATCTCGGCCGCTGCATTGTCGGACCGATCACCCTCGAAAATATTCCGACTCAGCACAATGAGAAGACTGTGCAGCAGTTAGACCCGGCTACCGGTAAAAATATCGATGTTAAGAGCGGTTCATGGACCGTTGCCGGGAAGAGAATCATTCTGCCCCGCCATTTTGCCACCAACTCGATCGAATGGAACGATCATGCCTGCCCAGATGCGCCCAGCGCCAAAGACCCGAAGGCCATGAAGGCTTATTACAGCGAAATTCTCAAGAGCCCACCCGACTGTCTGATGACTCAACAGGTCTCGAACTGCTGCGGCAACTCAGCACCGGCCGGTTCACTGGTGAAGGTTGAAGACGTCGCTGAATTCAGCAAGCCTCTCATCAAGGCCGAAGTCGAAGACATGAACAATGGCGTTACCCACAAAATCGGCGTGCCACCGGTAGAGTCACTTGAAGCCGGCTCGCAGCTGGTCAGCAAAGAAATCAAAACCGGAACGGTTAAAAATCATGGCGAAGAAGGCTGCAAAGAAGACTTCGACATGACCGACAAGGAATGGGTTATCGTCAAGGCTGACGGCACTGAACAGAAACTCTCACGAATTCCTACTGACCCCGAAGGCCCTGACAAAAACGGAATTCCGGTAGAAGACCAGCGCATGCGCTTCAGCCTTGCCCCTTATGATAACATCGACAGTCTGACTCCCTTCAGAGGCGTCCTCAAAACTGAAGTAGAAATAGAAGCTCTCGACGAAAATCAGCAGCCCACCGGCAAGCTAGAAGAAATTGAACACGAGGCCGATGGCAAGATAGTCACTGCCAACAAAGTGATCAAAGACGGCAGCGGCCTGAACAGGTTCGATCTCAACGATTTCGACCCAAAAGTCAGCTTCTATCACATCTTCAGAGCTGCCGGCTGGTATCAGTTCAGAGTGAAAGCTTATGATCGCGGCAAAGACGGCAACATCGGCCAGGCACGGGAGATGAAATTCAACATCAACGTTCTGCCTGCCAGCTTCAGAACAAGATCTATTGACAGCAACTGATTCGAAGTGTAATTATGGCCTCCGGGGCTGCTTCAAGTCCCGGAGGCTTTATTTTCTGCCTGCAGGAGCTATAATGATGCCCGGCCGAATACTGGTCATGATATTGATTTTCAGCTGTTTATCCGTTGCCGCTCAGGCTGAAAGCGACGCAAGTTCTCTTATCAGACCGCTGCAGCACCCGGAAATTGCCGGCCAACGTATCTGTGCGGTAAGCGGTCGCGGAGGGGTCAGAGCCTGGGGACTGCGCAACCGTCTGTTCGTGGAAAAGGCCGACAACTCGATTCAGCTGTTCACAGCTGACAATTCGCCAATTGCTGCTGAGGGAACCATAACCGATGTAGCGGTAATCAACGATGACATCTGGGTAGCACAGACCGCTCCATCAAAAGACCTGGGGCTTTTCAAATTCGACGGCACCGCCTGGCAAACCTTTCGTGAGCCTGACGCCGTCGGACTATTGAACAACGAGATCGTCGACATTCACGTCGATGCTGACGAAAATATCTGGTTCGGGCACCGCCATCACGGTCTGAGCCAACTCGTCTATCTCGTCAATCCAACTTTCAAATCTCACAACAAGATATTGCATCTTTTCGATAACGAACTGCTGACTTCATTCATGCAGCTGACTCATCTCTGGATCGGCACTGCCAACGGCATAGTCAGATTGAGAACCGAACTCAAATCAAATTTTGAGCTCAATGTCGACAAATGGCTGTACCCTGAATTTCCGGCCCGTGAAGCGTTCAGCATCTGTGATTACCTTGAGGAACGCGTGGTTGCTGGCACCAGTCGTGGTCTGGCTATTTTTGATGGGAAGGCATGGAAATTATATGGCCGCAATGAAGGAATTAAAGCATTGCCGGCGATGCACCTGCAGCGCGATGGAGATCACATCTGGGTTGGCAGCCCCGCCGGTCTGCAGCACTGGAGCAGCAGCGACCCAGGCCACATTTACACCGAAGCAGACGGGCTTCCTTCAAATAAGATTACGGCACTGGCACTCGACGAAACCGGCAATCTGCTCATCGGCACTGAATCAGGAGCAGCCATGATCCCGGCGAAACGATGATCAGGGCTCTCCCTGGGTCAGTGTATAGTAGGTCAGATCACGTTCACGGGTCAGAATAACACCAGTCTCCTTCAGCAGACTGAAGGTGTCGACATATTTGTTTTCTTCATCGAAAAGGCGTCGACTATACGATTTGCCGTAAGCATGAAAAATGTGGTCGTAATATGGGGTCTCACTTAGACGGGCCAGCGATTTCGGCACCAGTTGCTCCCAGAATTCCCGGTCAGAGGCTGAAGTATCTGGCAACCTGCTCTGGTTTAAATCAGCGGGTGACGAAGCCGCAGGGCTTTTTTCAGCCGCATTTTCTGCCGGCCCGGCAGTATCGACAGGGCTGCCGGCAACTGGCTGAGAAACTTCGGCAGCAGAAGCGGGCTTGCCGGCAGCAAAATGTGTTTCGATCCATCTGGGCATGACTCTGACAGCAGCCGGCGACAGGAAAAAGCGGGCAATTTTGCCGGTGGTGCGAAAGCCACTGCGAAAAGTGTGCTCTCTGTTGATCAACAGAAGTTCTTCGGCAAGTTTATTTCGATTGATCATGTAATCGGCTTCTTGCATCTTGCGAATCTTCCAGGCATGTTTAACCAGGCGACGACGCAGATCTTGGCGGGCATCATCGGTCATTTTGCCCGCATCCTGCTCGATAACCTTGAGAATATGGTCGAGATAAGCCTGACCGTGCTTTTTCCACATCTCTTCGCTGGTGCTGCGTATCAGTTCACATGCAGGCATCAGGCGACTGCTGGCTGCGGCCTGGCCTGTTCTGGCCGGGTTCTCGAAGTCGACTTCAGGAACGATACAGGGAACGAATCCCCAGAAAATACTCTGCTGACCGTATGTCAGCAAAGTTTTTATTTCAGCTTCCATGGAGGCAATCTGGTCGAGAACCCGCCCGGTTATCTGGTGAGCGCGGTTATCGAGAGCAACGACCTGTTTACGCACTTCCGGAGGATTTTCAGCCAGAGCAGTATAGAGTTCGTCACGCAACTGCTCAAAATGCGGCAGGGCGGCCAGGCCCTCGATTTCGGCACGGGCGGCGGCCCTGAGTCTTTCGGCTTCAGTTGCCAGCTCAGCAATACGTTTTGCCTGGTCTTCGCTAAGGTATATGCCACGAAGAACATTCAGCAACGATATCTCTTCGACGAGATCACCCATGGAATCTATATAATCTGAAGCCTTCAAGGACGGCGCAAAAGCGATGGTCATAATTATCATCAACTGCAGGATTCTTTTCATGATCAACTCCTGAATCAGATATTGCCGTTAGGCAGGTCATCAAGCCAGACACCTGGTATCTGGCAACCGCAATCAGGGCATTTGCCGCGCGAAAGAAGGCTGCGCATAACTTTGAAGCCAAGTCTTTCGACGACCTTTTTGCCACAACCGGGACAATAGGTGTGGTTTCCTTCCTGGCCCGGGTTATTGCCGGTGTAAACGAATTTCATACCGGCCTGCATCGCCATTTTTCTGGCACCTTCGAGTACAGTGTTCGGAGTCGGTGGCAGATTCTTTAATTTGAATTCGGGTGCAAACCTTGAAAAATGCCAGGGAACATCTGGGCCAAGATTAGTGGCAAACCAGTCTATACCGGCCTTCAAATGCTCTTCACTGTCGTTTTTGCCCGGAATCAGCAGCGAAACCACCTCAAGATGTCTGCCGGAACTCTTTATCATCTTGAGAGTGTTCTGAACATGCTCGATCCCGCCACCAATTACTTCTTTATAAAAGTCCGCAGTGAAACCCTTGAAGCCAACGACAAACATGTCGACCAGATCGAAGAGTTCCTGGAGTGGCGCAGGCTGTATATACCCGCCAGTTACCATTATGGTTTTTAGATTGCTTTTGCGGGCCAGTCTGGCAATATCTTTCATGAATTCTATATAAATGATGGGTTCGGTATAGAAAAACCCGATGCTGCGAACCTGAAAATCAAGAGCCCTGATAATGACTTCTTCAGGTTTGAAGGTAAAATTCGTTGTTTCAGCCGGTGACTTCTGAGAAAATTGCCAGTTCTGACAATACTGACAGGTCAGATTGCATCCGGCGGTTGAAATCGACATGGCCGGGCTCTGGACATGATAATGAAACAGAGGCATCTTTTCGACAGGATCGATGGCAATAACGCAGGGAAGACCGTAAACCAGACTGACATACTTACCATCGCGCAGCCCGCGGGCACGGCACATGCCGTTCTCACCTTCAGCCGGTATGCAGGCGTTCGGGCACAGCGCGCATTGCAGTTTTCCATCAGGGAGGCGGTTAACGTATTCAGCCGGAAATCTGGCTTCATTGTTATCTGCCAGCAATCTGAAACCATGAGGACACATCGCTGCTCCTGCCGCTGCCGAAGCGGCAAGCAGAAATTTCCTTCTGCTCAATGAACACAACATGCTTTTTGTCATTACTTTTTTACCTGCTGCCGCGTATAAATGTCAGATATCAGTATGTCCATCAGAACTGATGGTTATGAAGCCATGTATTACATACGTTCAGACAAGCCGGCAGGTCACACATAATGTTGCCATCGATGCCGGTTTTCTGATACTTTACTTCAATATATGCCCGCAAAACCAATAAAGCAATCATCAGCCGCCTTTACGCTCCTTGAAATAATTCTGGCCATGGCGATACTTGTAGCGACCATGGTGCCGATTTTTTTCTTCATGAGCAAGGGCGCTTCCGATACCGATTTTAACGTCTCAAGAACATTTGCGGTTAGCCGGGCATCGGAAATTCTCAATGCCATGCTCGACAATGTGCCATTTCAGGCTTTGCGGGCAGGGGTTCCGGGCTACATCAAAGTTGACGATCTCAAAAAAGTCGGCGGCTATGAGCGGTTTGACGACGCCTGGGCGGTCAAGTTCGTCAACACGGTTTTTCCAGGCAGCGAAAAAGAATCGGCCGGCTTTCCATGCCAATGTATTGTCAACGACCCGCGCGGGCAATACTACCGTATCATTCTCAGAGTCGAAGATATCTCATCTCCGAGCGCAGTGAAAGATGAAAAACCCCCGGTAAAAAAAATCGGTTCAGACTATCCTGGCAAACCGCCCAAGGATTTCTCTCTGGCTGCGGGTGGTGAACCGACCTTTGCCTACCTGAAGAACCCCGCCAAACTGTTGAGTCAGGCCTGGCATCAGCGAGTTTATCTGCCAAACCCGGTCGGCATGCTTCCCAAAAGCGGCGAATACCGTTTTGAAACAGAGTTGCCGGGCAAAGTTTCTGAGAACCACGAAAATTTTTATCTGGACGAGGGTTATGAAAAATACCAGCCCGACGCCTTCAGATTTGTTAACCCGACGGCAACACGCCTCAATCAGCGCCAGGCGAAAACACAGGTTAATTATACCGCCAACGAAGACTTCATGTATTGCGGGCTGAAAAGGCTGATCATCGAGGTTCAGTGGAATATCGACAAGCCAAATCTCAAAACTCCTGAAAAGACCGGCGCTGGAATGCGTCGCATTCACCTCATGACCATCAAGGCGGACATAGATGTATAAACAAAGCCGCCGGGGCATGGCAATCATAATCGTCCTGATCTTTTCTCTCTGCCTGCTGGTTCTGTTTGCATCGATGTCGTTCCAGCACCGCAGTGTTGCCGGCAGAAACAAACTGAACCTGCGTGATCAGCAGGCCTTTTTTGCGGCCCGGGCAGCCATGCAGCATTTTCTGCTGAAAGCCAGGCTTTTTCCGACCGAGCTGTATGACGCGGTCGAATTCAAACAGGGCAAAAACCCCTATCTGGACTTTTCCGAGTTTCCCTATCGAACAGATGACAACAAACCCGCATTTCAGGAGATTCCTTCCTGTTCAGGCGTTTATAAACGCATCATTCCGGTCGAAGCAGATGCCAGCGGCAGAATCAGATTCTTTTACATTCCCCTGAAAATGGCCGGCAGCGAACCAGAAGCCATGCTGCGCATTGCCAGCCATTATAACCCGAATTATCGCTATCTTTCGCCGGGCCTGGCCCCGGCAGCCCTGCCAGACAAATACATTTCACCCGACAACACCAAAAACAAGGCCTACCATCCAGGGAAATTCCTGAGTTATTTCTTCAGAGACTGCTCTAACGATCTGGTCGACGGGCAGATTCTTCAGCCAATGCTCAAGACCGAAAAGGCACCCGGCATCGAGACCGAACAAAGCTGGAGCATCAATGATGAAGGATACCCCTACACCATGAATTATTCGGTCAGATCAGTTGAAATCAGGGCAATTCAGGGTTTGCGCCGTTACAACGAAGAAGCGATCGAAATTCAATGTCATGGCGATATTATCGACTTTCAGGAGCAGCCGGCTTCAAAAGAGCTCCAACAGGTGCGCAAAATCACGCGCACCGGCCGCCATCTCAGCGACTGATGCTGCATCACATCCATAGGCTGTCGCTGCTTGCCGCATGCACCGGCTTTATTGCCAACCTGGCCCAGGTCGCGCTTTTTCGCTTTTTCATGGGTCAGTTCTACGGCACCGAACTTCATCTCGGCATGTTTCTGAGTATCTGGCTGCTTGGAATAGCCATCGGCAGTTTTGTGGGCGGCAAAGTTACAGTCAGTCCAGGGCTTTTGCTCGCCGTTCTCTTTGCGCTGCCAATGCTATCGGTTGGAATGCTGTTCATCGGCTCCCAGGTGCTTCCCGCACCCGAAGGCGGCCTGTTGCCTTTCGCACCGGTCGCCATCTTTATGCTCGCCACCGTCACTCCGGTCTCATTGCTGATCGGAATGCTTGTTCCCTGTCTCATTCGATTGTCGCACAAAAGTCTTGGCTACTTCTACAGCCTCGAGGCAATCGGCGGCTTTGCGGGTGGAGTATTTTTCTCGCTGATTCTGGGCGGAAAAGCTGACGCGATTCTGTGCCTGATGATACTGCCCCTGCTGCCTCTTGCCGCGTTGACCATGATCAGTTCCAGAAAGAGAATTCCGGCTCTGCTGACCCTGCTGATAGCGCCGGCAGTATGGCAATTCGGTCCAATGGCCGCACACAGACTTGAAAATGCCTGGTGGCAAAGACAGCACAATCTTCTCAGTCTAGAAAAAACAGTTGAAACCCCTTATCAGAAGCTGCAGCTGGCCGGATATTATGAACAGAAAAGTCTTTTTTCGAACGGACTGCTGTCATGTTCCTGGCCTGAAGGGGAAGCCGTCGAAGCGCGGGCACATGTTTTCGCAACATCTCTCGGTAAGGTCGAAAATATTCTGCTTATCGGAGCCCCCACCGGCGAATTCATTGCCGAACTTCTGAAATATGAGCAGGCACACATAACCGTCGTCGAAAGTGACGCCGCCTATCTCGAAATGCTGGGTTACCAGGCCGGCGTTCGTCTTAAAACAGTAGTGGACGACCCGCGTCGCTTTCTGAACAACCTGGTCAGTCCATTTCCAGAAAGCGGAAAATTTGACGGCATCATGATCTGCCCGGTTTCACCGGTAACTCTGGTCGGCAACCGTCTTTTCACGGTCGAAGCCTTTCGTGCTCTGCGCCAATGCCTTAATCCAGGCGGCGTTGTCAGTCTGCAGGTCGAGGGCAGCGAAAACTATCTGGGCAGCATCAAGGAGAAAATAATCCTTTCCACCTGGCAGGCCCTGAAGTCTGAGTTTGCTTGCTGCACAGCATTTCCGGGTGCAACTGTCACTTTTTTCGCTTCTCAGACCCCGGTGTCTTCAGACGCAGCGACCCTGGCAGCAAGGTTTGCGGCGCGGCACATACCAACCGCCTGTTTTCAGCCGCTGAGCTTTCACAACCTTCTCATGCCTTTCCGGGTAAAGGAACTGAATCAGTGGCTTGGCCGCAATTATTCTCATAATCTGAATACCGATGCTCACCCGGGCACATTCATGCAGCAACTGGAGCTCTGGAACATCTACAGCGACACAGCCATGAACAATCTGTTGAAGTATCTGCAGGCAACCTCAAGCAGACATCTTTTTCTGGCAGTTACTATTGCAGGTCTGCTGGTCATGCTGCTGCCTGTTTTTCTCAACAGTGCGACAGCGGCGGTAAGTATAATCACTGCCGGCATTACCATCAGCGGCGCAGCTGGACTGCTCTGCGAAATCATTCTCATTCTTCTCTACCAGAACCGTTTTGGTGCGGCATATCAGATGACAGCTCTCTTTTTCGGCCTGTATATGCTGGGGCTGGCTGCCGGTTCCAAAACTTCCGGGCATATACAGCAACGCGCTGCGGCAATCAGAAAACTCAGGCATGTGAAACTTCTTCAGATTGTTTTTACCGGCCTCTGCATGGTATTTGTCGAATATTACCAGCTCCACTCTGCCCCGATAATCGGCATGATGATCTTTCTCATCGCCTTTCTCGACGGCAGCGAATTTCCCGTTTCAGACAACATTCTGCGCGGCAGCGGCAGTACTGCCCCGGTAAGCGCCGGGCTGCTGCTCTGTTCAGACAGCGCCGGTGCAATGATTATCGGTGCTTCAAGCGGCTTATGGCTGTTGCCGGCATTTGGCATGCGCACCTGTTTTGCCCTGTTATGCCTGGTACTGTTGCTCAACTATCTCGGCCTGCTGGTGTTTTCCAGAAAAATTCACGCCGGCTGATCTTTCACCCCACCAGGGCTGAACACTCTGGCATGCAGGGCTTTGATTCGCCGCAAACGATGATTTACCGCTGACTTCGACAACGGCGGTTCGAATCTTTTTCCAAGAGCCTCGATACTGTCGTGTGGAAATTTGAGTCGCATCTGCGCCAGCTGGTGCAGGCTTTCCGTCCAGATTTCCTGATCTTCGTAAGTAAGAAGTTCGCGAATATGGTTTATCGAAGATTCGGCAGCACTGATCAACCTGTTGATGTTGGCGGTTTCAGAATTTACCTGGCGATTGACTATTGAAAGAAGATTTCTCGTGGCACGCAGGTCGGCGAATTCCATACTTCGATCAAAAAGACCGAGCAAATTTAGCAGACGGGTGATCCGCCGCCCGCTCTTCATGTAAAAACTTTGCTGTTTCTCATGCTCATACCAGCCGAATTTTTGTTTCAGCAAAGTCGAAATTTTTCTGAATGCAGCGACTGGCCATCTTCCACGCAATCTGAACTCAAGATGATAACCCCGATCTGGCTTCTGAACATAACCATGGGCGACAAAAAGACCCTGCATGAAAGCAATCAGACAATGCCTTGCCGACTTTGAATCAGAGATTATACGAATACGATCGACAAACTTCTGTCTGAGATAGCCCAGATCGAGACCTGGCAAAAAAATCCAGGTTCCGGCAGTTTCAATCAACTGGTTCGGCAGCAGATTCTGCAGGCATCGGCACATTCTGGCCCGAAGTTTCAGCCGAACCCTTACGTGCGGCCGGTGACGGGAGCCCCGCAGCAGTCCGGCAATGAATGATTGACGACAGCACGGCAATTCATTGGCGACGACTGCCTGCAGCAACTCATTCTTTATACCCAGGGTATAATCTATCATCAGTCGTCAAAAAAGCTTTCTTCGTCTTCTTCAGGGTTTTCCGGAGCATGGCCGCCATTCTGGGGAACATTCTCACTGATCAGGCTGAAGAGCAGAGTTCCCAGAAGATTTGGGTTATGGCGCAGCATGTCAGCTTCAAGAAGCATATCGGCAGCCACAACCCTGATGCCCATATCTTCGATTTTCTTGACGGTCGGAGGAACCCAGAACTGATTGCGGTTTTCATACCTGGCCATCAGTGGTCTGGCAGCCCGGCGCGAATTGACCACGACAACATCGATCCGCTGCAGGGGGGTTTTTTCAAGAATGGCGCGCACGTGATCAGCCGCGTTGAAAGAATCTGTCTCGCCCGGTTGCGTCATGACGTTGCAGATGTAGACGATTCTGGCACTGCTGCTGTTGATATGCCCGGCAACTCCCGGAACCAGCAGATTTGGAATTACGCTGGTAAAAAGACTTCCAGGGCCGAGAACGATCATGTTGGCGTCATCGATGGCACTCAGGGCTTCCTGATTGGCAACCGGAGAAGACGGGCTCAAATTCATGCCGACTATACGCCGGCGCGCTTCACTGATCGCGGTTTCACCAGTTATTTCACTGCCATCTTCGAATCTGGCAACCAGCTGGACATTTTCGTTGGTGACCGGCACTACATGCCCCTTGATAGCAAGAATATTCGAAGCTTCGCGAACTGCACTGCTGAAATCGCCGATAACTCCGGTCATTGCAGCAATAAAAAGATTACCAAAGCTATGACCTTCTATTTCGCCACCCTCACCGAAACGGTATTGAAAAAGACGTGAAAGCAGACTCTCAGACCTTGAAAGAGCAACCAGGCAGTTACGGATATCTCCGGGAGGCAAAATCTGCAGTTCCTTGCGCAGACGGCCTGAAGAACCGCCATCGTCAGTGACGGTAACGATCGCCGTCAGATCGAGCGGCAGTTCTTTCAAACCCTTGAGAAGGGAACTCAACCCGGTACCACCACCGAGAGCGACAAGCGACATCAGTTTTTCGGCCGGCTGGCTTTTTTGAAAAACGAACTCACGCAGTCGGGTGGAAAGGCCGTGATCGCGGCTGTCAAGTAATCTGAAAGCAGTTCTGAAGCCTCGATAAAGCCAGAAAGAACTGATCAGAAAAGCCGAAAGTGCTGAAAATGCGAGAGCAAGCGGATGAAAGCTGCGAACCGTCTCAATACTGGCAGGCGCCAGAACAATCGTGGACAAGGAGGCAAAAACGAAGCCGAAGCACATCATCAGCAGACCGAGCAAAAGAAAAGCCACCCAGCGCCTGGCCCTGACTTCGTGGCTGATTTTCCGCCGCAGCGAGAGCAGCATCAGAATTCACCGCTCATTTTGGCACGCAACTGTTTTGAGAATTTCTCGGCACTGAGAATACCCATACGGCGGAGATAAAAATTCATCGCTGCCGTTTCGATGACTACTGCCAGATTTCGCCCTTCGCGTACCGGAATAGTTGTCGACGGCACTTCAACCTTGAGAAATCTGGTTGTGCGCTGAAAAATCCCAAGGCGATCGTATTCCTTGTGGTCATCCCATTTTTCGAGGTTAATCACCATGTCGACCGGCTTTTCGTCTGCAGTAGCTGCAATGCCGAACAATGACCGGATGTCGATGATACCCAGACCGCGTATTTCCATGTGGTGCCGGATCATTTCATCTGGCGAACCGACAACTTTGGTGTCGCTGATCTTCATCAACTGAACAGCATCGTCGGCAACCAGGCGGTGGCCACGCTTGATAAGTTCGAGCGCGCATTCACTCTTGCCAATGCCTGAAGGGCCCATGATAAGAATTCCAACGCCGTATACTTCGACAAAAACTCCATGTACACTTTTGCGCGGTGCAAAACGGTTATGCAGATAGCGTGACAGCTGATAGATGAATTCGCCGGTGCGGGCAGAAGTGCGCAACAGCGGAATCTTCTTCTGGTTGCACAATTCGAGCAGTTCGTCTAGCACCAGCAGATCATCGGTGATTATGATGCAGGGTATATTGAAAAACAGCAGCTGACGCAGACGAACTTTGCGGATTTCGGCACTCTGTTCGCCCAGATAAGCAAGTTCAGTACGCCCGAGAACGATTATACGCTCATAACCGAAATGTTCGAAAAAACCCGCCAGTTCGAGGCCAGGTCGGTGAACTTCAGACGAGATTACCTTGCGATCCAGACCTTCCTTGCCGGCAACGACAAGCAATCCCTGGTCCTGCACTATTTCTCTGACCAGAATCAGAGCCATAATCTGTGAACCTTTCGCTAATTATTTCCTGTCAGAATAACTGAAATGAGACAGGTTTTCAATCTTGAGTGGAAATCTCCGGGATCGGAAAGGATTTTGGCTGATCAACGGTTCTTAAACCAGAAGTTGCAGCTATGATCAGCCCGGCAAGAATGAAAAATATCGAAAGAAACTGGCTTGATGAAAGCCCGAAGTAATCGAACGGGTTGAGTCTGATGAATTCGACCAGAAACCGCGACACTCCGAACCAGACAAGAAAAAAAGCAAAACGACGTCCACTGCCGATACGCCAGCCGACCAGCAACAGAATAGCCAGCAGCAGCGAAGTTGACAGCGACTCATAAAGTGGTGTCGGATGCACATGAATATCGACCGGGACAGGCTGCCCAGGGAAAAGCCGTCCATATGTAGCTGTCAGAGACGGATTTTCTGAACTCAGGGTCGATACCAGGCCTTCTGGAAAACTCATTGCCCATGGCAGATGGCACGGGAGGCCGTAACAACCGTCGCCGGCCACGATACAGCCGAGGCGCCCGACTGCGTAGCCAAGCGCCATTCCCGGCACATAAATATCGGCAATACGGAAAAACGGCTCGCCAGAAACCCGTACACGCCAGATGCAAAGGCCGAGAGCCAGAATATAGCCGCCAAGAACCGAAAAGCCGGTTGTGGAAAAAATCATCGACATCGGGGCAGCGAGAAAGGCGCGAAAGTTTTCAAAGATGAAAAGCAGCCTTGAACCGATCATGCCGCCGAAAATCGCAAAAAAATGCAAATCCCAGGCTAGTTCCACATCACATTTATTGCGCCTGAACTGATCGTTGATCAGCAGAAAGGCACTGAGAAATGCGATTGCGAGTGTAACCCCGTAAGAACCGATTCTGATTGGACCGTATTCGAATAATATTGGATACATGGTCACCCACACTAACATAAGGCAGATAAAAATTCATCAGAAGCGGAATTTTTAAGTAGCGGGTACATTTCAAAAACTTTTGCCGTAAATTTGGGTATAATAAATGTAGAAGATTGAAATTTCGGAGGTCAATATGAACAGATTCACGCGTAAGCTGACAGCCCTGGTTGTGATGTTCGCCTTTTTGCTGCAACTATTCACGCCGGTAATTGTCGCCGCCCAGGAAGCCAAGAACCAGAAAGCCCAGATTGATCAGGCGGTTTCCGATTTTCAGAAGACCTACGACGAAATTATGGCAATCAAGCCGATCGAGCTCGGCAAAGTATCAGAATGGACGCTGAATCGCATCAATGACATCAAAAATGCCTGGGAAAACCGCCCAACCTGGCTTGGCGGCAAAGATAGAACTGAAGAAGAAAAAGCAGCGCTGAAAGAAAAGCAGGAACTCGAGCGCTATGTTCCAAAAATTGAAAAAGCCAACGCCGATATAAAAAAGATCCAGGAAAATGCTCAAAAAACCATGAATCTATTGAAGAGCGGTTCGTTCGATGAAGCAGCCAAGACTGATCCATCCAAGGTTTACGGCAGCATCGATGAAAACGCCTCCGCACTCGGCATTTATCAGAAAGCTCTCAAAGAGGCCGGGCAGACACTTCTCGACGCCGCAAGCGCCCTGTCGACCGCTTCGATGGTTCTCGGCGGCGTCGGGCTTCTTTGCACCGTCATATGCGCCTTTCCGCCCGCTGCACCGATTGCAGGGCCTATCGCGGCCGTTTGCGGCAAAGCAGCTACCGCAACCGGTATTGCTTCAGCAATTCTCAAAGCCGCCGGCAACACTCTGATTAAAGCTGCAGATAAAGCCATTACCGATGACAAGCAGTTTCTCACCATCGCAGGCAAGGAAGTCGCTAAAGCAGCAGCTCAGGAAGCTTTCAACCGTGTCGTTTCCAAGGGCGTAGGCAAAATTGCCGGCTCGTTTGCAGACGACCTGATCGGATCAGCTGACGATCTGGTGCTCAATCCCAAAACCGGGGAAATGGTTTCCAATGCCGCCAACAACAAAGCTACCAAGGCCATTATCAGCAGAGTCATCAGTGAAACCATCAAACCAGCCAAATCAGGAATCATCAGCACTGCAAATACTGCAGTCGACAACACACCGTTACCGGCTGCCAAATCAGAACCCGGCCTCAACTGGGGAGAATAATCACTGATCCGGCCAATCCGCCCCGAAGATAGCAAAACTGCAGATCCGCAAGGGTCTGCAGTTGTCTGGTTCCGGGGCGATTCCTGTCAGAAGTTGTCTTTAAGAGTGGCAACAACCATACCCGGTAACGGCAAGATCTTAACAGAAGTAATATTCAGACTTCGTGAACCAGCCGGAGCCAGATCATGAACCTCATGCCACTGTATATTTATGTCGCCCTGACCCTTTATTCCAGATATCATTACCGTTCTCAGGCAATTTTTGGTCAACAGAAGAGATTAGGAGAGGTCGACAAGACCGATGTACAGACTGAAACATCTGATCGCTCTGACCACACCTGGAAAAACACCGGCCGCAGACTGCTTCTCAACCTTCTGCCAACCGCCATACTCATTCTAACCCCGGCCGGCGAGTATGCTCTTCAACAGACCAGATCTTCGTTAACAAACGATCTGCCATGGCTTATTCTGGCGCTGGCCGGGTCGATTATTCACCTGATGGGCACCCGTTCTTCCGGGCGGGCAGTATTCGAACTGGCCGGTGCCGCTCCTGGCAGTCTCGTGACTTCAGGAGAATTCGCTCTGATCAGGCACCCAATGGCGCTTTCGTTGATATTTCAGGGTCTTGGAGCCGGCATGCTTCTTGGAATGAAAACGGGCTGGCTTCTGTGGGCAATCGCTTCTCTGCTGATGGTATTTGCCTGCTGGCTTGAAGATCGTGAACTTGCAGGCAGATTCCCCCGCGAATGGGCGGCATGGAGCTGCAGAGTAAAGGCCTTTGTCTGTGTAACCAGGTCTGAAAATCCCTGAAAAAAGCGCATTTATGGCCTTCAGGCAGCCATCTCATGGTGAGACGACGGCAATGACAACCAGAAGCATTTAGTGATATTGTTAAAACGATGCGAAAAAATAAGACCAGATCGATGACCGTATTAATGATGCCTGCTGTTTCAGCGCCGGGCAGAGGCGGTTTTGTTCTTTTTCTGGTCATTACCTTTGCACTTCTGATGATGGTCATGATTATCGGCCTGAGTACCCACAAAAGCGGTGCAGTAGTTCAACTGAACCGCACAATCGACCAGGAACGGGTGGTATTGCTTGCCCAGGCCGGGGTCAACGAAATGCTCGCCCTGGTGAAATCAAGCGTAAACGATCGTAACAGTCAGATAGGCAGCCGCATTCACAATTTCTGGAAGTCGAGCCCGGGAGCAGGCGCACAAACTGTTTTTAAGGCGGATTTTTCGGCTTCGCTGTTGCCTGCATCCAATAAACTGGTCGATGAGTATCTCGGAAAAAGCGGTGAAGTGTCGGGCCAGGTCAGCATCATAGTCACCGAACGAATCAACGGCGGAGCCAGACCCTCGTATATCGGACATGTCGAATTGGTTGGCAAAGCCCGCTACAAGGATAACCCCGCAGAAATTCGGGTCAAGGAAAGGCGCGATCTCAAAATTGTCGATCTCTCAGATCCGTTCGTCGATAAATATGCCCTTTTCGTAAAATCATACTGCAAAGCACTTAACCACCCGGGAAAACGCATCATCGTCCAGGGAATCACTCCCGATGATCCAACGAGGTATTCATTTGCCTACTTTGGCAATCGATCGTATCCTGCCTGCCCCGAATTTCCTCAGGGAACTAAAAGCGCTCAGGCACCGCCGGTTATCTTCGATCTCGACTTCAGAGAAGACCGCCGCCTGCTCGGTGGCTTCTATCAGCCCGGCAACTTTCAGACTATTGACAATCAGCATTCCGCCGCCAGTAACGGTAATCTTTTTTTCGTGATCCCCCCATTTCAGTTTTCGGGTGTATCCGGCTCTTTCTCACTGTCCAGCGACTTTCACAAAACGCCTGAACTGGTTTCCATCTATAAATCGATCGTGAATTCCAGCAGTCAGTATGCCGGCACCGAAGGCTCACTCGGTTACGTCATCGCCAAAGATTACCAGAAGTCAGGCGGCAACCCGGCCAATTCAGAAGTCTTCCGCTCCCTGGTCTCGACACTCATGGCCAACTGGAAATACCAGTATGGCTATACGGACTACACAAGTGTAATCGGCACCGGCGGCAAGTCATTCACTGACGAACACCCGTTTTCAGGCATAGCCGATTACTTTGAAGCAGCTAAAAGTCTGAATCCACAGAGGGTCAGGGGCGGCAAAATGCCGTTAATGTTTGGTGAAGGTCGCGATATTCCGGTTTATATCGAAGGCCCTGTGTATCTCAGGTTCTTTAAAGTTGCCTTTGTCGACCAGATCAAGATCAATTTCACTCTGCATGGCGGTAATTCGCTTGAAGTGCCGTTTCCGTGTGTGCCAATGCATTACGAGAATCCGGCTGCGACCTTTTCTGGCAAAAAGCTTTCGACTCCGGTTGACAAAAGAACCGACCAACTGATGTCGATGCCGGTCGAGCATTTTTCGATCAACAATTTCTTTTTTGGCGCCGGAGCGACGCCGGCAAAATCGCCAACCGCAGTTCGCAGCGGCATAGAAGGCTATGACGTTTTTCCGGCCTTTGATGAATCGTTACGCAGCATCGCCCATTTTTATCAGAGTCCCGACGAATTTATCGCCAACCGGGCAAAAAACATCGATGGCAGAAAAACCCTTGACCTCGATGGCATTTCACTGATCACCAATCCGGGCGGCAAAGCTTTGAACCTGTCCACAATCGCCCGATACCGCGGCAAAGGTCGCATTGTCCTGCTCGATGGCTCATGTCAGATTGGCAACCTTGCGCCAGTCGACATAAAGAACGATTCCCTCGGCATCTACCTGATGGGGGGCAAATTTTACCTCAATTGTGACGGAAGCGAAGCCAATATTTATGCATCGCTTGCTGCAACCACCTGCTTCAGCGACAATTCTTCAACTGCGGCATCTTCAGAAGGCGGCATTGAATTCGAGCAGAAAAGCGCCAATGTCTACGGCAATCTGATCGTCGACAATCTTTTTGAGCTGCGCAATATGCCTGATGGCGGGCATTTAAAAATTGTCCACAATCCCGATCTTTATTTTCCAGATTACCCGATCAGGGTAAGCATTGGCGAAACAAAATCACTGCTGGCGGTCGACTACAATGCTGAATAACCGATCATTGCGAGCTATGTTCGTAAAAATCACCGCAGTTTCATTCATTCTGACGCTGATAATCGCAGCGCCTTACATCTCGCGCCGCGCTCCTGAAATAATCAGATCACTGACAAAAACTGGCGACCAGAAAGTCGTCGAAACAGCAGCCAGGGTCGACCCCGGCAATCAGGGCGGCGATGAGCTTGCCGACCTCATGACCCCGAAAAAAGCTTCAGGGAAACAGGTTAAACCATCGTTCGACAATCTGCCGGTAGAACTTTTTTCCAGCAACCAGGCCTTTGCCCTGGATTTTCACAAACTGCCGGTCGATTATCTGGTTCCTCAGGCCCCGGAAGCAACCCGCAATGCCCTGGCCATGATCAGACAATTACGCGATGCAGATTTAAAAGCATTCGCCGCCCAGAAAGAAATCGCCGGAATCGCAAGTTTATCGAGTGAAAGCACTGCCGATGCCATTCCCGGAGGTCGGCAATGAAATCACGCCAGGGCTTTTCATTCGTCGAGATCATCGTGGCCCTCAGTATCAGCGTCGTTTTCTTCGGCGGATTGATATGGTTTGCTTCGACAACCAGAGTCGAAACAAGCAAAGCAGGCAATTATCTGCGGGCACTGCAGATAGCCCAGGAAACGATTGAACTCATTCAGTCGATGCCGCAGTCAGAAGTGACCCCAGGTAAAATTCAGATGTTCGACGGTTCCATGGTCGATCCTGCTACCCGCAATTCGATTAAAATTCCGGTTCATGGCGGTTCTGCCTGGCAACCGGCCACGAAAAGATACCCTGAACAGTATAATAACGCCTGGTTTTATCGTAAAGTCAGACTTGAGCCAGTCAACAGCGGCAACGGCTCGCGTTTTCTCCGCAAGATATCAGTCGATGTTTACTGGAATGAGGGTAAAACCCCCGAAAAGATCGACTCACTGGGAGCAGAGCCCGATAGAATGCGCAAGCTGTCTCTCGCCACTCTGCTTTTCGACGAAAGCGAGTATTATTGATGAACAGATCTTCCCGGGGGTTCACTCTTGTTGAAGCCATGATAGGCATGATGCTGGTTTCAGCATTGTTGACCATGTCATACAAGGTATTCACCTATATCAACATGCAGAGAAGCCGCGGTTCGGTCGACCTTCAGGAATTGCAGGGTGCCAGACACGCAATCAATTATCTGCGCCGCGACTTTCGCTGCGCCGCTCCGGTTTTTGCAGATGCGGCAACCATCGAACAGAAAAAGAAAGCGATGCGCAACCCGGTAGTGGAAGCCAAAACCTTCAACAAAAGCGGTAACACCGTTCCCGTAGTGATCGCTGACTCGGAAATCCATTTTTTTCGACATCTGTATGATACCCCTGAAACAGCTGGAACACCAAAAGTTGAAGAGGTGAACTACCACATGGATGGGGCAAGAAAGTGCCTGGTGAGGTCAGCTGCAGGCAAAGAAAGCGTTTTTAGTGACATACGCGGAGTCAGATTCGAGTTATACGCTCACCCACTCAAACCTGAGATACCGATGTTGCTGGTTACTCTGATCATCGATGCCGATCTAAAAGACAAAGGCGGCGGCCGTAATTTCTTTGAGCTAACGACTACGATCTCAAGCGCGGTCGCAAACCAGAACATCAACAACCCCTACTGGCACATCAACCAGAATTAGATTTCAGTCAGACTTTCAATCAAGGCCGCATGCTGCGGAAAAGCTGCAATGAGCGACCGGCGTTCCGCCAGCTCGAAATCGGCAAAATCAAACCCCGGTGCGACAGCACAGCTTACCAGCGTGGCATCGCCATCCTTCAGGGTTGCTCCGAACCACACACCAGCGGGAACTATGACCTGCAGGTTTTCGCCGACTGTGACATTCTGCCCGAGAATCGCATGCGTATATTTCCCGTTCTTATCGATCTGATGAATCGTAAGGCTGCCCCCGGCGTGATAATACCAGATTTCATCGGACTTGAGCCGATGAAAACGCGAAACCTCACCGGCGGCCAGCATGAAATATATCGATGTAATGAAAGGCCTTGCACCGGCATGATCAGGCAATGTTTCGCCGGCAATCGTCCCGTTGGATCGATAAACCTCCGCAAACCAGCCACCTTCTGGGTGGCGCTCCAAGCCCAGTTTTTGCTTCCAGATTTCTGTCAACGAGATTGTCATAGGGTTTCACCTTTACTGTAAAGTCTAATTATGCCTGCAAACCAGATAATAACAGAGCGGTTCGAACATCGGAATACCCGAAGGCGAATCCCGTCAGGCTCTTCGACTGCATGCCGTTTTCAGTATATTAGACGCTTCGGGCAGATTTTGGCAGATTTTACCGACGCGTTCTGTTATAATTTGTCTAACTTAGATTACAGAATATAGAGAAATACGTGTTTGTAGCAGATTACTTACCAGGAGAGATCATCAAGTTCTTCGCGGAGGCTGGAAAATGAGCAAACATGCAGACATTGGCATCATCGGACTTGGAGTGATGGGTGAAAACCTGATGCTCAACATGGAGCAGAATGGCTTCACCGTCGCCTGCTATAATCGCACCGCAGAAAAAGTCGATGAATTCATCAAAGGCCGTGGCAAAGGGCATGACTTCATCGCCTGTCACAGTCTGGTCAAGCTGGCGGTCTGTCTAAAGAAGCCCCGGCGCATCATGTTCATGGTCAAGGCCGGCAAACCGGTCGATGAAGTTATGACGGCGCTGATTCCACTTCTTGAGCCAGGCGATATTCTTATCGATGGCGGCAACAGCCATTATCAGGACACCATGCGCCGGTGCAAAGAAACTGCGGCCAGAGGCATTCATTTCGTCGGCGCCGGCATTTCTGGCGGCGAAGAAGGTGCCAGACACGGGCCATCGATTATGCCTGGAGGTCACGAAGCAGCCTGGCCGGCAATCCGCGAGATTTTCCAGACCATCGCAGCAAAAGTGGAAGCAGGCATTCCCTGCTGCGAATGGGTTGGCCCCGACGGCTCGGGGCACTTTGTCAAAATGGTTCATAACGGCATTGAATACGGCGACATGCAGCTGATCTGCGAAGCCTACCATATAATGTCACAGGCTCTTGGCATGACCGCGCTCGAGATGAGTAATGTATTCTCAGACTGGAACCAGAGAGAACTGGATTCTTACCTGATCGAAATCACTTCTGACATTCTGGCCAAAGCCGACAAGGAAAGCGGCAAACCTGCCGTCGACATGATTCTAGATGTTGCGGGTCAGAAAGGCACCGGCAAATGGACTTCCCAAGCCGGCCTGGATCTCGGTGTCGCCATTCCGCAGATAGCCGAAGCCGTATTTGCCCGCAGCGTTTCGGCAATCAAAGAAGAACGTGTCAATGCGGCCGGGCTTCTAAAAGGGCCGTTTGGCAGATATAACCGCAATCGTCAGACGCTTCTCGATCATCTTGAAAAAGCCGTTTACGCCGCCAAAATTTGCTCATACGCTCAGGGGTTCAGCCTTCTGAAGGCCGCAGCCACTGAGTATGGCTGGAAACTCAACTTCGGCCAGATCGCCCTGATGTGGCGGGGCGGCTGCATTATCAGAGCCAGATTTCTCGACCTCATCAACGATGCCTTTCTCGACGACCCGGCCCTGCCAAACCTCCTGCTTGCAGCAGATTTCAGAGACACACTTGAAGAAGCACAGCACAGCTGGCGCGAAGTGGTCAAAATCGCGATAGACTGCGGCATTCCGGTGCCCGCACTGAGTTCTGCACTGAATTATTACGACAGTTACCGCTGCGACCGGCTGCCGGCCAACCTTCTGCAGGCACAGCGCGACTATTTTGGCGCTCATACCTACGAACGAATAGACCGACCACGCGGTCAGTTCTTTCACGCCAGCTGGAACGGTTCAGACAAAACCTGAATTTTCATCAGTGTCTATCTGTGTTCATCAGTGGGAAATAACAAGAATATGATCGGTGGTCAATTTTTCGGCCTTTGTTAAATGCTGTTGATGATGATATTATCGGCGGGAGAAATCTAACGCTGATAAGAGGTTAAGTCGTGCACAAGCTATCATACAGGCCACTGCTGATTTTGTTATTGCTGCTGATATCTGCGTCCAATTCACTCGCCGGCGAATTGCTCTGGCATGGTTCTCCTGACAAAAAGCCGGTCAAATTGAATTTGACCCATCCGGGAAACCGGTTTTCAGTTTTGAGAGTATTCTTCAGTTCGCCAGACGAGCGGCTCAATCTGGAACTGTCGGCCAGAACGAAGGTTGGCACAGCTGTTTACGAATCACGCTTCACGGAAAACATCAATGCCAGTGACGGTCTGGAACAGATATTGGATCGTCTGACCCAGTTGCCGGGAAACTACGACCTGAAGCTGTATGGAAAAGGTGCTTCGTGCTCTGTCTATCTTGAAGAAATGTCACCTCTGACACCATTTACACATGGAGACAAGCTTGGAGAGCTTGTAGTAAAAAGCACCTGTGGTGTTCAGGTTATTGCAGTTCCCGAAAGATTCCTGATAAAACATCCTGACTTCAAAAAGGGCATGGAAAAAGGCATCGCCACCCCCGACGGCGATGTCATTTTCAGACTTCCGGCCGGCTACTGGTCTCTCAGCAGAATCGGCAAAGGCAAAGAAAATGCCCGACTGATTCCGGTCAACAGCGGTGGCCGAACTGTCGTTGAATGGTCTTCTGCTCCGGAACTGGATATCAGCGGCAGCTCCGGCGGCACGGTTCGCCGCCTCGAAATTCGCGACGTCAACCCTGATTCCGACCAGAATCTGGCACTGTGTCGCTTCGCTCTGCCGGCGGGCCTGTCTTCTTCGACCCCGGAAATCAGCCAGCTGCAGATTCATGAACGTTTTCTGAACGGGGAAATAGTTGATCTCAAACAGTCAGACACGCCACTGCATCTGGTTTTACTGCTCGACAGTTCTGGATCGATGAAAAAGAGCATGAAATCAGCTGTCGCAGCAACGGTGAGTTTTATCGAAAACCTGCCTGAAAATGCTATTGTCAGCGTGATCGACTTCGATACCAGACCAAAAGTTATTAAAGCCGGCTCACGCGCCGAATTGATCAAAGCCGTCAGGGCTATCAAAGCAGATGGAGCGACGGCATTGCGCGACAGCATCATTCTTGGCCTCGATCAATTGAAACAGTCGCCAAGGCCAGCTCTGGTTGTATTCACTGACGGATTCGACGCCAACCACAACGATACCGGCCCCGGAAGCAAAGCGACGGAAAAGGAAATGCTGACCCGGGTGACGGCGGCAAAAACACCCATCTTCACCATTGGATTTGGTTCAGGCGCTGACTCTGCCACTCTCGCCCGTCTGGCGGATCTGTCAGGCGGAATTTTTCAGAATGCCGACGAACAGAATCTCGACAATGTATTTGCCCGTCTTGAAGCTACCGTCGCCCGCGAGTATCTTCTGACCTACCGGCGCCCCCAGAAATCTGGCATGGGAATCAGACCAGTGATCAGTGTCTGTGTCGATACGAGCGGTTCGATGGCCAGCAATCTCGAAAACGGCGTTATCGGCAGTCGACGGGTAACAGCCCGCAAAACTCTGCATTCCATGTGCGGGTTGCTGCCGCCAGATGCGCTCCTGCAGATACTGGATTTTGACGCAAGCACAGAGATTACCCAGACCGCAACTGCAGATCGCGCCCGCGCCCAGGCCGGTATCGCCGCTTTCAAGGATGGAGGCGGCACCAATATTGTGAAAGCCCTTGAAGTCGGGCTTGAAGCAATGCTTGGCATACCTTCAAATCGCCGCTACATGCTGTTTTTGACCGACGAAGCCGTCAAGTGCAGCAACAAAACCGAGGAAGAAAAACTAAACCGCCTGCTGAACCGCATGAAAGATGAAAATATCTTTTCTATGTGGATTGGCATGGTGGGTAAAAACGGTGCTGCCCCCTTTGTTGAAACAGCAGAGAAATGCGGCGGCGAAGCAATCATTGCCGAGAATCTCGTTGCCCTCAACAGCACGATAGACCGACTGCTCGCCAAAGCAGGTGAGCCTGTCGATGACAGTCACATACCCATAGAGCTGGTCTGGCAGATGCCGGTAGTCGGGGGGCAACCGCTCGCAGTCTCAGGCAATGGCATATTTGTCATGCCTCCTCTTGCAAAATCAGCATCTGAAACTCGCGAAGCTGTCGACAGTCTGCAGATTTCATTCGATCAGGCAGGTTCGCATGCTGCCGACAACGCGGCAACAACGGTTTCGCCGGCCGGCTCTGCTGCCTCGAGCAGCCTGGTCACCCCGGTCGTTGAAAAACCAGGCCTGGCAGGAGCCAGAATAGCACTGAATCTTGACATCAAAGCACAGAACGATGCCTGCAGCTTCCATATCAACGGAATGTCACTGCACGAAGATCTGAACGGGGTAAAAGCCCCGAAAGGCAAGTTGTTCGCGGTTTTCTCGGTAGAATTGACCAACATTCTTCCCGAGCAGGACGTAGCCGTCTACCCGGACGGCGGGCAACACCCGGCTCAATGGTTGAGCAGACCCGAAGAGCGCGCCAGAATCATCAAAGCTGTACCTCCCTATAAAATCGATGATCTGCGCCGTCATCTATTTCTGCGCTGGAATGCTGATTCCCCGACCAGTGTTTCTCCGGCAACCTGGCTGCTCCAAGACTCTCTATGCGGCTTTGGCAACAATTCTCTGACGATTGTTGCCGGCAAACCTGCAAAGGGAAGTATCGCCTTCATCGTTTCTGATGGAGAAGGGCTCAGCAACGGATCGCTCGACTTCTTCGACACCAGCTACGGCCACGCAGGAATGGTGATCGCCGGAACGATGGAACCCCTCGCCATCGATGTCACGGCCCTGCCGACCAGACCGGCTGGAAAACTCGGCAGCGCCTTTTCAGTAAGTTTGACCGGCTGCAAAGATGTCGTTTCGCCACTGGCCGGAGCGACTGCCGGCAGACATCTTGTCTGGCGACTTATCGAAGGCTGCATTGAATCACAGGTGCAGGCCCTTCTCGACATCGACCCGTCAGCCAGAATGTATCTGACGGTTCCTACGCAGGCCGGACCGGTCAGGCGACCGGTTTCACCGGTCACCAGTCTTCTGCCAGACGGATTCTTCGACCGCATTCGACTTGCCCCCGGGTCGAAAAATTATTTCAGACAGGCATTTCTGCTGCCGGCAGAGCTTGCAGCGACAGCTTCCGGAACCATCGGAATCGATTTAAAAGGTGATGATTGCTTCATCAACCTCGATCAGGCCGAACAGCCGGCGACAAATACATCCGGAAGACAATGGAACTCTGAAGGAAACGGGCTGAAACTCAAACTGAATGCTCACGGGCCTATGGCCGCAATAAACGGCAAAAAGGGCAACTGGTATGTCGTCGATGCCACAATCGCTGATATTGCCGACGGTACAGCCACAAGAGTCGACAAACTTTTCTTTTTGGGCCGCGCCGATCTGAAAGATCAGGAATTCGCCCTGAAGCCAGGCGAACGCCTTATGAAAAGCGCCGGAAACAAAGCCGGCCATAAGGGAATGGCGAATTTTTCGGGCAAAAATGAAGCTGATGGTAATCAGGCGCGTATTTATCCGGATAGTCTCAACAAACAGCTGATGTTTGCCGCCAACAGCGGGGCAATCATACCAGACGGACAGGAACTTCGTCTGATTGCGGTTTTCAGACGACCGACCACCGGTGAATACCTGCTGACAGCCGAAGGCCTGCCTTTGGCCGAACCGATGGGCAGCGAAGAACCCAAAGAGCTTCCTGCCTGGCTGCTGGCAGAAAATGACGAGAATGTTCCGGCTCAGCCTGAGATTTTCCAGAAAGAACTGGCTGGCAGGCTCAAACAGCTGGCACAGATCAACCGGCAAAAAGGTATAACACCCGACACCGGGTCAGTGGTCGATGCAGATGGCGCAGTCAGTTCTTCGCCGGTAATTCTCGACCCACCGCTCATTTCTCCGGATGCCCGCGCAGCCGATAATCAGTTCAAAGTTGAAGTCATCATCGAAGCCGAACCGGCTGGCGAAGGCGCGGCTGCCCAGACAGGTGCTGCCGCTTCGGCACTCAGTGGCGGCAGTCAGAAATTCCGTTCATTCAAACTGATCAGCATTCAGCTTGCCGCCGCCAACACCTGCAGAAACCCCTGGGAAATCATTTATACTGACATGCCGGGTGCCGACGGCGAAAAACTCATTAAAGCCAGCATAATCAGCAGCGATGGCGGTCATGAAGGTCGGGACGGAATCGATCTGAACAGCTGGAAGCCGGTGCGTGAGAAAATAATCATCAGCGGCAAGGGCGTCAGCTTTCCGGTTTTTGAGCGTGAATTGAGCGCTGATGGCCTGAAAGACAGAATTCACAGCGTCGCATTAGCTATGCCTGACATTACGGCAGCTGAATACGAGAATCTGTTGCAGCGCTGGCAAAAAGCAAGAAGCGAGTTGCCACCCGCGCATCTGTCGCTTTGGCAATGGTTTGCACATGCGCGCCTCGCTGCTTTCATCGCAGCACAAACCGAGTGGGAAACAACGACTGCCCGCCAGATGGGCGTGACTCTGAGCCGCGAGAAAAACCCGCGACTGTTGGTAATTACAGGATCGAAGAAGACTGATGGCAGCATGGAGGCGCGCCTTGATCTGGCAAGCGTGCAACCGGCAGTCGCAGGTGAAGAACAGACTGTTAAAGCCTTCAAAATCGCTTCAGGTATTCATGTTACCGGCCTTGAAGCCCGAATAATGAAGGGGGCCGGGGTCTTCGAATTCTGGGGCAACAACCGCCTGCAGATTATCGCAGACTCGGGTCGGCAGAAAAATGCCTGGCTGAAATTTGCCGCAAGCCGCGGAGTTAGCGAACGGGCTCTGAAGGCGATAAAGAGCAGCAGGTCCATAGTTCTGTTTCCCCAGAACCCGGCCGTCATAGATGGCCAGCCATTCTGGGCCTGGCTCGAAATCGACCCGAAAAGTTATGCAACAATCGGCGTTCTCGAGACCGGTGAACGCGGCGCACTTGCCGGAGAAGCCATAATCCAGGCACTCATTCCCGATGGGGCCGGCCTGGCACTTGGCTTCTGGAAAGGCGTTGAAACTTCGGTCTGGGGAATGTCGGCATTCATTCTCGAGGGCAACACGGCTCTTGAAGCCGCCGCCAACACCGAAAAACTGCTCGGCGACCTGAGCGAACAGCTGGGCAAAATTGGCGAATCGGTTGAGATATCGGTTGGTGATGCCAGCATCGATGTTCTCAGCGGCAAGGTCACCCTGGCCGGTTTTTCGTCAGAAGGTGATTATTCGCCATGGGAAGGTTACAAAGGCTTTATCAGCGGCTTCAATTCAGGCGTGGAATGGTATCTCGGCAAAGTTAAAGCTGCTGCAGCTGCGAAGTAAGAAAGGACGATAAAAATGATTAATTCTCTGCATACATGTAAACATTGGTCAGGCCTTCTGCTTGCTCTGGCTATTTTGATAGCCGTCTGCGGTTACGCTGACTACCCAACCAGCTTCAGCGGCAAACCTCCCGTTGAAACCGCCAGAGTCAGGGCCTTTGCCAATACAATGGCCATTGCTCAGAAGAATGCCGATGCCGCGACTGCTGAACTGAAAAGCGGTCAGAATTCACCAGAAAATGCCAGCGGAACTGAACAGGCTGCGGCTGCAATCAAAAAATGTCTTCAGCTTGGCTCACAGATTGTCGAAGCCGAAAAGCTCGCCTGTGCCGAAACCGGTATGTCGGAAGAAGACTTTCATGAGGTCAAGATTCGCCTGCTGCAGGTTCGCATGCTGCAAACCCTGCATAAGATGACTAAGGGGCTTACCGGCGAACAGAGCGGCGAAGAAATGGCTGCCGAAAGTGGTGAATCACTGGAACGTAAACTTGCCGGTCTTGAAACACGTCTGGCCAGAAGCCGCGAAGACCTGGAAAAAGCCAGGCAGAATGAAGCCCCCTATTACGCGAAACTTGACAGTCGCATCGCCGAACAAAAAGTAGCCATTACCAAACTGCAGGCAGATATAGCTGCAGCCTCTGACGCAGATAAGCGCGCCATCAAGGAAAAGAAGCTGGCAGCAGCACAGAAACAGCTGGCAAAGTTAGAAGATGACCGAAAGAAGCCATACAAGAAGCTGGTACAGGCACAGGAAAAAGTCGAGAAGCACGAAAAGTCAGTTCGGGTTTTCCGTCAGAACATGGGTGCCGCCCAGCAGCAGATCGCCAGCATGGGCAAAGAAATTCAGCAGTTTCAGGACAAGGTCGCCTCAGAAAGCGCCCAGGTAGCCGATTCAGCCGTCATGCAGCAGGCAGCCCTCGACCTGCCCGTTTTCCAGAATTTTCCCGAACTTCAGCCCTTTCTGATCGAACCGAAAAAATGATTATTGTCAAAGCCTATTCACCTATTAGGTGAATAGGCTTTGACAATAATATAACAATTGCTTATAATTAATTCAGGAGCATTTTTTTGCAGTTTGTTTTCATTTCAAGGGCATCAAAAAAGCTTTACGAAGAAGAAAAGGGAGCAAAGCAATACCCGCCTGGTATTGTTGACGCCTTTTTTGATGTGGTCAACCTGATTGGTGAAATAAAGGATGAAAAAGAGCTGCTGAAGTTCAACAGCCTGAATTTCGAACCGCTGCGCGGAAAACTCAAGGAATACCATTCTTTGCGACTGAACAGGCAATTCAGGCTTCTGGTAAAGCTGTTGATTGATGAAAACGGCAATAAGTATTTTGAGATCGGTGATATCACCGACTACCACTGATGAAAGGGAAAAACAATGCCCGATAACCCCAGGCCTGCAAGGGTAAATCCACCCGGCAGTCTCATCGCGAGAGAACTTGAAGCACGCGGCTGGTCACAAAAAGACCTGGCCGACATCATGGGGCGACCGGTTCAGGCCATAAATGAAATAATCAGAGGCACCAAACAGATTACAGCAGCGACAGCCATCGAACTCGCCGGGGCCTTCGAAACAACACCAGAACTCTGGCTCAACCTGGAAACAAAATATCGGCTGTTTCTGGCCGGAAAATCGAATAAAAATTCAGCTATCACCCAGAAAAGCAGGCTTTACAGCAAGGTGCCGATTGCCGAAATAGTCAGGCGAAAGTGGATTCCGGCAGAAAAAGACCTCACACAGCTCGAAAAAGAAGTATGCAGATTTCTGGGCATAAACAGCATCGATGATGAACCTGATCTGATACTTAACATGCGTCACAGCCGCAGTAAAGAACCACAGGATGCGGCACTCACCGCCTGGATGGCACGCGTAAGAAACCTTGCTGCCGGTCAGTCGGCCGCAGGTTTCCGCCGCTCAGAAATTCCTGCCCTCGTTAATAACCTGTCTCTTCTGATGCATGCCCCCGCAGATGTCGCAAAAGTAAAAACAACTTTGCAGGCACATGGCATTCGATTCGTTCTGGTGCCGCATCTGCCAAAAACCTATCTCGACGGGGCGATTTTTTACCTCGACCCCGAGACAACAACCCAACCGGTGGTAGCGCTTACCATGCGCTACGACCGCATAGACTGGTTCTGGTTCACTCTGCTGCACGAACTCGCGCATCTTTACAAAAACCACTGCGCCAGAACCGGGTTTGTGCTCGATGGTGAAGCAGTCGAAAACAATGACAGTGATTGTGAAAATGAAGCCAATACTATTGCCGGCGAATGGCTGATCCCGGCCTCTGAGTATGCGCGCTGCCGCGAAAAATTATTCAGTGGCACAGCCGGATTAAAGGCGCTCGCCCTGAGGGTTGGGCGCCATCCAGGTATTGTTCTCGGCCGCCTGCAGCGCGACGGCATCATTCCATACTCACGGCACCGCTCCCTGCTGGTTCGTGTCAAACCACACCTCGACACCATAATCGACCGCCCCTGAGTTGATAATGTTGGTTTTTTCTGCAGATTGGTCTATCATCATCTGAGAAAAACAACCCATCACTGCTGACAGGATTGCCGCAATGGACTATTCAGAACTCACAAGACAGGAATTGATAGAGCTGTTAAAACGTCGCGACGGTCAGACCCCACTGGGTCTTGTCTGGGAGCGCAACGAGATCGAGCACGACCGGGCGCTCAACGATGACTTTATCGCCATGAACGTTGATACACAACTCTCCTTGGGCGAGGCCCCCTGGTCTAACCTGCTCATCGAAGGCGACAATTTCGACGCCCTGCGTTACCTGCGCATGACATTCAAGGGCAGGGTCAAGGTCATCTGCATCGACCCGCCATACAATACCGGCAACAAAGATTTCATCTACAACGACAAATATGTGGGCAAAGATGACCGCTTCAGGCACTCAACCTGGCTCGAATTCATGTATCGGCGCCTTCTGCTGGCAAAAGAGCTGTTGCGCAACGACGGCGTCATCTTTGTTAACATCGGCGAAGATGAGTTCGGGCACCTGTCATTGCTCATGGATAAGGTTTTTCCGGGCATGAAGGTCGGTACATTCGTCTGGAAGAGAAGAAGCGGCGCCAATGACGCCAAAGGCGCTTTTCTGAGCGTCGATCACGAATACGTGCTCTGCTACGCCAACCCCGACTTTTCTTTCGGTGGAAAAACAAAAGCTTGCCTGGACTATGCAAACCCAGATAATGATCCACGTGGTCCGTGGGTTAGTGGCGATCTCACAAAAGCCCACACAAGATTCCAACGCCCAGATGCCTTTTATCCGATTTTTAACCCAACAACTGAAGTTTGGTATCCTTGTGATCCTGGCAGAGTTTGGAGTTTTGCGTCTGAAAAGAAACTGAAATCAGGGCAAAAATTGCGCAGCAGAACAATTGAGCAACTAGTTGCCGAAAAACGAATACTATGGCCGCCAGAAGACAAAACAGCTAATTTTAAAAGTCTTGCAGAATTGCGAGCAGCAATAGAAAACGGCTCCGCACCTCACAATTTAAAATCGGACACTCCCGATCTTGAATTCTGGGTTAATAAAAAAATTGGTTATGGAAAGCCGCGTTATAAAAAATTTTGTAACGAACTAAAAAGTAAAGAAAAGCCCCTTTCAACATGGATAGCTCCTTCTGCGAGCAAAAAAGAAGAATTTCAAACATTGGGGAATGAAAACAGCCAATTCATGGTTTCTGGTTACACCGCTGAAGGCACGGCCCTGCTGCAGAAGATCATGAACAATAAGGATTTCAGCTACCCGAAACCGCTGAGTCTGGTAAAAGCACTGATCGAACAATCGACTGCAAATGCGGGCGGCGATATCATCGTCGACTTTTTCGGCGGCAGCGCGACCACCGGGCACGCGGTGCTTGAACTGAATGCCGAAGATGAAGGCGACCGACGCTTTATCATCGTTTCAAGCACCGAGGCCACGGCTGCAGAGCCAGAAAGAAACGTCTGTCGCGACATCGCAGCAACAAGACTGGCTAATATCATCAAAGGCTATTCTTACCGGCAGGGTGGCAAAGTTTTCAAGGTTGCACCTTTGGCCGGTGACTTTGCTTATCTGACAATGGCCAGAATGCCTTCAGAATCGGTCGGCCTGAAAGTCAGCCACGAACAGGTCTGGCTGGCTCTGCAGATGATCAGCACCAACAGGCTTTTTCCTTACAATCAGACGTCGGCGTGGCAGATGGCCGAAGCTGAAGATCAGGCAATCATTTATCTCGCCGAAACCTCGACCGCTGCTATAGAAGCGATAGCAAAAGCAGCAGAGCACTTTTCTTCTGTCGTGATTTATTCGTGGGAACCCGGCCTGATCCGCCGGCGGCTCAATCATCCGGGCGTTACGGTAAACAAAATACCAGACTGCCTGATTCAGCGTTTTGGAGCCTGAAAATGCCTATCGCAATCAAAGTTTTTCAGGACACCGCCATTACCAATGCCGTTGAATTTCTCGATGCAGCCTGCCAGCAGCTGGCATCGGTCAGTGATAAGGCCGGCAAACGCAAAATCATCAGCCATAATGGCTGTCTGCTCATCGAAGCACCTACCGGAGCCGGCAAAACCCTCATCGCCGGTCATACCGCCGAGCGGTTTTCGCATGGCAAAAAGATTGTCTGGTTCTGGTTCGCCCCATTTGCAGGCCTTGTCGAACAATCGATAAGAACCATCAAAAATGAATTTCCGGGTCTGACTGTTAAAGACCCACGCAAAGAGCGCAGTCTCGACAGCGTAAAAAGCGGAGATGTTTTCGTCACCACCTGGGGCACAGTTGCCGCCAATAATGCAGAAAGCCGCAAAGCGCGCACCAGGTCTGACACGGCACTTTCTCTCGACGAACTGGTTCCGGCCCTGAAAGGTCTTGGTTTTCAGCTCGGAGTAATTGTCGACGAAGCGCATCACGGCTTCAAAAAAGCTCCTGAAGCTCTTGCGTTTTACATGAACGTGCTGGCCCCGGAATACACCCTTATGGTTACCGCAACTCCCAAAGACCGGGATATCGAAATTTTCAAAGAAAACACCGGCTTTGCAGAAGTTCATAAAATCGGAATAAGCCGCCAGGAATGTATAGATGCAGACCTCATAAAATCTGGCGTAGAAGTTATCACCTTTCTTGTTGATGACGAAGCAAAGAATGTCACTGATTTTGAAAAAACCGCAATAAGACATGGCCTTGAAAAACATCTGGCCATCGAAAACGAACTGGAAAAAAGCGGGGTCAATCTTAAACCCCTGATGCTGGTGCAGGTTGACAGCCAGACCGGCCGCGACACCGTTGCCGAAGCCAGACACAAGTTGCTTGAACTCGGCGTAAAACCTGGTCAGATTGCTGTACACACAGCTCAGGACCCCGACCCCGACCTGCTGGCCATGGCAAAAGACGACAATATCAGGGTTCTCATTTTTAAAGTTGCCGTGGCTCTTGGCTTCGATTGTCCAAGGGCTTTTACGCTCGTTTCGATGAGAAAAAGCAGAGACGTTGATTTCGGCGTTCAGGTTGTCGGGCGCATTCTCAGAGTTCATCGTCTGCTTCAGGGAAAACAGCGAAATCGTCTGCTCAATCATGGCTATGTAGTTCTTGCAGATTTTCCAGCTCAGGAAGGTTTAAATCTGGCTGCCGACCGCCTCAAATCAATTGAGACCCAGCTGGCGGAAGTCAGCAGCAACATTGCCATCATCGGCATTGGAAATGAAGAGCTTCAGGTCAGAACGGTGATCGATGGACAAACCTCATTCTGGGAAAAAGAAAATTCTGAACCCGCAACATTCCAGAAACCGGCAGATCCATTCGGTAATGCGGCTACTGCAGAAGACGCGCCGCAACACCCTCATCAACCCCTGCTGATTAAAGACGGCAGAACACCCCAGGTTCCATCCAGGCCACTGACCGTTTCACGACCGGCAAATACCGCAAAATTCTACGACCTGCGAACAGATATTGAGTTTCCGAGAGTGTTTAAAAGAGAAGTGTGCAACGCAGAAATGGTCGCTGACCTCGCTGCCGGCATTGCAAACCACATCAGGCTCGATGGCGAAATCATGAACGTCGTTTATCGACGTTTTTCGCAGGCGGTAAAAAGAACCACTGAAATATTCGACAAGCATATTGATACTGAGCAGGCTACCGCTGATATCTCGATGAAAGAGATTGCTCTGAAGGCGCAGAAATTACTTTTTGAAGACGAAAACATTTCTGGTCGGCCCCTGCACGATCTTCTGATCAAACGACTGAAAGACGAGTTCATCAGAAAAGGCTGGGCACAAAATTCGCCGCAGGAAATCGAAGAAGCCCTGAGCCTCATACTGGCAACTTACCCGGAAACCTTGCGTGAGGCCAGGCGGCGCTGTTATTCAAAATTTATTGAAGCGGCGGCGGCGGCCCCCATTCCTGATTTTATCAGTTCAGAAAAACCTCTTGAGCCTTCGAGACTCAATCTTTACAAAGTGTTCCCGGAAGGTCTTACAACAGACGAGCGAAACTTCGCCCTGCTGCTTGATTCTGACACAACCGGCACTGTGCTCTGGTGGCATCGAAACCCGCAGAATAAACCTTACACCGTTTCTCTCGTCATGCCGGATCTCAAGTATGATTATCACCCGGATTTTGTTATTGGCGTGCGTAACCGGAAAACGGAAAACCATATTCTTCTGGTGGAAATCAAGGGTGAACCATTCATGGAAATGCCGCAGTCTGTAGCCAAAGCCAGGGCCGTTCACCAAATCTACCAGCGGGTCATGATGCTGCACTGGCAAAACCAGAAACAATGGCAGACGGTTGCAAATGACAGCAAAGGCCAGCACAACATTCTCGATCAGAACTTCAGAATTGAACTCCTGCCCGCATACTGATTGTAAAACCTTTTTGTAAAGCTCGCGAATTGCTGTGACTTCATAGATAAATCAGCCTGAGTGATCTAAGCACAGGTCGAGAAAATTTTGATTCATTTGTGCTCTCATTCCTGTTGGTTATCTCGACATGGCGATCAGAACGAAGCTGATGATCATGACCAGCAGCAGACCCAGAAGCAGATGCAGCTGTTC
>CAYYUI010000031.1:0-52204 GCA_964474705.1 uncultured bacterium
CGCCAGAGCCCTGTTGATCATTCCGTTGCTGACCGCCGATGACCGTTTTGTCGGCACTCTCGGTGTCTATCATCGTGAGGAAACCGAGAAAATTTCTGATTCAGACCACGAACTGCTGAATACCATCGGCCGCATTATAACCTCACATTTTGAGAACGAGCGGCTTTTCAACGATTCTCGCCGTAAGCTCGACTATCTGTCGACGCTCTATAAGGTGGGTTCATCCGTTTCCAAGACCCTCAATATCGCGAAACTTTTCGATACGATTCTGCAGCAGGTCCAGGAAGTCATGGACGTTGAAAACTGTTCGCTGATGGCTTACGATCCCCTGAATGAGACTCTGACGCTCGATGCGGCGATCGGTCTGCCGAGCAACATGGTCGGTCAGATTCAGGTGAAGATCGGCGAGGGCATTGCCGGCTGGGTAGCCCAGAACCAGAAACCAGTGCTTCTCAAGGACGTCTCGAAAGATGCCAGATTTGCCGCTCATCAGGGCCGTCTCGATTACAAGACCAGATCGGTGCTCTCGGTGCCGATCATGCATGACAGCGAACTGCTCGGCGTTCTCAACGTTAACAACAAACGCAGTGGCGAGGCTTTTCTTGAAGATGACCTGAACCTTCTCCTCGGAATTTCGGGCCAGATTTCGCAGGCAATCGCCAACGCCAGCCTGCACGAAAAGACCGATATGCAGGTCGCTGAACTGAGCCTGATCCAGGAACTCGGCAAAGCTATCAATTCGTCGCTCGATCTCGATTCGGTTCTAAACTATTTTATCGACATGACGACGCGAATTACCGATTCGGACCGTGCCACCCTGATGCTTTTCGACGATACGGCCCAGGAACTCTATGTCGAAGTCTATCGTGGCTTCGAAGATCTCGGTGTGCTTGACGTCAAGCTGAAAATCGGCGAAGGCGTTGCCGGTCGTGCCGCTCAGCTGCGACGTCCGATCAAGGTCGACAATACCGGTAAGAGCGCCGAGTATAAAGAGCTGCCGAGAATTACCCGCAAGACTGATCTGACGCTTATTTCAGCACCACTTCTCAACAAAGACAATCTCGTCGGTGTCATCAACTGTGAAAGAGTGCTCAGCAAGAAGGGCCCATTCAGCCCGGAAAACCTGGATCTGCTTGAAACGCTGGCTTCGCAGGCTTCGATTGCCATCGAAAATGCCAGACTCTATCATAACCTTCTGAATGTTTATCTCGAAACTATCAGGTCGCTGGCTGCGGCCATCGATGCCAAAGACAGTTACACGCACGGCCATTCGCGGCGGGTTACCGACCTCAGCGTCGGCATCGCTCTCGAAATGAATCTGCCGCGCACCGAAGTCGATACGATCAGACATGCGTCGCTGCTGCACGATGTCGGCAAAATCGGCATTTCCGAGCAGATATTACTGAAACCCGGTCGGCTGACTGACGAAGAGTTCGAAACGATCAAGGCGCATCCTCATATCGGCGCCGGCATTCTCAACTCGATCGAGTTTCTCAAGAATGTCTGCGAGATCATTAAGCATCACCACGAGCGCTATGATGGCAAAGGGTATCCCGACAATCTCAACGGTGAAGATATACCCCTCGGGTCACGGATCATCTGTGTTGCCGACTCTTTCGATGCCATAACCTCATGCCGGCCTTACCGCAAGCCACTTACTTTTGAAGAAGCTACCGATGAAGTGAAACACTGCGCCGGAAACCAGTTCGACCCCCGAGTCGTCGAGGCTTTCGTCAGACTGCGCCAGTCGAAATTCTGTCCGCCCTGGTTCAAGGGTGAAGTTCTCGATCAGTCACTGGCAGATACATTTCCCTTCCAGCTCTGATCGGCCGATTTGACAGGGCCGGCGGTTTTGCATAAACTCCCTTCATACAATCAGAGGGGGCGACATGAAAAAACTTGTTCCGGCGCTCATTGCATTCTTAATGATTTCCGCTCAGGCCTCAGCCTGGGATCGATCCTACCAGCCCGGCAGTTATGGGAAGGCAAGCTTCAACAAAGTTACCAGTATCGAAGTTTTCGGCTGGAAAGCCGACCTCGATGGGACGGTCAGAGTTGAAGAAACCGGGACTGAGATCGATCTCGACCGTGATGTTTCGTTTGGCTCCGAAACACGCGCCGGAATGCGTATAGCCCATGTGCTCAGCGAAAATTCAGCTCTGGAACTTTCGTTTATCAAGCATGATCACAGCGGTAATCTGGTAAAAGCGGTAACTTTTGACAACCGCAAGTTTCAGCCCAACGCCCATATGCAGCTGGAAAACAGCTGGGTCGATCTGGCCTGGTCGTATAATCTCACGCATGGCCGTGAAGTCGAGCAGAAGGGGTATGACGCTTTCTATCTCGACGGCATGTTCGGCATCAAATTCAGCAGTTCTGACATCAGGGTGACCGGTGCAGATGCGGTTGGTGGTCGTATTGAATCGCGCTGGAGCCAGGAATACCCTTTGCCTTATCTTGGTTTGAGTGCCGGGGCCCAGATTTCGAACTATTTAAGAGTCAAAGGCACCTTCAGAGTAATCAGAGTTAACGCCGGCGGTTACGACGCCATGCATAATGATTACAATCTTAACGCAGCTCTGAGGCTGAACCCGAATTCAACCGGCACCGAATGGTATGTCGATCTGGGCTACCGTGGTGTCAGATATAATCTCGAAGGCGAGGGAGACAAAGCCGAGATCAAATATTCCGGCCCTGTTTTCGGAATGTTTGCGCGTTTTTAGTCGTGATTAACATTTCTTTGCACAGCAACTATTGCTTCGCCGGCCATATCGAGCGATATTTAAAGCAGAGGTAGCGATGAAACATCTTAATTTTTTACTTGCAGCACTGTTGACTTTATCCATGGCCGCTCACGCTCAGGAACAACCGGCCGCTTCCGCTCCCTGGACTCTGGAAGACTGTTTGAAACATGGTCTTGCCAGTCACCCTCAGATTAAGATAACGCGAAGCACCGTCGACTCCCAGAAGGCCGGCATGATGCAGATCGATTCAGCGTATGATCCAAAGTTGAGCCTGCGTGCCGGCTGGAATCATGCAAAAACCGATGCCGCCAAAGGAAGAAATCTGGCAGATCCGACTACTGACAGCACTTCGGAGTCCGTTTCAGCTTCAAAGCTTCTTTATGATTCCGGGCAGACCAGGCTGCTGAAAAAAGCGGCCGGAGCTTCTCTGGCAGCAGCTTCTTCACGGCTCGATTCGACGCTCACCGAGATGGCTGCCGACATTAAAGCAGCTTTCTTCAGGGCTCAGCAGGCGAAGGCATTGTTGCAGGTCAGGCAGGAAACCCTCGATGGTTATGAACGTCATCTGGAAAAAGTTGAAAGCTTTGTCGAGGTTGGCAGCCGGGCGCCTTTCGATATTACCCGGGCTCAGGTCGATGTTGCCAATGCCAGGGTCGAGCTGATCAGCGCCAGAAGCAATCTCAAAGTTGCTCTGGCCAATCTGGCACGGGTCGTCGGCCTTGAAAACAATATAGAAGTTACTGCTTATGCTGAAGACAATCCGCCGGCAAACATTTACGACGGTCGTGATCAGCTTCTTGGCGAAGCTTTGCAGCGCCCTGACGTTAAAGCGGCTCAATACCAGGTTGACGCAGCCGGTTATCGGGTAAAAGAGGCAAAACTCAGTCGCAGCCCCAGTCTTTCTGCTTCTGCCGATTATCAATGGTCAGGAACCGCTGCTCCTCTCGACCGCAGCTGGGGAATGGGAGTAAACCTCTCGTGGCCGGTATTTGACGGAAAACTGACCCGGGCCCAGATAGATTCGGCCAGAAGCAATCTTGACAACAATGCCGCCAGTCTTGAGAACGTCAAACTGTCGGTTGCCGCTGAACTCGAAAATTCCCTTACCGGCTTTACCGACGCTCTTGAAAGACTTCAGGCAACTACGATTCTGGTGCAGCAGGCCAGTGAAAGCCTGCATCTGGCCGAGGGTCGCTATGATGCCGGTCTTGGTTCCCCTCTGGAAATAACCGATGCGCGCGTTGAATACGCAAGAGCCCGTGGAAATCGGGTTGTGGCGTATTTCGACAGTCTGATTGCCCAGGCCGAACTTGACAGGGTTCTCGGTCGTCTGCCTGCAGAATACCGCATTCAGGAAATTGTTCCTGGAGAATCTGGAGAACGAAAAAAATGAAGAAGCTTATAATTGCTGCAATTTTGCTGATAGTTCTCACCGCAGGCATTGGCGGCTGGTTTTACTGGGGAAAATCGGCCATGCCCCGTTCTTATGCAACCGAAGAAATAAGCAGAGGCAATATCAGAAACACGATCTCTTCTTCCGGTTCACTTGCCGCCATGACGACGGTTGAGGTCGGTTCACAGGTGAGTGGAAACATTCTCAAGCTTTATGCTGATTTCAACGATACGGTGAAGGCCGGGCAGTTGATCGCCGAACTCGAATCTTCTGCATTTGAAGCACAGTTGCAGCAGGCAAAAGCGAATCTCGAAAGCGCTATAGCTTCTGAACTCGGCATTCAGGCGCAGATGAAGAATCTTGAAGCTTCCAGACTTACCGCCCGTGCTGATTATCAGTCGGCGATGGCTAATATCCGCAAAGCTGAAGTGGCTGTTGGAGAAGCTGAACGCAACAGCCGGCGCATCGCCGAACTTTTTGAACGCAAGCTGGTTTCGGCTTCTGAACGTGATACGGCTCAGGCTTCACTCGATTCTCAGAAAGCTTCATTGGATATGACCAGAGCTCAGGGTGAAGCTTCACGGGTTCGTGAAAAGGCTGTAGACGCTCAGTTTGAAGCTCTGGCTGCTGACAGAAAAGGTGCTCAGGCGAGGATTCGCCAAATGGAAGCTCAGTTGAGCGTTGCCCAGATCAATCTGGATCGAACGAAAATTTTCTCGCCGATCGATGGCGTGGTAATTTCCCGGGATGTCGATGAAGGGCAGACGGTCGCGGCAAGTCTGCAGGCGCCAAAACTCTTTGTCATCGCCCAGGATCTGAAAAAAATGCAGATCGATACTGCAGTCGACGAGACTGATATCGGAGTGGTCGCACCCGGGCAGCCGGTCACTTTTACCGTCGATGCCTACAAAGATCGCACCTTCAATGGGCTTGTCCATCAGGTGCGTCTGTCTCCAACCGAAACTTCAAATGTTATTACCTATTCGGTGATGGTAACGGTCGAAAACGACGACCTGCAGTTGAAGCCCGGCATGACGGCCAATGCCGAAATACTTGTTGGAGAGCGGCAGAATGTTCTGCGGCTGCCGGTGAAAGCTCTTTATTTCAAAGCCCCGGAAGATCTGCTGAAAATGAGCCGAAATGCAAAAATGAATGGAAATGAGAACGGGAACGGGAAAGGGAAAGGCAGTAATGCTACCGATACTATTCCGATCTGGGTAATGCCTTCGGATGGCAGGCCCGCAATGAAAACCGTGAAAATTGGCTTCTCGAACCAGGAATTCTATGAACTGCCGAATGGAGAGCTGAAGGAGGGTGACCGGGTAATTACCGGCATCCGCGGTGAGACTGCCAATGGCAGCTCATCCGGAAGTTCACAACGCGGCAGCGGAGTCAGAGTGAGACTGTAAATGAACGCTGAAAAACCCCTGCTGCAGGTCTGTCATCTTTCCAAGACTTATTTTATGGATGGAGTCTCGGTTAAAGCGTTGCGCGGCGTTAACATAAGCTTCTATAAAGGCGAATTCACCGCGATAATGGGGGCTTCGGGTTCAGGCAAGTCGACGATGATGCATATTATGGGTTGTCTTGACCGGCCTACTTCCGGACAATATTTTATCGATGGCGAGGATGTGTCGAAATTCAGCAAGGATCAGCTTGCTATCGTGCGCAACCGACGCATCGGCTTTGTTTTTCAGGGTTTTAATCTGCTTTCACGAACCAGTGCTCTCGAGAATGTTGAATTACCGATGATTTACGCCGGAATTTCATCTGACGAGCGGCGTGAGAGGGCTATGGCAGCTCTCGCTTCCGTCGGACTCAATGGCCGTGAACACCATCACCCGAACCAGCTTTCCGGCGGGCAGCAGCAGAGGGTTGCCATTGCCAGGGCACTGGTGAACAGGCCTTCGGTAATTCTTGCCGACGAGCCGACCGGCAATCTCGATTCCTATTCAAGCGTCGAGATAATGGGGATTTTTCAGGAACTCAATGCTGGCGGAATCTCTATAGTGCTGATCACCCATGAACCGGATATTGCGATGTACACTAACCGGGTAGTCAGGCTTTCTGACGGCGAAATAGTTGCCGATGAGCGGGTCAAAACCCCATTGCTTGCCAGCGAGGAAATAAAAAAGCATCGCAAGCCAGGTTCCGCCAGTGAAGAGGAGGAACAGAAATGACCTTCTGGGGTATCATCAAACTGGCTTTTATCAGTCTCAGTCGAAACAAGCTGCGATCGTTTCTGACCGCTCTCGGTATAATCATCGGAGTTACATCTGTAGTAGCGATGGTTGCGGTGGGGCAGGGTGCCTATTATTCAGTGCAGGAAAACATCTCGAAAATGGGAACCAACCTGATAATGATCATGTCTGGCGGTGGGCATCGCCGCGGTTTTCACGGTCCTCCAGGCCAGGGAACCACTCTTACCGCAGATGATGCTGAAGCAATTGCCCGCACCTGCCCGTCGGTCGCGATGGTTTCGCCGATCGTCAGAAGTTCCGGACAGGTGGTTTTTGGCAACAGCAACTGGTCGACCAGCGTTATGGGCGTGAACGAGCACTATCTCGATATTGCATCACGTGAGATCGTTCAGGGCCGATATTTTACGCACACAGAAATCAACAGCGGCAACAAGGTATGTGTAATCGGCAGCACCGTGGTTGAGAACCTGTTCGGCAGTCTGAACCCGATCGGGCAGATCATCAGGTTCAAAAAAATGCCGGTGATGGTGGTAGGGGTTCTTAAAGATCGGGGTGAAACCGGAATGGGCGGCGGCGATCAGGACGACATCATGCTGTTGCCATTTTCGGTAGTGCAGAGACGTATTCTCGGTATCAGTCACGTTCAGATGATTCAATTGTCTGCCACGACTCAGGATACCGTCGATTCGGCCAAAGAAGAGATTTCGCAGCTTCTCAAACGTCGGCATCGCATCAGAGAAGGGCAGGATGACGATTTCGACATTCGCACCCAGGACGATATTGCCGAAATGGCGGGTACGACCTTGACCATAATCGGTCTGTTGCTGGGCGCGATAGCTTCTGTTTCACTGGTTGTCGGCGGAATAGGCATCATGAACATCATGCTGGTTTCAGTGACCGAACGAACGCGCGAAATTGGCATAAGAATGGCAATCGGTGCCAGAACCAGCGATATCCTCTATCAGTTTCTCGTCGAATCCGTAGTTTTGAGCTGTGTTGGCGGAGCTTTTGGCATTGTCGGCGGCTACGGGCTGTCTCAGCTTATCGGAAAATTCGTCGAATTCAACCCGGTCGTTTCAAACCTGTCGATTGTGGTTTCGATCGTTTTTTCAGCTGCCGTCGGTATTTTCTTTGGTCTCTACCCTGCCTGGAAAGCTTCACAGCTGGATCCTATCGAGGCTTTCAGGTATGAATGATCAAAGGGTGTCGCCAAGGTAAACAGCTGAAAAGTCTGCCGGCGGAAATTCCTGAATTCGCCCGATCAATGAGCCCGGATAAAACCGGTAACTCTGCAGGTCGCTGATCGGCAACCAGACCACTCCGGTCTGCATTGCGTCTTCTTCGGTTGAATGCCGGCTGTTAACCGGTTCTTTCAACGTACAGTGAAAGACGAACTCGATCTGATGAATACTGGCATCAAACCTGGCCAGTTCGTGATTTGCCGAGATATATTCGCGAATGAAATACAGATTGCCGACCTCGACGGCAGCGCCGATCTCTTCAAGACATTCTCTGATTACGGCTTCCTTAAGCGTTTCACCATGATTCTGCCCGCCCCCAGGCAGAAGAAAGAATTCACCCAGCAGATCCTGATTTCTGGTGCATAAAACCTGCCCACCACAAAGAATCAGCGCTTTGGCCGAATTACGCAAAGGCTTTTCGGAAAGGGCGAAGGCAGTCTGCTTCCCGGGCGCGGATTTCATGGGTTGGCTGCCGTGAGAACCGTATTGATGCCTGAATTTATGGCGAAAAAATGCAGTAGAAACGCAAGAATTTTACGGCTTGCAGCCTTTTCCAGATCGAGTCCGGCCGGAGCTTCCATAAAAATGCTGCTTCCCTTCTGGGCCAGACTGAAGTTTGCAGTCATGCCGGTTATTCCATTCAATGCCGGCATCAGGTTCGTCATTGTTTGCTGCAGCTCGTTTCTTCCGGCCGTATCCGGCACAAACATCTGAACTTTACTGATACGACTGGCTGTGATCAGGCGAAAATGTTTCATTTTGTCGAGCCATCCGGGCAGCATCGCTGACCCGGCAACCTTCTCGAGAACGGCAAAATTTACTTCCGCGGCAAAAGCCGGTCTGTTGATGACCATTTTGCTGAAGGCGGCGAATTTTTCATCGAGCTGACCGAGGTGGTTATTCAGATTTTCAAGGGTATTTCCGGCGGTGTTTTCAGGGCAGATTACCAGCTGGCTGTGGTTCAGGGCCAGATAAAGTCGTTCATTTCCTCCTGCCGGTGATTTGAGGGTTGCTGTCAGACCGGCCGCGGTCGTGTTTACTCTGCTTTTGCCGATCAGCTCCGCAAGCCGTTCTGCTGAGAACTCGCCATTCATGATCAGGGCAAAATTTTCCGGGTCACGGAAGTAAAAGAACAGTTCATGGCACTTGATTTCGCCACTGAGAATTCTGTTGTTGATAAGGTTTTCGGCAATGGTTCTCAGGCTGGCGGCTTCTGGTTTTGCAACGCTGCGCATCCGGCAGATTTCTTCCACGCCGCTTAAGACTTCGTTGATGGCTTCTCCGGCACCATGGCTCTGGTCGTAAAGACCTGAAGCAGCAAAATTTGCATAGATTGCGACCGCCGGTTTTGCAACCGGGGCTGGAAAATAGGCAATGTCGCCCTGGTTTTTGTAGCCGGGCAGCATCAGCAGCAGGAACAAGGCCAGGATAGCGAACAGGGTCGGGGTTCGATTGTTTTTCATACTTCTTATTATCGGAAAACAGTAACGGAATTTTCACCGGGTTTGCAGTTAAAAAAAATCAGCTATCTGCCGAATCAGCTGATTGCGAGGTTATCAACATGAAAATCGATTTCAGGAAGATTATCTGGTTTATTCTTCTGCTGCTGTTTGTTTCCTCAGGACGCAGTGATGCTGCCGCCTGGAAATTGAGCCGCAATATCTGGTCAGAAGAAGATGAACAGGTTTACAGCAAATTTGTCGAAGCGATCTGCGATTCAAAATATTCCAATCTCAACAAATTTATCAAAGACCCCAAAGTGAATCCTCTTTATGGTGAAGAAGATAAAAAATTCAATCTTTCTCCTGATTGCGCAGATCTTCCCTATGCTTTGCGCGCCTATGTCGCTTATAAGTTAAGGCTGCCATTCAGTTACGTGTCCGCGATTTCGGGAAAGGGCGGCGATCAGCGCTACAGTAAAGGTAACAAGCCCACGGCGTTCAAAGACCAGGATTATTTTTCCTCACCGCAGAATCTCTTCAGTCAGGTCACCCTGGTCAATTCAGGGTATTTCAGAATGGCGGCCGATTGTGAAGATTCAGATCATTATCCGGTCAAGATCAGCAAAAAGTCGGTTGTTCCGGGAACTGTCTACTATGATCCGGACGGGCATGTCGCCGTAGTGGCAAAAGTCACTGAAGACGGGCGGGTGCGGGTCATCGATGCTCACCCTGATCGCACAATTTCCAAGCCCTGGTTTGGAGCCAAATTTACCCGAGGTTCCAGGAATAACGGCGGCGGTTTCAAACGCTGGCGACCGGTACGCTACACTTCCGGCGGTAATACCGTAAGAACGCGCAACCACAATATCTCCGACTATTCTGCCGACGACCAGTTTCAGAAAAGTTTCTCGTTCAGAGGGCGCTCCGGCCTTGGCTATCATGAATATGTCAGGCAGGTGCTCACTGATGAGTCGAGAGGCGCTGATCCGGTGCGGGACTTCGCTTTCATGATGGCTGATCTGCATGAAGACATCAGCTACCGTGCCCTGGCAGTCAATATTGCGATCGAGAAGGGAATTCATCTGAGGCCTCATCCGGGCGAGCTCCCCTGGAATATTTACGGAACCGATGGACTCTGGGAAGAATTCTCCACTCCTTCGCGTGATGCCCGTCTGAAAGTTTCTTTCAGAGAATTCTACGACCGGACCAGACAGATGGTGCTCGAATGCGAACAGGTTGATCAGTCGGCGGCCAGAGCATTGGCGGTCAGGCTGGTCGACACCTATGATGCTCTCAGTCAGCAGCTGGTTGTTTCTTATGTCAATTCAGCCGGCAAAACTGTGACTCTGACGTTTGCCGATGTCAGTTCCAGGCTGTTCGATCTGTCTTTCGATCCTTATCATTCGGTCGAATATCGCTGGGGGGCCAGAGGCGAAGAACTTGCCGGCGCCGGGTCCGGTGAAACCAAAAGGCGTATTTACGCTCAGGAACAACGTCTTCGCAATCAGCTCGAACGGGTCTACAATCAGGCCACTCCTTTGTCAATGGGTCCGGAAAAACCTGTGGATGTCGATACCCGTTCGTGGCTGGCCAATTATCTTGCCGGCCATCAGGTGGATACCGGTATTGTCGCTATCAATCGCGAAATTATCGCCCCTGTCGTTGAAGAAACAGCTGCCGCAGAAATTCAGGTTGCAGCTCTCCCCGCCGTGCCACAACAGGAGATTGCAGAGGTGCCGGATCATGAAATAAATGAAGAACCGGCGCCTGATGCTTCTGCTGAGAACTCGCTGAAGGAGAACCTTACGGTGACAGTTCCGGTGGAAAGAACTGAAGTGGCAAGAGTCGAAGCGCCCGTATCGCTTCAGCAGAAGACACCGGCAGAGCCTGCAGTTGCAGGGAGCGCCTGTGGCGTTTTCTGGGATTCGCTGCTCGGAATTGGCGATCGCTTAGCCGCTTCTGTAAGCGATCCAGAAAAGTCATTTTCCTGCGATTGAGCCGATTAAGGATGTTTCTCAACCGGCGCTCTAAAAAAAAGTTCATCGATGGTCGATAGTATCAACACCTTTTGCAATTTGACATCAGGAGGTCATGCATGTTTATCGTGGTTCTGACGGTTGTTCTGGTCTTCTTCGTCGCGTTGGTGGCACAACCTGAAAACTGGCCTGAAAAGTGTGCAAATTTCCTGAGGGAGCACAACATCAAACATGGCTGATCAGTTCTCGATTGCCGAAGTCAGTCGGCTTACCGGTCTGGCTTCATATACTTTGAGATATTACGAACAGCAGTTTCCCGTTCTTCTCGATGTCGAACGCAGCCGCGGCGGTCATCGCATTTACCGGCAGCGACATCTCGATACCCTGCGTGCAATTCTGCGTCTGCTCAAAGATGAAAAACTTTCGATACGCAGAGCCCGCGAAGTTCTTGGGGAACCGGAAGAAACTGTTGCGACTCAAGTTCCCCAGACTTCTGGCCCTGAAAATGGCAATGATGGCATCTCGCACCTGTTGATGATGGTTCTCGACCGGCTCGATCAGATTTGCCGCAATGATGAGATCCGTGATAAAATGCTGCAGAATCTTCTAAAGAGCCAGTCTGCCGGGCGAAATGACGAACTGATCGACCAGATAGCCAGATGTCGCCGTGAGACACGCGAAACTGTAAAACTGTGCCATACGGTGATGCAGCAGAGGTTCAATTCTAATTGAAGAGAGAAGCCGATGCAGATTGATGTTGCATTCACGCCGGGCGAAGTGCAGGCACTGGCCGGCAAAATATGTATCGTAATCGATGTGGTGCGCGCTACTTCGAGTCTGACCGTAATAATGTCGAAAAAGCCGCGCAAGGTGATTCTGACCACTACGATTCAGAAGGCCACAAAACTTGCCTCGCAGCAGACGATTCACCCGCTTCTCTGCGGCGAACGCAAAGGGCTCCCCCCCGAAGGTTTCGATTTTGGCAACAGTCCCCGGCAATATTTTGAAGCCGACCTCAAGGACCGGGTGCTGATTTTTACCTCAAGTAATGGCACCAGAGCCGTTGCAGATCTGGTCGTGGCGCCGCAGGTCTTTCTTGGCTGTTTTCTCAATGCTTCGGCGGTTGTTGCAAGAGCGCTGGAAGCCGCAACAGCAGGTAAACTCGACATTCTTTTCGTCTGTGCCGGCCGTGAAGAGAAATTCGCACTCGATGACGCTTATTGCGCCGGATTTCTGGTCTCGCGACTCATTGCCGGAATTTCTGCAAATCAGGCATTTGCGCTTGGTGATGGTGCGCAGGCGGCCCTGGGAATCTTCGGCTATTATCGTGACGACCGGCGGTTGATTGAAATGTCAGGTGCCGGCCGGGCGGTTGCAGAAATTGGTCTGCAGGATGATTTGACCTTCCTTCTGCAGCGCGATCTTATCGATTGCGTGCCTGAGCTGATTCGAAAGGATTACCCTGAGCCTGAATTCGGTTTTTCGGTGATGGTGTAACTGGTGGCAAAATATCCATTTCAGCTGCGCCTTCACGGTGAGATTGCCGAGATCGAGGTAACCGACCTCGTTTTTCCCGAACACAAGGCTGTGGAGGTTTTAAAAACGCTGGTTCAGAAGTTTTCTTACGTAATTCTGAACCTGAGCGATACCGCCAGTCTGCACCGATCGATGGAAGAGACCTTCGACGAGCTTGCAAACCCTGAAAAAGTCCTGATAGTCGTTCCCCGCGATGACCAGATGCCGTTCAAGACCTTTGCCGTGCGCCGGTTTAACGATCTGGCGTCGGCCATGCTCAGAACCAGAAGCGAAGGGCTCATTGCCGGGGCGGTCAAACAGATTATTGCCCTGCCGGCCATGCGTACGCATGCTTTTCGACTTCTGAGCATGCTCAAAGACCCTGATATCGCCTTTTCCAAAATTGAGGAAGTCCTGATAAAAGAAGACCAGCTGGCTGACCGAATGCTTAAAATTGCCAACGGCGCCAATTTTGCCCGCCGAACTCCGTTCGAAAACCTCAAGGGAGTGGTACAGTTTCTTGGGATCGAAGGCATCAGACAGATTCTGATCGAAGAAGTTTTTTCGATTCTTGCAAGAGTCTTTGTTAATCAGGGCGACAAGCTTACTCATATGCGCAGATGCTCTGTTCTTGCAGCTCATATTGGTAAGTTGTTGGGTGCTGAACAACGACTGTTCTGGAAAATGCGTTCTGCTGGTCTGTTGCACGATCTCGGCTCGCTGGCCTTGTGTTTTCATGATGGTGCCGAATATTCGCGGGCCCAGGCGCGCCGGAAGGCCCAGAAACAGAAAATATGCGATGCCGAACTCCAGGTTTTCGGTATAACTCATCAGGAATTGGGCGAAGCACTCGCCAGAGAGATCAATATTCCTGAATATCTGCTGCCGGCTATCGGGTGTCATCATAATGCCGGTCTGCCTGATGATGATCTACTGCTTCTCTCTGTCGCCATTGCCAATGGCTACCTGAATTCCCAGATCGAGCAGTTGAGTTATACGCCCTATGAACAGTATCTGCCGGTTTTTGCCAGATTACGGCAGGAAAGTCTTGCCGATAAGGCCCCGCCTGCTTCTCCAAGGATAGCCGACCTCGATGATGCCGGGGTTGACAACCAGAATGTGGCAGCGCCTGACGAGGTTTTCAGTTCGCCCAATATCAATTTTCATCTCAAGGAAGAACTGGGCAAAATAATGATGTCCGGATACCGGGCCGGAGAATTTTGAGAAAAAAATGCACCCGCGAACGGGTGCATTTTAGTGCCGGATTTTTGGGGCCGAATCAGCCGAGAAACTGCTTCACCGTTGCCAGAACGCGCTCGGGCTGAAGAGGTTTGACCAGAAAGCTTTTGGCTCCGGCCATGACGGCCGCTTTGACTTTGTCGACCTGACCCATGGCTGAACACATGATGATCTTCGCCTGCGGATCGATTTTGAGAATCTCTTTGACCGCTGTGATGCCGTCCATGTCAGGCATGGTGATATCCATGGTCACCAGGTCGGGCTTATGGGTGGCAAAAAGATCGACCGCTTCTTTGCCATTTACCGCCTCGATTACGGTAAAATCATTGTTTTCAAACAGATGCTTGAGCATCAGTCTCATAATCGTTGCATCATCAACCACAAGTATCTTCTTGCTCACTGTGTAAAACCTCTTATCTTCAAAAAGTCAGGCTTTGACTTTGTTGTCAAAACTTAGAATCAGGTCAATAGGGCCCCATTCACAGGAAAAATGCACGATGAACATCGGGGCAACCGGGTAAAATGCAATTTCCATCTCTTTGCCTCTGACGATCGACGGCACGGTTATGTCACATTTCAGGCCAACTTCGTGCAGAAGTTTGCTTGCCTCGCCACCGATCATGTTACCCAGTTCGCAGACGGCGCTCTCTGTCACTTCGTCATACACAGTCACAGGTATGCCCATGAGAATGGCCGAAGCGACCTTCATGGCAAAGGGCTCACCCAGAGTGATAATGAACTGCCCTTTGATATCACCGGTTACTCCGAGAATCGTCGCAATCCCGGCGCTGATTTTCTGGCTGTTAGGAAAATATTCCAGGCCTGTTTTCTTCAGTGACACGTTTCCGGTTTTTCGAAATACTTCAATCGAGGCAAGGATAAACTGGTTGGCAATACGGGAATCCATTGGTTTCAGTCCTTCGGATGTTGGTGTACCGGGCATGCGAGTATTATTAAATACTTTTTTCCGTCAATAGATTAACAGAATGTAGTGAAGAAGGCAATTGTTTGTAGAAAAATCGTGAGAAAACAAGGTCAGTTTTCCTTCTTGTCTTTTACATATTTCAGCCGGGTTGACTTTTTTTTCATGTGATTGTAGCTTTAATGAAGCCTTAATCTCAATTAGGAGTATGTATGAGAAAAAATGGTTGGGTTGTGTTGACGGTATTTTTTGCCTTTTTCTTTGTTTGTCTGGCCGGTAACCTGATTGCTCAGGAAGTCGAAAAGGAAATTTCTGCCGAAGAAGTTACCGCAATTGTAGAAATGGCTGCCGCTGAAATCGCCAAAGATGCTCCGGGAGTCATAGCAAAAATCAATGCCAGTGAACATCCGTTCGTGAACAAGGATAATCCTGCTCTTTACGTTTTTGTCTACGACAAAGAAGTAAACATGGTTGCTCACCCCAATCAGGGTCTGGTCGGCAAAAACTTCAAGGGCAAACCTGACGTAAAAGGCAAGAATTTCCGGGACGAAATCGTTGAAGGTGCAGTCGCCAATGGTAAGGGCTGGGTTGAATATGCCTACCAGAAGCCAGGTGCCACCGGGATTTTCGACAAAGTTACCTACTATATGCTTGTTAAAGGCAGCGATGGAAAAGAATACGTTCTTACTGCCGGCAAATATAAGGATAAAGAAAAGTAAGCCAATGACTTACCAGATATTTCATACGTTTTTTTCTGATATGAATTGATTTACGGGGCAAACCGCATCGAAGGGTGCGGTTTGTTTTTTCATGTCAGATTGCATGTGAGGGAATTCAGGAGTTCTAATGAAAATGACAATTGCAGGTCGCTTCTGGTTATGGACAATTTTAGCTATCTTCGGTTTCTGTTGCGCCGGTTATCTGGGGTATCACATGTCTTCAAAACAGCAGGCAGCTTTGCAGAAAGCACAGATGAACACCGAGCGCATGGCGGTCTTTTTCCAGGGAAGTGTGCTGTTTCAGCAGACTATGGAGAACTATCAGAAGGCAATTGTTAAAATCATGCTTGGTGAATCTACAGACAAGATTCTGGCAGAAATGCAGCAGACTCTGAATGTATTCTTCAATCTGGAAATGGGCATCGCCGATGAGAATAAGGAAAAACTTCGTGCCTTTTTGAATTCCGGCATCGAAAAGATAAAGAAGAATAATTCCTACGATGCCGCTGAATTGATGAATGTTGCCGATAACCCTGCCGATGCTCTCAGAAAGTGGCTGACAGAACGGGTTGAGGAACAGAAGCTTAACACCGATCGTGCCGCGGTTGAATCAGATCTTGAAACACGGTCGATCAGGGGCTATGTGGCCTTCAGTTTTCTGATCATCGCTTTGGTTTTGACCGGCTTTTCCATGCTCAATATCTATCAGATTTCCAGGCCGATTCTTGCCGGCGTCGGCATGTTGATCAGGGTTGCCGAAAAAGGTGATGTTTCCTGCACGGTTCCTGATGAATACATGGCCAGAGGCGATGAAATCGGGCAGCTGGCCCGGGCGGTTCAGAATCTCATCGATTCGCAGAAGAAGCAGGCTACAATTGTCAGCAGCATTGCCGGAGGCAACTGGGTTCAGGATGTCACCGTCAGATCTGAAAATGATGTGTTCTCACGGGCTTTGCAAGATATGATAACCCAGATGAATCGCAAGCTTCTCGAAGTGAACGAGGTGTCTGCCCAGGTTAATACCGGAGCAAAAGCGATCGGAACAGCCTGTGATCAACTTTCTCAGGCTGCAACGGTTTCGGCGGCATCGCTTCAGGAAATATCATCTACCATGACTGAAGTTGATTCGCGTGCCAAGCAGAATGCCAAAGATGCTCAGCTTGCAAGTGAACTGGTGCTTGAAGCCAAAATCAATGCTGAAAATGGCAGCAGGCATATGTCTGAAATGGTCAATGCCATGCAGGAAATCAGGAGCTCGAGTCAGCAGATAGCCCGAATCATCAAGGTTATTGACGATATTGCTTTTCAGACCAACCTGCTTGCCCTTAACGCCGCTGTAGAAGCGGCTCGTGCCGGCAGGCACGGCAAGGGATTTGCCGTCGTTGCCGATGAAGTGCGCAACCTTGCCGGAAGGAGCGCAAAGGCGGCCCGGGAAACTTCAGAATTGATCGACTCTTCTGAGGCCAAAGTGGAAAAGGGCGCTACGGTTGTCAACCAGAATGCTGAGGCCTTGAAGGGCATGGCGACTGGAATTTCAAAAGCGGCGGATATCATCAGTAATATTGCTGCCGTGAGTAATGAACAGGCGGTATGGATTGCTGAAATCAGCACCGGCCTTGGTCAGATAGATAATGCGACCCAGCAGAACAGCGCCAATGCTGAAGAGATTGCCGCTTCTGCCGTGCAGCTGTCAAGCCACGCCAATATTCTTCATGAAGACATATCGACTTTTCAGCTCAGTGAAAACATTTAGAACCTGAAGCGGCCCAGCAGGTTGCGTAACTGTTTGGCCATCTTGTTAAGCTCTTCTGCAGCGGCTGCAGTTTGTTCGGCAGTCGCGCAGTTTTCCTGGGTTGCCCCTTCTATCGAAGAAACCCCGGCGGAAATCTGGTCGACTCCCATTGCCTGTTCTTTGCTGGCTGCGGCAATGTCTTCGATGAGGTCGGTGGTTTTGATAACCGCTTTAACGATTGTCTGCAGGCCGCTGTTGGTTTTTGCGGCGATCTCCGCTCCTTCGCGGACTTGCCGAACAGTGCTGTCGACAAGTTCACCTGTTTCTCTGGCTGCTTTTGCACTTCGACCCGCCAGATTTCTGACTTCGTCAGCGACTACAGCAAAGCCTTTGCCGTGTCTGCCGGCTCTGGCTGCTTCGACGGCTGCGTTCAAAGCCAGAAGGTTGGTTTGAAAAGCGATGTCGTCGATTACCTTGATTACTTTTGAAATCTGGCTCGAGCCCGAAGTAATATCGTCCATTGACCGAACCATTTTTGCCATGTGTTCATTGCCAAAGGTCGCCGCATCACGCGCTTCAACAGATAAAATCCTGACGGCCTCGGACTTCTCGGCATTTGATTTGGCGCGGTTGGCAATTTCGGTAAGAGAACTGCTGATTTCTTCTACCGAAGCAGCTTCACCGGTTGTCTGATTGCTGAGGGCTTCACTGGCACTCGATACGCCCTCGGAGCCTTCATTGAGTGATGTTGAAACCGAATGTATTTCGGATATCAGCTCGCGAAGACTTTGCAACATCATTTTCTGAGCATGCCCCATGGTGTCATGTGCTGAAACAGGCTCTATTTCTATGGTGAGATCGCCCTGACCAAGTCTTTCGGCCACTTTTGCCGCCTGCTGGTTGGCTTCAAGCATTCCGTTTATCGAGTTGACTACGGCATTGATCTCGGTGGCTCCCACCGTTTTCAGCCTGATATCAGCATTTCTCGTTGAGGCAACTTCTACCATTGCGCCGGCGATCTCTTCCATCGGCTGCAGAACTTTAACCCTGAGCACAAACGAAAGGAAAATCAGAATACACAGATCGAGAATGAGAATCATGATGATCGTCTGTTCCAGATCTTTTCTTATAGCTGCGCTGACAAATCTGATATCGGGGAAAATCTGCAGTTCGCCAACTTCTTCGCGCGACTTTTTAGTTTCATAATAGAGCTTTGTTGAGACTGCCGGCTTTTCTTCAGGAGACTGGGTTGTGACAACCGGTTTCCAGTCATTGTCTCTGCAGTAACCCTTTGCTTTGTCCTTTATCACTACCTGCAACTGCCGGATGTTTCGGTTGTCCATCTCAGAAAGCAGCGCCCGATTGGCCTGAGCGTCATCGAAGTTGTAGAGAGCGGTTGGTAGAACGACCGATAGACGTCCTGCAGCAACTTCACACTGCTGTTTCAATTCGGCAATGGCGGCTTCACTTTTGCTTTTATACTGCAGTGCGCCGCCGGCAAGCAGTATTGCCGATACAAACAGAATGACCCAGATCAGCAGCTGGGCTCGCAGGCTTTTGAACATTCATTGATCCTTTCGCCGCAATCGAACTACTTTACCCAGTCAGAAATGCTGTATTTGTCGAGAATCTCTTTCAGCTTACCGCTGCTGCGAAGTTCTTTGATGCCTTTGTCGATGATCTCGGCATACTTTTTCGAAGATTCCCTGGCCGGAGAAAGTGCAAAAAACAGATCGTCTTCGCCCCCGATTCTTCCAGCCGAAACCACATCGGCTTTCCAGGCATTCTGGGCTACTACCATGGGATTTTCGAGAAAGCCTTTGATACGACCGGCCGAAACCATTTTTGCCAGCTTTTCCAGGGCGTCTTCCCCGGTGGCGACGAAGAAGCGTTCAGCATTGTCCTTGTTTTCGGCTATGTAGGCGTCAAGTTCTTCACTATAGGAATAATCTGCAATAATGCCGATTTTGAGGGCTTTAAGATCTTCGATGCTGCTGCATTTTATATCACTGCCGGCTTTAACGAACAGCTCGGCGGTCATAACTCCCATTTTTTCTGTCGGAAATATGAACCCTTCGGCATCACGAATTCCTGCTCCAACCAGAGAGTCGAAATCACCCTTCCTGGCATCAGCTACAGCCCGGTTCCATGGCATGGTCTGATAGTCGACTTCAATATTCAGGGGGGCAAAAATGGCATTCAGAACTTCTATGCCGTATCCAGGGCGGTCTGAACCGGGCTCACCATTGTATGGCATCCATACATCCGCTCTGACAGTAAATTTTTCGCCGGCATAGGATACGCAGCAGACCATCAATAACGCAAATACGAGTATTTTTTTTAACACGCCAATTTTCTCCAATCTCTCTATCTGATTTTTATAGAGTCTAGCACTCGACTATGAAAATTCAAACAAAAACTTGCTTCAGAAAGTGCCCTTACGGGTGCTGCAGATCATGAGTTCTTGAGTTTGAATCTGTTCAACAGCCCCCTTAACTGGATGGCCATTTTTGCGAGTTCTTCGGCGGCAGCGGCAGTTTCTTCCGCTGTAGCGCAGTTCTCCTGGGTTGCTGCCTCTATCGAGGCGATGCCGCTCGATATCTGTTCGACACCATTAGCCTGTTCCTTACTGGCTGCAGCAATTTCTTCAATCAGATCCGTTGTCTTGATTACCGATGTGACGATCGTCTGCAGGCCGGTATTAGTTCTTTCAGCTATTTCGGCACCATGTTTTACCTTTTTTACCGTATTGTCAATCAATTCACCGGTTTCGTGCGCCGCTTTCGCGCTTCGACCCGCGAGATTGCGAACTTCATCGGCGACCACTGCAAAGCCTTTTCCGTGTCTGCCGGCTCTTGCTGCTTCTACCGCTGCGTTTAGAGCCAGAAGATTGGTCTGAAAGGCGATGTCATCGATAACCTTGATGACTTTGGCGATCTGGGAGGACGCATTGCTGATCTCGGTCATCGACTGCAGCATCTGTGACATATTTTCGTTGCCTGACGAAGCCGCTCCCCGGGCTTCGACTGATAGAACCCTGACTAATTCAGAATTCTCGGCGTTAGATTTTGCCCGTGAAGCAATTTCAGTCAATGAACTGCTTATCTGTTGAACGGATGCTGCCTCGCCGGTAGTCTGGGTGCTGAGTGTGTCGCTGGCGCTTGAAACTCCTGCCGAACCTTCATTAAGAGAAGATGAAACCGACTGAATTTCGCTCAAAAGCTCACGCAGGTTGATCAACATGCGGTTGAGTGCATGCCCCATTGTGTCCCGGTCAGAGACAGGTTTAACATCAACTGTCAGATCACCTTCTCCGAGTTTTTCGGCAATGACCGCAGTCTGCTGATTGGCTTCAAGAAGCTTGTTCATCGACTCAACCATCATGTTGATCTCGGTTGCGCCGTTGATCATGAGTCTCTGGGTGGAATCTCTCGACATGGCAACATCGGTAATCTCGCCGGCGATTTTCTGCATTGGCTGTATGACTTTGTATTTGAGAATTTGCGAGAGCAGAAAAAGAATGCAGAGGTCGAGCAGCAGAATCATTATGCCCATCTGCTGCAGATCATCCCGCAATATGGCCAGCATCGGCTCAGGATCTGCAAAAACCAGCAGTTCGCCGAGGTCTTCTTTGCTTTTGTCGGGGTCATATATCAGTCTGGCAGTGACAGTTGGAGAGGTGCCGTCTCTTTGGTCGGTGGGAATGACCTTTCCGGTTGCATCCCGGACGAAGCCTTTGGGCTTGTTGTCGACTACCACCAGTATCTGCCGCAGATTTGGGCTGTTCATTTCGGCAGTGAGCGTTCTGGCTACCTGAGGGTCGTCGCATGCATAGAGAATAGCCGGAAGAACTACTGAGAGCCTGCCGGCTGCCAATTCGCACTGCTTTTTCAGATCTGCAGCGGCGGCAGCGCTTTTATTTCCGTATTGGACGTAACCCCATCCGATCATGACGACTGAAACGAGAAGAATCAGCCAGAGAAGCAGTTGAGCGCGAAGACTGTTGAACATCATTCATTTCCTTGAAAAATTGTCGCTGTTATCATTCCTTAAATTATTATCAACCATATTTATGCCCTCAGGCCTGCTGAAATCTTGAAAATGCTGGTTAAAAAGTCAGCATCCCGAACTAGCCGGCGGAATCAGCGCCTGTACACAACAAAACCTTTAAAGGTTTCATTATCTTCACTTCCTTGAAGACCCCCTATATTTACATTTCAATCTATTTGGATGGCTGAAAAAGTCAAGCAATAATGGCAGATCGATTTCAGGTGGGCTATCTCTTCAGGTTGGCTCAGAAGGTGATCATTTGTCGCTGAACAGGCTGAGCACCTTTGCCGGGATTTCATCCAGATGAAGGACGAACTCGACGCCTCCTGCATTGATAGCGGCCTTGGGCATGCCGAAAACCACGCAGCTTTCTTCGTTCTGGGCAATGGTTCTGGCTCCTGCTTCACGCATGGCTTTCATTCCGCTGGCCCCATCGTGCCCCATGCCGGTCAGCATGACGCCAACGGCATTGGCGCCGGCACATTCAGCGGCCGATTTCATGAGAACTTCTACTGATGGGCAGTGCCCGCATACTTTTTCGCCCTTTTCACATTTAACTCTGTATACGCCGCCAGAGCGAACTACCCGCATGTGGTATGAACCCCTGGCAATCAGAATGACTCCTGGCATTACCCGGTCGCCATCGACCGCTTCTTTGACGTACATCTGGGATAATCCGTTCAATCTTTCCGCAAACAGTCTGGTAAAGCCTTCAGGCATGTGCTGGACGATCACGACGCCTGGTGTGACAGCCGGAAAACGTGTAACCACGTCTTTAATCGCTTCCGTTCCACCTGCTGATGCGCCGATCACGATGATTTTGTCTGTAGTTTCAGCCAGGGATTTCGGAGCGCTGATTGCTTTGAGAGCTTCGGCACGGCCGGCCTTGTAGTGGGAAACGTTTGCTGAAGCAGCAAGTTTAACCTTGATACGCAGTTCAACCATCATTTCTCTGAGGCCCCTGGCAATATCAGCTTTGGGCTTGGTTACGAAATCGATGGCTCCTGCTTCGAGTGCTTCAAGGGTTATGCGCTTGCCCTTTTCCGTCAGAGCACTGACCATGACAACCGGAATCGGATACTGGGCCATAAGTTTGCGAAGAAATTCCAGCCCGTCCATTCTCGGCATTTCTACATCGAGAGTCATTACATCTGGTTTGAGTTCGACGATCTTATCGCGGGCCATGTATGGGTCACTGGCGGTTCCCACGACTTCAAGTCTGGGATCCTGTTTTAGACCTTCCGAGAGAACATTACGGATCATGGCAGAATCGTCGACTACCAGAACTCGTATCTTCTTTTCCATGGGTATTACCTTTTTTTGAATACTGCCGGGCGGACATACTCAAATGGGCAATCACTCGATCTTATCGATTCCGAGTGCCCGGTAAGCAGATATCCGCCAGGTGCGGTTGCGTTATATAGTTTTTTGACCAGTTCGTTTCTTGTCTGTGAATCGAAATATATCATGACATTACGGCAAAAGATTACGTGGAACTGCTTTTTGAAAGGAAATGGATTAACCAGATTCAGAATGCGGAACAAAATTTCGTTGCGAACCTGAGGAAGGAATTCCCAGTTGTCATTGCCTGTGTATTTCAGATATTTTTTTCTGAGGGGTTCGGGGATGAGTTCGATTCGTTCTGAACTGTACACCCCACTCTTCGCGGCGGCGATAACCTGACTGGAAATGTCTGTGGCCAGTAGACCGGCATTCCATTGCGAATAGGTGTTTTTGAAGAATTCCATCATGGTCATCATTATGGAATAGGGTTCTTCGCCGGTTGATGCTGCCGCGCACCAGATTCTCAGATCGTTCGAGCCTGTGGCTTTGAGTTTTTCAGTAATTTCGGGCAGGATTGTGGTCGAGAAGATATCAAAGTGCTTCTGCTCGCGGAAGAAAAAAGTATGATTCGTGGACATTCTGTCGATGAGAGTCTGCAGTTCGGCGCCGGTTTCATCATTCTCGATCAGTTCAAGAAATTCAGAAAATGTCTTTAACCCTTTCTGAACAATAATTTTGCGCAATCTGCCCATGACGAGGGCCCGTTTTTTTTCTGATAGATTGATGCCAAATCTGGTATGCAGAATGGTGCGGATCTGGCGAAATTCGTCATCGGTGAGAACCAGACCGCTGAAAGGATTGAAATCTATTTTGTCGTCTTCTGGCAAAGCCATCGGGTTAATGCGGTTGTCAGTCATATTTAAGCCGTTTCCCGGCCGGATTTCTCGGCGGATTGACGCCTGTTAAAGCTGGAAATACGCAACCGGATTTCATAATTGTATGAAATTATGTGGCTCACTGGCAACTTTTTTATGTGTAACTGTGAAGACGACAAAAATCAGTATTTTCCAAATTCGCTGTCATCCAGAGCTATTATGTCTGAAGGTTTTTGCGGTTTTTTGACAGGCATGGCATCGGTTTTGGCCTGCTGATCGGCAGCGGGTGATTTTCTGGAGTCGGCAGGTTTCGATTTGTCAGGAGATTTTTGCGGGCCGACTGCCGGCAAACCCGGTTGCCTTTTCTGTTCTTTTGGAGTTGCTGGTTGCGTTGTATTTTCCTGCTTCTTCAGAGGATTTTTGGCCGGGCCGGTCATGAAAGGGTTTTCCGGGTTGACGTATTTCTGGAGTTCGGGTTTCTGAACTGCTGACTTGATGGCAGCGCTCATGGCATGCTGAGTATAAAGCTTGAACTTGGCCAAAAGGCTGTTGAGTTCTCGGGCCTGGCCGGAAAGTTCTTCTGACGCGGCGGCTGTCTCTTCTGCACTGGCGGTAGTCTGCTGGGTAACCTTGTCGATCTGTTCAAGACCCTGGGCAATTTCAAGTATTCCCTGTGCCTGTTCATTGCTGGCCGCTGCGATTTCACCGACCAGATCGGCAACTTTCACTGAGCTGGTCACTATTTCGTGCAAAGAACTTTCGGTCATCAGGGCAATTTCGTGGCCGCTGGTAACTTTGGTAATCGAACTTTCGATCATTTCAGAGGTTTCCCGGGCAGCTTTGGCACTGCGGCTCGCCAGGTTTCGCACTTCTTCGGCGACTACTGCAAACCCCTTGCCGTGGCGGCCGGCTCTGGCGGCTTCAACGGCTGCGTTAAGAGCGAGAAGATTGGTCTGAAAAGCAATGTCGTCAATTACCTTGATGATTTTCGCAATCTGTTTGCTGGATTCCTGGATTGCGGTCATGGCGCCCATCATTTCGCTCATCTTGCTGTTGCCGGTTTCAGCGGCCTTTTTGGTCTGGGTGGCAAGTATATTTGCCTGAGCGGCGTTTTCGGCATTGGCCTTAGTCTGGGCACCGATCTCGGTAACCGAACTGCCAATTTCTTCCAGTGAGGCCGCGGTTTCGGTAGCGCCCTGCGAAAGGGACTGACTGGCTGCCGAAATCTGCCCGGCTCCCTGGTCTACTTCTTCAGCTGCAAGTTTGGCACTATGCAAAGCTGAATTTATCTGCTTGACCATTGTGCCAAGTGCCTTGCCAAGTTCGTCCTTGTCGGAGCGCAGAGATAGTTCCTGATCCCACAGGCCTCCTGCAAGGCAGGTGGCGAGATGAATTTCGTCCATCTGCTGTCGGACGAGGGCAGAAATTGCTTTGGCTATCTTGCCGATTTCATCGCCACGTTCGATATCTTTTTCGGAAACTTCGATTGAAGTATCGCCTTTGAGTGCGATGTCTTCCAGCAGGTTTACGCCCCGGTTGAGCGGACCGGTGATACCGGCCGCTATCTGCCATGAGAAAAAGCAGATTAGGAGTAGAATGACCAGGGTGATCGCCATCTGATTGGCAGCGGTTTTGACAAACCCATCTCTGACTTCTTTGAAGGTTTCATGAAATTCATCGTAATATGAACTGGCACCGATAACCCAGTCCCAGGGCTCATAGTAGAGAACGGCGGCAAATTTTTGCCGGGTCTTGTCTGCGCCTTTGTCGAGCCATGGATAGGAAAAAATGACCGGTTCACCCTGGGTTGCTGATGCAATAGCTGTCTTAACCATCGTCTGAATGAAGAAATCGCCGGCACTGTCTTTCTGATCGCTCAGGTCGATGTTTGCGCCCAGCTGGTTATGAATGATTGTTTTGTGTTTCTGGTCGCCACTGCCGCCGAGAACGAAAACGTATCCGGTCTGCCCGACCTTGATGTTTTTGATTGAATCCTGGGCTTCGGCTATCAGTTCGATGGGATTTCCAACAAATATCATTCCATATACGGAGCCTGAAGAATCTTTCAGCGGTTCGTAAGCGGTCATATACCACTTGTTGAGAACCTGGGCCTTGCCCTGGTATGACTTGCCGCTCAAAATTGCTGACACCACAGGGTTGGCTGTATTGTCCGGATTTTTGGCCGGTATGAAGGTGCTGATTGCCCTTTTGCCGTCAGTGCCTGTGACGTTGGTGGCAATGCGAAGCATGTCGCCCTGAGTGTTCATTCTCTGGAAAATTGTGCAGGAGCCCCCGACCAGTTCTTTGACTCTGTCGACGACCGGTACCTTTTCAGATGAAGAATACACCTGACCCAGCCATTTATCCTTGATGAAAAATTTAGGGAGAGTTACGGTCTGGGTCTGCTGGGAAAACTGATTGATTGCTTTCCATTCAATGTTTTCGGTCGAAAAGGTTGCGCCGCCCTCGGCTTCGAAAATGTTTCTGGCAGCGACGATATCGCTTTTCAGTTTGAGGTTCAGCAGTTTGTCCTGGGTGAGGACCAGGTTGCGAACCCCATCTGCAACCAGTTTGGCCTGACGTTCAGCTTCTTTGAGCATGCTCGCTTCGACGCTGCTGGTTATGGACCGGCTGGATTCTTTCGAAAGCCATAATGCACAGGCGCTCATGATGAAAACGCCGAGGCAGCCAAGAAAAACAAGTTTCCATTGCAGTGATGTATCGGTCCAGAATCTTGTTACTCGCATCTATGGCTTTCTCCCTCAGATTGAATCGTTGTTGCCGGCATTTTGTGGTTCAGGCCGTGGCCTGTTTAAGGCGATTGTCGTAAAGAAGTTCTTCGATGGCGAGCAGAATTATCACTTCACCGTCGAAACGGGCAATTCCTTTGATATAACGTGCGACTTCGCCCTTCGACACGGTAGGAGCCGGCGAAATCTGTTCAGGAACTATCGAAATGACTTCCTTTACCACATCGACGACCAGGCCTATCGAAGATTCGTTGATGTTCACTACGATAACGCAGGTGCGGTCATCATACTCACGCGGCTGCATGTGAAAACGCAGTCTGACATCGATTACCGGAATGACATTGCCGCGCAGGTTGATTACGCCTTTCATATAAGCAGGCATGTCTGGAACTTCGGTGATTTTTTGAATGCCGACGATTTCAGTGACATGACGGATATCGATGCCGTAAACTTCTGTTGCTATGCGAAAAGACAGGTATTTCCCCTCTTGCGTGTCCTCGCTTTCGTCATCTTCAAAATCAAGATCTTCATTGATGTCTTTTCTCTGGGATTCCGACATGGTTTGCTCCTAAATCAATAGAATTTCTGGTTAATGTCGCCGGCCTTTTCGATCAGACCGCCGATATCTAGAATCAGGCTGACGGCGCCATCGCCAAGAATAGTGCAGCCGGAAATACCCTGTACCATGGAAATGAAATTGGACAGGCCTTTAATGACGGTCTGCTGTTGACCGATGATCTCATCGACGAAAATCGCTGCCTTGCGCCCCTGGTCTTCAACTATGACCAGAATTCCTTCATGCAGCTCGGTGTAACGAGGCTCTTTATTATGAAGTTTGTGTAATCTGATAACCGGTATCATGTCTTCTCTGATACGCACGATCTCTTCGCCTTCGGGCGTTATTGTTATCGCTTTCGAGGTCGGTCTGACGGATTCTCTGATCGACAACAGCGGCACCGTGTATTGAGAGTCACCTACCTTAACGAGCATTCCGTCGATGATTGCCAGCGTCAGAGGGATCTGCAGATAAATTGAGGTTCCATACCCAAAACGGCTGCGAATCGAGATGCGGCCTTTGAGCTTTTCAATGTTTTTCCTGACTACATCCATGCCGACGCCACGCCCGGAAACTTCAGAAATTGTCGTTGAGGTAGAAAAGCCGGGTTCAAAGATAAATGCAAAAACCTCTTCATCGGATATGTGGCTGGAATCACCCTTGAACAGACCTTTTTCGATTGCTTTGGCAAGTATTTTTTCACGATTGAGGCCACGACCATCATCGGAAACGATTATCCAGACTTCCCCGCCTTCGTAGCGGGCTTCAATGGTAATTCTGCCGGTTTCAGGCTTGCCAATTTTCAGACGTTCTTCAGGAGATTCGAGGCCGTGGTCAACCGAGTTGCGCACCATGTGCAGGAGCGGATCGGCAATCTGCTCGGTCATTGTTTTGTCGACTTCAGTTTCTTCGCCGATCAGCGTTAACTTCACCTTTTTTTTAACCTTGCGGCTCAGATCATGGACAACCCTGACCAGTTTCTGGAACGTCATCGAAAGAGGAATCATGCGCACGCTCATGGCGACGTCCTGCAGTTCACTGGTTACCCGCCTCAGATGATGAACCGCCCGGTCGAAATTTTCCAGGGTGAGATCGCGCAGGTCTGGATTTCTGGTTACCATCGTTTCGGCGATGACTAATTCACCGACCAGATTTACCAGTTTATCCAGTTTCATCAGATCGACGCGGATGTCTGATCTTTTGATGGCCGGCAATTTATCAGCACTTGCAGGCTTTGCGACCTGTTCTGCCTGCTCAGCCTGTTTTTCGAGCGCCTTTTCAATGGTTGCAGGGTCGGTTGCCCCCATGTCTACGAGAACTTCTCCGATGGTGGCCTGTTGTTTGTCGAGAGCCGAGGCCAGTTGTTCGGTCGATACCGCACCTTCCTCGACGAGTATCTGCCCGAGCTTCTTCGGAGATTTGTCCATGGCGATCAATGAATTTGACATTTGATCCAGAAGACCGAAGACATTGTCTTTTCCTTCGAAAGTGCCGTTCCCGGTGACAGCCAGGTTGCCAATTCCCTGGCGGAGGGTGTCGACCACAATAAGGAAGGTCATAAGATGCTCGGGAATCAGTTCTATCTGGCCATCGAGAAGCTGTTCGAGAACTGTCTCGGCTTTGTGACTAAGACTTTCGAGTGCTGCCTGACCAAGAAAGCCGCAATTGCCTTTAAAACTGTGCATGCCGCGGAACAATTCACGAATCTGGCTGTTTGAAGTTGCCGGGTTCTTTTCGAGTTCAAGCAGGATTTTTTCTGAACGGTCGAGAATATCGCTGGCTTCTTCGACAAACTGTTCGATCAATGGCTTTTCTGATCCGTCAGATTGCTTGTCAGCGCCATGTTCTGCAGCTGCTTGAGCTTTTGCTGCTTCTGCAGGCTGGTCAGGAGTTTCTCTGGTTTGTTTCGCTTCGGGTTTTGCCGCTGGAGTAGAGGTTTTAAACTGAACAGTCGGCCTGGTCGATGCCGGTGGCGAATTCTGACCGGTAGCCGCCTGAATTGAATCACTCAGTTTTTTTTCAAGAGTGATACGCTCTTCTTCCCGGCCCTTGTCAGAATTGTTCCTTTCTACAAGGTCAAGATAACCCCTGGTTAAATCAAGAGCGGCCATCAGCAGATCGACGTGGTCTGATTGAAAACTGGCTTTGCCCGATCTTATTATGTCGAGAAGAGTTTCGGCTTTGTGGGTCAAAGACGCGATATTGTTCAGACCGAGACTGCCGGCACTGCCTTTCATCGTGTGAAAGAGCCTGAAAACGCCGTTGATTCCAGAGGCGTCGATCACGCCTGTGCGTTCAGCTTCCTCGTGTGTGGAAATCAGCTGAAGTTCAACTTCCTCAATCAGTTCGCGGCTTTCTGAAACAAAGATGCGAAAAAATTCCAATTCCATTTCTTTGAACATGATCGCAGTTCTCCAATTTCAGCTGAACAAAGATAACCTCAGCAGTTATTTAAATCAAGTTGCCAGATTACGTCATCCCAGAAAGCTTCAGGCGCAAGAAGATAGACGTGTTCTTCTCCGACCAGGCAATCGATACAGCGGTAGGGCCCCGACATCTCAGGGGCCATGCCATGACCAACCTCGGGGAGACCAATGCGAAAAGTTCTATCCGGGCTTGAGCGCAGAGACATAAGGCGCCCACACAAAGTGTTCAGAAGTTCTCCAAGATTGTCCGAATTCTGTTCCTCGGTTGGCGGTTCGTCGACAAGGCCAAAAATGGCCTCGGTAAACCGATTCATCAGATTGTTGGGCACCAGAATGATTATATGACCCCAAGGGAGCGGCGATATCATTTGAATTCTCGCCCACCACCCGTCGAGGAAAATATCAGGAACACCGTTCTGTATGACTCCTGCCAGCACGACTTCTTCAAAAACAAGATTTTCGAAAGCATCAGTCATGGCACTGTGGATAATTTCTTCTGTCGGACCTGGAAATGGAATCATTCGAAAAAGTCCTTTCCAAGAGTCTGTTCGATGCCGTCAAGCAGTTTCTGGGGAGAAGCAGGTTTATAGATAATCTTGTTGACGCCGATCAGTCTCAATTCATTTTCAAGAGCGGGATTTGCCAGGGAAGAGATCACGAATACCGGAACATGATGCAGTCTGGGACTGCTTTTTACTGCTTTCAGAAGGCCGACGCCATCGAGATTCGGCATGTTCATGTCAGTGATCAGCAGAGAAATTTCGCGCTCGCGAAGCTTGGAAAGTGCCTCGAGGCCATCAGCTGCCTGTATGAATTCATACCCGGCGCAGCCGATCATTTCCAGACATTGCTGGATGATTCTTCTTGCGGTAGCTGAATCGTCGACTATCAGAATCGTGCGCATTTCTTCCTCCAGAGTTCCCTCGGAACAGCTTTAAATCTTCCGGTTTTCAAAGCCGGGAGTATGAATCAACAGCTCTTTTTCGCCTACAGTGAGGGTAACCGATCTGCTGATTTCCCCGCCGATTTCTTCTGCTGCAGGAAACAGCCGATTAGCCCAGAGAACTTTTTTGATTGCCAGATAATTTCGCTTGCCAATATTGAATGTGTTGTTGGGATCCATTACCTGAGCACCTCCTGCGAGTTTGACAATGAGATCAGGTGGTTTGCAGCCAAGTTTGGCTAGTTCAGAAAGTAGAAGCGGTACTCCGGAATCTGCAAAAGCTGCCGGGCGCTTTGCTGCAAGTTCTTTATTTATGCTGCTTTCTGGTAGTTGCACGTGTAACAGACCTGCTATCGAATCTTTTTTGGAGAAAACTGCCACCGCCACACATGAACCCAGAGCAAGAGTTTTTATGACAGCGCCAACCTCTGCCGAGGTTGCCAGTTCTCCTATCCCAACGTATATAGTCATTCGTTACTCACATCTATTTTTTTGCAGGGCCTCTTTGGGGGAAAGGCAAAGGCCTGCCCTGTGAAATTCCGGTTTCTGGAGCAGTTTAATATGTGATTGCGCACCCGGTTTTTCTTGCTCGATGATTAAAGCTGATGGCATGCTTTAACATTACTTTGCATTACTTTTTCGAACCTGCAGCATCAGTCTAAGCTCTGAATGTTGCTTTGTCAATTTTAATTTGTCGCTGTAACTTTGCGTCAGAACCGGGTTTTGTAAAAAAAAGCGCCAGAGTTAACTGGCGCTTTTCTTACATGGCCTCTAAATCAGAACAGACTGTAAATTTCCGTCCAGAAGAGGTGATAATCGTAGTCGCCGTTCAGCCCGCGGCCGGCTGAAATTGCATTGACCGTAGCAGTTTTCCTCTGGGCATCTCCCAGAAGGTCGAAGGTGGTGTAACCGACTCTGAGTCTGGTATTTTCTGCCAGCTGGTAGCGATACTCAAAAGTCAATACGGTTGCTTCAGCTTCAGCAACGCCAAAACTGTTCCAGTTATCGTATGCAGTATTGGTTTTTACAGCCGAAATCGGTGTACCGACCCTGCCTTCCCCACACAAATGGCGGGTCATGTCGTTGGTAACAGTGTCCTTCATTTCATCGAGGAAATCTCCGGCGAGTCTGAAGTAATGCTTGGTGTTGTTCGGGCGATATTCGGCCTGAAGTTTGAGATCGTACATGTTTCTCAGGCCGTTATCGAACCAGGTATTGCCGCGACCGATGTCTTCATACGGGGTTTCGGGAGAATCCTGGTAACGCATGTCGTTGAGAATCGAAATGGCACCAACCGATTCGTCATCGGCAAAAGTGTAAGCCAGTTTTGCCGCCCAGTGCTTTTTGTTGTCCCATTTGATCGCGCCATGCCCCATCCAACCCTGCATTTCCGGGCTGATCCAGGCAGTGTTGGCTGTTGTGTCGGCAGCAGTGTTGTGAACATCGAGTTCGTAGTTTGTATAGACAAACCCGAGGTCATAGCTCCAATGGTCATGACTGCCGATCGGGCCTTTAGATCCGAATTCCACGTCCCAGCGTTTATCGCTGGTCTGCTGGCCGGCAACTGTATTGCCAAGCGGATTGACGCCGCCAGCTGCTGATTTATCAAGGAATGGCGCCAGGCCGGCAACATCTATGCCACGTTTGGTTATAAGATCTGGTTCATCCTGACCGTAGAGGCCGAGATACAGGTCGTGGTTCTTCCAGCTGGTATTGAGGTCGAGGTTCCAGACGCCGCGGAAATCGACGGCTGCGTCGTCTTTGAAACTGCCCTGGTGGCGGTCATAGATGGTCTGCATGGTCATGTTGACATCGCCAAGTTTCTTTTCATAGCGGATGGCGTCGACGTAATTGTCGAGCAGCATATTATGGTTGTGTGAATAAAGATTGCGACCTAGAGTGAAGTCGCCGCCGAATCTGAACATGTCTTTAACCTGCAGATAGGCAAGATAGACAGTACCGTCGGTGTTTTTGGTTCCTCCGATCCCGGTGCAGCCGAAAGCGCTCTGGAATGGAGACTGGCCGGCGTCGACGCCGGTTGTGTGATAGTCGAGCATCGCCCAGTAGACTACCGCTGAAATGTTTTCGTCAATGCTGGCGTTGAAATTGATGCCGATCAGACTTTCGGTCAGGCTGTTGTCGGGGTTGCCGGTTCTGCCGGTATTGGTCAGGTTATTCAGCGCCCAGTCATGCTTGTGGGTGATGCTGGTATGCCGAACCAGCATATCACCAGACAGCTTAACCTTTTCCATGCCGCCTTTGGCAATGTAGTCCTTGATTCCTTCAACATCTTTTTTCAAAAAAGCGACATCTTCCTTTGCCGCTTTCATGTCGTCTTCCAGCGCCGTTACCTTGACACCCAGGAGAGCGAGTTCGTCGGCAAATTCGGTCGTCAGTTTTTCGAGAGTCTGCAGATCTGCTTTGGTGACCAGATTGGTGCCGATTCCTGACTCAAACATCTGTTCGACGGTTGCCAGCATTTTGGCTGTAACCATTGCCATATCATAACGCGTCAGTCCTTTGTTGCCTTTGAAGTTTCCATCTGGGAAGCCCTGAAGGATGCCTCTGGATGCTAGTTTGTTGACTGCATCGTAGGCCCAGTGGGAAAGGGGTACATCTGAGAATGGTGCTGCCATGGCTCCGGCAGAAGAGATCAAGACTGCAGCTGCCGCCATAATGATAGAGCGTTTCATAATTCCTCCGGTAAGACTGACGTGTTATTGCTAATTCTGCAGAACAACCGGTTCCTGCTGCAAACCGTTCGCTACATGCATATCTGCAAACAGAATGGACTGATACCACTCGGGTAAAGAATAGTATTCAGGCATCAGACCTTTGTCAAGAGACAAATCCATGATTCGCGGGAATACCCGGTATAAAACATCTGCGCGATCATGTGGTGTTTTAAATTTTTTTGTTCGGTACACGGTTTTTTGGGTCTTTATTCAGCGCTTCAAAACTTTGTCGGGCAGTTTGCTATGGCCTGTAGTCAGTCCGGACGTGAGGTTTGTCTCTGATATGCCGGTGATGAACCCTTGCCCGCGACAATGTGCAGAAGGGAAAACGACGGGTAATAATTTGTCGTACAATTTAATTGCTTGTCATGGCAGTAAGGTTTCGGGTAAACTGATTGTAGAAATAAGCATATAGAGTTCCAGGGAGGCTGGGTTAATGGGTTTTGAAAGTCCTTTGCTGCAGGAAAAGGTTAGTCACGCAAATGAAAAGGCCGGCGGCAAACTGGTAATTCTTGCTTTTGCCGGGCAGGCGTCAATTCTTCAGGTAAAGGCAGCAGCTGCAAAGATCAGAAAAGTGCTGGTGCAATTTCCAGATGAATTGCCGGTCATCGATCTTCTTGGTGTTTCTGAAGTTGATATGGCTTTTATGCAGCTGCTTATATCAATCTCACGTCTCAGCAGGCCGAAACGAAAAATCTGCCTTGTTGAAGTACCTCATGATCACCCTCTTGCTAAAAGTGCCCGCATTGCAGGCATAGTGCCGGAAAACGGCAGCTGGTTCGGTTTGAGCTATCCCGGTCCTGTGAGGTTGAACTCATGACCAGAAAGATTCTTATTGCTGACGACTCAGGGAGCATCAGACAGATGCTTGCTTTTGTTTTAACTCAGGCGGGTTTTGAGGTCGAATCTGCCCAGGATGGCCAGGACGCCCTCCTCAAAATACAGGGTTTCACCCCGGATCTGGTGATAACTGACCTGAATATGCCTAACATCAATGGCATCGAGCTGGTGAAAAGAGTTCGGGCTCTGGCAAATTTTCGCTTCATTCCCATTCTGATACTCACCACTGAAGGACAGGAGGAACTGAAGCAGGCAGGAAAAGCGGCCGGAGCCACCGGTTGGCTGGTAAAGCCATTTCAGCCTGAAAAACTTCTCGCAGTAGTCAAAAAGGTTCTGCCCGGTTGACGCTAATTAATTAATCAGAGGGAAGTATGGACAGTTCAGCTAATTTTTTCAGAGAAGAAGCCTACGAACTTCTTACCAAGCTGGAAGGCAACCTCCTGGACCTTAACAGGAACTCGGACAATATTGATCTTCTGAATGATGTTTTCAGGGCTCTTCATACCCTTAAGGGGTCAGGGGCAATGTTTGGTTTCTTTGAGCTGGCTGATTTTGTCCATAATATCGAGAGTATATTTGACCGGGTCAGAAAAAAAGAACTGTCATTGCATGAAGACCTGATCAATCTTACTCTGGAAGCCCGCGATTTCATGAAAATTCTGCTGGCCCCTGATGGCAATATTTCCAAATCTGATCGTGCCAATATTGCGCGACTGACGAAGCTTTTTATGGCATACTCCGCAAAGTCGGTTCCGATAAAATCGTCTAATGCTCCACAGCAGGAAATAATTGCTGAACCCGCAGCCGTAAGCCCCGAACCAGAAAACAGGCCGATGCAGATATTTAGAATCAGGTTTGAACCTGCCCCCGAATATTTTGCCAGTGGCAATAATCCGCTTCTGATAATCTCTGAACTGGCAGGTATGGGTGAATTGACGACCAGACCGGTGCTTGATAAAGTTCCTGATCTCGAATCCATTGACCCCGAGAGTTGTTTCACCGCCTGGGATTTAACCCTGAAAACCGTTCATGACCTGAATGCCGTTCGTGATGTTTTTCTTTTTGTTGAAGATCTTTGCCGGCTCAAGATAGAACAAGGGAGCGTTTCTGCCGAAAACCCTGCTTCTGAGGTATTGCCTGACAGTGCCCAGGTTGTCAGATCTGACACAAGTCAGGCTCCCAGAAATGGCGGCGGCCTGAATGCATCTGAAAGCGGTCTGGTCGGCATTAAAGTCGATTCGAGTAAACTCGATCGTTTGATAAGTCTTCTAGGTGAGCTGGTTACCGTTCAGTCAAAAATCAACCAGGTTGCCGAAACGCGAAACGATTCAGAGCTGATGGCCATTGCCCAGGAACTCGATGCTTTGACCGGTGAACTTCGCGATAACGCTCTGAAACTCAGCATGTTGCCGGTCGATTCCATATTTAATCGACTTCAACTCTATGGCGAAACAATCTCGGCCGAAACGGGTCGAAAAGTCAGGTTCAAATTCAGCGGCGGCAATACCGAACTTGACAAGGGCGTTCTCAGCAGGCTTTTCGATCCGGTAACTTCATTGATTGCTTTTTGTATCAAAAACAGTCATGAAGAAACGGCTCGAAGAATCGAGCTCAACAAAGACCCGGCTGCGTTGGTAGCAATTTCGGCCTGGCATTCCTCAGGAAATGTCTGCATCAGCATCGATGATGACGGAACCCTGGCCACTCTGACTCCTGAACAGGAAAGCGATTTGTCGAGAGTTCGGAGAATCGTTGAAGAGATGCGTGGTACTCTTGAGATGAAGCTTTTGCCCGGCTCGAGCGCCGGGTTTGTTATTCAGTTACCGATGAACCTTGCCATTATCGATGGCCTGATGATTCGCCTCGATAACCGTCTGTTCGTTTTTCCACTTTCGTTTGTCGAAGAGTGCATCGAGCTCTCACGCGCAGATTGTTCCAGACATTACGACAAGGATGTGGTGATGGTGCGCGGGCAGATAGTTCCCTTTATCAGTCTGCGCAAAAAGTTCGCAATAAATGGCCAGCCTCCTGACCTGCAGCAGGTTGTCATCATAAATCAGAATGGTCGCAGGGTTGGCTTTGCGGTAGATCAGGTTGTTGGCGAATACCAGACGGTAATCAAAAACTGGGGAAAATTCTGCAGTCGTACACCGGGAATAACCGGTGCGACGATTCTTGGCGATGGTTCGATCGCTCTTATTGCTGATTTGCCGGTATTGATCGAAGAAGAGAAAAATTTGGTTCAGTGAGACCGGTTAAAAATGTCTGCATCAGCTCTGGCTGCTGATATAAAGGGCAAAAATTAAAGACTGGAGAGATTATATGCTTGAACATGTGACGTTGGCAAAAAAATTGATGGGAGGTTTTGTTGCGGTTGCCCTGATTACACTTGCGGTTGGTTTTGGTGGTTATGCCGGTATTGGCAGCCTGACGGTGCGGACCCAGGAAATCGGCGACGTTCGTCTGCCGGCTGTTGGCAAGCTCGAAGTTGTCTCTAAGGAGCTCGAAAGTCTGCGGGTTGGGTTGCGAACTTTATTGAATCCTGAACTCAATGATCAGGAATATGCACAGCAGTTTGCTGATATTGCAACTGCCCGTACCAGATATCAGGAAGCGCTTGCAGACTACGAAAAATTGCCAAAATCCCCTGAAGAAGCTGAAGAGCTGAAAAATGTTCAGCTTTCGATCGATGACTGGCGAAAAGTGAATGTCGGTTTCACCGAAGGTATGAAACAGCTGGAAGCGCTTGGATTGCGCAATCCGGTTCTTTTCGAAAGTGAAATCAACAAATTCAGAGCCGACCATCTCAATCTTGAAGTCCTATCTGCAGAAGTTCTTCAGGGTGGCTCGACCTTCACCTGGGGCGATGATCATGCTGCCTGTAATTTTGGCAAATGGCTGGCCAGTTTTAAAACCAGCAACACCGAAATCAGCCGCATTATCGAAAATATAAAAGGTCCGCATCAGAAATTTCACGCTTCGGTAAAGCGTCTCAGAGAGCTTTTCAAGACCGGAAACGTCGATGGTGCCACAAAAGTATATAATGTTGAAATGAAAGGGGCCGTCAGCGAAGTACTTTTCTTTTTCGACGAACTTCTTGCTATAGCTACGAAAGCCCGTGAAGCCTATTTCAAGGTTAACACCGTGGTTATGAAAGATTCGTATGAAGCCCAGAAAATTGCTCTGGCCAACCTTGAAAAACTGGTAAAGATAAACCAGAAAATGGCGGATGACAGCGTGCACGCGGCTGAAGCCGAAGCCGCCAGCAGCAGAAGTTTTTCGGTTTTCGGCATGCTGGCCGGCTTTATTCTGGCATTGGCTGCCGGAATTTACCTCGGTCGCAACATTGCCGGCATTCTCGATGCCCTGAAATCAGAAATGCAGACCCTCATCGACTCCGCTGTTGCAGGTAAACTGGCAGTCAGAGGTAATGCGGCCCAGATCAACTTCGAGTTCCGCCCTCTGGTTGAAGGCATTAACCGGCTGCTCGATGCGGTAATCGGGCCGTTGAAAGTTTCGGCCGAATACATCGACCGGATTTCCCGTGGCGATATTCCCCAGAAAATTACCGATAACTATAACGGTGATTTCAATGAAATCAAGATGAACATGAATAACTGTATTCAGAACATCAACGCTCTGGTGGCCGATGCCAATACTCTTGCCAAAGCCGCAGTTGAAGGAAAACTGGCTACCCGTGCCGATGCAGGCAAGCATCTCGGTGACTTCAGAGCCGTTATCGACGGAGTTAACCGGACTCTCGATGCCGTTATCAATCCTTTGCGGGTAGCTGCAAACTACGTCGACAAAATCTCACGTGGTGAGATTCCCCCGGAAATTACCGACAATTACAATGGTGATTTCAACGATATCAAAAACAATCTCAACAACTGTGTCAAGAATCTGACCAATATCGCACTTGAGATCAAGACTGCTGCAGACAACGTCGCCAACGGCAGTAACGAATTGTCTGCCAGTGCCGAACAGCTTTCAAGTGGTGCCAACGATCAGGCCAGCGCTGCCGAAGAGGTTTCTTCCTCGATGGAAGAAATGAGTTCCAATATTCAGCAGAATGCTGACAACGCCTCCCAGACTGAAAGAATCGCCAAAAAAGCGGCTGAAGATGCCCGGGCAGGTGGAAAGGCCGTTTCTGAAACGGTTTCGGCTATGAATGAGATCGCATCCAAAATTGCGATTATCGAAGAAATAGCGCGGCAGACAAATCTTCTGGCACTGAATGCAGCCATCGAAGCGGCAAGAGCCGGGGAACACGGCAAAGGCTTCGCCGTTGTCGCCTCAGAAGTTCGCAAACTTGCTGAGCGCAGTCAGCTGGCCGCCGGAGAAATCCGCAATCTGTCTGCGTCAAGTGTCAAGGTTGCCGGACGGGCCGGTGAAATGCTTTCGCAGATCGTTCCTGATATCCAGAAAACTGCCGAATTGATTCAGGAAATCAGTATTGCCTGCCGTGAACAGAATACCGGTGCTGATCAGATAAACAAGGCGATTCAGCAGCTGGATTCCATTATTCAGCAGAATGCCGGTGCTTCTGAAGAACTGGCTTCTACTGCTGAAGAGATGTCCTCACAGTCGGAACAGATGCGTTCGGTCATCGCCTTCTTCAAGATTCAGGGCGCGGTAGCTCATCAGGCCGCCAGAGTCGACCGCAAACCGGTTCAACGAGCCACCACCGCCGGTGGAGCGCATGCTTCTCACCATGCAGCAGCTCCGGCCGCGCCTCACCATGAAGCGCCTGCCAAGTCTCTGAAACCTGAAAATGTTACGAAGCAGCAGCTGGCCAAGGGCATCAGCAGTCCGGGAAAGAAGGGTGTTAATCTGAATCTGGGCGAAGATATCGACAGGCACGATGCCGACTTCGAAAAGTACTGACATAGGAGGGAACCTGATGTCCACCGATAAGAAAAGTTCTGTCACAGCTGTTCAATACCTGGCTTTTAAGCTTGGAAGCGAAGTCTATGCGGTCGATGTTGCCAAAGTTCGAGAAATCCTGGACTTCCCGCCGATTACCAAAGTTCCGCGAACTCCTGAATTCATGCGTGGTGTCATCAATCTGCGCGGCAGTGTGGTGCCGGTTGTTGATATGCGGTTGAAGTTCGGTATGAGTATGACCGAAAAGTCTGTCAATACCTGCATAGTGGTTGTCGAAGCGCTTGTTGAGAACGAACTGACGACTATCGGCGCTCTGGCCGATTCGGTTCAGGAAGTGGTCGAAATCGATCCGGCAAATATTGAACCGCCGCCGAAAATTGGTTCAAGGCTCAAAGTTGAGTTCCTCAAAGGCATGGGGAAAATCGGCGAAAGCTTTCTGATGATTCTCGACATCGACAAGGTTTTCTCTTCGAATGAAATGATGATGGTCAAAGAAGCCACCATGTCAGGAAAAGACATGGTAGAACCGGATAAGTATCAGGACTGAAATGAGTCTACCGGCAAAACTTCATGTGGGCGCTGATCTGCCGATGGTCATGACCGAAGATGACTTTCGGCAGATCAGCCAGTTCGTTCACGAAACATGGGGAATCAAGCTGCCTCCCAACAAGAAAATCATGCTCGAGGGGCGTCTGCGTAAAAGATTGATTCAGCTGCAGATGCCCAGTTTCAGGGAATATTGTGGATACCTGTTCAGTCCGGAAGGCCATGATCGTGAGCCTCGTGAAATGATCGACCTGGTATCTACCAACAAAACCGATTTCTTCAGAGAAGCGGAGCATTTCAGATATCTGATCGATCAGACACTGCCTGAACTGTTGAATGACCGTGACTTTCAGAGTCCCATGCAGATATGGAGCGCCGGATGTTCGAGTGGTGAGGAGCCATATACTCTGGCAATGGTGCTCAGCGATTATGCCGAAGAAAACCGCAGTTTCAAATTCTCGATATTTGCCAGTGATATTTCTCAGCGCGTTCTGCAAACCGCTATGATGGCAATTTATCCAGAAAGCAGAATTGGGCCGGTTCCAATTGAGATGCGCAAAAAGTATCTGTTGCGCAGCAAGGACAACACCAGGCAACAGGTAAGGTTTTCGCCCGGCATCCGCAAAATGGTGAGATTTGCCAGAATCAATCTTATGGATATCGACGAGCAGGTCCATGAAGTATTTCACGTGATTTTTTGCCGCAACGTAATCATTTACTTTGACCGGGAGACCCAGGAAGCCTTATTGCACAAGTTTGCCCATAAGCTTTTGCCTGGCGGGTATCTGTTTCTGGGCCATTCAGAGGCCCTGGCGGGAATGCAGGTGCCATTCCGTTGCGTAGCACCAATGGTTTATCGTAAAATCTAGGTAATGAGGCAAATATGATCGATGCAGGCAAGCCTGTCAGAGTGCTGATTGTCGATGATTCGGCAGTTGTCAGGCAGGTTCTGAAAGATTTGTTGAGCGAAGACCCTGATATTTCAATCATGGGTGTTGCCGCAAACCCTTTTATTGCCGCTGAAAAGATCGGTGAAGAAATACCTGACGTCATCATCCTCGACATTGAAATGCCGCGCATGGATGGCCTGACCTTTCTGGAAAAAGTGATGAATCAGCATCCTATTCCGGTGGTCATCTGCAGCAGCCTTGTATCCGATGGCTGCGAAACTTCGATGCGAGCCCTCGAGCTCGGGGCCGTTGATATTATTGCCAAGCCGCAGGTTGGAACGAAGCAATTTTTTGAAGAATCGCGCGTTCGTATATGCGACATTGTTAAAGCAGCCTCGAGAGCCAAATTGCATCGACCGGTCAATCTTGAACGGCTGAAAAAAAACAATGCTGATGTCATTCTTCCCAGAGCCAATCTGGCTACTGTGAAGACGACCGAAAAGGTTATAGTCGTAGGTGCTTCGACTGGCGGAACTGAGGCGCTGAGAATTTTTCTCGCTGATCTGCCGATCGACTGCCCCGCCGTAGTGATTGTTCAGCATATGCCTGAAAACTTTACCGCTTCGTTTGCACGAAGGTTGAACGAATTGAGCTCTATTGCGGTCAAAGAAGCGGTAAATGGCGAAGCATTGTTGCGGGGGCAGGCTCTTATAGCTCCAGGCAATCGCCATCTGCTCGTCAAGTCGAGTGGGGCAAGATACTACGTTGAAGTTCGTGACGGCCCGCTCGTTTCCCGGCACCGACCTTCTGTCGATGTTCTTTTTCGATCTTCCGCAAGGTATCTTGGCAAAAATGCCGTTGGAGTGATAATGACCGGCATGGGTGACGACGGAGCAAAAGGACTTCTTGAGATGAAAGAAGCCGGCGCGGCAACCATAGCTCAGGATGAAAAGACTTCGGTGGTTTTCGGAATGCCATTCGAAGCTATCAAAATCGGAGCTGCCGATCAGGTATTGCCTCTTGACCGTATTGCCAGAGAGGTTCTAAAAATATGTCAGGGCTGACAGTGCCAAAAATTCATGTAAACATCGGACAGCTGCACGCCTGTCGTGAGAAAGCCATTCTCAGCACTCTTCTCGGGTCATGTGTTTCAGCCTGTCTGTTTGACCAGGAGAGCGGAGTTGCCGGCATGAATCATATTCTTCTGGTTCATAACCCTGATGTTGAACATTTTGACGCCAGCACTCGTTATGGAATTCATGCAATGGAAGTGCTGATCAATGAAATGCTGAAGCTTGGTGCCAGAAGAAACAGAATTCATGCCAAAGCTTTTGGTGGCGGCAACGTTCTCGCCCTTGGTACTCCTGAGACAATTACGCCAGGCCAGCGCAACGTAGAATTTCTGCTGAATTATCTGCATCTTGAGAATATTCCGCTTCTGGCCTATGATTTTGGCGGGCCCTGGACCAGAGTCATTGATTTTCATACTGACACTTTTGAAGTTATGGTTAAAAAGACGCAGAAGAAGCTTAGAGATACGACAATTGCCGAAGAAAAGCAGTATCAGAAAGCGGTCGTTCAGAATGTCGACCATGAAGAGGGTGGCGAAATCACCCTTTTTGATGATTAATCCGGAGTTATCATTATGGTAAACGATCTTAAAAGCGTATTTCGTGAATCAGCGGCCGAATTTCTGCTCGAACTCGAGCAGGCGCTTCTGCATCTGAGCAACAATCCGGACGAAATGACCGAAGTCGACCGGCTATTCCGGGTTATGCATACAATAAAAGGGTCTGCCGGAATGGTAGATTTCGATGATGTGGCAAAGTTTGCCCACAAACTCGAAAGTGAGTGCGACTATCTTCGCCAGGGTCAGGCAAGGGTAACCCCCGATCTCATTCATCTTGCTTTGTGCGCTCATGACTGCATCTCGTCTCTTATCGATTCTCATTATGGCGGCGAACCCGTCGATCAGGAACATCTCGAAGGCATACTTCACAAGTTCGCCGCCGCCAGAAAGGCGGCTACTGTCGATAAGAATGCTGATGCCCGCAGCCCTGAAAAGACCCTGGAGCTTCTTCACGAAATCGTCAGAGATATGCTGACGTCTTCAACCGCGGCTAATCGCCTTTCTGTAATTCATAATGCCGGAAAGAAGCTGACCAGGCTGTTCTTCCTGATTTTGATTCAGGGAAGGGAAAGCGTGGCTGAATTTCTTTCTCAGCTTGAGATTTTCTTTCGCAGGGCCCGTAATACTAATGAAAATATACCCGGGCCTGTCGTCGAACTTGCACTGGAAATGCTGACAGAAGCTGAGGAAATGTATGGTGACTCGGGTGAAATCAGTGAAGAAGATTTTGACCCTGACAAGTTACTGCGGGCATTGCAACGCCCTCTCGAAATGAATCAGAGGCTGAACGCACTGGTTGCCGAAGCCGAGGCCATCAAAGCCCCATTACCTGAAGTCAGAAAAAAATACCGGGTGCAGATTAAAAGCTTTGAGCGTGGGCCTGGAGCCCTTACTGGGCCGGATAGATTCGACAAGGTGTTGCGACGTCTCGGTGAATTAGTGGGTTCGGAGCCTGCGAATGCCGGTTTTTCCACAGAAGGTGAGCAGAACCAATGAAAAGCATGAATTTTGCAGCCTTGTTTGCCACGCCTCTAGGCCATGATGAACTGGAAGAAATCCTGAACCTGATAGCCGGTGAAGGTTCTGAGATCATTGTCGATCTCGAGCCTGATTCTGAGAAAGAATCCGCTTTGCCTGAGCCGGTCCTTCCCATCGGTGAAATTCTTGTCCAGCGTGGTGATATCACTGCTGAAGATCTCGACAAAAGTCTGAAGAAACATAAGCAGCTTGGGCAGGAACTGGTCGAACAGGGTGTCGTATCGCCAGAAAGTGTACAGGCGGCCCTTGTCGAACAGAGTCGCCAGAAAGAAGCGCTTGCCCGCCGCGAAAAAGTCGAAAAAATTTCCACGATCAGGGTGGCTTCAGAAAAGCTCGACAGACTGTTCAATCTGATCGGTGAACTCGTTACCGTTCAGGAACGACTTTCACAGGTTTCCGGCAAAATCAGAAAGGCCCAGCCCGGCGAACTGGAGAATTTGATTCAGGAATTCGATCTCGAGGGAATTTCGGAAGAGGTCAGTCTGCTGACCAACAGTTTGCGGGACAATGCCCTCAGTGTTCGTATGCTGCCTATTGAAGCTACTTTTACCAAATTCAGGCGCCTGATCCATGATTTGTCAGCCGATCTGGACAAAGAAATCGATCTGACCATGAGTGGAACCGACACAGAGATCGACAAGACAGTTATAGATAAGCTTGATGAACCCCTGATGCACATGATTCGCAACTGCGCCGATCATGGCATCGAAACGCCTGATGAACGCCTGGCGGCCGGCAAACCGCGCCGTGGCACAATCCATCTTTCGGCCGAGCATGTTTCCGGAAACGTGGTGATTCATGTTCGCGATGACGGCTACGGATTGAACCGGGAGAAAATTTTCCGTAAAGCCGTTGAACGCGAACTGATCGCCCCTGACGCAAAACTCTCGGATCAGGAAATCTATAAACTGATCTTTCTGCCGGGCTTTTCAACGGCTGCCACAGTTACGAGTGTTTCCGGGCGCGGAGTTGGCATGGATGTCGTTAAAAAGACAATCGAAGAGCTCAGAGGCTCGGTTGAGATTTTTTCTACTCCCGGGCAGGGAACGCAGATCGATGTTGTTTTGCCTCTGACCCTTGCAATTATCGATGGTCTGCTGGTGTCGATCGATAACCGTTCTTTCGTTCTGCCATTGAGTGTCGTGGAAGAATGTGTCGAGCTCAACCAGGAAGAAACCCGCAAAAGCACGACCGGCGGCAATCTTGCCACTGTGCGCGGCAGTCTGGTTCCATATCTGAGATTGCGTGAGTTATTCAAGGTTGAAGGCCAGCCACCCGCGATCGAGCAGATAGTGATTTCTCTGGTTAAAGGGCAGAGAGTCGGGTTTGTCGTCGATACTGTGATTGGTGAACACAAAACTGTTATCAAATCTCTTGGAAGGTCATATCATTCCGTGCCTGAATTTTCCGGGGCTTCGATTCTTGGTGATGGCTCGATAGCCATTATTCTCGATGCTGCCCGTCTTTTGCTGGCGTGCGGTGATGTGACTGAATAGATCGTGCAATCAGTTTACAGGATTCATTTTCTTGAAGACAATTCAGTGCGATTGCAGCAATCTGAAAGGGTTGTGACATCTGCCTGTTTTTTATTGCAAAAAAGTTTCTCTCATCGGTTTGATTATGATAGAATCACCGCAGTGAGAAATTTGTCACCCGGATTGAAGAATGCAGCAGAAACAACATCCTTTTCAGCTTAGAGACCACGGCGGCAATGTAATTGAAATGATTGTGATCGATGAGATTCGATCAGATCATAAAGTTGTCGAGGCCTTGAAAATTCTTCTCAACAAGTTTGATTACGTCATTCTTGCCTTGTCAGAAACAGCTTCCCTGCATCCTTCATTTGCCTCCGCCATGCCTGAACTCGCTGCAACCGGCAGGTTGCTCGTCGTGGCCCGTGAAGACTCCCAGGTGGCGATAGACCTGCACGAGGCCAAACGCTTCAAAGAGGTTGAGGAAGCAGAGCACCGGGTTTATGGTGAACGTAACGTCGCCAGAATTCTTGAACAGCTGAAAAAAATGTCGCCTCTGCAGTCTTCAGCGCACAAGCTGATGATGATGCTGCGTAATCCCGATGTCAAATTCGAAGAAATCGAAGAAGTGACGCGCAATGACCCGAAGCTGACGATGCGCATGCTCAAAATCTCAAACAGCGCCTTTTTTATTCGGCGCATGCCATTCGAAAATCTGAAAGCGGTTGTCGCTTTTCTTGGTATCGAAGGCATCAGGCAGATCATCGTTCAGGAAACCTTTGAAGGTTTTGCCAAATTCTTTGCCAACCAGCGTGATAAACTTGCACATATGCGCCGCTGTTCGCATCTGTCTGCCTATATCGGCAAGCTGCTCGGCGGTGATCAGAATCTTGTCGGCAAAATGCTTTCAGCCGGTCTGCTTCATGATCTTGGCGCTTTGATGCTCAGCTACTATGATACGGATGAATATGCCCGGGTAAACCGCATGGTTCGCAACGAAAAGAAGACGGTCTGCGAGGCTGAAATTGAGGTCTTTGGCATCGATCACCAGGAACTCGGAAAAATTCTCATTCCAAAAATGGGGATGCCGGAGTATCTTGCGCCGATTATGGCCAAACATCATTCCCATTCCATTCCATCCGGTGATTTCGTTCTTGAGGCGGTGATGATCGCCAACGGTTATCTCAATCAACACATCGAGAAATTTCCTTCATTTACGCTCTACGAGCAGTTTTTGCCTGCCTTTGCCGATGAAAGGCGCAGCAAAAAGACCACTGTCAGCATCGGAAAAAAGAGTGGCGAATCGAAAATGGCTGAAATCACAGCCGGCAAGGACGAAGAAGGAACCGTGTTCATCGTTCCCGAGATTTTCGAAATTCTGAAAAAAGAGCTCGACAAATACATCCTTACCGGCTCAGAAGCCCACGGTATTTAATTCGGTCGGGTCACTGACAATTGCCCCCGCAGCAGGCTCTTTAATAACAGTTTTCGTGCTGTTAGAATGCGATTGCTTCGCTATGCTCGCAATGACAGCTTCGGACCTGGCAATGGTCGGTTCGTTCGCACTCCATACCTGCGTCTGGCCATGCCTGGCCTTCGCGAGGAGCGAAGTGACCCGGCCGGCTCTCGTTAGACAAATTTGTCGGGGCCTGCGCTTCAAAGCAAGGCTATAACTGGCTTTCAGTCTCTTTCGCGAATTACCGCAGCTGTCAGTGGCTCCAGAGTCACCTGTGAGCCATTCAGGTTTATTCCGACAGGTTTTGCTATTGCCTTTATTCCGGCCTGCCAACCGTCAACGACCACTTCGCATTTTTGCAGATCGAAATTTACAGTCAGAGTTCTTGCTTTGCTGTCGGCATTTACCATTATATGAAAGATGGTTCCGTCGGTCGCCATGCAGTTGTAGGCAATCAGCAGATCTTCAACGGCGATTTCGGGGGCGTCGATGAGCTTGACGTTGCTGTCTACCAGAGCTTTTGAACCAAGTCTGAAAGCGTCGGAAGACCGGCGAAGAGCGATCAGGCCTCTGGTGTATTCAACGGTAGTCATATTTGTTTCATACCTGGCTATGTCGGTTACTTTTGCCCAGTCAAATCTGTTGATGGCATCTGAAGAATCATAGGAATCATGAATGAAATATGGATGTTTGAAGGGTTTGCCATCCGCATCCAGGAAATGGTGGAACTTCTGTTCCGGGGTGCTGTCTGCCAGCCACTGTTTGCTGCGGCCATATTCCTGGCCGGCATGCAACATGATTGTGCCCTGCGCAGTCAGCAGAATGGCATTGCCCAGCCTGATCCGACGGTGGATTTCTTGGTCGTTTGCAGCTGTTTCGGGGTCCTTTTTGATCGACTGCGCTATGACATCGTAGAGCGGCAGATTATCGTGGGCTTCGATGTATTGCACCATATCGCCTGGCGAATCAGCCGGAGTGTTCGATGGTTGCGCCATGATATTGGCAAAGATTTTCGCAATCCGGCGCGGGCCGCCGGTGAGAAACATCGGTTCACCTTCACATCCGAAGCCGGATTTCAATTCATTGCGGAACTCATCGCTGAATACGCCGACGCTGTCGGTTTTGTCCATCCAGTCCTGGTCGGCTCCTTTGCCGGTTAATGCCTTGTCTTCAAGGTGTCCTTTGAAGGTTCTCCAGCCTTCGCCGATGAATATTGCCTGAGGATTTATGGCTGCCGCGATATCGAAGGCACTCTGAATGGCTTCGGCCGTAGCATCGCCCATCATGTCAAAGCGCATTCCGTCAATTTTGTATTCACTGAACCAGTATTTAACCGAATCATGCAGCAGTCTGGCGGCCATTTTGCGGTTGGTGGCAAGATTGTTGCCGAAATCACCGAGAAAAGTGCCATTGCCGTCTCTGAAAAAGTAATAATCCGGGACAATGTCATTGAGAAAGCTCGCCCTGGCCATGTGGGTGTACACGACGTCCAGAATCACGCCCATTCCTGCCTGGTGAATGGCATCGATCAATTCTTTGAGCTCTGCGATTCTTGCCTTCGGGTCAGCCGGTTTTTCTGAATAGGCACCGTCGGGGGAAAAATAGTTCTGCGGGTCGTAACCCCAGTTGTAATTGTTATTCTTGGCCCGATATTCAAGCTCGCGTTGTCCCATGGCGGTTTCGTCGCCGAAATACCAGGCCATTACCGGCAGAAGCTGAATATGTGTTACTCCAAGAGTTTTAATGTATGGCAGTTTGTCTATTAACGCCCGGTAAGTTCCCCAGCGGTGGTGCAGATCCTTTTCAATTGAAGGGTCAGAGGTTAGATCTCTGACGTGAACTTCATAGATCACCGCATCTTCACGCTTCTGATAACCTGGTATTACCGGATGACTGAGTTGTGGACCATACTTTTCAGGGGCAACGATTGCGGCTTTGCCCACGAAGTCACCGCTGCTGCCTGCGGATTGCCCGGTGGCATCTACCGTTACCGCTGCCATGGAGCGTGCATAGGGGTCAAGCACTCTTTTGGGCGGAAGGCCGGGATTGCATACTTCAAACTGGTAGAAAATGCCTTCAAGACGGCTTTGGTTCTGAAAGTCTGCTGTCTTGACGTCTGTCTGCCAGATGCCTTTTTGCCCCCGCCTCATGCTGATGCGTCGCAATTCTTTTGTCTGATCATCAGCGTCGAAAAACAGCAGATCGACACTTTCTGCCATGGGTGCCCAGAGTTTGAATACTGCCTGATCATCGGTCAGCCGGCAGCCTAGATGCGGGTCGTCACATCCATAAAGGCGGTCTATCAGCTGCCAGTCAGGGTATGCGGTCAGAGTTCTGCCGGCAAATGTGATGCTCAATGGTGCCCGATCGGCGGTGAAAGCAGCGGTGAGAGTCAGGGTGTTTCCGGTTCCGGGGACTGAATCGATCAGTTTGACGGGTTTTCCTGAACGGTCTTTGAGAATGAGCCCGGATTCAAGAACATTACTGGTGAGCCCGGTCAATGTGTTCATCTTAATTTGTACCCGACCTGAAGATATCACTGTTGCCAGGCAGATTTCGGGTTTGAGTTCGCATTTGCCAGAATCATAGACATTGTCGTCATGCTCGGTTATCCAGACTTCATTCTTTTCGTTGATTTTCAGGGTTTTGCTGCCGCCTTCCTTTTCGCCCGTTCTGAGGTTTACGACCAGAAAGCCAACCTGTGCCGCATTTTCAAGCAGTTCTACATCGGCGTAAGCTCCAAAATCGTCTTTTCCGACGAAGGCGCAGGCTCCCCTGGGCCAGTCGGTCGATGGCTTCTTCACTTCATCCCACAGCCAGAGGCCGTAATCTTTATAATCGCCGGCGTTGCGATGATAATGAATGCGCAGAACGCCGGGCAGAGGTGTTGCAACTTCAGATGCCGGTTCAGCAGCAACTGCCGTGCTCAGCCACAAAATAGCCGCCGCCGCAGCCAGCTTCTTTATCAGACGAAAAAACAGTTTCATTGCAGATACCACCTCTCGCATTCGAATTCATCGTTCATGATAACGCCTTGCCCGTGTCAACAGCTACAATTTAGTTTAATTGTCCCAGTTTAATTGCCTTATAGGCATGATTATGTTATTAATGCTGCAAATGAGACAGACAGTAATTTTATGCGGACTCTTCTGAATTTTTTCATTCATATCTTTGATCGGGTTTGCCATACCCGCGTAACCGAAGCGGCCGCCGCGATAGCCTACTACGCGATTCTTTCGTTTTTTCCGCTGATTCTTTTTCTCATTGCCTTCAATTCATCATTTTTGCAGAGTGCCGAAGTTCAGGGGCAGATTCTCAAGTTTGTCGAAGAATATCTGCCAGGTTCAGAAACCATCGTAGTCGGCAATATTCAGCACCTGATCAATGCCAGCGGTGCGGTCGGACTTGCCGGCACTGCGGTGCTGCTCTGGTCGGCAACTCTTGTGTTCGCCGGGTTCGCTCAGAACATCAATATGGCCTGGACTTCCGCCGAGAGCAGGCATTTCCTCATCGATCGTCTCATCGGTCTGATGATGATCGGCATCATGGTGATCTTTCTTATTTTGACGCTGATAATCAATACGCTTCTCGACGTTCTGCCGAGGCTTTTTCCGGAATATCTCGGCCCGATTTTTGCCGATATGAACCGGCTGCATCATTTTCTGCTCGATTATCTGCCGATGACAACGCTTTTTGGTCTGCTGCTGCTGCTTTACAAGTATGTTCCATCGGTGAAAGTATTATGGCTTGAATCAGCTGCCGGCACGCTGTTCTCTTTCGTCGCTCTGCAGATTACCAGAGGCGGATTTGTCTGGTATCTTTCCTTCGGCACCGACAGCTACAGCCTTATTTATGGCTCGCTGGGCGCAGTAGTTGCTTTTATGCTCTGGATATACCTTTCATCATGTATCGTGCTGGTGGGAGGGCATGTGAGCGCCGGAGTGGCCATGTTTTTCAGGCCGGCCGCCGTTGAAATTTCTGCTGAAAGCGAAAAAATTACCGATAGTGAGGCTGTCTGAGAGGCTTCACCATTTTTCAACCGGCTTTTTCTCACTTTTCATGCTTAGAGATATGCGCTTGCGCGGAATGTCGACCTCGATAACTCTGACCATGACCCGCTGCTGCACTTTGACGACCTCTGCCGGATTTTTGACGAACCGGTCTGACAACTGGCTGACGTGCACAAGCCCGTCCTGATGAACGCCGATGTCGACAAACGCCCCAAATTGAGTGACATTGGTGACTATACCAGGCAGCTGCATGCCGACCTGCAGATCTTTGATTTCATTCACGCCTTCGGTGAAGGAAAAAGCTTCGAATTTTTCGCGTGGGTCGAGGCCCGGTCGGGCCAGTTCCAGCATGATGTCGTTCAGCGTCGGCAGGCCGGTTTCGGCGCTGACATAGTTCTGCAGTTTAATTTGCCTGCGTATCTGCGGATTCTTCAAGAGTTCTTCAACAGTGCAGTTCTGGTCGCCGGCCATCTTTTCGACAACTTTGTAGCTTTCTGGATGTACCGCACTGCGGTCGAGGGGGTTGTCGCTGTTGCGGATACGCAGAAACCCGGCGGCCTGTTCAAAGGCCTTAGGGCCCAGTCTTGGAACCTTGAGCAATTGTTTCCGGTTCTTGAATGGCCCGTTCTCTTCGCGCCAGGTGGTGATATTTCTGGCCAGCTGGGGGCCGAGACCGGCAACGTAACTGAGGAGCTGCGGGCTGGCAGTATTGACTTCGACGCCCACGCCGTTGACGCAGCTCATCACCACGTCATCGAGCCCCTTCTTGAGCTTGCCCTGTTCAACATCATGCTGATACTGGCCAACCCCAATTGATTTCGGATCAATTTTTACCAGTTCTGCCAGCGGGTCCATGAGGCGCCTGCCGATTGAAACCGCTCCTCGGACAGTTACATCATGGTCGGGAAACTCGCTTCTGGCGACCTCTGATGCGCTGTAGATCGAAGCGCCGCTTTCATTCACCATGACAACAGTTATATTTGCCGGCAGCTTGAGGCTCTTAACAAAGGCTTCGGTTTCTCTGCCTGCAGTTCCATTGCCGATTGCGATCGCTTCGATGCCATGCCTGGCGATCAGCTGCTTAATCAGAATTCCTGAGGCTTCTCGCGCCTGGTCCGATTGTGAAATGAAAATTACATTGTGCTCCAGCAGTTTTCCCTGCGGGTCGAGACAGACGACCTTGCAACCTGTTCTGAAACCAGGATCGATGGCGATGACAGTTTTTTGCCCGAGCGGTGGAGCCATCAGCAATTCCCTGAGATTGGCGGCAAAGACTCTGATCGCCTCTTCTTCAGCCTTTTCTCGCAGCTGTTTTCGATACTCATTTTCGATCGATGCCGCGAGCAGGCGCTTATAGGAATCTTCCGCTGCTTCACGAACGTGTTCCCATGCCGGGCAGAATTCTTTGCGGTGGAATCTGCTGACCAGTTTGGCAGCCTTATCTGCGTCAGGCAGAATACTTACTTTGAGAAACCCTTCGTTCTCACCGCGCAACACCGCGAGCAGACGATGGCCGGCCGCTTTGCCGGCCGGTTCCTGCCAGTCGAAATAGTCTCGGAACTTTGCCCCTTCAGTCTCCTTGTCTTTGACTACTTTTGAAACAAGCACCGCTTCAAGAGCAAAAAGTTCGCGAAGCGCAGCTCTGATCTCGGCATTTTCACTGATCATTTCGGCAATGATGTCGCGGGCTCCCTGCAGGGCATCCTCAGCATCAGCAACGCCTTTGTCTGCATCGATGTATGCGGCGGCTTCCTTGTCTGGCGCAAATCCCGGCTTTTGTTCGAGAAGAGACATGGCCAGGGGTTCAAGGCCCTTGTCGCGTGCAATTGTCGCCCGGGTGCGCTTTTTGGGTCTGAATGGCAGATAGATGTCTTCAAGCTCAGCGATTGTGCTGGTGGCCTGAATTTTGCCGTTGAGTTCATCGCTAAGTAGGTTTCTCTCTGCCAGAGATTTAATGATTGCCTCACGTCTCTTGTCATATTCGGCAAACTGTTCCATCCGGTCTCTGATGGTACTGATAGCCACTTCATCGAGAGAACCGGTGCGTTCCTTGCGATAGCGGGCGATAAACGGGACTGTGCCGCCTTCTTCAAGCAGTTGCACCGTCGACATGACCTGTAGCGGATTGATCTTCAGTTCGGTTGCGATTCGGGCAAAATACCTGTCATTCATTATCTGACCTCACAAATTTGCTGCCTGATTTATATGCCCTTACTGAGGCCTACGTCAAGGCAAAACTTGGCCGGGCCGGGCAACGTTTCTGACGTGCTCAGACTCCGATTTGGCATGTGGTTTTCCGGGTAAACGCCCATGGAGTTAAGATCACGAAAAAAAAGTTTGCAGAATGGGTTGGTCGCGCAATTCCCCTAGTTGGAGGATTGGTTGCAGGTTCTATTACCTGGTATCTTTTTAACAAAGGTGCTGGCCAACTGGCAAATCACCTTGAAAGTTTGCCATTAGCACAGAACAGAACTCTTGATGCGAATGCTTATGATAGATTTTTTACAACTTAAAAAGTCGGATCGTCTTAGCCTGTATTGCACTTGTAAAAAGAGACCTGTTAATACAATACGACAGTAAATCTAGCGGCATTAAACACTTAAAAGCAGTGCGACTCAGAACTTATTCGGGATTCGGTCGGAGCCGAATTTTACGGCTTCGAACTGGATGTTGTTGGCGTAGCCTTTGAAGG
>CAYYUI010000032.1:0-50292 GCA_964474705.1 uncultured bacterium
CCGGTTGTGATGCGAGCCAGATTATCGACGTCATATCAAAAGTTGCCGAAGGCGTCCAGAAAGCAATCCCCGCCATAAAAGAAGTTGTCAACACCATCAGCAACGCTGTAAGCAGCACCAACAATAATACTGCCGACAATACGGCAACGCAAACCCCAACCAATACAGCCCAGGAAACTGACAAGAAAGAAAACGATGCATCAGTTGTTGTAGTCAACCCCACCGACGACGAAGAAATTTCTGACCAGACAACCGTGCCTTCAACCGCTACGGTAACAGCCACCAGCACTCAGTCCTCCACTGAAACAGAAACTGAAACACAGACCGGCACTGATACTTCTACAGTCACCGCAACCCAGACCCAGACCAGCGATGCCGCTCCAGCCGTTTCTGAAAAAGGCCGGAAACAGATGGCCGATGTTGTTGATTACGCCCTGAGCAACCATCGCGGCGCGTCAAACGGCCAGTGTTTTAACGCAGTATGGGGCTATCTTACCAGTTCTGGCTACGGCAACCTCAAGGCATGGGGCGATCTGCCAGATATGGGCAGTGACGAAGCCAGAGAATTTGCAGAATTCCTGAATAAAAGCAGTGCAAATCTTGATGAAGCAGGTCTGCAGCGCCTTGATACCGCGTATAATCCCCCGATCACCAGCCCGCACGACCCGAGAATACCTGAAGGCGCCGTTATCGTCGTAGCTGCCGGCAGCTATGGTACCGCCCACCCCACAGCCGGCGACATCGTCATCAAAGCCGGCGAAGGCCGTTTCATTAACGATGGGCCCAACATGGACTACGGAACCGCCTCAAGCTGGACCGGTGAGCTCCTCGGAGTTTATATACCCAAGTAACACCTGGCAGTGATTGTATTCTGAGTCGTTGTCGTTGTCACAGGTCAGTCGACAACCGCCATGCTGTGCCTGGCTGACAACAAAACAAGTCTGAATATTTGCCCAAGAATTGCGGAAAGCACAGAGGGTACCTTGCGGGCCGGGTTGAAATTCTGTAAAATTAGCAGATAAATTCAATCTGGCAGGTATCAGTTGATGAAACATTATGCTAAATCCGGTCTGGGGTTGAGGGCGGTATTTACAGCCCTTATATTTGCCGTGCTTTCTGTTTCAGCCTCGGCGCAGCTGCAGCCAGGTGCAAACTGTTATCGTGAAGTGTTCGAAGAAAAGGCGGTCGGGCACAGCCTTGCCAATACTTATCTTCTGATGTATGCCGCTTATCATACCTATGACAATCGCATGAATGTCACAAGTTTCACAGACTTCCAGAAAAAGTTCAGCGCCATCTTCACGCCCCTTGGCATGACCAGATTCGATTTTATCAACAAAAGAGAGAAAACCGCTGATACTCAGGCGGTAGTGATGTCGAACGACAAGCTGGTTATCGTTGCCTTCAGGGGCTCCGAAGCATCACAGAATAATAAAATCAGCCCGGTCAAGATAGTTTATGACTGGCTGCTGACCGACTTCAACTTTTTCAAAAAGCGCGTTCTCTGGTGGGGATGGGGCGTCAAGGTTCACACCGGCTTCTACAATGCAGCTGACATCGTCTACGACGAACTGCGCAGCCTGGTCGACAAGCATATGGCCGAGCCCGGCAAACGCCTATGGATTACCGGGCACAGTCTCGGTGCCGGCGTCGCTCCTCTGGCAGCTTTCCGACTGGCGGGTGACGGAGTAAGTGTTCAGGGCATCTATACCTACGCCGGCCCGCGCATCGGCAACGACATTTTCGCCAGGGCGTTCCAGAAGCGCTTTCCTGATATGCAGCGCTGGGTCTACAACAACGACATTGTTACAAAAGTGCCGTTCAAAGTAATGAAATTCAAGCACATTGCCCCCGCCAACAATATTTATGCCGATGGCCGGGCCGTGCTCGCAGACGAAGAGATGAAAGGCCCCGGCAAAGTTAAAAGTCACCTGCCGGGTATGTATCTGCAGAAGATTTACGACCTGCTTCCCCTTGAGTTGAAAGACCGGATGCCGGCACCGCCAGCCTTCGGCAGTGAAGCGGCCTTCGAAGATGCCGAACTTGAACGATCTTTCAACGGAAAAGAACAGGCTGCAGAAGAAGATTCCAGTAACTGAGCGAAGTTCTAAAAACCGGGAGATGCACGGAGGCACTCCCGGTTTTTTTATTTACATTCCGGTGCTAAAGTTCTAATATTTCAGCAGATAAGATTACGCAAAAAGGAGCTTAACCGGAATGGTTGTCTGCCACCTTGTCAAGAAACAGACCTACTTCGACTCAGTGACGCTGATGTTGATCGGGTCGCAGGTAAAAAAACTGGAAGGTATCGAAAACGCCGTAGTCGGCATGTGTACCGACTATAACATCGACAGTCTCAAACGGCTGAATATGTATCAACCCGACTTTGACGGCCTTACCCCCAATGATCTGATCATCTGCATTGGCGGAAAAGACAAAGCCGCAGCTGAAGGCGGTATCGCTGAAGTCGAAAAGCGCCTCAAATCACGCAAACAGCCTGCGGGCGCAGGAGCTGAACTGCCGCCGTCCACACAGGAAGAAGCTGCAAGGCGTCTGCCCGATGCCAACGTCGTGCTGATTTCAGTTCCTGGCGAATATGCGGCACGCGAAGCCGAGATTGCCCTTAACAATGGCAGACATGTCATGCTTTTTTCCGACAATGTCAGCATTGAAGAAGAATTGAAACTGAAAACACTCGGTAACAGTCGTGAACTTCTGGTAATGGGCCCTGACTGCGGTACCGCCATCATCAACGGTGTTCCACTGGCTTTCGCAAATGCAGTGCGCGGGGGCGACATAGGCCTGGTTGCAGCATCCGGCACTGGCCTCCAGGAAGTCACCAGCACCATTCACCGCCTCGGCTGCGGAATTTCACAGGCAATCGGCGTTGGTGGCCGCGACCTGTCAGAAAAAATCGGTGGCCGGATGACCATAATGGCCACCAGAGCTCTTGCTGAAGATCCGGCGACCAGAGTGATCGTTCTGATCTCAAAGCCCCCGGCAGCCGGGGTTCTAAAGCCTCTTTTCGCCGAGTTCAAAAATATCGGCAAGAAAATTGTCGTCTATTTTATCGGCGCGGATCCGAAAATCATCGAAGAACAGGGTTTCGTAGCCGCCAGAAATCTAGAAGATGCCGCCATTCAGGCATGCAATCTCAGCAATGGCAAAAAGCACCAGCCTGAGATGTCAGACTCAGAAATCGCCGCTCTGGCCGGAAAATGCAAACTGCCCGCCCGGTATATGCGCGGCCTTTACAGCGGCGGCACTCTCTGCGATGAAGCACAGCGTGTTCTGCAACCAGTTATCGGCGACATTTCTTCCAATACGCCCATAAAGGGCTGCAAAGAAATGACCGATGTTTACAAAAGCAGCGGTCATTGCATCATTGATCTCGGCGATGACAATTTTACCCGTGGCAAAGCACATCCGATGATCGATCCAGATTATCGTTCCGAACGCATGGTTCAGGAACTCGCCGATGAATCAGTCGGGCTGATCTGCTTTGACGTCGTGCTGGGTTACGGTTCACACCCGGATATGGCCGGCGAAATGGTCGCAGCAATAAATCGTGGCCGCAAACAGACGAAAAGAGCGCCGGTGCTGGCAGCATGTATCTGCGGCACCAGCGAGGATCCGCAAAATTATCAGCAGCAGAAGGCCAGACTGGAAGAAGCCGGCGTGGCAGTTTTTCCGACCAACGTGGCAATGGTCAGGTTCGCACAATATTGCCTGGAAAGGAAATAACCAGATGAACAGACTCAAAGACTTTTTTGGGCAACGGGTTAAAGTCATTAATCTCGGGATACCCAGTTTTGCCGAAGATCTCAAAAAACAGGGTGTGGACAGCATTCATACCGAATGGAGACCGCCGGCAGGCGGCAACAAAAAGATTCAGGCACTGCTGGCCAGGGTTGAAGCCTGGCAGAGTCAGGTTAAAGCTGCCAAAGGAGCCAGATAATGCAGATAGATATACATGAAGCCAACAGCAAAGCTCTAACGGCCATCCAGGCGGCCCAACCGGTCATCAAAGGGATTGGCACAGCTCTTGAAATAGTTCCGGGCATGAAAAAAAATCTGATTCTGCATGCCGGCCCGCCAATAACCTGGGAAAAGATGTCGGGGCCTCTCAAAGGCGCAGTGATTGGCGGGATGATTTATGAGGGCCTGGCCACATCTCCGGCCGAAGCTGAAAAGCTGGCTGCCGGCGGCAAGGTCGAATTTGCCCCCTGGCACGAACATGACGGTGTCGGGCCGATGGCGGGTGTTGCAACCGCGAGCATGCCGGTCTGGATCATCGAAAATACCAGCAATGGCCGCTGCACTTTCTGCACTCTCAATGAAGGACTGGGCAAAGTACTGCGCTACGGGGCCTATTCAGCTGAAGTCATCGATCGTCTCAAGTGGATGGAAAAAACCCTCGGGCCGCTCCTGAAGGCTGCGATTCCACTCGCACCGGTGATCAACCTGAAAAACATGATCGCCCAGGCCCTGCAGATGGGAGATGAAGTTCACAACCGCAACAAGGCCGGCACTTCGCTGCTGATTCGCGAACTAGCCCCGGCAATTCTCAAAACCTCGTTTTCAAGCGAAGACAAGGTCAGAGTACTTGAATTTCTGCATTCAAACGACCACTTTTTTCTGAACCTCAGCATGCCGGCAGCCAAAGCCATGCTGCAGGCAGCAGAGTGGATCGAAGGTTCTACGATCGTCACCACAATGGCCCGCAATGGCACTGAATTCGGCATCAGAGTCTCAGGTCTGAAGGAACGCTGGTTTACAGCCCCTGCCCAAATCGTCAAAGGGCTTCTGTTCCCTGGCTTCGAAGAAAAAGACTGCAACCCTGATATCGGCGACAGTGCCATAACCGAGACCTGCGGTCTGGGCGGGTTCTCTATGGCAGCGGCTCCGGCAATCGTAAAATTCGTCGGTGGCAGCGTCGGTGATGCAATGAACTTCACACGCAGAATGTATGAGATTACCGATGGTGAATCGCAGTCTTTCCAGATTCCGACAATGGACTTCAGAGGTTCCCCGACCGGCATCAACATTCTTAAAGTCTGCGAAAAGAATATTCTACCGCAGATCAACACCGGTATTGCCCATCGTGATGCCGGCGTCGGACAGGTTGGTGCCGGGCTGGTAAATCCGCCGATGAAGTGTTTCGAAGACGCTTTGGAAGCTTATGTTGAAAAATACTGCCAAAATTAGTATCATTTAAATATCAAAGAAAAAGGAGTCACTAATGACTAAAGTAAAAATGTATGACCTTACCCAGCGCCTGAGTATTCACACTCCGCCCTGGCCAAGCTATATGCCCCTGCAGGTTCAGTATTTCAAGCGCATTGCCGGCGCTCACATGGGCCAGGGTGCCAACGGTCAGATCATCAAGACCAGCAATCACGTGGGCACCCACATTGACGGCGAAATTCATTTCTGCGCCAACGGCAGAACCATCGGTGAAGTTCCGCTTGAAGAATGGTGTGGCGATGGCGTCGTCGTCGATATTTCCGATGAAGTCAGCGATTTTTCGCTCTATTCACCCGACATGCTGAAGAAAAAAGCCGATATCCGCAAAGGTGACATTCTGATCATCAATACCGGCTACCATCGCTACGGCTGGGACCAGCCCGAAGCTGACGAAGTTCGCTACATGGTGAAACATCCAGGCCCCGATGCTGATTTCCACAAATGGGCCCAGGAAATGAAGTTCAAGTGGATCGGCGTCGACTGCGGTTCGGCTGACCATCCGATGAACACCATTCTGCGCGACTGGCACCCGAAGCAGTTCGCCAAGGCAGAAGCCAAGCTCAAACAGACCCACGGCAAATCATGGGATGAATACTACCCGCCCGAAGAATATTATCAGGTCATGCACCTGAAGATGTTCCCAATGGGCATCGTCCATGCTGAAAACATCGGCGGCGACATAGACAAACTCAGCAATAAACGCACCTGGATCGGCCTGTTTCCGTGGCGCGCCATTGAACTTGAGTCATGCATCAGCCGCATCGTCGCTTTTGAATTCGGCAAATAACCGTCATAAATGAAACGGGCGCTCACTTCGAGCGCCCGTTCTGTTTTAGAGGGAATTACGATTTCTCGTTTTTATGCGAATACGCGTAAAATGTTTTTCGAGGTCTTTATAGGAAAATGGTTTTTCGAGAACGGCAGAAACACCCAGCTTCTCAAGCTCAGCAGCCTTTTCATCGCTGCCGATACCAGTACAGACGATGACCGGTATTTCCGGGTTCATCCAGCGAATTTCCTTGATAACCTCCAGACCGTTCATACCCGGCATTACAAGATCGGTAAGAACGATATCGAGTTTGCGCTGCTGAGATTTGAAAACTTCGATTCCTTCTTTACCGCTTTCGGCTAGAAAAACTTCATAACCGAGCATGCGAATGTTGTCGGCCAGAATCTCACGCACGTTTTCATCATCGTCGATGACCAGGGCATAGCCACCGGGAACCGACTCTTCAGAAGGGCGTCCGGCACCTGTGTCATTGACCGGCATCGCTGAGTCGACCGACAGGAAAATGGCGAAATCAGTGCCCAGACCTGGCTGACTGGTAACCATGACGGCGCCGCGATGACTGCGCAGCATGCCGATTACAGCAGAAAGCCCAAGCCCGCGCCCGGCATAGCGGGTGGAGAAAAACGGATCGAAAATTCTTTCGAGGTTTTCCGGGGCGATTCCGGTACCGTTGTCGGAAATCTTGATTGCGAGATAATTTCCGGCTTTGACCGGTGGCCCGAAATAGCCGGCTTCGCTGCCATAATAGCTGCACAGCCCTGGAAACACAGTAATGCTGATCTCGCCGGGTCGCGAACGATCGAGGGCATCGATTGAATTCTTCACAACATTTATCAGGGCCTGCTTCAGCATTGGCGGGTCAAGATGCAATTCTGGCAGACCTTCGTCGACAGCCTGATGCAAAACAACTTCGTCGCCTGCCATATGTCTGAAAACGGGCTGTAGCTCACGCAGCAGGCTCTTTATGCTGGTTTTCTGGTAGAGAGTCGGCAGTTTGCCGGAATAGGCCATCAGTTGTTGAATGATTTCGCCGGCTTTTCTGGATGCGTCGACGATGCGGCGGGCTTTCTCGCGGCTGGGGCTTTCTTCGGGCAGTTCGCGCAGAATCAGGTCTGAATAGCCCATAATGCCAGTCAGAAGATTGTTGAAATCATTGGCAAGGCCGTTGGCCATCTGACCAAGATTATCGAGTTTCTGGAGCTGCTGAACCTGACATTCATAGCGATGCCGGGTGCTTTCAAACTCTCGCCGGCCGGTTATGTCACGGCAGGTTACCGCAAAGCATTCTTCATTGTTGACTTTGACAAAATTAATCACGACTTCGTTTGGAAACAGGCTGCCATCCTTGCGGCGTCCGACCGACTCGACCTGCAGCCCATTACCGCTTGCCTTAATGGCTTTGAGCTCAGGAAGGATTCCTTCGATAACTGACATCATATGAGCCGGAACCAGGTCACGGGCATTCATACTCAGCAGTTCAGACTTGCTGTAGCCATAAATCCGTTCACAGGATTTATTGCAGTCAAAAATGGTTCCATCTTCGAGCTCAAGAAAAATTGCATCAGATGAAGCTTCAAAGAGAGACCAGTAATGGCGGGAAGACTGAGTCAACTGCTCTTCAGCAAGTTTCTGCATGCTGGTATCGCGCAGGAGGACGAGATTGACCGGTTCCTGGGAGTCAGATGGCTCGACCGGGAAAATACCCACGGTAATTGTCAGAGAACGCCCATCTGCCGCGGTTCTGGCAAGCTCTGCCTCGAATTCGAAATAGGTGGTCGGAGGCTGATAAGTCTTGAGTGCAGCGGGCAGGTGATTGAAAAAGCTGAACAGACTGCAGCCGGATATCATTTCATTAGGTCTGGCTTTGAGAATATAACGTGCCGCCGCGAACTCCGATACTATTCTGCCTGTCTGGTCAATTGCCAGATAGGCAGCCAGCAAAGGCTCGCCGCCTGATTCCAACCCAGCCTGTAGCATTTCGTTGTCTGAATCTGCCATAATTAGAACTTTTTGATATTCTATCAGATATTACTGATATGCCAGCAATTTTGTTTCATAAATTTTTCCTGCCGTCCTGGCATTGACACATGCACGAATTATTCTTAAGCTGAAGTGTACTGTTGCGGTTTTGCATCTGATCAGGAGGGTGATCATGCTGTTACGTTCAAATCTGAAAGCCCTGTTGTTATTATTCGTTCTGAGTTTCATTCTGCAGGCAGGCGTCGTTGAAGCAGGCCTGTTTTCTGACATCAAGCTATGGTATTCAGAAAAGTCCAACATCAATAAGCATTCCCGCGTTATTGGCAGTGAGGTCAAAACTCTTTATCGCGAACGCAAATCGATTCAGAGCTTTGCAGAAGGCGCCAGAGGCCTCATAGAGGCTTACAAAGCCATCAAAAACAAAAGCAGCAAAACCAGTCTGCCGCAGATTCTCGACATTGCAACTTCGATCAGCAAGGTTGTCAAAGAATTCAACAATCTGGCTCCAAAAGCCGAAGCGATGTACAGAAATGCCCAGCCGAGCATGCAGTATTTCTCTCAGCTCACCGATCAGACCGAAACTATTCAGACTTCCAAAAACAAGATCCTCGTCAAATCGTTTTCTGACGGCCGATTGAATAAACTTGCCGGTGCCAACGGCTGGAGCCGTGTCTGGGATTCAATAAAATCCGACCCGATCAATCTTTTCCGCTGGGGTCGTCTCAGTGATGAATACAAACTCGGCAAGGTCGAAGCGCAGTATCCACTCAAATGCGCACAGATTGCCTTCGAAGCTTCCGCCTACTACTTTGCCGCCCGTGATTCCATCCAGGAACTGCTCGGCATTCAGAAAGAAATCGAAGGAATCGTAGGTGGCGATTTTGGCGCCATCCTCAACATCTCCGGAACTATCTCCAAAATTCAGAATTCGGGCAATTCGATCGAGGCAATCGGTGAACTGGCACAGAATGGAGCCAATAGAATCAGCAAACGCTTCGACGAGCTGGTCAAGATACAGAATGATTATGTGGCAGCCAACAAGGCTTATAACGAAAAATACAACCGCAGTGGCACCTCCGGCAGCAGTTCGACCGCAGCAGCGCCTGTAGCCTCGACTGCAACCAGAACCGGCGGCAACGGCAGCACCACTGTCAATTCCAGTTCTTCAACAGCTAAAATCAGTCTTGCCCGGGCAATGGAAAACTACCAGAAGGCTTATGAAGCTTACGTGGAATTATCACAGCAGGGCAGTGCAGCCTCTCAGGCAGACCTTAACAAGGCGATCAGCAATCTTAACGCAGCCAAAAAGCAGGTAGAAAAAGCCAGAGCTCAGTAATCCGACGCAGAAACACAGAAACGGCTGTTCGTTTAACGGGCAGCCGTTTCTGTTTTCGTTAATTGTTGAAAGAATCTTCAGTCTGATTTAAACTGGCAGCATGGATCAATCTGCGAGGCGACTCGACAATCTCTCGAGATCATGGCGTGAAGCTTTCGGTGGTTTCGCGTTTTTTTTCTTTCTCCTGTTTTTACCAATCATAACTGCATGGCTGGCCTGCGCTTCGATCCAGGAAAACCTTGAAAAAGACCTGCAGCAGCAGAGTCTAGACGAAATGGCCGAAATGACCGCCCACATGGCACGTCTGGCAAACCCGGAAACCTATTTTCAGGAATCCCTGCGCCGTTTGAACGATTCGTTTCGCTGGGCATCCGAAACAGCAGAAGTAGAACGATTCTCTACCCCGGAAATACTCGAACTGTTTTTGTTCGACAAAGATGGCAATCGTCTGGCATGGCCTGCAGGTGAGCCGCTTATCAAAAAAAAGATGTCTGAAGATTACCTGAGACTGTTGCGCCAGTTGCATGAGAACTCAGGAATGCCGCTCAACAAACGCGACCAGAGCGTTGCAACAAACTTTGCCGGCAACTGTGCAACTGCCGGCAGTCTGGCCCGCAACCTCGAAACTCTGGTAAACTTTCAGGGAATAGGTCTGCGGAAGTTTGGTGCCTGGTTTGAAACCAGGCTGCCGGGTGGCAAGGAAGGAAACCTGCTGGCATGGTTGAACCCTGACCGCATAGATCGTTACAATCTGGCCGAGCAGGCGATTCACAAGATTCAATCTCTCGCCGGCAACGATTACATTTTTGCCTGGATCGACCTCAACAACCTAAGCCGCAATAATTGTTCCCGCCGCAAACATCTGAATGAAACCGGCCTGAGGGTGCTGGCCTCAGAGGGCCTGAAATCCGGCTTCAAGCTGGCTGAAGAGCTTTTTTCCATCAACGATACCCCTGAAGGCATCAGATTGATCTGCTCGCGCCGATTACCAAAACCACCGCCGGTTCTGGACAATTTTTTTAATTTTCTCCGTACCATTGTTCCAGTTATTGTGCTTTTCCTGCTCTGGAAAGCTCTCTTCAAGGTCAGATTCGATCTCTCTGCCAGCCTGCAGTTTCTGCTGATTTTCGGTTTCACTGCAGCTACCGGAGTCGTGATTCTTATCGTTGCCTCGATGGCCTATCAGTATGAAAAGCAGAATTCTCTGGTCGCTGATTACAAACAGCGCGCCGTCGAAATTCTTGAAAAGATCGACCGCAATTTCATCGCTTCGTATGGCGATCTGCTGCATCAATACCGGCATCTGAATTCTCTTCTGAAAGAACCGACCGCCGACCCGGCCAAAATTCTCACGCCGCTGACCATGGCATATCACGAAGACAATCTCGCCTTTGCAGGCTACACTGACTGCCATGGCAACTTTCTGTTCAAGGCACCTGCAAATCAGCCCAGCAGCTCCTCCGATACGATCGAAAGCAAATACGCAAAGCTTATTGGCGGCATTTCGACACAGATAATCAGAACCTACAACTCTTCGCGTATGGCCGGAACGGTTTATAGCGACACTGATCCGATCGGCATGCGCAGTCTGTCGAGCCGACCCGTTGAAGGACTGCTTGCCAACAGGTCAACACTCCAGGACATATCTTTCGATGGCGACGAAACGCTGACTTTCATGGATCTGACGCTCGACAACACCGATACAGCCTCAGGGTGTCTGTTCATTGTTCACGAACCGCGTAAACTGCAGCTCAAATATCTTGCTATAACCGGTCAAAACGTTGCCCGCAGCACCGGCTTCGAGCTGGCGGCATTTCCCAAACGGCACATAGAGAAAAGCGCCTATTTTCCAAGATTCTCTTACACTTCAGAATTACCTCTCTGGAAACTTCATGACCTGGTCAATCAGACCCAGGTATCAAGCTTCAAATTCGGCCGGTTCGATGACCGTGAAGTGCTGGTGGCAGCAATAGCAGGGCATAATCTGAAGAACTACAATCTTTTCCTGATCATGCCTTTCGATCTTATCCGCCATGAAGCCGGGCGCCTCTCAAGTCTATTCATAAGTGCTACGGTTATGTCGCTGCTCTTTATCATGGTATTGAGCCTGGTTCTGGTCAAATCTCTCATCAACCCGGTAAGCATGCTGGCGGCCAATGCAACAGCTCTGCGCAGTCAGAAAGCTGTAGCGACCGAAACTGTTGTCTTTTCTGAAGCAAACGAACTCGAAAGCATCTCGACGGGCCTGACCGACCTGATCATCAAGGTACGCGAATTCAACGAAGGGCGGTCGGTCAAACGCCACCTTCTTCCTCCAGCAGCATTAAAGGCCGATTCTCTGATCCTGGACGGTCTTCTGGTAACGAATTCCCGAGAAGAAAAGGAAATCTACCACTTCGCCCGCATCGACGAGAACCTGGTCTTTGCCTTTCTGATGCGAACCGACCTGTCTGGAATCGAAGCCTCTCTAACGCTTTCTATGGCCCGAATGGCGGTAAGGCTCATTACCGAGGAACTTAACGTTCACTCGGCCTATCATTGCCTCAAGGATCTCGAGGAATATTTCCGCATCAACCTGCGGAGAAAGCTTGGTGGCGACCTTGTTGCCATGCTTATCAACGTAACGGAAAAGAAAATGCTCTACTCAGGGTGCGGCAGGATCAAAATTGTCATGATCAACAGCCGTAACTCAAGCTTCTCAACGCTGCAACTGCCTCACTGCGAACCAGGCAGCAGCGAGTTTCACGCCTTCGGCAGTCAGGAAGTCGCTTTTGAACCAGAAATGATCGCTTTTGCAGTTTCGCCGATATTTTCTGACGTCTGCTGCAGCCGCCTGCCGGATCTACTGCCCCTGATAACCGACTGCGCAAAAAACAATTTGTCTCTGCGTGATACAATGCAGACCCAGGTCGAACAGGTCTGCCAGGACAAACTGGCAGAATCAGCCAGCCTGATAATTGCCCACTATCTTCCGGATGAAGGGGGCAAACAATGCAGCAGCTGAAAGATCTTCTAAGAGACGCCTTCTGTTCTTTCTTCGGAAACAGGATGGTAAGATGGATTCTGGTAGTCAGCCTGACCTGGGGCATACCGGCAACCGTTTTCTGGGCCGGGTTACACATGTTCGTTGCCGACCGGATTACCCGTAACACTTCACTGACCTCTGAAGAAATTGAATCCGGTCTCGACAACCATGTCTACGACAGCCTGCCGGCGCGATTCTTCCACCCAAGGTTCAGCGGGCTTTTCAAACAGCTGAAAGGGTTGCCATCAAACAAGGAAGGCCTCGAAAAAATTCTTACCGGTTTCGACCGCCAGTGGCGCCCCGGGTTGATTGAAGTTTTCCTGTTCAATGGTGAGGGCAAAGTAATACCGATCAGAGGGGCAAAACCCGAACACGAACTTTTCTTTACGCTTGCAAACTCTGATTATGAGAGTGGCCCGATTGCCCCGGAGCAATTGAGCAGTGTCGGCAGGCTTTTTCCCGCCCCGGATCTCATTCTAGGCCGCATACGCGATCAACGTGACAAGGTCATCGAACTGGGCAACCCTGACCGCTATTCATTGTGTTATTTCGATTTCGATCGCTCGATCAAAAACCGCTTCGTTGCAGGTATTCTTGTCTTCGTTCATTTCAGGCATCTGCAGAAGTCGGATATTCTCGCAAGCACCGTCACCGCCAGGAATCCGGTTAACTATGGTTACATAGGCTACGACAGCATCAAGCTGCCCCAGATTCTCGAAGGAATGGATGCCGAAAGCCTCAAGGCTTATTACGAACAGTATCCGACCAGCACCTTCAGTCTCGCAGGCAAACTGATCGGCATCAAGCGGCTCGATGAATACACTCTTCTGCTAGGTGCCTACGAGCTCCCGCAGGCACCGGTGACCTTTTTATTCCTGCTTTTCCTGCTTTTTGTCGCCGTCAGTATTCTATTTCTGCGACTGAGCTACCGGGTCATGGTGCTGCAGATACGCTACCAGCACAACGTGCGACAGAGACTGGCCGGGCTTTTCGCCCTGTCATACGCTTTGCCGCTCATTGCTGCCGGGTTTCTTTCGTTTCAGTATCTCCGCGAACTCCGACATTCACTCGTCCTGGAGGAAAAGCACAGCAATTACCGACGCCTGTCTGAGATTGACGCCGGGTTCACACGGTTCATAACTTCAAAACTGCTTGAATTCAGATCTTTCACCCAGGAACTGCGGGGCCAGGTCTCAAGACCCGAAGAACTTATCAACCGGCTTGAACAGCAATATACCGACTTTATCGCCGACAATATTCACATGGTTTCGTCAGAAGCCGTGGTCATTTACTCAACTGATCTGCTTTCTGCGGAAGTCAGGCGCCATTTCAACAAAACCAGAGCCGAGCAGCAGAAAATTCTCGAAAGCTGGAAACTTCGCCACGCCAGTATTACCAGCCAGCATATCAGAGCACTTTTTGAAGGCAGTCCGAACACCCGGTCAGACGAACCGGAAAAGTCAGATGGTCACAAGGGTTTTATAAAACTCTTCGCCAGCACCGCTCTCGCAGCGATGGATTTCTACAATAACTCACAGGGAATCACGCTGCCGTTGAAACGTTCAAGCACAAATCTGGTTGTCGATGCCATAATTGAGTCCAACACCCACACTCTGTTTCAATCAGCCAGAACCAATATTTCGCGATTCACGAACCTGCAAGGTCTCGACGAGATCTACCTTGGCTATCTCGACGTTTTGCCAGGACCTGCCGGTGAAGCCTGGTATGCCTTCACCATGCTCGTCGACCTTGCCAACTTCGAGCGGCAGTATTTCGAAAGGCTTTTCGGGGACCTGCGGGCCCGCTCTGAGATTATGAACCGGGTTTTCCCCGAAGAAGATATCCGCGCCGTCTCGATGCATCAGTATGCCGCGAACTTTCCCTCTGTTCTTGAATTCAAAAACTTCGAATCAGTTATAAGACGCAGCGAAAGTGATTTCAAAACCTTTACCCATAAGATGGAAATTGACGGCCGGGAAAGCTATGTCAGCGTTCTGCGCGGTTCTTATCTGAAGCATTATCTGCTCATCAGAATTTCACCACTCGACAAGCTCGAGCAGATGTTTCGCAAACGGGTCAGCATAGTAATAATCATCTTCAGCGTCATACTGGTAATGGGCCTGGCTCTTGCCCGGCTGCTCACCAGGCTTCTCATTCTGCCAATCAGCGACATCATGGTCGGAGTCAAGGCTCTGGCCGAACGCAACTACCAGCATCGCATACCGGTTCGCTCGGCTAACGAATTCGGGGTTCTGGCCCAGGCCTTTAACGAATCGGCCGAAATCTTGAAGAATCTCACCATTTCAGAGAAGATACGTCGTCAGCTCTACCCTGATCTTGAATTCCGCTGCGGCAGCTATCTGATCTCGACCGCCAACTCCAACTCGCGCATCATTCTCAGCGATTTCTTCGACTTTATTCCGCTAAAACAGGGCACCTACGCCATCATCCTCGCCGAGGTTTCCGGAAACGACATTTCCGCCGCCTACCTGACCGCAATGCTGAAAACCTCATTCACTCTGCTCTGCCCCAGCTTTCCATTCAGCCCCGAACTGATTCTCGAAAAGCTCAACCAGATCTTTCTGCCCTATTATCAGAAGGGGCATATGACCACCTGTCTGATCGGCATCATCGATCCGACCAACGATGTCATGATCTGTGCCAACGCCGGGCAATCTTATCCGATCAGCATCGCCGAAAAGACCGGCGAAAAAATGTTCGTCAGCCTGCCTTCAGCCCCCCTCGGAATCAGCCCTGAAACCAAGTTTCGCAAGCACGAAATCAGTCTCGACAAGCGCATGGTAATTCTCTATTCAGACGGTGCCGTGAACCTGCTGGATCGCAATGGTGAGCGCCTCGGGCATGAAGCTTTTCTCGAGATCGTTCAGCAGAGCTTGAAATCAGACCACCGTAATCCATCGGAAGAGATACTGAGAAAACTCAATGCAGTCTCGATGCATCTGCCCTGGCGCGATGATATCACGATCATGTGCATTCAGAACCGAATCTGATTATTTTGGCCGGGCGACAAATCCCTGCAGATAAACAATTGCCTTGCGGGCCATGGCTTTGTCAGCTTCTGTAGCGATGCGGAAAAATTCGCGCAGCGGCTCAATATATACCGGGTTTTTCTGATATGACATCGCCAGTATTGTTTTGGTGCGAACTTCAAGCGAGTCATCGTGCAGCATCTTTTTCAGCAGTTCTTCGACCGCATTGCCTTTCATCCGCGAAAGAACGAACACACCACCGACTCTGATCTTTTCGTCAGAATGCTCGGGAAGATTCTTGAAAGCCTGGAGAATTTTAACTGCGCCGAAATTTAGCAGAGCGGTGCGCGCTGCCTGAGCAAGAATAGGCAATTCCGACTGTAGAAAAGGGCAAAGGTGTATGACAGCAGACGGTTTCTTCGAGTTTTCCAGGCCATTGATCGCCGCCAGCGCCACCCGCTCGTCTTCGTGATACAAAAGACTGGCCAGGGTATCGATCACCGCCGGGTCACCGTAATGGCCAATTTCGCGGGCCACAAAGGCCAGGCGCAACGGTTCCGGTCTGGTCATTATATATTCGATCAGATGCGGAATATGAGCAGCATTTTTCATCGAGAAAAGTTCGCGCAACTCACCATCAGTAATGGCCAGCATTTTTAGTTTTCCGATCAGATCGTCACGCAAGGCTTCATCCGACAGGTCTATCGAAACATCAGAAGTATTGAAGTCAGGCTCCTGATCTTTCGAAGAAGCGCTGTTGCCGAACCCGGCCGAGTATCCACGAGCAGCCGAGATGGCATCGCCACGACGGGATTGAGGACCGATACGGCCCTGCATGGCTTTGCGGCTCAAATTTCCCCAGAGAATATCGAGTTCAGGGTCTGCCTGAACACTTGGTCGGCGCTCCGGTCTGGTCAACTCGCGAATTCGCTCGATCTCAGCCTGATGCTTCGAGGTTATGGTGTCGAATGATTGTGGTGCGACGGCAGGGGCTGATTGTCGCGGCGGATAGACCGATGGAGGTGCAGGCTCTTCATCGATAATCTCTTCGACTTCTTCAGGTTCTTTTGCCTTGGCAACCGCTTTTACTTTGCGCACCACCTTGACGACCTTTCTGGTCACGGGTGCAGCCGCCGAAGCCTTTTCAGTTGCGGCCGGGGCGGGATTTTTTTCACTCTGCTTTTCGGCTTGAGAAGCTTCACCGTTTTTGGCCGGTTGAGCAGCTGCGGGCTGTTGAGAAGCAGCATTTTCGCCGGCAGATCCGGCAGTTGCCCTCTCTGAACCGGCAGCAGCAGGCGAAGGATTTTCAGAACCGGTTCCAGGGGCAGCAGCAGGCGCATTAAGATCAAGGTTAAGATCGACCAGCTGGGCAGCCTTCTGCTTCTTCTTTTTCTGAACGACCGCGACAATCGGCAGGGCGATGACGATAAGCAGAACATACCAGAACCGTTTCAGCATTCCGATATAATAGGCTTTGGCAGCATCTGGATAAGGTTTTTTCGCATCTCTGGCCTTGCCATAAAAACCGACGGCTTTACCCATATCAGGCTTTTTGCTGTTTTCCCAGTAGAGACCCTGTGCGTAATTGGCCAGCGAACTGCTGTTATCTTTTGAACCAAGGACCCTGGCAAGACGGTTAACATTATTCCAGTCAGGCTTATCGATCTTGATCAGAGCTTCAACATAAATTGCCAGCAGCTCGTTCGATTCTATGACCGCGTCTTCAAAATCCTGCAGTTCGGCAATCACTTCTTTATGCTTTCCGGCCTTCGAAAGACCGGTCACTTTTCCGAGCAGCATATTCGGATCAGCACTCAATGCCGGCATGGTTGCCGGATCCTGCCCTTCAGCACCTTCGGTTCCCTCGGCACCGGGGTCGCCGGCAACTACTTCCGGTTCTGCTGCCGGAACTTCGCCTTCTGCAGCAGCGGGGTCGCCGGGCTGTGGGTCAGCGGCAACGGTATCGGATGCGGCAGGTTGACCTGCTGCATCGACTTCAGAAGGCGCACCGCCATCTGCTGCCGGCGCTGCAGGGTCCGCAGCCGGCGCATTCTCGGGTGCCGGTGCATCTGCAGCCGGTTCAGCATCGAGAATCAGCTCTTCTTCCTGGGCAGAAAGGTTGTGAAACTGCAGGAACGGCAGCGATACCATCCAGAGCAGGAACAGCCAGAAGGCCCGTCTTTCTCGTTTCTGCAACATTTTCAGTCTCTTAACCTCAAACGGGTTTTCGCTTTGCCATGCACGGTTTCATGGAGGTAGCGAATTTCCTCGGCAATGACTTTTTCACTGACTTTAATACGACAGGGCAGACAGTTTTCTGATGTCCGTCCGCGCCATGGGTATCCATCCTTCATCGAAGCCTTTTTTTCAGCCTTTTCAGCTGCAACACGCTTTTCTTCACGCTGCATGACTGCCAGTTCGCGCTGGTAATATTTTGGCTCGTCAGAGGGATTCTGCCGACATCCGGTTGTCAAAACCGCCGCCAGGGCGATATAAATCAGCGCCCATCCGTTGCTTCTGTTTTTCAGCGACATTGGTTTTTCCCCTGCGATCAGCCAGAATTTGGCTATCTAATCGGGAAACTTCACTGTTTTGTTTATAGATAGATGAGAGATATTTCTGACGGATATTCAGGCGGTCAATTGCCATCCTGCTGCGGCTGGGCTTTACGACTGCTGATTTTCAGTCGAGAATTGTCGATTATTACCCGGCTGTGAGCAGGAACAGACTCAGTCAACCAGACATTGCCACCGATCACCGAATGCTCACCAATATTCGTTTCACCACCAAGAATCGTGGCGCCGGCGTATATTACCACCGCGTCACCGATAGTAGGGTGACGTTTCGAATTGCGGATAATCTTGCCGTCTTTATCACGCGGAAAATTGAGCGCTCCCAGGGTAACCCCCTGATAGAGGGTTACATCGTCACCTATGACCGTAGTCTCACCGATAACCACACCGGTGCCATGGTCGATGAAGAAACTGCGACCGATGGCAGCGCCCGGATGAATATCAACGCCGGTGCGCGAATGGGCCCATTCGGACATGATGCGTGGAATCAGCCGCAGACCGAACTGATAGAAGAAATGTGCCACCCGGTGAACGGCCACCGCTTCAAGCCCAGGATAACTGAAAATGATCTCGTCAAAATCACCCGCTGCAGGGTCATTCTTGAAGGCTGCTTTAACATCAAGATTCAAGGCCTTACGCAACTCCGGAATATATTCAAGAAACTGAAAAACGAGCTGCTCGGCCGCCCGTTCGCAGTTTCCGCATGGAGAACAGGCTTTCTGGCAGCCATGAATCAGCTCACGATGGGCCTGGGGCTTCAGTTCTTCATAAACACGGGCCACCCGGTAGCCGATGCGCATTTCTATCGAATCGAAAGACATCTCTGAATGCCCAAAATAGCCCGGAAAAAGCAGCATGAAAATGTCGCCGATCACCCGGTAGATTATTTCCTTGTCAGGCAGAGGGCTGCTGTCAAAGTGCTGCACATCTTTTGTTTCATTGCGTAACGATCTGATGATATTCTGAGCTGCCAGATGCAGGCGTTTTTTTCGCATAATTTTCTCCTCACGAGAATATAAACGAGAACGCCAGGTTCGCGAAATGCAATTTTAAGCAAATTTTCTTGCTGAAATGTGAAATTGGTTTATAATCTGATTAAGACAGTTACTTCTTAAAGGATGTTGCAATTATATGGACGAACTCGACATCTGCCTGTGCAAATCTGCCAGCATTACCCATGACACCAACCTCGACAAGCACTTTGCCAGCAACGCGGTCGGGCATTGCGACCTGTTCGAAATTCAGCTTTACAAAGAATTCTGGAACAGTCTTCAGGAAAGCGAAAACACTATTTTCAACTCGACCATCGAGCAGCTCGTCAATTCCGTAACCCCATGACTTTGCCTGTTGTGCAGCGGCAGAGCGCCATCAAGTCGCTTCGCGATGCCCTGGCCGGAGGTTACCCGGTAATAGCCATCGAGACCTGGGAAGAAGATGCCACGCTCAGCACCCTCAGCAGTTTCTACACGAGCGCTTTTCAGGGGCGAGGTGTTTTTCAGACCTGGGATCTCCAGACCGGCCTGAGCGATGCTGCCTCGCGGGTTACAACCAGGCTGAGCGCCGTCGAAGCTCTCGACAAAATACAGGAATGCGACAAACCCGGCTTCTTCGTCTTCAAAGATCTGGCCGGGCTCCTTCCCGATGCGGAAATTGGCCGGCGCATCCGCAATATTCACTTCAGCTTTCGCGGGCAAAACCGTTTTCTGCTCCTGACCAGCTCGAGCTTCAGCATTCCCCCTGAGCTGCACAAGGATATCTTTCTGATCAACTATCTGCTGCCCGACCAGCAGGAAATAGCCGCCATGCTCGAAGAACACCTTCAGGCAGCGGCCAAACGCGGCGTCCCAAATGATCTGACTCCTGCCCAGTCTGAGCAGGCGGTGGCTTCTCTCAAAGGCTTCACCGGCGCGGAGGTCAGATACGCCCTTAACAAGGTCTGCTGGGGTCGCAAAAGTATCAGCAGCGATATAATTCCGCTGCTGCACGACGAAAAGGAACAATTGGCCCGGAAGGACGGGGTTCTCGAATATGTTCGCGGCACCGAATCGCTCGCTGACGTTGGCGGCCTCGAGAATCTCAAGGAATGGCTGCTGAAGCGCCGCAAACTGTTCAGTCCCGAAGCCGCTCAGGCAGGCATACGGCCGCCGCGCGGCCTCCTGATGATGGGCATCTCTGGCTGCGGAAAATCTCTTTCGGTAAAAGCCATCAGCGCTCTCTGGGGCCTGCCCCTGTTCAGGCTCGACATGAACAAAGTCTATTCTGGCAATTACGGCACCCCCGAAGGCACTTTTCATCGCGCCATCAAAAGCGTCGAAGCCGTGGCTCCGGCAATTCTCTGGATCGATGAAATCGAAGGCGGTATCAGCAGCAATACCGCCAAAGACGGTGGCACCGGCTCGCATATTTTTTCGGCATTCCTCACCTGGATGCAGGAAAAATCAGCGGACGTCTTTGTTGCGGCAACTGCCAACCGTATCGACCTGCTGCCGGCTGAAATAATCCGCAAGGGTCGTTTCGATCAGGTCTTTTTCATTGACCTGCCAAATGACAGCGAACGTGAGCAGATTTTCAAGGTTCACCTCAGTCGGCGCGGCAACCGTCTCGAAGATTTTGACCTGCCGCTGTTGAGTGTTGCCACCGAGTTCTGGAATGGTGCCGAAATCGAGCATGTCGTCGAAGCTGCGATGATCGAAGCTTTCCATCGGAGCTCCCCTCTGACCCAGGACGACCTTTACACGATTATACGCGGAACCGTGCCGCTGTCCCGCACCATGTCGGAACAGATTAAATTCATCAAGGGCTGGGCAAGCGAACGCGCCATCTCCGCATCGATTTCCGACAAATAACTTCAGACAATCAGACTCACGTCGACGTTAAGCTCAGAACCCCGAGCAATCGCAAACATTAAGACTGCGTTCACAATGAACGGGCTTTGGCTATTTGTCAGCCTGTTTGTGACAAATTTGTGTTGACAGACCGAAAAAATTAGGCTATTCTAAAAATGTTAGATTAATCTAATTCTCAAGGTGGCATTATGGTTACGACAACACACAGCCTCGCCGATCTGCCCGAAGGCAAATCTGGCACTATACGCGACATCGACGCCCTGTCACCGACTGCACAGCGACTTCTCGACATGGGGTTTGTTCCTGGAACCGTCATCAGGGCGATCAAGCGCGCCCCGATGGGCGATCCTACCACCTACGAAATACGCGGCTATCTGGTTGGCCTGCGCCGCTCCGAATCAGTCCTGATTGATGTTGAGATCAAAGCTGATGGCAAATAATCTGAATTCTGCTAACTGTCGCAACGTCTTTCTGGTCGGCAACCCGAACTGCGGCAAAACCAGTCTTTTCAACGCTCTGACTGGCGAACGTCACCGGGTCGGCAACTGGCCCGGGGTAACTGTACAAAAAATCGAGGGCATCACCATGGCTGGCGATATGCGCCTGGTAATCAACGATCTGCCCGGCACTTACTCACTGACGCCTGCAACTCCAGAAGAAGAAGTCGTGTTAAAAACCCTTGACGAGGCCGCTTCCGGCATCATCATCAATGTCGTCGATATTGCCAACCTTGAACGCAACCTGTTTTTGACCACCCAGCTCATCGAGCTTGGAGTGTTGCCGGTAATCAGTCTGAACTGCTTCGATTCATTCACCAGAGCCGGCGGCTCGATCGACCTGCTCAAATTTTCCACCTTCACCGGCGCCTCAGCTTTTCCAACAGTCGCAAGAACCGGAGAAGGGGTCACATCACTGATCGAGCAACTGGCCAGACCTGCCACCCTCGACGACGCATGCTGTTCCAACCTTCTTGTGCTGCCTGAGCACTGGCAGCAGGCCGCAGCCGAAGTTCTCACCGTTCTTGGTCTTAAATGGGAAACCGCCTCGGCATTGCAGAAATACAACGCTCTGCGCGAACTGATAAGCCTGAAACCTCTGGAATCGGCTCCAGAAGTCCTCGAAATCCGCCGCCGGCTTGCAACACAGCTCAGCGCTGGCCGCGAGAAACCGCTCAAAGTGATCGATCTTGCCTGTGAACTGGCTTCCGATCGGTATCGACGTATCGAAAAGCTGATTTCTCTTTGCGCCACCATTCCGGGAAAAAATATTCCCGCCTGGCAGGAAAAGCTCGATGCGTTTCTGACCCACCGTTTTCTTGGCCTGCCCCTGTTTGCCCTGATGATGGCCTGGGTGTTCTGGACGACCTTCTCTCTCGGCGAAATCCCCATGGGCTGGATGGAATACCTGCTTGAAGCAGCCGGCGGGTTTGTCGAATCGAACATGCAACACGGCCTGTTGCGCGAATTGATCACCGAGGGCATTATCCATGGTGTCGGTGGCGTATTGATCTTCATACCCAATATCCTTATCCTGTTTTTCTGGATAGCGATTCTCGAAGACTCTGGTTACATGTCACGTGCCGCCTTCATCATGGACCGGATGATGAACAGCATCGGGCTGCATGGCCGCGCCTTCATACCGATGATTATGGGGCTGGGGTGCAATGTGCCGGCCGTTCTCGCGACCCGCATTATCGACAACCGTTTTCAACGCCTGCTGACGATGCTGCTGATTCCTCTCGTCACCTGTGCTGCCCGACTGCCGGTTCTGGTGTTGCTGTGCGGCACTTTTTTCCCGGAAAGCCCCAGCACCTGGATGTTCGGCCTTTTCTTTGTCAATCTTATCGTGCTTGTTTTTCTCGGACATATGTCCAGTCTGCTGTTCAAAACCAAAGATAACAGCCCTTTTCTGCTAGAAATGCCACCATATCGCCTGCCAACCACCGCCAGCGTTCTGCACATGCTGCAGGAAAAGGCGATGCACTTCATTGAAAAAGCCGGAACGGTAATTCTTGCCGGTTCAATTCTCATCTGGGTTCTATCGGTTTTTCCCCGTGAAGTCCCGCTCAGTTATGACTATGCGTCTGAACTGGCGACCCTGAGAGGCCGGCCGGCAAGCGAAGCCACTTCAGCCAGAATTGCCGATCTGGAACAGCGTCGCGAAATCGAGCAGATGGAAGGTCGTTATATGGCCCGCATCGGCAAACTGATGCACCCGGTGATGGCACCGCTTGGATTCAGCTGGCGCGAAACCGTCTCGCTGATTCCCGGCTTTCTTGCCAAGGAATCAGTCGTTTCAACATTGACCGTTCTCTATCTGCCATATGACCACGATTTGGGCAAAGGCATGCGAAAAACCGGCATGACGCCACTGACCGCCTTTGTGTTCATGCTGTTCACCCTTCTCTATATACCCTGTATCGCGACGCTTGGTGTTGTCTGGCGCGAAAGCGGTTCGACGAAATTCACGGCGCTGTCTCTGGCCGTTTATCTTGTGATCGCCTACGTCGTCAGCTTTGCCGCTTTGAAAATCGGTGAAGCCATCACCGGCCAGGGAACGGCAGGCGAAGCGGTAACGATTGTGCTGGCAGGGGTTGCGGCCGGCTGGTATCTGTTGCGAACCCTGTTGAATACATTCACCGGCCGGCAGTGCAACACCTGTGCCACCTGCAGTGCCTGCCCGAACAAAAACAGCAACTGTTCAGGAGGTTGACATGAAAGAACGTGTTTCAGGGGCCCTGGAATCATATCTTGAACAGATAGCCGAGCTTCAACGTCAATTCGGGGCTGTTCGCACCTCCGATATTGCTGAACGAATGGGATGCAAACGGTCTTCGGTAACCAGTGCCCTGCAGCGTCTGGCCGAACGCGGTCTTATCAATTATCAGGCTTACAGACCGGTAACGCTGACCCTGGAAGGCGAAAACACCATAAGAGCATTGAACGGCTATCACCGAACTCTGGCGAAATTTCTGACCGAAGTGCTGGCTTTTCAGGAAGATTTTGCACAGCAGGAAGCATGCAGACTGGAACACCGGGTCAGTGCGGCAACAATTGAAAGAATGCAGGCCTATCTTGACTTTGAAAACATCAGGGTCTGCGTTTTCAATGCTTCCGAACCCTGCAAAAAAATTAGCAGAGGCCGGGAAGCCTTCAAAAAGTTCCTGATCGAACGCTGAAACTGCCTAAAAAGAAAAAACCGGGATTACCCGATCTGTTGATAGCTTACTGAACTGACTGGAAGAGATTGAAAATTTCAAAAGTGGTGAGATTTTCAAGCAGATCATCAGATTGCTGTTCCATCCAGCAGAGAAAGCCTTCATCCATCATTAATTCTGTAATTCCGACCATCCCTGGGTGAACCATTTGCCTTCCTCCTTGTAATTTTCTACAAATGATTCATCGGCGAAATTATAAGAATGTTTAACTACTTTTTTATTTATTTTTTGTAACATATTGAACGGTGGTGGAGTTTTGGCTTAGAATAACCTCAAGGTCAAATTACAAGGAGGATCAGATGCCGGTAATTACCATATCTCGAGAGATCGGTGCATCTGGAACTTTTATCGCGCTCAAGCTCGCTGAAGCGCTTGGTTATGTGTGTTACGATCAGCAGATCATCAACGAAATAGCACAGAAAATGGGCAAGAAAGAAGACCAGATCGAAGACTTCGATCAGCAAAGCTACAACCGCATTGGTGTCTTCTTCCAGGAGGCGCTGGCAAGCATTGCCCAGGGCGGCATGGTGTTTCATCCCTTCGGAATTGGGCCGCTCGACTGGGATTCAGCAGAAATTTTCAGCACCTACCCACGCAGTTCCTTTCAGGAAAAGGATTATTACGAAGTTCTGACTCAGGTCATCAAAGAGATAGCAGCCAAATCCAAAGCTGTTATTCTCGGCCGGGGTGGCAGTCAGATACTGCGTGACCACCGCGACGCGCTGCATGTCAGAATCGTCGCCGACCGCGAAGATCGCCTCAAGCACCTCATGAAAGAACAGAATGTCGATCTGGCGAAAGCTGAAGAACTGCTGACGCGCAAAGATGAGGCCGCCGCCAATTTCATCTATGACTTTTTCGACACCGACTGGAACGACCCGCATCATTATCATCTGGTGCTCAATACCAGTCGTATCACTCCTGACAAATGTATTACCATGATTCTCAATGCCCTGAAAGCCATCGAATAAAATGTCAAAAAGACTGTTTGGAATACTGCTGGTCATAGTCAGCATCACCGCTTTTCACCTTCTCGGCACCCAGCCGGAAACCGCACCGATCTGGTCAGGCAGCGTGGCGGCGAAGATTTTTTCCGACCCGGTATCGGTTGGCGACCGCTGTGTTTTCATGGGCGGCGACAAGGGCAAGCATGTTTTCCAGTTGTTCGAGCTCGACAGAAACGGAAAAGTCAGTGCCGAATCGGTTAAAATGAGCTATCTGCCCTACTCGCCCATAGTCAATGGCAAAATGGTCATTCTTGCCGATTCAGCCAGAATGATCCGCGGTTTTTCAGTGCCTGGGCTGAAACTGGAATGGGAAGCAGCAGCGCTCGAGCAGTTCAAAATTCCTCCAGTCAGATCTGGCGAAAACCGCCTCATCGTGCAGTCGACCGCCAACTCTATTTTCTGTCTCGACACACAGACCGGCAAGCCCCTGTGGGACAAAGTCTTCACCGACACACTGGTCAACTATGCCGCCGGCAAGGTAGTTATCTGTATTCACGGCAGCAGCGACCCGAAAAATGATAAATGGAAAGTTTCGGCGCTGCACCCTGAAGACGGCTCACTTCTCTGGTCGACCGAGTCGACGATGAGTCAGGATACGCCTCTGTTCATTCAGAATGTCTGTATTCTTTCAAGCTTTGACGGCGAAATCATGATCATGGATCAGGACAACGGGGCCCTGCTGTACCGCAATCAGATCAAGGGTCTGAAAGCCGCCCAGGTTCTCGATGAAACTTTGATCATGCTGGCGTCCGGGGGTTCCCGCATCGTCTGCATGTCGCTGATGACCGGCAATTCATGGTCGACAACAATGCAGTCAGGCTTTACAGGTGCCGCCAAATACGGAGAAAAACTCCTGCTGCTTGACAAAAAAAATCTGCGCTGCGTTGAAGTAAGCTCAGGGGTTCAGCTCTGGCGGCATGAACTCGACGAAGTATACAATGCATTTCCACACCGCAAAGGCATTTTCGTAACCCACAAAGATTCTTTCTTTTCACGCAATACTTTTGGCAGCTACCTGGAAACCGGTTCTTCGCGCTGCGTCTGGATGGCCAGCGGCCGCAGCCTCTTTATGCGCCCGCTGGTGACTGACGACGGCGACCTGCTGGTTTCCTATGACGGCTCTTACCGCCTGATGCCCAGACCATTCTCTCCACCTGCCACGACTGATATTCCAGCTGCGGTGAGCGATCCGACCACCCGGAATATCAACTTCTGGAAAGACCCGACCGCGAGCGGCACCGCAGATACTTCCAATCGCACCCCCGCCCCGTCGAACGAGGTTGCTTCCGGCACTTCTGAACCCGCCTCTGAAGTTCTTACCCCGACCACTGAACCAATTGAACCGAAATCGAGCTCTGAAAATCTGCTCGACGACGGCTGGAACAAAAGCGACCAATAACACGCCACAATCCGCTGTTAAAGCCCCTCTGGCCAGTTTGCCAGAGGGGCTTTTTAATGGTATCATATAAGACTCTCTTCAGTTTCAGGAGGTAAAATGAAAAAAATCAACATAGGTTTTGATATAGGATCGGTCAGCATCAATGCGGTCGTTTGTGATGACGCAGGCAATTTCATCGAAGAGATGCCCTATCACAGACATTTTGGCCGCACTCTTGAGCTGTGTGCCCGAATTCTGGGGCAGATCGAAGATAAATACGGCCGCGACAACATTGCCCGCGTAGCTTTTACCGGCACGCACGGCAAGGCAATCGCCACCGAGCTCGATACCTATTTTGAAATCGAAACCACCGCCCAGACCAGAGGTCTGTTCGCCCTGATGCCTGAAGCCCGCACCGCCATTTCAATCGGCGGGCACGATTCCGCACTTCTGGTGCTCACTCCTGCAGACAAAGGCTTCATTCTCGACGATTTCAAGCTCAATGAAGCCTGCGCCGCCGGAACCGGCAGTTTCATCGACCAGCAGGCCGAACGCATTTTCTCTGACGTCGAAGAATTCAACGCGATCAGCGATCCGCAGAAACGCATGGAATCGATTCTGATGCGCTTCATGGAAGAAGGCCGCAAGTCTGACTGCCCGGCCAGTGTAGCCTGCCGCTGCACTGTTTTCACCAAGTCCGACATGATTCATCTGCAGAACAAAGGCATACCGATCCGCCACATCATCAGCGGTCTGCACGAAGGCGTCGCCAAGAACTACAAATCGACGCTGGTCAACAACCGCAGATTGCAGGCTCCCGTGGCTTTCATCGGCGGCTATGCCTCGAACCTGCTGGCCCGCAAGGCCTTCGAAAATATTCTCGGCCTAAAGGTCAGCGTTCCCGACCATTACACCAGCGTCGGCGCTCTCGGATCAGTTCTAAACGCCATCAACCGCAACCAGGGCCGTGCCATCACCTCCGTCCAGATCAATCAGCTCAAAGCTTCAGCAGCTTTCGCGGCAGTCCGCACTGAGCCGCTGACCCTCAAACTGCACCCGTTTGCCGAATGCGGCAAAGCTCAGGGTCTGCCGGCCGGCGACGACAAAATCGATGTTTACATGGGCTACGACATTGGTTCTACCACCACCAAACTGGTGCTGATCACCCCCGAAGGCCGCGTCGTCTACAAACGCTACATCCCCACCGAGGGGCAGCCGGTCGTGGCGATCAAAAAAGCCCTGCGCAACTGCGTTGAAACTGTCGACGTCAACCGCGTCAACGTCCTCGGCGTCGGCACTACCGGCTCCGGACGTGAAGTAGCCAATCTCTTCGTCGGTGCTGACGACGTCGTCAACGAAGTAACCGCCCACGCCCGTGGCACCAGCCACTTCGAACCCGGAGTCGACACCATTTTCGAACTCGGCGGTCAGGATGCCAAATACACGGCGCTTGGCAATGGCTATGTCGTCGATTTCCGCATGAACAAGGTCTGTGCCGCCGGCACCGGCAGTTTTCTCGAAGAAACCGCCAACAAGCTCGGCATCAATATCGCCGGCGAATACGAAGAAATGGCCATGCGCGCCAAAGCCCCCTATCGCCTGACCGAGCGCTGCACCGTTTACATGGAATCAGACCTTATGTCGTATCTGCAGATGGGCGGCGCGGTCGAAGATCTGCTCGCCGGGCTGTCACAGGCTGTAGTTCACAACTATCTCAACCGTGTTGTCCAGGACGGCAAAATCGGCAAAAAAATCAGCTTCCAGGGCGGCCCCTCGTTGAACAAATCAGTTGTCGCCGCATTTGAACGCATCGTCGGCAAACCGATCATCACCCTGCCGCACCGCGAAGTCATGGGCGGTATCGGTGCAGCACTACATGCCATGGACGAAATCAGGGCAAAAGTTGCCGCCGGCCAGCCATTTAAAACAAGGTTCCGCGGCTGGGGAGTCGTCGAGCAACCTTTCGTGCACGACGAAGAAATCTGCCAGCGCAATCCGAACTGCCACAACCAGTGCAAACTTCAGATATACAAAGTCGGCAACGACGAAGCCATTTACGGCGGCGACTGCGGCATGTATGAATCACGTCAGCAGGCTGTTAAACGCGCCCCGGACTTCAACCGCGTCAGACAGGAACTCTATTTCAAGCACATGAAAGGCCTGTATCGAGTCGCCGGCGATGGCAAACCCGAACAGAAAAGCGGCAAGATCGTTATCGGCATTCCGCGCGCCCTCGGGTTTCATCAACTGGGGCTGTTCTGGGTTCACCTGCTGACCCGGCTCGGCTACGAAGTCGTTATCAGCCCTGAAACCAACAGCGAAATCGTCGACCGCGGCATAGCAGCGATGACCTGCGAAGCATGTTTCCCGGTCAAGATCTCGCACGGACATGCAGCGACCATCAAAGAGCACTGCGATTTTCTTTTCATGCCGATGCTCATCGAGATGGAAGCGAATCAGGGCAACAACTCCTTCTACTGCCCCTATGTCGAAGCCAACACCTATATGTTGATGGCGGCGCTCGGACTCGACCCGAAGAAGGTCATCAAGCCGGCAGTTTATTTCAAGAAGGGCAAGATCGACCTGCACCTGTCGTTCGCCGGTGAATTCAGACGCCTTGGCCTGCGCTTCAGCGATGTCGAATTCAGCAAGGCTTACGACGAAGCCATGGGGGTTCTCAATCAGTTCGACGCCGACATCAAGCGTGTCGGTCAGGAAATCCTCAAAAATCTCGGCGATCGCCGCGCCATCATTGTAATCGGCCGGCCTTACAGCGCCTACGACTCGCGCACCAACCTGAATCTGTTCGCCACCTTCAGCCGTCTCGGCGTCCACGCGATTCCGCAGGAATTCATCGATCTGTCGGGCATCGACATCGAATCGGAATACCCGAATATGTATTGGGGCTTCGGCAACCGTATTCTGCAGGCCGCCAAGTATATCAACCGCGACACCAGGCTCTTCGGGCTTTATCTGACCAGCTTCTCGTGCGGCCCTGATTCATTCGTGCTGCATTTCTTCAACCACGAAATGAACCGCACCGGCCGCCCCTATCTCGAACTAGAACTCGACGAGCATTCAGCCGGCGCCGGTGTCGAAACCCGCCTGCTCGCTTTCATCGACGCAATCAAGAATCAGCAGCAGATCACAATTCTCTCGCAGAAGGACATCAACTTCGTGCCGCGCAAATCGACGGCCCCGCTGACCGAGCGCACCCTCTACCTGCCCAAAATGGCAGAAGGCGCCCGCTGCCTCGCAGCGGCATTCAGAAGTCTGGGCTGCAAGGCCGAAGTCATGCCGACCTATACCAGCGCCGGCCTCGAGTTCGGGAAAAAGCACACTTCCGGCAAGGAATGCTTCCCATGCATCGTCACTACCGGCGATATGTTCGACATTATCGACCGTCACATGGCCGAAGGCATGGATGTCAACAACGGTCTGGCTTTCTTCATGCCGGAAACCGAAGGGCCCTGCCGCTTCGGGCAGTATACCCGGCTGCACCGCATTCTGCTCGACAAGTATAAATACGTTAACGTGCCAATTCTGTCGCCAAGTTCAGAAGACAGTTACCGTTTCAGCGGCTATTTCACCGACGATCAGGCGCTGCGCTTCAGGCAGCTTGCCTGGCAGGCGATCGTTTATTCCGATCTCATCGAAAAAGCCCTGTGGCGCATCAGACCATACGAAAAAGTCAAGGGCACCGCTGACCGCGTCTTCGAAGATGCCATGAAAGCAGGCATCGATGCCATCGAAAACGGCGGCGGCCTTGCTCTGATCAAAGCCGCGAAAAAGTCGGCGCGCGCTTTCGCTGCCATCGAGCGCAACAACGAACAGCGCCCCCTGATCGGTATCGTCGGCGAAATCTTCGTGCGCACCCACAAGGAAAGCAACCAGCAGCTGATAAAAACCCTCGAGGATATGGGCTGCGAAACCTACACATCTTCAGTCGCAGAATGGATCGAATATACGACCCATACCGGCATCGAAGAATCGAAAGAGGCTTTCAGACGCAAAAAGAGCTTCGGCAACGTTGCCGAGACGGCAAAATTCTGGCTGACCGGCAAATACCAGCGTCTGGTCGCCAGTTTCATCTCACAGCCGTTTGCGCGCCTGCTCGACAACCGCTTCGACCATTCGACGCATCACATTCTGCATGAAGTCGGCGAAACCTTCTCGAACCACATCAACGGTGAAGCCATTCTCAGTATCGGCGGCGCGCTCGCTTTCGCCCGTGAAGGCTACAACGGCGTCGTCAATTCGATGCCGTTCACCTGCATGCCGAGCACCATCGCCAGTTCGATTCTCAAGGTTCACATGCGTAATCAGGCGCCGTTCGTCGACATGGTCTACGACGGCAGCATTCTGCCGAACCGCGAGACCAACCTGGCCACCTTCGTCTTCCAGGCGAAGCAAAACCTCGAAAAGAACGGCCGCAAAGCCTGACAAAACGGCAAAGCCAGGAAGGGCGTCACACCAGCGGGTGCGACGCCCTTTTTTATATAACAGCAGCAAGGTCCAGCTCTGAGCTATTCACTGCAGCACCAGGCAGCATCTACCCTTATGTTGTCGAGTTTTGTGGACCTTCTGTCAGCAAAAAAGTGTTTAAGCAGGAAACTTTTAGGTCGCGTGAGCCAGGAGAGCGGCAGGCGACGCTCGGCTGATATGCCGGGCCGTCGAACAAACTCTCTTTTGTTTTGCAGGAGTCAATAACTCACCGTTTATCGCTGACGCAAAAGCAGACCTGGAATCAGCCGGCGGAAAATTCGCTGAGACGGGTGTGGAGCTTCGGGTAAAGCTCAGACAACCACTCGGGCTGATACTGAACCGGTGGCGACTGCCTGCGGAAGTCATATGGAACGATCAGCACTTCGACATTAGCGAAGCCTACCCGCTGCACCAGAACGAAAAGCTTCTCGATCACCGGGTCGCCCATGGCCAGACAACCGATAGAAACAGCCCGGCCATGGATAAAAATGTCGCCGCCCAGGTTGAGACGTCCTTCGGCAGTTGCTTTCTGCATATCGAATTCGTTGGGATAACTTATCTTCATCGAGAGATGAAAGCTGCTGTTTGGATTAAGTCCTGCCAGACGATAAAAGCCTTCAGGAACCTGCAGGTCGCCCTGGCGAAGCTTAGGCCCTGCCTTGCCACTGGCAGCCAGAATCGGCCACGAAGCGACACAATGCCGGGCAGTGCCGTCGGCTGCCCAGACCTCGAGAATTTTTTCCTGTTTCAGGGCAATCAATGTCAGCTCAGCCGGCGGATAAGTAATGCCGGCAGCAGCAAATCTGGGCTGCCATTCAGCATCAGCAGCCGGGCCGAATTTTTCGATCACATCTGCGACAGTGCGCATTCCTTTGCTCCTGAGCCAAAGATTACGAAACCATTCGTCAATGCCAAGATAAGCCCCTCCAGCCGACAACAGCACAGCTGTCAACACCAACACCGCCGTTTTTAGAAACTTTTTCATGTTATTACCCGAAACAGACCCAGACTTTGAGTTCCCAACCAGCTGATTATACTACAAAATCCACTTTTCCAATCTCTGAGCCTGTCCATTTTGGTGAGTTTTCGCTAGTAATGGCATATCTGGTCGAATCGAGGGCGGGAAATGTTATAATCAGGCGGAAAATTGGCATCTGCAGGCAGGCATTATGATTATCAATACCGGGGCGCGCACTGATATTCCGGCTTTTTTCAACGCCTGGCTTCTGAACCGGATCAGGGCAGGGTTTGTCTATGTGCGCAATCCATTCGATCGCAAGCGGATTACCAGATATTCTCTGACACCCGATGTCGTCGACTGCCTCGTCTTCTGCACCAAGAATCCCGGGCCTATGCTGCCCAGACTTCATGAACTCGATGCTTTCGCCAGTTACTGGTTCGTCACGATAACTCCCTATGAGCATGAGGTTGAGCCAGACGTGCCACCTGCAGGTCAGGTGATCGACAGTTTCCGGCGTTTATCTGATGAAATCGGCAGACAGAGAATTTGCTGGCGCTACGATCCGATTTTCATCAGCGAACGCTATTCCATCGAGCGTCATATCGAGGCTTTCAACCAGATGGCCCATGAGCTTTCCGGCTATACAAACGAATGTGTAATCAGCTTTATCGATCTGTATGCAAAGACCAGACGCAATTTCCCCGGGGTTCGTGAAGTCAAAACGGAAGAAATGATCAGGCTGGCCGGGGAATTTTCCCGGATCGGCAGGCAGAATGAGATTAAAATTAGAACCTGCGCTGAAGCAACGGACCTGAGTGCTTACGGTATCGAGGCCTCCGGCTGCATCACCTATGCCGCCATAGAAAGAGCAATCGGCGCGAAACTGAAAAGGCTGCGGGGGAAACCGGTCAGACCACATTGCGGCTGTATTCCGAACCGGGATATCGGGGCCTACAACACCTGTCCGCATGGCTGCAGATACTGCTATGCCAATTACGACCAGAAATGCGTGCAACGCAACCTCGAACGCCACGACCCTGATTCACCGCTGCTGATCGGGTATCCTGAAGCTAGCGACATCATAAAATCCGCGAATCAGGAAAGCCTGATCGACCGGCAGGCATCGCTGTTCTGAAAAAAGCGGTCACTGCCTGTAAGGGTATGGCATATATCTGCTGCCGGCAGGCATCAGGCAAATGAACCGGCGGCTGCCTCGGGGTCGCCTCCGGCGATTACCGCGAGAAAAACTCTGCCATAGCGATCCCGCTTGTGGTCACCGATGCCCTTGATACCGCGCAGGGCATCAAGATCGGCGGGTTTGAGCACTGCCAGCGAAGTCAGCACCGAGTCGGCGAAAACCATATATGGCGGAATTCCAAGCTTACGCGCCAGCAGCAGACGCAGGCGACGCAGATTCTCGAAAAGGGGAGTTTCACCACCCGGCATTGCTTCAGCAGCAGCGCGACGGGCTTTCTTCGCAGGCACTCTGGTCACCGGATGGCCCAGGCGCACCGGCTCGGTGCCTTTGCAGGCATTCAGACCCGACTGGGTAACCTGCAGCAGCGGATATTCGCCTTCAGTGACCGAAAGATGCCCCTGAACGATAAGCTGATCGATCCAGGCACGCACCGCCTTTTCGGGGGTGCCTTTCAGCATTCCGAATACCTTGAGCTTATCGTGACCATTACCAGAGACGCGTTCATCGTCGGCGCCAAGCAGCACTTTAGTCACATAGCCGGCACCAAATCGGCTTTCGGTGCGATAGACGGCGCTGATAATCTTCTGGGCGGTCAATTGTGCTTCTTCGTCGGGCAGCGCCTGGGTTTCGCCAAGACAGACATCGCAGGCGCCGCAGCCCGGCTCATCGATTGCCGGGTTGTGGCCGGCCGGCGGGTAAGGCTTGCCGAAATGTTCGGCAAGCAGGCGATGGCGACACACCGGTGCGATGGCATAGCGCCCGATTTCGTTGAGATGGCGCTCGATGACGCGGCGCCGTGCCGGCGAGATGCCCTCCTCGCGAAAAGAAAGGGCTTTGTGGGTTACCAGATCGCCGACCGAGAAGAGCAGCACACATTCGGCAGGTTCGCCATCGCGGCCGGCGCGGCCTGATTCCTGCTGGTAATGCTCGATCGACTTCGGGGTGTTGGCATGCACGACATAGCGGACATTCGAGCGGTCGATTCCCATGCCGAAGGCAATTGTGGCGACAATGACATCGAGACGTTCGTGAACGAAGTCGTCCTGGGCGGTTGAGCGCAATGCGGCACTGAGACCGGCATGGTAAGGGGCGCAGGAAACACCGGCCCGGGCCAGAGTTTTAACCAGGCGGTCAACCTCTTTGCGGGTCTGGGCGTAAACGATGCCTCCTTCACCATGATGTCGGCGAATGACCTCGAGAACCTGATTGCCCTGGTCGTAACGCGGGTATGAACGGTAAGTCAGGTTCGGCCGGTCGGGGTGCCCAATCAGTCTGAGCGGATCACGCAGGCCGAGCTGAGTCGAAATGTCTTCCTGAACCTGCGGGGTTGCGGTAGCGGTGAGGCCAATGCGGGGAACCCCTGCAAAACCGGCAAAAAGAGGGCCAAGCTGGCGGTATTCGGGTCTGAATTCATGGCCCCAGTGTGAAACGCAGTGCGCCTCATCGACGGCAAAAAGACCCAGTCGCGGTCTGATCAGTTCAAAAAGCCCGCCGGTAACCAGACGTTCAGGGCTGACATATAACAGGTCGAGACTGCCATCATGCAGCTGGGCGAAAATGCGCCGGCGGTCTTTTTCGCCGGTCTGCGAATGCAGTGCTCCGGCCCGCAGCCCGATTTCGTTTGCCGCGGCAACCTGGTCATCCATCAAAGCGATCAGCGGTGAAACAACCAGCACCAGCCCAATGCCACAGGCGGCAGGCAGCTGATAACAGAGACTTTTTCCGCCACCGGTCGGCATGACAACGAGAGCATCGCGGCCGGCAAGCAGTGCCTCGACAGCCTCGAGCTGCAGAGGGCGAAAAACTCTGTATCCCCAGAATTTTTCAAGGGCAGACTGTGGTTTTAGTTTCTCCATGCAGTATTTATAACAGTTTCAGCCGCTCCAGGCAATACGCCGGTCACAATAAACAAGCCAATCCAGACTTCTTGAATCAAATACCAGAAAATTCTGCCGTTTGAACAACTTACAGCAGGCAAAGATTTTTCTCCGAACTTTTCTCCGAACTTTTCTCCGAACTCTTGCACATTAGCGGATTCTTCGCTGCATATTTGCTATTTGTTATGTCGCATGGCTATACTGATTGAAGCAAAATCAGCAGACATAGAATTTTAAATCGCTTCAGCCATGCCAGAGAATCTTGAGATGGGGTGTCATATGCATTTACGTGTTTCTGCTGGTTCGAAAAAAACTTTTATTGTTCTGCTCTTCGCTCTGCTTCTTCAGATCGTGCCATTGGCAGTCACGGCAAGCGAAGACATCAAAACCAGATTTACCAATGATTTCATGCTGGCACTTTCTCAGGGGCAGGCTGACCGCGCCAGGCAGATACTTCAGGATTACCCGGCCGTTGCCCGGGCAGTTGATATAAACGGCAACCCGGTCATTGTGATGGCGATTACTCAGTGCCCCGACCTGATCGAGCCAATGGTTAAGGCCGGTGCCGACCCGAATTATGCTCTCGGAGGCTGCCCGATGCTGTATATGGTAGCAGCTTCGGCAAACCCGGCATTAAAAGCTATGCTGAGGGCCGGTGCCAATCCGAACCTCATCGAACCATCTGGAGCATCGCCGGTTCATCTGGCAATCGCCAATGGAGACCTAGAAGCCGTCAAATTGATGGTGGAGTATGGCCTGAATCTAGACATAAAATACAAAAACCGTTCACTGAAAGAATTTGCGCTCGAAAAAGGTCAGCGGGCAATTGTCGACTGGCTGGCAGATGCGAAACCCGGCAAACTTGTTCAGGTTAAAACCGACCCGGCAACGTCGCCTGAAAAAGAGCCTGAAGAAACATCCCAAAAAGAAAAGAAGCTTCCCGCCGGAAACAACGCCGTTTCCAGAGAAATTTTCCAGGAAGAGTGGATTAAAGCGTTGAATGATGCCAACCTTGAATCAGTTAAATTTCTCATCGACAAGGGTGTCGATCTGGATGCCGGCATCGATAGCACCGGCTGGGCCATGCCGCCGCTCATTCTGATCATGTATCATGCCAGTTGCCATACCAGCGGGCACCAGGGGGATCAAGAGAGATTCGAAGAAGCCTGGAAAACCAGGCTGCCAATCGCCTTATTATTACTCGAAAGAGGTGCTGATCCGAATATCAGTGTCGGAATCGAAAAGGGAGCGCCTGCCTGGCCGGCCCTGCACTGGGCGGCCATCGAAGCCTTTGACCGCCCCGAGATAATTGAAGCGTTGCTTGCCAGGGGAGCACGGCCTTACAGGGGCAATAATGACCAGACCACCATGGAGATTTTTGCCACGATAGCTGAAGACCGCCTGCGCGGCAAACCGGAACTCTGGCCGCGCTATATGGAAATTTACCGTAACATAATCAAAGCCACCGGAAACCCTGATTTAATGCTGACCGGCAATATCACCCAACTGCATCGGTTTGCCGGCATTGAGTGCCCCCCAGGTGATGCCGGCCTGCTCAGAGCCATGTCTGATACACTTTTTGCCTGTGGTGCGAATAAAAACCCGCAACTGCCTGATTCCCTGACTGCCCCCCTGCACATGGCCGTTACAAATGCAAAAACCTCTGATTTCGCTCTTTATCTCATCGAGCAGGGTGCCAACGTCAATATCCGCGATAAGGCAGGCATGACACCGTTGTTTAAACTGGCTGAAATCTACAATGGGCCCCAGCAGCTTAAAGTCGGTTCTGCTCTGCTGAAAAAAGGTGCTGATCTGCATGCTTCTTTTTATTTGTATCCGGAAAATACGGTAATGCATGTTGCCAATCGCTACCCAGAATTGTTCGCCCTGTTCAAAAAACATGGTGGAAAGTGCAAATTCAAAGGAATTGACGAAAAAACTCCCTGTGAAGACTGCCGCAAAGCCGCGCAGGCAGGAGGAAATCACGTCGATCCAGACGAAGAAAACACTGACGGTAACCTGGATTACAAACTTCAGGCAAGCCTCGAGCCTGAAGAAATCTGGTTGAACAGCACCCCGGAAAAAAACAACAAGGTTGCCCATGAATCCAATATCATGGTGATGGTAACCGACCGGAAAGGGAAGCCGGCCCCCGGGCTCAGTATCGACGTGAAAGTGCTCGGAGAAAACGATTCTCTCAAATTTGCCTCTCTTACAACTGGTACCGATGGCAAGGCATCGACTCTGTGCCGCCCTGGCCTCACTGGAACGACTGATTTCGAGGTTTCGGTAAGGCCGAACGGGCCTGAACCGGCAAAAATACAACTTCGCGCCGGCGGCCTGACGCTCAGTTGCAGAGAAGTTGGCCAGACAATGCTGCTGCTGGACGGCAAAACCCCCGTTGAATTTGAAGCCAGAGTTCTATCGCCTTCCGGAAAAGCTGTTTCCGATGTCGAAATCAACCTTGAGGTCGACGACAAACATCTGAACGACAAGGGCAGAATAACTCCCAAAAAGGGTCGGACTGACGGTGATGGCCGCTGCATTTTCACCTACCTGCCGCCGGCCTCAAAAACTGCGGGTTTCAAGGGCGGGGATGTCGTTTTCAGCGCCCGGGCCATTATTCCCGGAAAAATGCGTCTGACCTCGGTCAGGTCGATAAGCCTTTCGCCGCATGGCGGTTATAATATGCACGTCCGGGTTAAAAAGGATGGATTTGTGCAGAAGACTCCCTTTAAAGCCCAATGCTCCTCGGAAAACGGCAAACTGAGCGGGCGGGTTTGCACTCTCCTGGCTGACGGCAGGCGTATTCCGGTCGCTTTTGCCGAAGTTGTGGTCGAGCGGCCTGATGGTGCGAAACTGATCGGCGGTTCCCGCGAAGAAACAGATGCAGACGGCCGTTTTACAGCGGCATTCACTTCTGATATCGGGGGAGCAGGTGATCAGACCGATTTGAGCGAGGCAGTGACCATAGAAATAAACCCGGAAGTTTCTAACAATCTGAGCGAGGCCAGTGAACAGTTCAAAAAGCTGAAGGAGCGCGGCAATTCATCACCAATCATGGATGACTACCTCGAAAATTTTCCAACACTGCTGGCGGCAGCAGGCAGCCTGCATGGCGAAAACCGCGCTTCAGCAAGCGAACTTGTTTCGGGAATCGCCCTGATGCGGCAGGTAAACACCCATCTGTCTTTGCTCGACGAAAAGGCCAGAGATTCTATCGAGGAGTTCAACAATAACCTGAAAACTGCCATTGATAACCTTTCTGAAACCTGGGAATTCTCCGACAAAATCGCTGAGGCTGCCCAAGAGGTCGGCGAAAAGGGCCGAGAGTTTCTCGGCCGCCAGGGCAGCAAGCTGCGGGGAGCAATTCCGCAACTGGATGGAGCTCTTGCAAAACTGGATGCATCATGTCGGAAATTGAAGCTGGACCTTCTCAAGATGCTTTTCGACAGAATATATGCGGTAGTCAAGGACACCTGGATTTATCTGGACAAGCGACTCACCGAACTCGAAGAGTTGGGTTTTGACGTCGAATCGCTTCAGACGAGCTCGCTGAAAGGTGGCGGCGACTTCCTGTTCAAAACAGTCGATAATCTCGATGAAGAATGGGGAGAAACCGTCGAAGGAAAGCTCAAGGAAACGATTTTAGACTATTATGCCGGCCTGGCCAGCGCCAGTCACGAAGTTCTCGTCGGCAATCTGCTGCAGAGAGCTTCATTGCTGGCGATGGAAGGCCGCTTGTTCTGGAGTAATCCGCAACGCGCCATTTCAATGACGCATGACATGGCGGTTGGAGCGACAAATCGCCACCAGGCGATTTTCAGCCGCGATTACCTGCACGAAACAACAGCTGCCTGGCTTGAAGTAACGAAGATTTTCCCCGGTGCGTATGAGTCGTTCTATTCTCTTTTCAGGTCTCCGGCCAGCAAAAAGAATTGGGAAGACCTTTGCGAGAAAATGGAAGAATCAGAGAATATCGATGGCCTGCTCGAGTCTTTCAAAGAAACGACGAAGGTTACCGACCAGGTTTATGGTACCGGCGGCGCTATTCTTAGAACCATGAAAGGTCTCAAATTTATCGGCGACATCAGAGATATGCAGGCAACCATGACCCAGATCGTTCTAAGCATCACCCGTTCCATCGGCAAAGACTGACGGCAGAAGAAAAATTTCTGTCATCTGGTAATGGTTTTGAGGTTATACTGCCAGAATGACTGCTCAGGTAATGAACGCCATGATTATCGGGGAAACTTCAGGCATCGGTGCGGCAATTGGCGAACTGTCGATCGACAACGGTTACCGGGTCGGCATTACCGGCCGACGCGCTGAACTGCTCGATAAGTTTGCGCAACAGCATGGCGACAATGCTGTCTGCATGCAAATGGATGTCGATGCGCCGGAAAACGCGCAAAAGGTTCTTGCCGAACTGACCGGCAGGCTTGGCAACGTTGATTTAATCGTGATAAGCGCCGGTACCGGAACAGCCAACCCCAGACTGGACTGGGAACCGGAGGCGACAACCATCGCGACCAACGTTACCGGGTTCGCCGCCATGGCAACTGCTGCAATGCGCTATTTCATCAGTCGTGGCGCCGGGCATCTGATCGGAATTTCATCGATCGCCGCTCTGCGAGGCAGTCGGGAAGCACCGGCCTACAATGCTTCCAAAGCATTCGCCGGCAATTATCTCGAAGGTTTGCGCTGCCTGGCAGCACGTTCCGGTCTGCCGATCTTTGTAACCGATATCATACCGGGTTTTGTCGATACGCGCATGGCCCAGGGCGAAGGCCTGTTCTGGATCGCATCACCACACAAAGCTGCAGAACAGATTTTTGCCGCGATCAGAGCCCGGCGTCGGCGGGCTTACATTACCCGGCGTTGGTGGTTGATCGCCTTGCTGCTGCGCTTCATGCCGGATTTCCTTTACGAAAAGTTCTAACCAGGCTATTTCTGACAGACCGGGCAGAAAAACGAACTGCGCCCGGCGATCTTCAGACAGACAATCGCGGCACAACCGCATCTGATGCACATATCACCGGCCCGGCCGTAAACATTCGTGATGATCGGAAAATGCGTGGTTTCGGCATTCATGGCCGGCCCGTTGCACCGCATCTGCTCATCTGCAGAAGCGATTGCCGCCCCGACAGCTGCAATCAGGCCGTCGACAACTGCCTGGACCTCATCTTCAGAGAGGTTTTCGGCCTGCCGGTCAGGTCTCACTCCAGCCAGAAACAAAGCTTCTGAAGCATAGATATTGCCTGGCCCCGCTATTATCGACTGATCCATAATCAGACTTTTGATGCTGCGCCGGCTGTTACTGCAGAAATTCGCCAGGTATTCGACCGTCAGCTCGCCGGCAAAAGGCTCGATCACTCTTTTCGCAGGCAAGGAACAGATTTCGATGACTCCGAATCGCCTCGGGTCGCAGAAACTGAGAATTCTGCCGCTGGCAAGTTCGAGACGGAGATGTTCGTGGTCGAGCCTGCCAGCCTGGCTCTCAGCAAGAACAAAATGGCCGGTCATGCCAAGATGGGCGTGCAAAAAACGTTTGCGGCCAAAATCAAAATATAGTGACTTGGCAAAACGTTTTACCTCTAACAGAGGCTTCCCGAGCAGTTGCGCTGCAGCAGCTGCCGTGGGCAATTCACGGCGCAGCTTTCTTGAAAAGGGAAGCCAGCCGGCGATGGCATCGCCGGCCAGCAGTCTGTTCATAGCAGACGCAACCGCCTGGACTTCGGGAAGTTCTGGCATTTCAGGTTCAACCCTTGCAGGACTTCTTCAGTTTTACCACCTCGCGAACCATTTTGCCGAAATTGCGGTCGGCGCGATGCCTTTCGTGCAGCTTCTTCTCAAACCGTGCCGACTCGCGTTTCAACTTAAGATAACTGGCGAGAGTCTTCTCGTCGAGCTCACCGGAGTCAATGGCCGCGAGAACCCCGCAACCGGGTTCAGAAGTATGAGTGCAGTCGGAAAAGCGGCAACCGGCCGCCAGGTTTTCGACCAGTGCAAAAGCATCACCGACACCGCCGCCCGCATCTGACATCGCAACCTCCCGCATGCCCGGGGTATCGAGAAGCAGTGCTCCACCCGGCAGAAGGTGCAGATGCCGGCTCGTGGTTGTATGGCAGCCACGACTTGTCACCTGGCTGACTTCAGAAGTAGCGAACAGGTTTCGCCCGGCGAAATGATTGATGAGCGATGATTTGCCAACCCCGGAGGAACCTGTGAAGCAGAGAGTTTTGCCCGCCGGCATCATCTGCCTGACAGTTTCAAGACCGAGACTGCTTACCAGGCTGGTTGGAACCACCTCGACGGCCGGATGGCGCTTGAAAATCTGCACTTCAAGATCGCGCCAGACGTCTTCTTCGAGAAGGTCGCACTTGTTGATCAGCACCACCGGGTTGATGCCGCCATTGAGAATCAAAGCCAGGTAACGGTCGATTCTGTTGATGCGGAAGTCACGATCGGCGGCGATAACGACAAATGCAGTATCGACATTGGCGGCAATGATCTGAATGTCGGTCTTGCCTACAGCTGAGCGCTCGAGACAGGTGCGGCGCGGAAACACCGCGTCGATGACGGCATTTTCTGCATCGGCAGCAGTGAAGGCAACCCAGTCGCCAACGGCCGGAAGATCGCGACGATTATCGGCAGCGTGCCGCAATTTGCCGGTCATGGTAGCGCGATAAAGGCCTGCGGAACTTTGAATCAGATATTTTTCGCGCGAGTCAGTTAGAACACGGGCGATTTTGTCATGGGACAGGCCGGCTTCAACCCGGTGCTGTTCCTGGAAATAGCTATAACCATAGCTTTCTAGTTCAGAATGCATTGATATGTTTCCTCAATTGATGAAAAAAGAGAAGCAACCGCTCAGGCGTCGAAAACTGGGATTCTGTCGTCAACATAGCCCGCAGGCATTGAAAATGACAGAAACGGCAGCAGCCGACACTCTGCAGAATAGCTGGTAAAGCCTCTAACAAACGGGTTGCGCGTTAACGAAAATTGATCAGCGCGTCTTGATAATCCTGGCAATCATAATTTGTACCTCCCGTTGTTGAGGAATTTAGAACGTATTAAGCATAGCGCCAAAACGCCTGACTGTCAACAGGCACAGCATGACAAGTCAAACCTTTTTCTGTTCAACATGAGTATCACGGCAGATAAGAACACATCTGCCAGGAGTGCGACTGCTTCGCGAGCGATGCTGCAGGCAATGCCTAAGGGGATTTCACCAGAAACGCGGCGAGATGACCACAAAATCATGGCGCCGCTTTTGGTCGCGGTGGTCACCCTGATCGTGATCTTTATCGCGATCGCGATCATGACGATCGCGGTCGTGGCGGTCGTCATCGCGGCGGCCGCGGTCATGACGGCCGCGGTCATGGCGATAAGGATAGCGTTTGCCCGTGAAGATGACCAGCTTAACCGGAGGTTCGGGTTGCTTTTCGACAATGACGGTCGTAGCAGGCACTGCGGTCGGGTTCGAATAGAAGAAAGCCGGGTCTGAGCGCCAGCTGCTGCGTTTCTCGAGATCGTAAATCGAAACCCAGCCGCAAATCGGTTGTGCGCCTCGACCGCGGCCCATGTGCAATATCTTGGCTTCGGCAGAAACGACGTCGATGACCCAGATCGGTTCACCGCGGTTAAGGCGCTGGTTGTCGACCAGAAGGTATGGTGCAGTGATGACATAATTTGCAGTAGTTCTGGTCAGGCGCTTTTCCATGTCTTCGACGCGGGCAATTGAAGCAAGACTGCCGCCACCGGTCAACAGCGCATCGATCATTTCGTTCACTGCCGAAAGAACGAAAAGGGCGCGGTCTTTTTCGGCCAGCGAGCGGACACGATCAGAACCGTATTCAGTACCTTTCCAGGCTTCGAGATATGATTCGATAGCCTGCTGTTTGCGCATATGCAGATCATGCAGTTTGCGCCGATAGGTGCCAAAATAGCGATAATCAGCCTCTATTCTGGCCATTCGACTTTCGTTCTGCTGTCGGAGTTCGCGGGACTGACGCATCGCAGTGCCGTAGCCTGTGTTCGTCAGCAGCAGTTCCATCTGGTTGATAAAATCGTAATCAGCAAGGGATGAGTTGTCGTCCGTTACAGAAGCCGGCGGAGAAACAGGAACCGGAGCGACAGGTGTAACAGGCGCAGGAACAGGTTCTGCCGGCTGAGCGGTTTGAAAAGCGCCTGATGACGCCTTGCCGCAGACGGGGCAGAAATTTGCCGCTTCAGGCAACTGTTTGCCGCAATTCTGGCAAAAAACGGCAAAAGCAGGCATTACAGAAATAAGCAGCAGTATCAGTGACAGCAGAAAGGTTTTTTTCATGGCATATTCCCTTTACCAACCGTAGATAAGAATTTCGCTATGAATATCTCACAAAACTCCATGACCTGAAAGCCCCCGCACGTAAATTTTTATTTTTGAGTCCTGCAAGACAAATGTCGGTTTTAAAGGCCGGCGCGGCCATCAGTCGGGTTACTTTTTCTCCAGCGATTCGCTTCGCTCACAAGCTTCCGAAAAAGTAATCCCGCCTTCTGTCCACTCCTGGATTATTCTTCGAAGGGGTCAGTAAAATCTATATATGCATTTATCAATAAGGTCTGGATTTCGAGAAACGGTTCGAGGCAAAATGGTCGGCCAGCGTCTTGCGTAGCGGCACTTATTTCATTAAACTTAAAAGATAATCATGCAAAAGGGGGCAACATGCTCCGCAAAATACTGACAATAACTCTGGTGCTGCTAATGTGCACTACCGGCAGCTTTGCGGCCGAGATAAGCAAAGACGAATTCAACCGGCTGCGGGCAATCGAAAAAACGCTGCGCGGTCATATCGCCGAAATGGAAAAGCAGTTCAAGCCATCAGCCAGCCTGAAAAAGTATACTGCTGAATACCTGGCCGCCATACCGACAACTTCCATAAAACCTCTTGCCGACGAAAAAATGGCCGACATACTTGCCACAGCGCGTTATGTGCTGCTTGGCGACGAGCACACAACTCCTGCTTCCCAGGCCAACACGGCTCTGGTTCTCAAGATGATGCGCAGAAGCAAAGACCCGTTAACGCTGGTTATTGAATGGGTAGATGTCAGCTTTCAAAAAGAGATAGACGCTTTTCTGGCTGGAAAACTCACACTCGATTCTCTGAAGAGCAAAATCTCCTTTGCGAAACTCTGGGGGTTTTCATGGGCCGACTACGCAAAAATTCTCATGGCTGCCAAAAAGCTGCAGGTGCCGATACTGCTGACCGAACGTCTTAAAGACACGCATTCTCTGGCTGATCGAGATTCTTTCATTACTGCAAAGATTGTCGCCCATGCCAAAACTTCACCTGGCATGCGTTATCTGATCGTTTATGGTGATTATCACATCATCGGGCCGGGCCACCTCTCAGAAAAAGCTGCCAAAGCCGGCTTAAAGCCACAACTCCGTCTGATTGGCGATGGTGGCGAAGTTTACTGGAAACTTCTCGGCAAACTCAAAGATCCCGAAAAGATTGGCTTTGCCGATCTGGGCGGCGACACATATTACATTCAGAACGGTTCGCCGCTGGAACGCAGCCTGTCATACCGCAACTATCTGATGAAGCTTCTCGGCTGCAGCAAAGCTGACTTTGAAGAATGGGTGGGACCTTCTGACATCAAACCGCGCAGTGGTCGTTCCAACAGCTTCGACAGCCTGCACCACGAATGAAGACCGATTAAAGGCTGGTTTCGCCGCCGTTTTCGATAATCTTCCAGATATCTACAGCCTTTGGAAGAGGCTCTTTAAAACTGTCAAGCGGAATATATGGGCCTTTACCGGCGGTAACAGCCAGATGCCAGCCCGAGATTTTCATGCCGTCCAGGCTTTTTTCAAAGTCGCCTTTAGCCATGCTTTCAGAAACATTGTATTCCGAGCTGATGACGAAGCTCCAGTTATCGGGCTGCCCGGCGGGCAGGGCATAGTTCGAGAGTTCAAAAGCCGTGCTCTTTTCGCGATCCAGAGTCAGAGCGATTCTTATTTCATATTCAGGAAATTCGGCATCCTTTTCAGGAAGCACCAGATAAAGCCGTAATGATTCATCGATTCCGGGTTGCTGAAATACGAAAACCACATCTTTCGAAGCCATTTCAATGTCTTTTATGCATTCAGGCTTCATCATCAGATCAAGTGGCACAACCTGGGTGCGGTTTTTGGGCATGAGAATCATGCGCATATAGAGTTTATCGACGCCTTTATCGAAGACATATGCCTGTCTGAAACTGAAATAGTCGGGTGGCAGGCTTATCATATCCACCTGTGGGGTGGCGATGAATGCTCCGAGTTCCTTCTTTACAGGATCTTTCAATTTGGCATCGAGAGTCGAAGCCTTCACGAGATGGTTTACGGCCCGACGGCGATCGCCCTGAATCAGGCCAAGACGACCGCTGATCAGATAATCGTTGGCAGAAGCCTTGCCGGCAGAGGTTTTTTCGTCGACCGAATCAGAAATAGTCGAAAGCATGTATTCATCGTCTTTGCTGAGTATTTCGGGATTGATTGTGTAGGCATCAAAAAAGGCCTTCAGAGCTTTATCCTGTTCACGACGTGACCAGTGCAGCATGGCAAGCTCAAAATGATCGGCAGCGTCGCCGGAAGCATCGGCTTTCTTGCGCGCCGCGGCAATTTCCGCGTCGGAGGCTTTTGGCCGCAGCTTTCTGACAATCGGCACATAAGGCTTCGGTTCTGAATACCTGACTTCGAAATGGCCGACTGAAGGGCCCCAGTGCCAGTTTTCATAGATCTTATCTTTGGGAGTGAGATGTCCGTATTTCTGATAGAGAGCCTTTTTGTTCAATTCGTTACGTTCAAGCAGCAACTGGCTTTCTGATTTGGTGACCCACAGTTTTGCTTTCAGTTCACCAGGGTCGAGAGCCAGAATTGTCTGAAAAACCACGATGGCATCTTCGTAACGCCGGCGCATGAAAAGGTCTTCACCGGCACTCTGGAGTCGGGTGATGCGTGTTTCAAGGGGCAGACGACGATATTCGGCAAGATCTGAATAGGGTCTTGGCCCAAAACCGACCAGCATCAGACCGAACGAAAATACAAGCAGAAACAACAGGGTTCTTTTCATGGGTCATGCTATCGGCAGTATGCAGCGTTTTTTTTACAGATTCAACGGCGCTCAGGCGAAATAGTCACCGAAAAATCGGTTTTATCGACATGAAATCGATTCAGAAATGAAACTGCCAGCAAGACCCTCTGCCAGTTCATATTGCGGACCCGCATCATAATATTGCCTTCAAAGCCATTTGTAGTGCGAATTTCAACCCCTGAAATAGCTTTGAGCAATTCGCAAAGCAGTGAAAGCTCGACCTGCTGGAAAATGCCGCTGAAAAAAGCGCCGGTTTTTCCTTTCGGCAGCCCCATTTCAAGTTCAGGCAGCTGGGAGAAAAATTTGTTCAGCTCACGTTCGTTAGCGATATAAAGACAATCTTCGAAAAAGCGCCAGCCAAAAGGGGTATTTTTAAAGTAGTTTCCGAAAGCCTCTTCGATTGTTTCGCCCTGCACCTCTTTTTGCGGCGAATTCACATCATTGCTGATAATCAGTGACCAGCCATTTCGCGAGGCGATCTTGAAAGCAAAACTGCGAATGTCGAGAAAACGCTCACCGACATCAGGTGACCCGGAAAAGTCGCCGGCAGCAACAGCTGCGCAAGGAACCAGAAGATGCAGAACCATCAGAGAAAGCAACAGGGCAGACTTAAAAACGCACATCATAGCCCACACCAACCTTTTACATCATTTTCAGGGCTGGACGTCGCCAAGCAGCTCTTTTATTTCCTGGCTGTCCATGAGGCTTTTCATCTTTTCGTTGTTCATAAGAAAATCATAGTCATTGCGGCTGATCGCATCCATGATCTCGGGGTCCTGCATGATATCATTCATCGCTTCAGAATTGCCAATGTTCATCATCGAATCGAGGAAATCGCCATCCATGGCCATCGATTGAACCCTGCTGTTTACTTCCTGCTGTTGGCGGGAGAGATCGTCGCTTCCGGACGGCACGCTCTGACGAACCACGTCGGCAGTAGAAGTATCACCTGCTGCGCTGGCTGTCTTCCGGGAGCCATCGATAATGGCGATTGCTGGCGAAGGGTTCGACGAGGAATCGCCGGCCGACTGCCCACCATCGACTGCCTGTCGATCGATTACCGAGATTTCGGATATTTTATCGGCGTTGATTTTAACGGTTCCGAGGGTTTCAGTCTCGATGGAATAAACACCCTGTTTCAATTCAAGAACCTTTCCGATCAGAATCGTGTTGTCAGTAAGGAGAATACGCTGAAGCCCGGCCGCTGACGAAACAACGGGCCACAGACATGCAACCAGTAACAAGGCCAGAAATTGCCGTTTCATATGTACCCCCCGAACTGCAGAAACAATTCAAATTTATCTGATCAGCCTGTTAAGTTTAACAAATTTTTTTGCCATTGACCATATGGCGGTGAGTAAAATATAATGCTTCAGTGAAATAAACCAATCAGGAGGACCCAGAGCTTGACCAAACTTCATAACGTTTACAAGTGTGAAATCTGTGGCAATATCATCGAAGTCGTTCATCCAGGTGCCCCGGCTCTCGTGTGCTGCAGTATGGAAATGAAACTGATGGAAGAAAAAACTGCTGACTCAACCGTTGAAAAGCATGTTCCGGTCATCGAAAAGACCTCGAAAGGCATCAAGGTTAAGGTTGGCAGCGTCCCCCACCCCATGGAAGAAAAGCACTATATTGAATGGATCGAAGTTCTGGCAGGCAACCAGAAACTGGTCAAATTCTTAAAACCGGGTGAACCGGCCGAAGCCGAATTCTGCGTCACCACCTCACCGATTACCGTCCGCGAATACTGCAACATCCACGGTCTCTGGAAAAACGAAGCCTGATCTTTGTATGTAACCCTTCCTCGCGACCCGCCAATAAGTTCATAAGCTGGTATAAGAGGCAGGGCAAACTAAAAGGGAAGGGGATTTGCACATGCGCGACATCATCTGAACATGTGAAGGGCGGTTGACCAGTCGGTCGGCCGCCCCCCCTGGATCTTTCAGTTACCTATACTCACCCGCTGCCCTGTTCGGTGGCGGGTGTCGCCTTTTTCAGGAGATGATTCACCGAGAACTTTGACGGGAAACTGCAGTGCCAGGCCCATTGCCTTGCCAGCCGGGTCGGCACCATAGACTTTCAGAATACCGCCGGCCGGAAGCCCATCGTCATGAACGAAAAGGTTTTCGAGGCTGCCCTGCATTTTCCAGGGGTTGCCGTAGGCATCCCAGCTGTATGCGTAGAAACTGCCGGTAAAAGGCCCCGTCCGGGTAAACTGCGCACGAATATGGGTGCGGCGGCGACTGCGGCCATCAAACACGAGATCGAGGTAAACCGCTGTTTCGATCGGCTTGATCCAACCGTTGACCCGGTTGTCGAAATCGCCATAATGGCGGTATTCAGCAGCATCATGCGAACGGTCGCGCAAAACCAGATCATTCGATGAAGCGGCGAATCTGGATGGTGCCGGAAACCCTTTGAACTGGAAAAGGTCGGCACAGACTCTGCCGGTCAACTGGATTCGCCGCAGATCGTCACCGCTTTCAGGTGTATCGATGATGGTGCGCATGGTTTTCAGCGAACGCAGCAATCTTTTTACTTCATTGGCAAGCTTCGGCGTTATCAGTTGAACAGCCTTCGGCCCGGCAACCGGCCGGGTGATGAATTCCTGTTTGAAGCGTGCTGAGTCAGGAACGTCGGTCGAACCAGTCATATCTGGAGCAGCAGGAGCAGGTTGAACCTGAGAGGATGGCAGTACCGGAGGTGCAGCGAACGGCAGAGTTCCGACAGCAGCCGGCGGCGACTGGACTGGCGGAGTTACGGATTCTGAAGCCATCGGAATGGTCGGAGCAACCGAAACCGTTTCGGGAGCAGGCGAAGAGGCATCTGGAGGTGTCTGCTCATTTACTGGCGGCACGAATGGTTTATTCAGTTCTGCCTGAGTTGGCGGCGGTGGCGGTGCCATGGAGGGTTCCATGGCCGGCAGGGCAAAACTGTAACCAGGTGGCGGGGGTGGCGGCGTTATGCTGCCCTGACTAAGCAGCGGGTAGTCTTCACTGCCGGAAGACTGCGCCTGCGCAGAACTGCCGGTTGCTGCAAGCATGCAGGCAAAGGTTAACAAGATGAGATTTCTTTTCATATACCCTGCTCCTCGTGACACAGCTTTACGAATATGGCTGCAGCGGCAGGCTGACAGCATGGGGATCAGTTTTCCACAAAATGAAGAAAATATTGAAATTAAAACAATAGTCAATGAATTTCATTGAATAAACTAGATATAAATTAATATCGAATGAAATATTCATTCAATTGACTTCATTCGCCTGCATGGTGCCAAAAACAGGAATTAAGACTATTGAAGAGGTACAACCATGGCGTTAAAATTGCGCTTGTTCAAATAACATATACACCTGCTCCAAAGGCAATAATCCACAACTTCAGCCAGCTCATCCTGTTCATATCATTTCCCCCGATCTTGAAAGGAAAACCATGATTCATCCCTGGACAGAACTCCGCTTTATCAATGATACGATTGGCTACGGTGTAGTGGCCACTAGATTTATCCCGAAGGGAACGATCATCTGGGCTTTCGACAAGCTTGATCGTGAGTTCACTCCGAATCAGATGTCTCAACTGGCTCCTATTTACAAGGATATTCTGCTCAAATACTGCTTTCGCAACAGCAAGGGCCATCAGATTCTCTGCTGGGATAACGGCCGCTACCTGAATCACAGTTTTCATTCAAACTGCATGACCACCCCCTATGACTTTGAAATCGCCATTCGCGACATAAAAGCCGGCGAAGAACTGACTGACGATTACGGCTATCTCAACATCGAAGAGCCCTTCAGGGGCATCGAAGAAGGCACCCGCCGCAAGATCGTTTACCCTGACGATCTGGTCAGATACCACAAAACCTGGGACAAACAGCTCATCAAGGCGATGAAGCACATAAACAAGGTAGACCAGCCTCTGCAGCAGCTCCTCACCCAGGAAACCTGGGAAAAAGCAGTTGCTATCGCCGAAGGTCGTGAGGAAATGGATTCGATTCTCAACTGTTATTACGATGAACATGGCATTCTGCCGCACGATTACAAACCAACCAGCATGATGGTTTCCGAAATACCTCAGCGGTCATCGGAAACAGCAAGGCAGCGTCACCATCACCATCATCAAAAGTGAAGCACACAAAAATCCCCCCGTTACCGGGGGGATTTTTTTTACTTTATTGATGACTGCAGAATTGAAGCCGGTTTTGCTTATTTCTTACGAAGAATAGTCTAGGCGTGGACAGAAGGCGGGATTACTTTTTCGGA
>CAYYUI010000033.1:0-50246 GCA_964474705.1 uncultured bacterium
CGAAATGCTGGGCCGGGAAAATGTCGACAGAGTCGAGTTTCTGGGTAACTTCGCCAGTCAGAGGGTCGAACTGCTCGAGTTTATCGATTTCATCGCCGAAAAATTTGACCCGGATAGCCAACTCGCTTGAAGCCGGGAAAATGTCGATGGTTTCGCCGCGGGCGCGGAACCGTGAACGATGGAAGTCCATGTCGTTGCGGGAATACTGAATGTCGATCAGGTCGCGCACCAGTTTCTGACGACTTATTTCCTGGTTGACCTTCAGAGGAATGCGCATTTCAGAATAGTCGGAAGGTGAGCCGAGGCCGAAAATGCAGCTGACCGAGGCGACGACCAGAACATCGCGGCGTGAGAACAGTGAGGTGGTCGCTGAATGTCTGAATCTGTCGATCTGTTCGTTGATTGCCGAGTCTTTCTCGATGTAGCTGTCTGTCGAGGGAATATAGGCTTCTGGCTGGTAATAGTCGTAGTAACTGACGAAATATTCGACGGCGTTTTCCGGAAAAAATTCTTTGAACTCGCTGTAAAGCTGAGCTGCGAGGGTTTTGTTGTGAGTGATCAGCAGGACCGGCCTTTGAACTCTTTCGATGATGTTGGCCATGGTGAAGGTTTTGCCGGAGCCGGTGACGCCGAGAAGGGTGATTCGGTCGTGACCCTGTTCGACCCAGCGGGTCAGTTTCTTTACGGCTTCCGGCTGGTCGCCACGCAGTTGAAAAGGACTATGCAGTTTAAAATAGCGGTTGCCTTGTTTTGCCATGATGGCCCATATTATAATACGAAACGGCATGAGCGTGAAAAATTTCGGGAGTATAGTATGAAACTTTATATCGTAGCAGACATGGAAGGCATTGCCGGCGTCGTAGCCGAAACTCAGACCGGCGGAACATCAACCTGGTTCGAGGCGGCACGGCTGCAGTATACCCGCGAAATACGGGCTGTCTGTGAAGCAGCTATCAGTGCCGGGGCTGAAGAAGTTTACGTAAACGATTTCCACGGCAATGGCCTGACCGTGCAGACTGAAATGCTGCCGCGCGAAGTGATGGTCATACGTGGTGAATTCAGACCTACTTCAGGGTTCGATCTGCTCGATTCAACCTTTACCGGGCTGGTACTGCTCGGTATTCATGCCAGATCAGGCACTTACGGCAGCGTTCTGCCACATACATACACCAGCAGGGTTTCTTTCGAACTGTTCGGCCAGCCGGTCGGTGAATTCGATATTCTGGCCCTGCTGGCCGGCGAAATGAAGGTGCCGACCCTGCTGATCAGCGGAGACTCGAAGTCTATCGAACAGGCCGGAACCAACATGCCATCGACTCATACCGTCATCACCAAATATTCGATCGGCACTTCCGGGGCGATGTGTGTGCATCCGGATCGCGTCTGCGAACAGCTTCGCGACGAAATGAAGCGGGCGCTTAAAAATGTCTCGGCCATCGAGCCCTCACAGATTTCCGGGCCGGTGCAGCTGACGGTGCGTCTGCGCGATGTCAGTCTGGCTCCAAGACTTGAATGGATCCCAGGTATTAAAAGAACCGGAGACGCGATATTTGAATACACCGGGGCAAATATGAAAGCGATTGCCAATATCGTCTATGGTGTCGCTACCCTCGTCGAAGCACGTTTTTAACCATTCAGGCCGGCTTTTTTTCAAGGTCGAGCTGGCTCATTTTGCGCTGCAGGGTTCGGCGTGAGATTTTGAGGGCTGCGGCAGTTCTGGAAACGTTGTAGTTATGGAGAAGCAGCTGCCTGGCAAGAATCTGACGCTCGGCGCAGTTGAGCATTTCTTCTAGAGAACCGCTTTCCGGAATCGCGGCACCTGCTTCGTTAACTGCTGCTGCCTGAGAGATGTTGGCCGGCAGATGTGCCGGTTCGATGACATCATCGGCCAGGACAACTGCACGTTTCAAGGCATTTTCAAGTTCCCGGATATTGCCGGGCCAGTTGTAGCCGTTCAGAGTTTTCCATGCCTGACTGCTGATACCTGGTATTGGACGGTTGTTCTGGGCAGCGAATCTTTGCAGAAAATGCTCTACCAGAGCCGGCAGATCTTCCTTGCGTTCGCGCAGAGGCGGCAGCGATATGGTCATCTCGTTGATGCGGTAAAACAGGTCATGACGGAAGGCACCGGTGCGTGCCATTTCGAGAGTGTCGCGGTTGGTGGCGGCGATGATACGGCAGTCAGCGGCGACTGGTCTGGTGCCGCCAACCCTGTAGAACTGCTTTTCCTGCAGGACTCGTAACAACTTTACCTGCGTAGACAAAGAGGTTTCGGTTATCTCGTCGAGAAAAATCGTGCCTTTATGGGCGATCTCGAAATAGCCCATTTTCTGGGCAGCGGCGCCAGTAAACGCGCCTTTTTCGTAACCGAATAATTCGCTTTCAATAATCGAGTCGGGCAGAGCGCCGCAGTTGACCGGGATAAAACTTTCAGCCGCCCGTTCGGAAAGGGAGTGAATGGCATGTGCGACCAGCTCTTTGCCGGTGCCGCTTTCGCCCTGAATAAGAATTGAGAGATTGCTGGCGCTGATTTTTTTCAGGCAGGCGAACATTGAACGCATGGTCTCGGAACGACCTATGATGCCGTTGAAAGACAAGCTTTCGCTCGATCTTTCCTGGCCATCTACGGTAGAGTCGACGCTGCCGACACGGGCCGGCGAAAACTCGACGACCCTTTTGCGGGCGATGCCGGCCAGCCATGAAGGCAGGAAGTCGACGAGCTGCTGAATTTCATTTTCAAAGAGGCGCAGCCGTCGGCCTTCGCGCCAGATCTGCGCGGCAATTTCATCCTTCTTGACGCTGGTGATCGTATCGCCGAATTTTTCGACGAGATTTTTCATCACTATAAGATAGGGGAGATGGCGACTGGCAATCTGAGGTGCCGATGCATCTTCAAGCCCGATGGCGGCCAGCACCCGTCGCCGCATTTCGGGTGGCATCGCCAGCCCGAAATTGGCGGCTAGTTTGCTCGAACTGTCTGATTTAAGTTGATCGAACAGGCCGTCGACCTGTTTGAGAACGGCGGGCGAAAAACGGGCGAGAAATTCGCCCGCCAGTTCTTTCAGATGGTCATTTTTGCTCATCGGCTCTCGGCTTGAGAAGTTCAGCCGGAATATCGGCTTTGAGTTGCTTGAGGAAGTGGATGGCGGTTTTTTCGCCCGGGTTGGCTTCAAGGCTCTTCAGATAGGCGGCTTTGGCTTCATCGGTTTTGCCGGTTTCCATTTTAACCCGTCCGAGCCAGTTCCAGGCGTCATGATTCATCGGATTGGCCTGAGTGGCTTCTGCAAACAGAGTTGCTGCGCCTTCTTTGTTTTTCTGACTGAAGAAGAGGTAGCCCCATTTGCGCAACGCCACTGAGAGGTAGGCATTGGCTGTTGATTTCTTCTGGCTGTCCGGATACTTTTTCAGAAATTCGCGCCAGGTTTCAGCTTCTCTTGAATAAAAATTCATGCGATGGAGCAGCATCGATTTTTTGTAGAGCAGTTTTTCTTCATCATCGGGCTTCTTTTCGAGCAGATAGCCAATTTTGATCAGTTCTTTTTCGATCTTGGCGCGTTCTGACTGGCCAAGCTTGAGTTCTTCGCGGGTTTTCGGGTCGATGCGGCCGAGAATACGCATTTCGGCGAGAGAGGCATTGCATTTGCTGCAATAATCTTTGTCAGCAGGATTTTCGGTGTTGCAGTCGAGGCAAAGGTTTAGTGCCAGAGAGCAGTTCTTGCAATTGGTGGCGTCGGCTTTGTTGATGGTTTTGCATTCATAGCAGATGTTTCGCTGGGCATAAACATCCGAAATGCCGCAAAGGCAGAATACCACGGCAAGAAACAGCATGAATGACAGTTTCCGTGAATTAGAGCGCAGAGAAGTAGTCATGATACACTCCATCGTTGATTGGAATTAGGTCAGCAGCTTCACATGCCTTTTCGCTGAGAAGAATCCGGCCGGGCTGAAGCGAAGCTGCGGTTTTAAGGACAGATGCAATTATTTCCCTGTCAGGTTTGAAGTCACCTTTGCGGAAAACATACCATTCTCTGCCGTCATGGCAGGCAAAATAGGTATTATCTTTATGGTAAATTTCGAAAGTCGCCGGCTTGCTGTGACGAAAAACCGCGTAATCAGCGCCAAGATAGGCGCGCTGCATAATGTAGGCCGGCGGGAGCGGCGAACCGATGAAAGAGTGCAAATTCAGGCCGATTATCTCATCAGGGTGCATGACCACACGCTCAGAGCGGAGAATTTTTCCTGATTCAACGGCTGCGGGGTCGGCATAGCGGTATGACCGGTCAGGGCGCATGCCCAGCATCTCGAGTTCTTCAGAAACCCTGCTGCTTTCTGCAAAAATGATCAGGCTCGAGCATTCGCGTTTGCGTGCTGCCTCGGTAAGTCCTTCCAGAAGGCGGCGGGCAACCTGCGGATGCCGGTAGTTCTCGTGGATGCGCCAGCAGATGATCGAGGCTTCTCCCGAGGGAAGCTTGATCAGATCTGCATGGGCAAAAATGACCTGGCCGTAGGCGAGCACCCATGAAGAACCGGGGCTGCGCACCACAATTTTTGCATGCATTTTGCAGGTGTCGCTGCGATCAAACCATGACCCTTCAAGAACCTCGGCGCAGCAATGCATATCTGCCACCGCTTCCGGATCCTCTTCGTAAGAGAAAGGCCTGAATTCAAGTTTTTTGAAAATTTCCTGCATAAATTATATCGCCAAGAATACTCTTTTACCGATTTTTGCTGCCAAAAGTCAAGCAGTAAAAGTCACCAGCCCCTCCATTTTCGACTTCCCGATCGATAGAGCCTAATCACGCACCAGCGCCTGACGAATCGTCAGCCAGAGTAACTGGTCGGCTCGGCCGGTTATACCTCACAAGACGTATTCATGGTATTAAAGGTTGCCGGAAAGCGGGCCGTGATTCCCCGCAGATGACTTGTGAGGCAGGCAGTATTGACGCAAACACCAGCGAATTACTGCCCATCAGCACCTGACGAATCGTCAGCCAGGGGAACACGGACCGCTCGGCCGGCAATATCTCACAAGGTGTATTCATTGCATTATAAAGTTGCCGGAGAGCGGGCCGTGATTCCCCGCAGATGACTTGTGAGGCAGCCAGAATCGATACAAATACTCGCGAATTACTGCCCACCAGCGCCTGACGAATCGTCAGCCAGGGGAACACGGACCACTCGACCGGCAATACATCACAAGACGTATTCATGGCATTGAAATTTGCCGGAAAGCGGGTCGTGATTCCCCGCAGATGACTTGTGAGGCAGCCAGAATTGACGCAAACACTCGCGAATTAATGCCCCCCAGCGCCTGACGAATCGTCAGCCAGGGGAACACGGACCGCTCGGCCGGCAATATCTAATTAACTGTAAGGGCAGAACTAAAGTATGCCAAACCTTCTAACGATATGAGGAAAACAGGTCGATAAATGCGATAAGTCATTCGAGTCGTTGTGAGGTAAAAGCTTGGCCTGGTTGCAGGAAATTATTCCGTTTGTGCTGGCTGAAGGTAGTTTCTTCGTTCTACTGCTGGTTCTGTTCGTCGGATGGCGAACCTTCATGCATTATATGGCGCGTCGTGCCGGTTCGAGCGAAAGTACATTCAGTGCCGCCGTGGAAATGCCGGGCTATCTCCTGGCAGTTTCGCTGCCATTTTACATTTACTGCCGGGTCAGAGATTTCGATTTTTACCGTCCGGAAGTTTTTGCGCTGTCTCAGCTTCTGCTGAACGCCTCCCTGGTTCTGCTTGTCGGAGAAGTTCTCTTTTTTGGAGCGTTGAGAAGTTATTCGCGTCGCAAGGCCGGTCAGGAATTTCCCAGTATCTTCAGACAGCTGCTCAAAGGTCTTGTTTATTTAATTCTGATTCTTTCGTTTCTTTCCAATACCTATAAAATCGATATCACGCCGCTGTTGACGACTTCGGCCGTTTTTACCATGGTTCTCGGTCTTGCGCTGCAGGATGTTCTCGGCAACCTCTTCGCCGGCCTTTCGGTGCATATTTCGCCGCCGTTCCGCATCGGTGACTGGATCTCGATCAATGGCTTTTCCGGTCGGGTCGAAGAATCGAACTGGCGGGCGACAACGTTGCGGCAGGCAAATTCGGGCCTGGTAATTATTCCGAACAACCAGATATCGAAAAATGAGATCATCAATTTTTCAGATTCATCGGGAGCGATGTTCCATGAATTGACAGTGGGTTTGCCCTATGATGTTTCACCCGAAAGGATCAGGAGAATTCTGGCTTCAGCAGCTCGGGAAGTCGAAGAGATCATGCAGCGGCCGGCACCGGTGATAACTCTGGTCAATTTCGGCGAGTCGGCGATTGACTATAAGGTCAGGTTTTATACCACCAACGAAGCAGGTTCAAGCCGGGTGCGCAGCAATCTGGCTTCGCGCATCTGGTACCGGCTGAAACGTGAAGGCCTGTCCATACCATTTCCCATTCGCGATGTCTTTGTCCATCATGAGCAGGATGACCGTACCAAGGTTATCGAACATCGTCTCAATCTGATTTCCGGCATCGATTTTATCGCAGCCCTCGATCAGAAACTGCAGACCCTGGTGGCGGAAAGACTGGAAGAGTGCTGGTATGAAACCGGTGAGCATGTCGTCACTGAGGGTTCTTTTGATACAGATTTATTCATTATAGACCGTGGCCGGGTGCAGGTGTTCGTTGCCAGTGCCGGTCAAAAACCCGTTGCAGAGCTTGGTGAAGGTGAATTTTTTGGTGAAATGTCACTGTTGACCGGAGAAAAGCGTGCGGCATCAGTTGTGGCCAAAACGGAAATCCGCCTGCTGAAACTCAACCGCGACACCATGGGGCGACTCCTCGGTGAAGACAGCCAGCTTGCCGAAACATTGAGCCGGACACTCGCGGAAAGAAGCAGTAAAAATGTTCAGATGGTCGCCGATCATCATGAAAGCAAACTGGCGGCCAGTCAGAAACAGGTCGATGAAAGCGCGGCCAAAGCTGCTCTCCTCAGGCGCATCCGTGGCTTCTTCAAACTCTGAAACACCTTTCCCTGGCATAATAGTCATGGCAAACACCTGCTTAGAAATTTTCCATGAGAGTTTAGGCGGGTCAGCCGCTTAAACCTGAGGTTTTGCCGGGAGGCACCAGGCTGCATGAGCCCGGATGGCGGAAACGACTGCAACGACTGACTTACTTGATCCGCTTCAAATAGGGGAAAATTGAGGTTTGCCCTGAAAAAAATGGAAAAGTTGACCTGGGTGGCCTGGGGAATTATAATCAATTACCCTGTTTTGTTTGTGGGAGTGCAAGATGCAGAAAGTTTATAAAAAAGTTATAACTTCGTTCAAGATGCAGGTTAAGCGTCGCTATCTGATGCTGCTGAAAAAGCACGTCATTGAAGAGGGGCTGAAAAAGCGCCGTGGCGAATGTCTTGGCTGTGGCGCCTGCTGCAAATCTTCCTTCCCTTGCCCGTTTCTCTACGAAAGAGATGGCATGCAGCTCTGCCGCATTCACGAAACCAAGCCGGATGTCTGTAAGATTTATCCCTACTGTGAAGAGGATATGTTCCCGCATACCCGCGACAAGTGCGGCTACTATTTCGTGAAAGACGAAGAAGAGCGCAAAGAATAAGTATAGTAGTGTGCCGGTAATTTAGATTTAAACAGAAACCGCAGCTGCAGCTGCGGTTTCTCTGTTTCGGATCATTTGATCCGATGAAGTTTCATCAGATTGGTATTGCCTTTAACTCCGAGCGGAACGCCGGCAACTATGACAATTACATCACCAGGCTTGACGATTCCGAGGTCTTTAAGGGTCTTTTCAGACATTTCGATCATTTCATCGGTATTACGCATATCTTTGACGATCAACGGGGTAACGCCCCAGCTAAGTGCCAGGCGTCTACAGGTCGTTTCGCGGGGTGTCAGGGCGATGACCGGCGTCGGCGGGTGATATTTCGATATGTGCAGTGCAGTATTGCCGCTGTGCGTGAACGGAACGATCGCTTTGGCATCAGCATTCATGGCGGCCTCGCATGCTGAATGCGCCATGACTTCTTCAATCTCGTTGCCGACTTCAGGCAACAGGTTGTTGATGCGTTCGGTATTGCCATGGTTGATCTTTTCGGCTTCTTCAGCGATTGCTGCCATCATTTTGACCGCTTCGACCGGGTATTTGCCGGCAGCGGTTTCACCAGAAAGCATCACGGCATCCGAGCCTTCGATAATGGCGTTGAAAACGTCGGTAGTCTCTGCCCGGGTCGGGCGCTGGCATTCGATCATCGATTCAAGCATCTGGGTTGCAGTGATGACGGTTTTGCCGCGCCGCCCACACTTTTCAAGCAGCTGTCTCTGGATGGCCGGCACTTTCTGAATCGGCATTTCGACGCCCAGATCGCCGCGGGCGATCATGATGCCTTCGCAATAGTCGAGAATACGATCTATTTCGTCAAGGGCTTCGGGTTTTTCGATTTTGGCGATGATGCGCAGAGGGCTTGCGCCAATGAGTTTCTGCAGTTCGATAAGGTCTCTGGCCTTTCTGACAAAGCTCAGGGCTACGAAGTCCAGTTCCTGCTCGATCATGAACTTAAGGTCTTCACGATCTTTGGCTGTGATCGTTTCGATGCTCAGAGAAGCGCCAGGCATGCTCAGACCTTTTTTGTCTTTTAAAATGCCTCCATCCAAAACCCTGCAGTTGATGCGGTTTTTGTCGATGCTGACAGCTTCGAGAGTCAGATTGCCGTCATCGAGGAGCAGGGTGCTGCCCGGGTGCAGGTCCTTGGTGAGGTAAGGGTATGAGGTGCCGATTCCTTCACGGGTTCCAGGTTCATCTGGATTTTCGCTGAGGAAAAACATATCGCCGCTCTTCAATTCGACCGGCCCACCGGGAAATTTGCCGATGCGGATCTTTGGGCCGCACAGATCGCCGAGAATTGCGACATATCTGCAGGTCTTTTCTGAAGCCTTGCGGATCAGCTCTATGGCGGTGCGGTGGCTGTCGTGGGTGCCGTGCGAAAAGTTGAGGCGAAAAACGTTGACCCCGGCCAGAATCAGCTGCTCTATCGTTTCAATCGATGCGGAGGCCGGACCAAGGGTGGCGACGATCCTGGTTTTTTTGTTCTGCATGTGTTCCTCCCTGCCAGATAATTCAGATTCAGCTGCCAGAATACACGTACCTGGCTGTCGGTGCAATTGGTTAAAAAATGTTGCTGGTAATGATTCATTGTGCCGATAGTCATAGGGAAAAACTATAAATTGTTGCCAGCAATCAGGAGGCATATCATGAAAAGGCTTGTATTTACCGGAATTCTGGTGCTTTTTCTGACTGTTCCTGCTTTTCCCCTTTCATTCGATGCTTTGCCAGGCTATCAGGATGAAGGCATGAAACTTTATGTGCGCGGAACCGGGAAGCTGCAGGAACGCAACTATGTTGAAGCGGTCACTGATCTGACCAGGGCGGTGAAATTGCGGCCCGACATCGCCGAAGCTTTTCACAACCTGGGCTTCGCGTTCGAGAAGACGGGTGACCTGCGCAACGCCGCCAGAGCCTATGAGCGGGCTCTGAACCTCAAGCCGGATTATCCGTCGGCTTTGAACAATCTCGGTTATCTGCTCGCAACTTCCGGAACCGAGCCGGCGAAAGCCGTTGCCCTTTGTCAGCGCGCCGTAGAGCTGCAGCCGAACTCGGCAAGTTTTCAGGATTCCCTGGGCTGGGCGCTTTACAAGGCCGGTCGTCATCAGGAAGCCAGCAGCCATTTTACTGCTGCGATAAGACTCGAACCGGGTTTCTTCAAGTCATATTTCAATCTTGGTCTGGTCGAATTCTCGGCCGGAAATTTCAGTGTCGCCGCCGGGCACTTCCGCAACGCCATTCAGCTGAATCCAAATTATCTGAAGGCCTATGTGCCGCTGGCAGACTGCTATGAAAAACTCAAGGAAGATGCCAAGGCACTGCATGTCTATCGACAGGCGCTTGCAAAAGCTCCTGAGTCAGACCCAATCAAAAAGCACCTTGAACGCAAAGTGAAAAACCTCACCACCGAATCGAAGAAGTTCTATTTCAGCAATGTCAAAAAGATGCAGGGCAGCTCAAAACTGCAGGAATTCCTCGACCGCAAGGGAAAATCCGGTTCGCTTGGCGCTGCCTACAATGTGGCCGCAACCCCGATTGAAAGCAATACCAGCTTTACTCCTGTAAGTGTCGCCGAAAAACCCCTTGCTGCTTATGAATCGATGGCGATGACTCCGGTTCCGGTCGCTCCGGTTCCGGATGCTTTCAGTCGCGCAAGCATCGCAGCCAGGAACGAACGTGATACGAATACCGTTGCCTCGTCATATTCTGCTTCATCAGTCAGGATGTCAGCCGCGCCAAGAGAGATAACCATTGGCCAGGAACGGGAAATGGAACGCAAATATTCATTGAGCAAATCTTATCTCGACCGCGGTCTTATTTCAGAAGCCGCCAATGAATTGAACTACATCATCAACAACGCTCCTGAAACGACCATGGTGTCGAGGCAGGCCCGCAATCTGCTTCTCAGGGTTCGCAAACAGATGGAAGAAAAAAGCACCCAGAAAGCCGAGACCCACCGTGATATGGGCAAGGATTTCTTCAGATCGGGTCAGTATGCTCTTGCCGAAACCGAGTTCAACAAAGCGCTGAATCTCGATCCCGAAAATGCTGAAGTTCACAAGGATATGGCTCTTCTCTGCTACAACCAGGGCCGTTACCAGGAAGCTTACGACAAAAGCAAAAAGGCGATCGCTCTCGACCGGACTCTCAAAGAAGCCTATGTGGTTCTGGCATCGCTGTATGCCAGAAAAGGCAGACCTGACGATGCGGTTCGCACTCTTAAAATGGTCAAAGAAGTTTCCAGCCGGCGGGATGCCGTCGATGAACTTGCAGAAAAGATGCTCGCATCACTGGCACCGGATTATTGAAACACAATGAAAGTTTTCAGGGATAACAAGGTAATTGCCTGTTTTTCAGACGCCGGCGACGGCGATCTTTCTTTTTACAACATGGAGAACGATCGGGTTGAGCAGATATGGAAAGCCCTGCCGATCGTCAGAGAATGCGGTTTTGCGCTGCCAACCTACGCACATCAGGTGCATCAGGACAGGGTGATGCCTGTTGATGGCCAGACCGTGACGTTTCTGGCAGGAGACGCCGATGGCCTGATAACCGGGCAGACTGAACGGCCCGTCGGAGTCTTTTCTGCAGACTGTCTGCCGTTGATCATCTATTCTGACACTGCGATTGCCGCGATTCATGCCGGATGGCGCAGCACCTGTCTCAATATCGCCGAAAAAGCGGTTGCGGCTTTTTCCAGAGAACATGGCATTGCCGGAAGTGCTTTAAGAGCTCTGATCGGCCCATGCATCGGTCAGTGCTGCCTGGAAATGGGCGACGAGGTTTTTGCTCAGTTCACCGAAGCAGATCCGCAATGGGCCAGGTTCTTCGAGCGACGTGGCAAGTGGCATCTGGATTTGCGGGCCCTGAACCGATGGCAGTTGCGACAGGCGGGGATCGAGGATGCCAATATCATCGATCATGACGAATGCACATTCTGTCGCAGGAAGGAATATTTCTCGTTCAGGCGTCAGCGGCAGCGGAACGGCAGTATGTTTTCTTTCGTGGTGCGGTGCCGGTAATTAAAAGCTAATTACTTTCTTCGCCCGTGACGATGATAAATATGAAATTTTGTCAAGTTGCTCTGTAAAGGAGATTACTTTATGTGGAAAAAAGTTGTGCCCAGAAAGACCGGGCGAAACTTCATGGCAGTTGCCTTGCTGCTCATGATTTTCACCTTGTTCGGCTGCACCACTGGAACGAAGAAGGATCCGGGGCTTACCGACTATGAAGCTCCAAACATTCCGCAGAATGTTACCGGGGTCGGCAGAGAGCGTGCCTGTCTGATCAACTGGTCGGCGAACACTGAAGCCGACCTGGTCGGCTACAAGCTCTACCGGTCGACGAGTTCGGGCGGGCCTTTTACTCTGATCGCCACCATCGGCAATCAGGCGGCGCCTTCATATCTCGACAACGATCAGCAGAATAGTCTGGTCAATGACCAGTATTATTTTTACAAGATCTCTGCCTTCGATACGCAGGGCAAAGAATCCGATCTGTCCCGCACCAATGCAATTCAGATTCGGGCCGGTCTGCCTTCGGAAGAAAGACCTCCCAGGGTCGTCAACATCAAGGCAAGAGCTTCTACCGAAGCAGTTTACGTTGCCTGGGACAAAGTAACCTCCAGTAATATAAAAGGCTATAATATTTATCGCGGTCTCAGCACCAGCGCCGGCGGCGTGACCTGGGTGTCTTCAGTGCCCCAGGATACACCGGGTTTTGTTGATTCATCTATCAGCAAGTCGTCTGCAGAACAGTATACTTACATTGTCAGATCTTTCAACGAAAACTATACCGAAAGCGAAAACTCTGACCCGGTTCAGGTAACCCTCAAATCTGGCGACGACACGATTCCGACCTCTCCTTATGGGCTTTCGGTCAGTAATGACGTCGACCCGGTCATCAGCTGGAGCAAACCGACGGTTAACGAAGATGGTTCGAATATCTTTCAGGGTCAGAACCCGACTCTTGACCTCGACTGCTATCTGATTTTCCGTGCCAATTCAAACGATGGCCTGTTCTCACTGATCGGCATCGTTGAAGATAACGGCACTGCCAATCTGACCCAGAGCTTCAAGGATATCAATGGCACTGCCTACAATCTTTTTGCTCTGAGAGTTCTCGACCGCAACGGCAACATCAGCAAAATGAGTTCGATTACCACTCAGGCTTCCGATGCTGATATTCCAGCTGTTCCAGCCAATGTCAAAGCATGGTCGTCAAGTGCTACTGAATCTGGAATCAAACTCGCCTGGGATTCAAGCCGCAACGCAGTCAGCTATAACGTCTACTTCTCGACCGTTGCCGACGGCGGCTACACCAAGATGCTGACCGGTCAGCCTCAGTGGAATGAAGCATCGGCCTATGTAATCAACGCTTATCCGAGTTCATACAATCAGAATCCCGACAAGAAGGGCCTCAAACTTGAATTTGGCGTGCCTTATTTCTTCAAGGTTTCTGCGGTCAGCTCTTCTGGTAAGGAAAGTGAACTCAGCCCCTATGTGAAAGCATACCCGGGCGGCATGTTCGTGGCCATTCTCGAGGGTGAAAACCCGAACTGGGAATTCGACGACCAGGCAAACGACAATCTGAACCACTTTTACGTTGTTTATAGTTCGAAAGACTACCCGAAAGTCGACTATTATTCGGGAGCCGGCGTCGCTCTGCTGGTTCCTTCGACAGTCGGAGTGCCTGGCAGCGGCGACCAGTTCAGATATGGCAGCGGCAACCTTTTCTCGTCAGACTATTTCCGACTTCCGGCGCCGCAAGGTACCGGGGCCTACCGCTACAATGTCTATGCCTATTATTACCCGCACACTACCAGCGGCAACTGGCGTGTATCGATCCGGGAAAACGGCGTTCTGAACGCGACTCTGCTTGAAAAGGACATCAGCGCTTACAGTTCGATCAACAAAACCAGAACTGCTCTGTCGCTGGGCCAGATTCAGATCAATGCCGGTCTTTCCGGTATCGATATCGATCTGACCGCCATCACCGCAGGAGCGGGCGGCAGTGCAACTCTGTTCTTCGATGGTCTGGTCTTTGTGCGCGTCATGTAAACTGAATTCTTGGAGTAAAAAGCCGCCGGTTAACCAGTGTTGACCGGCGGCTTCATTTTTGCCTTTACTTTGATTGAATTTGCATTTTTACAATGCTATAATCTTTCCGCATTTAAATTCCAGTGGAGGCAATATGCATCTGAAACAGCAGCGCCAAGGCGCTTTGTTTATTTTTCTTTTTCTTTTCGCGACGTTAGTCGCTCCTGTTACTGCCCAGGAACCATCTGCCAACGCGACGGCCGCTACGGTTTCCGCTCAGACTGCTCCTGCAGTCCCGGTCGCTTCCGGCAGCCCCGATGATGTTCTCGCCGAAATCGGCACTGACAAGGTTACCCGTGCCAGTTATGATAAAGAACTGACTGCCGTCGTAGCTAATTCCAAGCCTGAACAGGTCGCCAGATTTGCGACCCCTGATGGCCGCCAGGAATTCCTCACTCAGATGGTTGAAGTCAATCTGCTGCAGAAAAAAGCCGAACAGCTTGGTCTTAACAAAGGGCCCGACTTTGACAAGAATTTCAAGGAAATGGCCACTTTCAGGCTGGCTGCGGAAAGCATGAACAAAACCGTGAGCGCCGTTGAAGTTAAAGATGAAGATGTTAAAGCTGCTTACGATAAAAACCAGACGAATTATGCTGAACCGGTTCAGTTTCATATGTTCCAGATAACCGCCAAAGGTGCCGAAAAAGCAGCAGACCTCAAGAAGCAGCTCGATGGCGGCAAATCTTTCGTTGAACTTGCCAAGGCTGAATCTTCTGATGACGCTAAAAGTAACGGCGGCGACAAGGGTTTTGTCGCAGAAAATCAGATCGACCCTGAACTTGCCGGCGCGCTCAAAGCTTTGAAAGCTGACGAAGTATCTGGTCCGATCAAACTCGAAGAAGACAATTTTGCTCTCGTAAAATACACTGAAAAGAAAGAAGGCGGAATCAAGCCTTTCGACGCAGTTTCGGCCCAGATTCGCCGCGAACTGCTCAATCAGAAACAGCAGGAAGCTTATAAGGCCGAACTCGAAAAGATCAAAAAGGAAGTTCCTTTTGAACTGAACGCTTCGGCAGCAGAATCGCTGCGCAAAGAAACCCTTACCGATGCCGAAAAAGAGACAGTTCTTTTCAAAATCGGTGACAAAGAAGTTAAAGTTGCTGAACTCGATGCAGAACTGCAGCAGATTCCAGCTTTCATCAGACCGCAGATTCTTGGCGGCGAAGGCTTGAACGACTTTCTTGAACGCTTCTATGCCAGATATCTTGCTTCGGCAAGTGCCGAAAAGAACTTTGCCGCTCTTTCGCAGCAGTTCCCGGATGTCGTCAGTGACGTTGCCCGCCGCACCATGATTCACAAACTGCTGTCAGACAAGCTTGACGGCATTCAGATCGATGACAAGGCCATCGAAGAATTCTATCAGAAGAATCTCGCCCAGTTTGCCGTTCCTGCCCAGATCAAAGCTCACCACATTCTGGTCAAGGAAGAAGCTGAAGCCAAAGAACTGCTTGCCGTTCTCGAAAAAGAACCGACCAAATTTTCCGATCTCGCCCGCGAAAAATCGACCTGTCCTTCAGGCAAAGAAGGCGGCGATCTGGGCGCATTCGGCGAAGGCCAGATGGTTCCCGAATTCGACCAGGCCTGCAAAACTGCTGAAATCAACAAAATCATCGGCCCGGTGAAAACCCAGTTCGGTTATCACCTGATCAGAGTCGACGAACGCCAGCCCGCCGGCAACAGAAAGCTGGAAGAAGTCAAAGAACAGATTCGCGGCCATCTTCTGCCCCAGAAGCAGAGAGAAGCTTTCGAAGCCTATGTTGCTGAACTTAAAAAAGAATTCGGTGTAAAAATTCACCAGGAAAAACTTTAAATTCATGCAGAAACCGTCCTTGACAGCCCTTAAGGGGTTGTCAGAAAAAATACCACCTGATTCCAACGGAGGAACCATGCAATACCTGTTGTACCTTATATTCGCAGGTGTGGGTGCCCTCATCGCTTATTTCGCCTTTAAGCACCAGACCGAAAAGAATGGTGACAGTATTCTTGCATCTGCAAGAAAGCAGGAAAAGGAAATTCTTGATGAAGCCCGCGCTTCTGCGCAGAATGAACTGCAAAAAGCCCAGAAGAAAGCCAAGGAAATTCGGGAAAAGGAACTGAACGACAAGAAGAACGCCGATCGCGAACTGCAGAAACGTCGTCAGGAAATCGAAAAACTCGAATCACACCTTACCAGTCGTCTCGAAAAGGTCGATGCTCGTGCTGATAACCTTGAAAAGCGCGCCGACATGTTGCGCGAAAAGGAAAGCGAGCTCGACAAGCTGAAAAAAGACAGCGTCGATCTTCTTGAACAGCAGAAGAAAGAACTCGAGAGAGTCGCCGGCCTTACTCCCGAGCAGGCTCGCGAACAGCTCATGAAAAAGATTGAGGATGAGCTGCAGTATGAAATTGCTCTCAAGGTCAACGAAGCCGAACAGAAGATTAAATCTTCCGCCGACAAAAAGTCGCGTGAGGTACTCGCCACTTCTATTCAACGCTGCGCCACCGACCATACGATCGACCCGATCGTGACCGTCGTTGAATTGCCAAGCGAAGAGATGAAGGGTCGCATCATCGGTCGCGAAGGCCGCAATATTCGCACTTTTGAAAACCTTACCGGCGTCGACGTCATTATCGACGACACTCCTGAAGCCGTTGTCCTTTCTTCGTTCGATCCGATCAAACGTGAAGTTGCCCGGGTCACCCTCGAGAATCTGACTCTCGACGGCCGTATTCACCCCGCAAAGATCGAAGAAATGTATGAAAAAGCCCAGAAGGAAGTGCATCTGCGCATCAAGGAAGCCGGCGAACAGACAATGCTGGCTCTCGGCATCCAGAGCATCCATCAGGAGCTGGTCGAAATCGTCGGCCGCCTGAACTATCGAACTTCCTACGGCCAGAACGTTCTGCAGCATTCGATTGAAGTTGCCAACCTCGCCAGCAATCTGGCTGCCGAAATAGGTGCTGACATTCAGCTGGCCCGCCGGGCCGGTTTGCTGCATGACATCGGCAAGGTCATTGAAAGTGACGAAGGTAATCACGCCAAACTGGGTGCTGATTTTGCCCGCAAATATCAGGAATCGCCAAAAGTAGTCAATGCGATCGCCGCACATCATGAAGACGTGCCGTTCGAAACTCCTGAAGCGGTACTGATTGCCGCGGCTGATGCAATTTCGGCTTCACGGCGCGGAGCAAGAAGCGAATCGCTTGAAGCTTATATCAAGCGTCTCGTCGATCTTGAAACCATTGCCAGGAGTTTCAAGGGCGTATCTTCTGCTTACGCCATCCAGGCCGGTCGCGAAATCAGGGTTCTTGTCAGCCCTGAAGAAATCGATGACATTGCCGCCCCGAAGGTTTGCCGTGATATCGTCAAGAAGATCGAAAGCGACATGGAATACCCGGGTCAGGTCAAGGTTGTTCTGATTCGTGAGACCAGAAGCGTCGAAGTCGCGCATTGACATCGTTTCCGAGATGATTTCTGCCCCGTGGTCGCAAGATCACGGGGCAGTTTTACTGGGTGCAGCAAGATGAATATTCTCATGATCGGCGATATTTACGGCAAAACCGGGCGCGATGCCCTGCAGCATCTTCTGCCCGGTCTGCGCGAACGTTTCCGGCCTGACTGGGTTATCGCTAACGGCGAAAACGTCACGGCCGGCAACGGTCTGTCGGCTAAACACGCCAATGGTATCAAAGCTCTTGGGGTTGACATAATTACGACCGGCAATCATATTTTTTCCCGCTCCGACTGGCCAGAATTGCTTACAAAGAGTGATTTCATTCTCAGACCAGACAATATAACGGCAGCCGGCGCCGGTTCAGGGGTGAGGGTTTTTCGCAAAGCCGGCGTGCCTGACCTTGCGGTGATGAACCTTGCCGGCCGGGTGTTCATGGAAGCGGCTGATTGTCCATTTGCGGCTTTTGACCGGCTGTTTGCAGGGTTGCCGGCCGGTATCCCTCTGGTGGTAGATTTTCATGCCGAGGCTACCTCTGAAAAACTTGCGTTTTTCTGGCATGTGAACGGCCGGGCCCGGGTTGCGTTCGGCACTCATACCCACGTGCAGACCTCTGACGAGCGCCTGCTTCCCGGTGGCGAGACCGCTGTTATGACTGATATCGGCATGACCGGTGCAGTTGATGGAGTTATCGGTGTCGACCGCCAGACAGTTACAGGGCGTTTCATCAGCGGGTTTTCGGACAAATTTCTCTGTGCGCCGCCGCCGGGAAAAGTCGAAGGTCTTGCCGTCGAGATCGCTGCATCCGGTTTGCCCACAAAAATAGAGCGTTTCAGAGTCTGTGAAAAGTGATCATGGCCTCAGGAGCTGATTTTCTCTGTTTCTGACTTTTTCAGATGCTGCATGATGTGTTTCAAGTAAGCAGTAAGAAAGTCCTCAGCCTGGTAACCATGCAGATGCTCGACCAGCTCGCCATCGGCATAAAGAAGGGTTGCGGGCAGGGTTCTGACCTGCAGGCGCTCGGCCAGTTCAGGATGTTGATCGACATCTATGGTTTCAATGAGAATGTTATCGCCGAAACTGCCGGCAAGCTTTTGCACCAGCGGTTTCTGTAATCCGCACGGCCGGCACCATTCGGCTGTGAAAACCAGCATGGCGGCCCTCTTGCGTTCAATTATTTCCTGGTCGAAATTTGCCTGGCAGATCATCTGCGCCCCTATCTTTTGCTAATTTGAGTTTGTTAACAGGTTCAAGATACTGTATAATACCAGACGATTCGTAAAAAATCGACAGGGTTGAACGGAGAAAACGGGTGTATTTGCTGAAACTGACAGAATTGTTTCGCAGAGTCTTTGCGAACCGCTCTGTTATCGAATTGCCGGCCCTTCCTGCGCCACTGGCAGAGCCATGGTGTCATCCCGATATTTATATGTCGATTGCCGACCGCGGAGTCGGCAGCTGCTTCACTTTTCAGATTCCTGAAGCTGCCGCAGACTTTCTTGTCGACCGTTCTCTCTGCTGTCCAGACCTTTTCTGGTTTACAGGTCTCCATACCCAGGATTTTCTCAGCTGTGTGACTGGATTTCTTGCCGAAATTCAGAAAGAGTTGTTCCCTGATAATTGCAATGCTGTTTTCTCCATATCTGCCGATCCGCGCCGGAAATTTCTGCCGGTCGAACAGGGGGTTGGCTGGAAAATTCATCTCGCGGGCGTCGAATGTGGCAGATTGTCAGTATATGCGGCAATCCCCGGAGTTGTTCTTGCTGATAATATTGCCGTGGTTCTTAGCCTGAGTTTGAAGACTCTCGCCTGCCTGGCTGAAACAATCCAGGAACGCCGCGAATTTGAATGGTCTGCCGGCATCGCCGCTTCCCGACTCGCAGTGCTGCATGCCTGGCAGAACTGCAATTTGACTGCTGAAAATCTGCCTTTGCGGGAGGCTCTCGAACAGAAAATTCTTCCCGGCGATATTCTTCCGGAAGCCGCCATCTGTCGCCTGCTCAGCTTTTTCAGCCTGCATGCGGCTCAGCTCAGAGCAGATAACGAATTGATGCAGCAGGTGGCAGCGAAGCTGGGGAATGCGCTTCAGCGGGTAACTGAATCAATCCGACCGGCCGGGGTGGTTTGAATGCGACAACTCTATTGGCTCTGTCTTCTGACGGTTCTGCTGATGACCGCAGGCAATTTTCCTGTTATTGCCGCGGAACCTGAGACAGCCTCATTCACTGCCGAAGCTCTTTTTGACAACATGGAAAAGAGAACCGAGAAAATTACCGCCATGGCTGCTGAAGTTACCATGCAGAATTCCGACGCCAGTAAAAAGGTCACCCTCTCGATAAAAAACCCTGACAAGTTCTCGATTGTTTTCGCCGATGAATCGGTGCGCGTCTTTTTTAACGGCCAGAAGCTCTGGATTTATGTGGCCTCGATCCGGGAAGTCTTTTATCACTTCTCGGAAACCGGCAGTTTCGCCTCATATTTTTCCTGGTTTAACCCGAAAAAGCTTTTCACCAACCTGACGCGAACAACTCTCTTTTCATTCTTCAGGATCGAACCTTTGAAATGCGAGGTTCTGCCTTCAGGAGAAACCATGTATTATCTGCGTTTCAATCCGAAAATGGAGGCAGTGTTTCGCAATGTCTTCGATATTGGTTTTTATGATATGGTTTTCTCCAGCAGTAATTATCTCCCTGCTACGGTTGTCGAATACAACCAGCAGGGCGAAGAACGCGGGCGGTTGCAGGTTCTTGAATACAGGCTCAACGAGGATATTCCCGACAGCAGTTTCGATTTTACCGTCCCGGAAGGCGCTGGAATGGTACCGATAACGGTGGTGCTTGCGCAAAAGCTGGAAGAATGTGCCCGCGCGATAATCGGGCGCCTGGGCAATGTCGCAGATGATATGAAAAATAGAATTCTAAACTGGAGTTTCTGAAATGCCGGAATTCAGGAAAAAATTGACGGCCAGAGAAATCGACAAGGGTGCAATAATCTGGGAAGAATCTCAGGATGCCGAAATTAAAGCTGTGATTCCACAGAGTCTGGTTTTCGACATGCAGGTCGATGGCCGCGAAATTGCCAATCTTTCTATCGAATGGGACAAGAGAAGTCTGTTCATTGGCGAGATGCTTGCAATAGCTGTCCCCGACTCTGAAATTGTTCTGACCGGTTCCCGCGAGCGCAGCGGTGTGGTCAACTGCCAGATTCTGGCACCCCAGGAAAAAATGGTGGTTAAAAAGAGGTTGTCGCACCAGGAATACAGCGGCCGTTATCTAAAATGGTTTGCCAGGGAAGACGAACTTTATCAGCGACTTTTCTCAATCAAAGACGGTTTTGAAATTGAAATCAGCGGCAAGCGAATGCATGGACGGGCACCGGATTTTGAGAAACGCAAAATCATCATCGGCGATCTGCTCAGGGTTTTTTCGCCTGGCGATGATCTCCTGATCAAGTGGAAGCATCATGAAACGCCGGTTCTGCTGATCGAACGCGACGAGCATCTCGAAAAGAGCCAGCTCGATGGAACGACACCATTGAGATCACTTGTCACGAGGCTTCTCGCCCGACCGCTCGGGGAATTCAATGAAGGCGAAGTTAAAGGCCTGATAGTTCTTCTCGAAGAAAACAAGAAATTATGGGAACGTATCGTCACCATGCAGGAAGAAAACCGCTGCCTCAAGGAACAGGTCAATATCATTGAATCGCTGTTCGAGCAGTTCACTTCCAACAGCTTTTTCAATTCAAAGCGCGAGTTCGAGACCTGGGCTGCCGCTCATATCAATCTTTTTGAAAAGGGATTGCGGATCATTCACAAGAATTATAGCGTTTCTCTTGCCGGTGAAAGAAAGCGCCGCATCGACCTTCTCTGCCAGGACCGCAAAGGTGTGCTGACGGTGGTGCAGATTCTCTACAGTCCTGAGCCAGTCCAGATAAGCGAAGCTCTTGATCTGATGGATCACCTTCGCGCCAATACCGGTTCTTTTGGCAGTGCGGTTACGGGTGGGCAGTTCAAATCAGCCGATTTGCGCGGCATGATTATTGCCAACTACGAACGGACGGATCTTGTTGAGCATTGCCTGCAGCGAAATGTCAAGCTGTGCCTGGTCAAAAGCGGCTGTCTCATCGATGTGCTGGAGTAAAGTATCTTGAAAGAAGAAAAAAACAGTCAGTGGGTCGAGGATTTGCGACGGGAGCATCTCAGGGGTTCAACCCGGAATCCAGGTGCTGCCGCGCTGATGTCCTTTTTTGTCATGGGCCTCGGGCAGATTTATGCCGGGCACATAGATCGAGGCATCGCGCTGATGAGCGTGTATTTTGGCGGGATTTTCGCCGCTGTCAGCACATATAACGGCGGGATAATCTACAATGCCGTTTTTCCATTGCTGGGTGCGCACCTGATCGTAATTGCCACCTACGTTCTTTCGGTGATATTCATTCTTCTCTGGATTTACAACATTAAAGATGCGTATTACCTGTCGCTTTTCAGCAGTTTCAGAGACTGGTTTGAGGTAGAACGGGTTTTGCTGCCGGTTATCAAGAATTCTGCCGGTCTGATTGGCCAGCATTCAAAATCGACAGCCCTTCTGACCCATGCAGCGGCAGATAAATCTCCTGAACCCGAAAAGGTTGAAGCGCAGCATGAAGATGCCCATGTAATCGAGGTTTCACCAGAGAAACCCGCTGGGCCGGAGCAGGAAGAAGACAGCGATGATGATGAAACTGAGAATCTGGAACCCGGCCAGGTTGTCTATACTGCAGATTTTGGCGCCATGAAAATGCAAGGACAGTCATGGAAAATCTATCTTGGCATGGCGATGATCTTCATTCTTATCGGCCTCTGGCTTGATAAGCGCGGAGGCGAAAGCAGTTCTGAAGCGCATACCCATTTTGCCGTCATGGCTGATATCGGAAGAGATGAAGCGAAGACGGCTGCTGCCGACAACCGGCCGTCTCCGGTTACGGTTGTTACAGCGGCAAAATCCGAACCGGCGGCCATCGTGATAACTGAGGTCGTTAAAGCCTCTGAAACTATGCCAACAGTAGTTCAACCCCCTGCCGAGATTCCTGCTGTCACGGTCGCAGAAGCTCCAGAACCTTTTGTGTCGGGCATGGAAATGGTGAAAGTCGGGAATTATCAGGAAGCCGCAAGACTTTTTGAAGAGGATCTAAGCGCCAATGAGCCAGATAAAGCCCAGTGGCGGGTCATTCTTAATTCGTTTTTCCGTGCCGACAACATGGTTGCCTACGAACTCAATCTCAGGCGCTATCTTGAAACCTATACCGACGACACGCAGGCATGGCTCAATCTCGGCAAGCTGCTTTACGACCGGTCAGAACTGGCACAGGCCTCGCAGGCGATAATGAAAGGGTTGCGCAGCGATCCCGAAAACGTTCGGGGAAATTTCCTGCTTGGTTCGATATACCTCGATCTCAAGCTTTTTCCTGAGTCGGTATCCCCGCTGGAAAAGGCTCTCGCGCTCGAACCCCTGAATATCGACTTCAATCGCCAGCTGGCCAGAGCTTTGTCTCTTTCAGGGCGACAGAGTGAAGCAAGGCGCTATTTTCAGAGAATTCTCAGCCTGGCTCCCGATGACACCGAAGCGTTGCAGAACCTGCAGGGCAATACACTTGCCGGTTCCCCCGAAAGCGTAGTTGTCGTACAGGGTAAGGGAGAAGGGCGAATCATCGAAAAGCAGACTACTGAGACTGTTGACCTGCCGGTTTCGGGAAAAGTGTTGTTCGAAGCCGGGTCGGTCGAACCTTCCCCAACAGAGCTCATGCCTGCAGCACCAGATGAAGATGCTTCCACACCGGTTTCCGGAGTTGTTACAAATCAGCTTGTGACTGCCGCCGCCCCTGTTGCCGCCCCTGTTGCAGCACCAGTTTCCACCCCTAAGCCTGTTGTGCCTGAGGTTGCAGTAATCCCGGCCGTTTCACCGGCTGTGATCGCCGGAACCGCACCAGCCAAAGTTGAAATGGCTGAGAAGAAACCAGACGAGAAAGTCTCCAGCCCGGAAGTTCGGGTGACGGCAAAACCGGCCGAAATTCTCTCTGCAGCAGCTGCATCCGAAGCGGTTGAAAAACCGAAGAAAGAAAGCTCTGCAGCCGCTCCTGACAGGAAAATAGCCGAACAGATCAGAAAATCCGGGCTGTCACCGTCAGAAGTGCAGACAGATTCCGGTAGTGATGTTTTTCGCGATGCGATTGCCCAGGAACCTGAAAAGAAAACGCTCGACAGGAAGGTTGAAGAATTCCGAAAGAAGGGCGCTTTCGAGTTTTCGCGTGGCAACTGGGAAGCCGCTCTGCCAAATTACCTTGAAGTGCTCAAACACAGTCGGGATGCCCAGACCTATGATATGATCGGGGTTATTTTCGAGAAGCTGTCAATGCCCAAGGATGCTTTTGACGCTGTAGAGCGATCCTACAAGCTGGGGCGTCGTGATGCAGTGACACTGACCCGCCTGGGCCGCCTGGCAGAAACGACCGGTAACTTCACCAAGGGCGAGCAATATCTGCGTCAGGCCCTGGAAAAGAGTCCGCACCGCGTCGATCTCCGCATTCGTTATGCCAGATGCCTTGAAGCCAATGGTAATTCGGGGCAGGCAATTGCCGAGCTCGAGAAGATTGCCAAGGCCGGCGGTGATTCATATGCCCTGAAGCGCCGTGCTGAACTCGAAATTGCCAGAATCAAGTCTGCCAGATAGGAACGAAAAATATGCCAGAATCATCATTTGAAGCGGTCGCTCAGGAGCTGGCCAGTTTTAGAAGTAACCTTGAGGCATTGCAAAAGCAGGTTCTTCTCGTTCAAAATCCTGCCGATGCAAGAGCATCTGTGTTCGACAAGCTCGATGATCTTGAAAACATCATTCTTGCTGTTTCTGCGCTCAATCAGCGCATTGCGCCCATGGCAAAAAGCGCATTTGACAACCTGCGCCAGGCTTTGCAGGGTGACCCGCGTCTGAGCCCCGAAAATACCATGCTGATGTTCGAACGCCTGTCGGTGCAGGCCGATAATATTGTTCGACGGGTAAATGGTCTTTTGAGCGCCAGTAACGATACCCGGGGCGGTTCTCAGGCCGACGGAATCATCGGTGCCCAGGAAGAAGAAAGAAAAAGGATTTCCCGGGAAATTCACGATGGGCCTGCTCAGACACTGGCCAGTCTGACGATGCGTATCGATTACTGTATCGAACAGCACAGTTCTGATCAGAAGCTGGTTGCAGAACTCCAGGATCTGAAAGACTCGGTAATTCGCAGTCTCAAGGATATTCGCAGGTTTATTTTCGATTTGCGGCCGATGGCGCTGGATGATCTTGGATTGATTCCGACTCTCGAGCAGTTTATCAGCGGTTTCAAGGCCAGAACCGGAGTTTCGGTATACGTTGAAGTCGAAGGTGCCCGCGAAAAAATTGGTGGCGACCGTGAGCTGGCGGTTTTCAGGGTTATCCAGGAAGCGGCCAACAATGCGGTGAAACATGCCGAAGCTACTTCAGTTCACATTTTTCTCAATTTCGACAGCGTCAAGAATCGACTGGCGGTAGTAATCAAAGATGACGGAAAAGGTTTTGACGTCAATGACACCAGAAGAAAATACGGCACCCTGAAAAAACTTGGCTTGATCAGTATGGAAGAACGGGTGCGCTTTGCCGGCGGTGAGTTTCATATTGTTTCCGATCCGGGTACGGGTACGGTAGTTTCCTTCTGGATCCCTCTCTAGAGGCAAAAGAATGTTTCCAAAGACCCTGCAGGGCAGATTCATTTTTCTTTTCGGCACACTTATCTTCATAACCAATGCCTTTCTTGCGGTTGCCGGCTTTTCGCGTGAGCGGATAGCCATGGCTGAAGAAACGATGAATGACGCCATATCCACCGGAAAGGTTCTGCAGAAGCCGGCGCAGGAATTCCTGATTTCCGGCCGACCGGATGCTCTTGACAATATTTTCGCCAGCAGATCGGGAATATCGGCTGAACTAAAGCTGACGGTCTATGATAATAACTGGTGGAAAAAGTGGGGCGATGAGCCCCGGGTCCCGCCAGGCGGATTTCCTGATATTAACAGCATTGGCGAACGTGAAAGCAGAACCGGGTCAGGGCACACCTATCGTGAACTGTTTTTTCCCGTATTAGTTGATAATAAGGTTGCCGGGGCAATCGGAGTCGGAGTTCCGGCTGTCTGGCAGCAACGCATAAGAGACAGCGCCGGTGACTTTGCCCTGCTGCTGTTTATCAGCATGATTCTGGGGTTTCTGGTTGCCATCTTAGCTTCTAACAGCATTCTTGAGCCTTTGACCGATCTCATGAACGGAATCGAAGAGTTTGGTCGTGGCGACTACTCTGTTAGGGTCAATGCCAAAGGCACAGGTGAACTCAGAAATCTGGGCGATTCGTTCAATCGCATGGCATTGACGGTGCAGGAAACCTTCAAGGAAAACCTTGTCAGAAACCGGGCCAATGATGAAAAGCTCCAGGAATTATGGGAAATCTACGAGCTTATGCGTAAAGTAACTCTGAATGTTGAGTTCAGTGTCATTCTTGAAAAATTTCTGGAAAAGGCTCAGACCCTCTCATTCAGTTCTTTAGGGCGTATAGTTCTGCAGAATCGGCGTAACCTCAGGTTCGAGGGAGTTGTAAGTATTCATGGCGAGCGTTTTCCCGCTGAAACATATTTTGAAAATATGGTGAATAATTGTTTTATCAGCAAAAATATCGCCGAAAGTCAGCATGAAGGGTTATCTGCTATCTGCATTCCTCTGCTTTCGGGCCACAGGATGAACGGCGTAATGCTTCTGGCTAAAAATGACTCCGCAGGTTATTCGGAAGGCGTGCGCCGTTTTCTCGAGACCATTGCGCCGGTACTGGCTGCAATCATAGAAAATGCATCTCTCTATGAAGAGCTGGCAGAATGGAACCATCGAATGAAAAACATTCTGATGAGCATCACCCAGGGGCTTGCCGCTCTTGATTTCAAAAACAGATTCCTTGTGGCCAACGATCAGATGGCCGCAATTTTTGGCCTCAGCGACAGCAGTTATGTAAACGCCGGGCTTGATGATTTTTGCGCCGCTCTTGCCGATAAGACCTTTTCTGCTGCTCTGACGGCTGAAGTCGATACGTTTAATTCCATGGCCCGCTCAGGGAGCGCCAGCCAGAAGGTCGAGAGGATTCTGCCTTATGAAGACGGTGTTTCACATCGGCAGATCATGCTGCAGTTGTTTCCCCTGCATGAAGAAACCGGAGTCAAGGGTTGCGTTCTGTCGCTCGAAGATGTCACAGCTCAGAAAAAAATGGAACAGCAGATGCTTGAGAATGAAAAATGGGCCGTAATGGGCCGTCTGGCGGCATCGGTCGCTCATGAAATCCGTAATCCGCTGGTTGCAATTCGCAGTCTGGTCGAAATCATCAGCGAAGAGGTCGAGGGGCCACTGAAAGAACATGCGAGTGTCATACTTGGCGAGGTTCTTCGCCTCAATAGAGTCGTTGCAGAGCTTTTAAGTCTGGTTCGGCCTGAAAAAGCTACGCTCAAAAGCTGCAATCTCGCAGACCTGATCGATGAACTTCTGCTGCTGGTGCGCTACGAGGCCGCAAAAAATGAGATCAGACTGACGAAAAATTTTTCCGTCAGCCCTTGTCTGGTGCCAATCGACCCCGAAAAAATCAAGCAGGCGGTTCTCAATATTCTACTCAATGCTTATCAGGCGGCAGGCAAGGGTGGCAATGTCGAAATCGGTCTCGAAAAAGTTGGCAATCACGCGGTTATTTTCGTTCGCAATGATGGGCCCGTTATCGATGAAGCAATCAGAACGAAAATATTCGAGCCCTTTTTCACCACCAAGTCAAATGGAACCGGTCTTGGGCTGGCTATAACCTGCAAGATTGCCGAATTGCACGGAGGCAGGGTCGAGTTTGATTCGCGGCCTGGCCTGACTGAATTCAGATTCTTCGTTCCAGATGGAGTTGGCAATGGCTAAAATTTTGACAAAAAGAGGCATTATTCCCAGGATTCTGATCGTTGACGATGAAGAGTCGGTTCTCTATACGCTCGAAGCGGTGCTGCGACCTGAAGGCTATGCGGTCTGCAAGGCACGCTCTGCTGAAGAAGCTCTGGAAACCTTTAAAAACGGTGGTTTCGATCTGGTAATCACCGATCTGACCATGCCCGGTGATTCAGGAATGGTTTTGCTGGAAAAGCTGGTGGGGGAGAAGCCTGAAACCCTGGTTATAATCATAACTGCTTATGGTTCAGAAACCGTTGCGGTCGAGGCGATGAAACGCGGGGCTTATGATTATCTGCCCAAGCCATTTTCCAATGATGAGCTGCGCCTGACTGTCCGGCGGGCTCTGGAAAAATGTTATCTGCGCATCGAGAATCAGCAGCTCAAAGATCAGTTGCAGCAGCGCGAAGGACTGGCTACTCTCATCGGTTCCAGCGACTGTATGCAGAGAGTCTATGATCTGGTGGAGCGGGTTGGGCCGAATGATGTAACGGTTCTGATAACTGGCGAATCAGGAACGGGCAAAGAACTGGTCGCTAACGCTCTGCACAGTCTCAGCCCGCGCAAGAGTCGTCCATTCATCAGGGTTAATTGTGCTGCCTTGCCCGAGAACCTTATTGAAAGCGAACTGTTCGGATACGAGCGTGGCGCCTTCACCGGCGCTTTGAATCGGCGCCTCGGCAAATTCGAAATCGCCGATTCGGGAACTATTTTTCTCGATGAAATCGGCGAAATGAGCATGGCCACTCAGACAAAGCTTCTGCGCATTCTCCAGGAACGTGAATTTGAAAGAATCGGCGGCAACCAGACCATCTCCGTCGATACCAGAGTGATAACGGCCACCAACCGTGATCTGATTCAAGGAATCAACGAAGGCTCCTTTCGTGAAGACCTTTTTTACCGACTGAATGTCATCAATATCCATCTGCCGCCCCTTCGCGACCGCCTCGGTGATATTCCCGCTCTGGTCGACGCTTTTGCCCATAAATACTGTGAAAAGCTGAACCGCAAGCAGCACCAGTTCTCGGATCAGTTTATGGGCAAGCTTATGCAGTACAGCTGGCCGGGTAACGTCCGCGAACTGCAGAATCTCATCGAAAAAGTCATCATTCTTGAAGACGAAAGTGTGTTTCAGAACGATTCCAGTCGCTTTCATCTCAGATCGAAACTCGAGAACGAGAAATTCATCGAAGAGGGCATGCTGGCGATGCAATACAAGGAAGCCAAAGATATTCTCATCAAGACTTTCGAAAGGAAATATTTCGAAGGGTTGCTTGAAAAATCTGCGGGGAATATTTCTGAAGCGGCGAGAATGGCCGGTATGCACCGGAAAAATCTTTACCTGAAGCTCAAAGAGCTGAATATGGCCAGGTCGGGAATGGAAGAATAATTCGGATTAAGGCGCTGTCGCCACTATGGTGCGCAGAACAAAACTGCAGATCGTGCCTTTTCCTTCTGAAGATTCGATGTCCAACGTCGTTCCGTGCCCGATGAGAATCTTTTCGGCTATGGCGAGCCCAAGGCCCAGGCCGCCGGTCGGGCGCGTATCAGATTTATCAGCCTGAAAAAATGGCGCTTTGATGAATTCCATTTTGTCGGCCGGAATGCCGCAGCCGCTGTCTGCAACTTCAACCCGGAGCTGGTCTTCATTCAACTGCCGGGCGCGAACGGTTACCGTTGAACCTGGCGGCGAGAATTTGATCGAGTTCTCGATAAGGTTCGACAGAACTCGATGCATCAGGTCGCCGTCGATACATACAGAAGGCATCTGCGCTGCGGTTTCAGAAACCAGAGTAATGTGCTGGCTTTCGGCCAGTGGCTTCAAAGAGTCGATTATATCGTTGATCAGCGGTGTCATCTTTTGATTGACGCGGTCGAATTTCAGCTTGCCTGCTTCCATGCGGGCGAAATTGAGAATCGAAGAGATCAGATTGTTAAGATGTGAGGTATTTCTAAGTGAGACTCTGATGGCCTTTTCCTGCTTTTCGGTAAGCGGGCCCATTTTCTGGGTGGCTATGAGATCGAGATAGCCTTTGATCGAAACAAGGGGAGTTTTCAGTTCGTGGCTCAAGGTTGCCAGAAACTCTGACTTCAACCTATCAAGTTCTTCGAGTTTCTTCAGGTTGCTTTCTGAAAGAGCGATCTGCCTGGTGAGTTCTGCGAGAATCGATCTGATATAGTCTGAATGTATCAGAGAAATGATGAGGTATTGTCGCGGTTCAGGCCTGGATATCGACAGGTTGCGCACCATGACGTAAGCAACTGAGTTTGCGTTTTCCTGATTCGTTTCCTTGCCAATGAACAGCGGTCGATTGGGGAGTTTGCCGGTTGTCTGGTAGTCTTGAAGCAAATTTTTCAGGCCTGAGGTTTCTGAGAATGGCGAACAGTCGAGTATTTCATTTAATGAGGTCAGAGTTGTGAAACTGCTGAAAAAATTGCGGAAGCTTTCGTTGACCAGGCATATCTTCAATTCACGGTCGATGATCACGGATGGAAAATCGTTCTTTTCGAAAAAGACTGAATGGATTTCTTCGTTGCAGGCCTTCTTTTGCCTGGTCTGAACCAGACAGGAAAAGGCGAGAATGCCAACGAGCAGAAATATGGCAAGCAGAAGCCCGGATAACTGAATACTGATCATTTTTGCACTCCGGCAGCTTTACAGAAATCCTCATAATCGAGGCGGCGCTCTTCGCGCAGCATTTGCCAGTCTTCAGGTGACTGCTCCCAGGCGATCTTCAGCAGTTCCTCCGCTTCTTTCATGCGGTTCTGTTTCCAGTAGAGTTTGCCGAGGCTGTGGGTTACCATCAGCAGATCAGCAAGATCGACGGGATTACGGGTTTTTACCATGTCGTAGGAGTTTTTGAGAAGCATTTCGGCTCGTTCCATATCCTGGTTCAGCTCGCAAAGAATGAATCCGATTGCATTCATTAACCGCGGGTGGTCGGGGTAAGCTGCCAGAGCCTTTTCAAATACCGCCAGAGCTTCCTGATTCTTTTTTTCCCGCGCCAGCAGCATGCCACTGATATACATGCAGTTTACGTCTTTCTTCACGTCGGTGGTAATCTGGCTGATCAGAATGCCGGTTCTGCCGAAGTCGCCGCGCTCTGAAGCCATTGCGGCCAGATTCAGCCTTATCCGGTCTGATGCTTCGCGCTCGATGGTATTGCCCGGAAAAACGGTCAGACCTTCGCTGAATACCTTTTCGGCTTCACTGGTAAGGCCTTCGACCATGAGAATGGTGCCGAGCAACTCGTAAGATCGAGGTGCTTTATCCCAGTCGAGGCTTTTAAGGGCATGTCGGTGAGCTTCAAGAACCTGTTTGCGCGCCAGCATGATTCTGGCGAGTTCATAATGGGTGTTGAAGGCATTGGGAACGATTGAATCTAACCTTTTAAGCACTTCCTGTGTTTCATCGGTCCGATTCTGCTTTTCCAGACTGATCGCCAGCCCATAATATGCTTTCAGAGACTGGGAGTTCGACCTGATTGCAGTTTCAAAGGCCTGTTGTGCTTCAGCCGGGTTCGAATTCAGCTGCAGCTGCCCTTGCCAAAGGTTTATCTGCTCAAGGTGATGGGCAGTCTGAAAATTGTAGGCGCAGAAAACATAAGCAACCGGGAAGGCGGCAAAAATGACCGAAGTCAGCCGAAATTGCCGCTTCCAGACAAGATCACGCTGGCAGCACGAAAAATGCAGACCGAAAATCAGAACCATGAAAGCTGACAGGGGAACAATTGAAAGGCTGTTGTTGAAAAGCCCGTAGAAGATGAAAGCAAGCATGGCGACCATGGTGGCTTTGTTAAGACCGTCCGCTTCTGCAAAATGGCCCGGAACAGAAAGATAAACGCTGTATATTCCAAAGAAGGCCATTAATGCCGGAATCAGATAGAAAAACCACGGGGCACTTATAAAACCTGCTTTATAGCCAAGAAAAACAATAACCAGGCCTGTAAAGGTGCTGCTCCAGGGAAAAACAGCTGCAGCCGCCCGGGATTCTCCGCTGTCTTCGACAGGCATTCCGTCAGCGGCTATCTGATCAGGAACTGCAGGAACCGGTTGCTCTGCATCAGCGCCTGCCGGCACCTCGACCTGCTTATGACGCCCTGTGCCATGATCTTTCGAGATTCTCCAGGTGTAACAGCCAAACATCGCGGCAATGATGCCGCAGGCTCCCCAGAGACTGAAGAAACCGAGCTCAGCAAGCAGCGAAACGATCACGGAATGGGGATCGTCATTGAAGGGTTTGATGCCGATCGTCGAGCCCTGCGGCGGACGGTAGGTCGGCATGAGATACGCTATTGAGCCAGGGCCGAGCCCGGCAACAGGGTGGTCGAGAAATATGCCGAAACCCATCTGCCATAAAACCAGACGGCTGATCGCCGGCATATATTTCTGGGGCATTTTGCTGAGAGATTGCCAGGGATAATCTGTGGTCGCCATGAAAACAAGACCGTGAGCGATCGTAGCCACGACAGCCAGCAGCAGGCCGGCAACCAGAGGCGAACGCCGCAGCATTTTCCCGGGCCTGACTTCCCAGAAGCGGGTGAAGTAGAGAATTATTGCAGCGGCCAGGGTCAGCAGAACACCACTGCGGGCACCGGCCAGTAATGCAAGAATCTGCACGGCGAGAAGTATTGAAAAAGCAACCCGGTCGCGGCGGCCAAACGGCTGAGTGTCGATCAGTCCGAAGGTGATGACGGAAGAAACCACCAGGAAAGCCCCGAGGTAGTTGGGGTTCGAAAAAGTGCCGACCATCTGATAGTCTGAATTCCAGGCCAGAAGATCATAACCTGATAATTGCAGCAGACTGTATATGGCCATGGCCCCGCCGCTGAAGGCTACCAGCCCTGCAATTGCAAGAGAATCCTGCTTGCGAAGTGAAAGCCGCAGAAATGCCGCCAGCAGCAGCGCCGTAATCAGCAGTATCGAGCCTCGCAGGCTGTTGTTGAACCCTGAATTCAGAGATGAAATCGTAACGGCGGCAAAAAAAACAAGAAAACTGCCGAGAAAAACAATCTGACCCCGACGGGGTCTGAAGAAAAGAAATAGAACCGATAAAATGCAGACTGCAATGGTTCCGGCCGCAAAAATAGCCCAGGAGCTGAACAGAAAAGGATCTTCGGAACGGGTGGCGATGAACCATGGCTGGATGGCCAGAATTACGGAAATGACGATTCCGGCGAGACGAAGAAGATTGTCGATAGATCCTGGTAGCATTATCAGTCTGAATAAAGAAGAGTGAGCGGAATATCCAGCCGGTCTCCGACTTTCAGGCCCAGTTTGTCGATCATGCCTGCATTGAGTTCGAGAGCATATTGAGCCGGCCCGGTTGATTTGTAACGTGGCAGGGTTACTTCTGGGCTGCCGTATCCAGGCTGCATGTTCTTGATCCATTCGGTAATTTCAAGATCAGGTGAAAAGAAGATCAGATCGAGTGGAATCATGGTATTTTTCATCCAGAACGACATGCTCCTCGGAGCTGAGTAGACGAAGAGCATGCCACGGTTCTCTTCAAGGGAAGGGTAATACATCAGACCCAATGCCTTCTCTTCATAGGTGCGTGCCAGCATTATATTGAGACTGGTTCCGGAAAGTGTAGCGGCAGTTTCAGGCAGAACCTGAAAGTTTCCCTGCTGGGCGGTAACTGTCTGCTGAACGGTTGGGGCTTCCGTGCCAGAATCAGCGTTGCAGGCTATGCAGAAGCAGGAAATAAGAAGGAGAGACAGTATGATTGCTCGTGATTTTTTCACTGTATGCCAAGTTTCTGGTTGATTTTGCTGAGAGCGTGTTCGATCTCATCAGCGGTATCAAGATTCAGCACCGGCGCAATGAGGCGCTCTGCTTCGGCAAAGGAAACGCTCCTGATGACCTGTTTTACCGCGGGAATGAGAATGGCATTCATCGATAATTCCCGCAGACCCATGCCGAGCAGAAGAACGGTATAGCGCACATCCCCGGCCATTTCTCCGCAGAGGCTGATCCCGACGTTGTGCTGGTGGCTGACTTTTACGACCTGACTGATCAGCTTGATAACTGCTGGATTTGCAGGTTGATAAAGGTGTGAAACTTTTGAGTTGGTGCGGTCTACTGCAAGGGTATACTGCACCAGATCGTTGCTGCCGATCGAAAAAAAGTCGACTTCACGGGCAAACTTTTCAGCCAGAAGCGCAACAGACGGTATTTCAACCATTATGCCGATACGCAGGTTTTCTGGAACCGGCTGCCCCTTTTCGATGAGCTGTTCGTGCATGCGACTGAGAAGAGCCTTGATTTTACGCAGTTCTTCGAGATTGGAAATCATCGGGAACAGGATGCTCACCTGGCCTTTGCGGGCCTGCGCGGCAACCCTGAGAATGGCCCTCAGTTGTGTCGAAAAAACTTCTTCACAGTCGAGCGACATTCTTACTGCCCGCCAGCCAAGCTCAGGATTTCGTTCGAGGGAATTGCCCATCAGATGCGATATCTTGTCGCCGCCGATATCGATAGTGCGAATGACCAGGCTTGCATCACCCAACTTGGAAACCACCGAAGAATAGGTTTCAAAAAGCTCATTTTCAGTGGGAAAAGTTCTTCGCGTAAGGTAGGCGAATTCGGTTCTGTAGAGACCGACTCCCGCTGCATGGTTGGCGATGACCGTGTCAATGTCGGCAGTCTGGCCGATGTTGGCTTTCAGCGACACTGTAATTCCATCTGTGGTTACCGAGGGTTCAGAAAGAATTTCCAGCATTCTTTGCTGTTTTTCGCGATAGAGCTCCAGTTCGCGTGCATAATGCCGGCGCTGGTTTTCATCTGGATTTACGATAATCTGGCCGCTATGACTGTCGATAATGGCGAAATTGCCGTTGTGGACTTTGTTCATCAGGTCTTTGACCTGAATCAGTGCCGGAATGCCAAGTGAACGAGCCAGAATCGAAGCATGCGAAGTGGGCGTTCCTTCCTCGATGGCGATGCCGCGAATTCGTGCCGGATTGAAGCTGACGATTTCAGATGGCGTCAGGTCCTCGGCAGCGATGATTATTCCTTCTGAATCGCCTTCGATATCGTTGCGGCCTGATTTCCGGCGCTGACAATTCTTGATGATCCGCTTGCCGACATCCATGATGTCAATCGCCTTCCCCTGGAACTGCGGGTCGGGAAGATTGCGGAAAAAATTGCTGTAATCTTTTATGACGCCGCTGAGGACTGACTGGACATCGCGCAGTTGTTCCTTGATCCGCTTGGTGACTTCCTTCTGCAGATCGGGATCATCGATGAGGGTCATATGAGCTTGAAAAATATTCGATATTTCCAGACTGCTCTTAATCTGCGGCAGTTCAAGAAGCTGGCCGATTTCGCTGCGTGACAGGTCGAGGGCTGATTTGAACCGGTCAATCTCGAAGTCGACTTCGGCTCCGGATATCGTACTGCCTTCAATATTCTCAAGCTGTACATGCCTGAGACAGTAGATTTTTCCGAGGGCGTACCCCGGTGAGATAGCCAGCCCTTTCAACATAAAAAACCTTGAAAACAGAATTGGAACATCTTATCATGACTTGATGGCAGCCGCAAGTAATTTCGTTTTTATAACCTGATTTGCAGCATGTTTGAAACAGTGGAGGTACCATGCGGATTCTTCTTTGTAACGACGATGGCATCAGCGCACCAGGCATTGTAGCACTGGCCGATACTTTGAACGCCCTGGGAAAAGTGACCGTGGTGGCTCCTGATGTTGAACGAAGTGCCGCAAGCAATTCAATCACTCTTGCCCATCCGTTGCGGGTCAGGGAAGTGACTTTTCCGGTCCCGGTCGAAAGGGCCTTCGCGGTTTCGGGCACCCCGGCCGACTGTGCCAAGATCGCTCTTGCCAATCTTCTTGGTTTCAGGCCAGATGTGGTAGTTTCAGGCATTAATCGCGGCCCCAACATGTGTGTCGACATCTTTTATTCCGGCACCGTTGCCGCCGCATTTGAAGGAGCTTTCAAGGGAATAACCTCATTTGCCGTATCGCTCGACTCATATAAAGCCGATGCCGACTATTCGGTCGCCGCCGAGTGGGGTGCCAGGTGCGTAAAACAGTTTCTGGCTCTTGGTGCGCCGGCTGCAAAAGTATATAATATCAATGTACCATCTCTGCCTTCACAGCAGATTGCCGGCATGAAGCTGACCAGAGCCGGCCATGTCGATTACCGGGAAATTTATGATCATCGGGTCGACCCTAATGGGCGTTCCTATTACTGGATTCAAGGCTGGCCGGAAATCAGAGACAACAGCCCCGAATGCGATGTGGTTGCGGTAAAGGAGGGTTTTGTTTCTGTGACACCATTGCAGCCTGATTTAACCGATTTTTCGGTCATGAACGAATTGAAGAAACAATTAGGGAAAGCCTGATGCCAATTTCGGAATCGAAAGACCTGGCGCGCCATCTCGGAAAAATTGGTTTTTTCCGGAGTCATCAGGTCAGATGGGTTACTGAAACCGGATCAACAAACGATGATTTGAAGTGTGACTGGTTGAGCGAGACCTTCAAACCGGTCTTTCTGGTCGCAGACTGCCAGACCTCCGGTCGTGGGCAGTTTCAACGACGCTGGCTCAGCGATGAGTCGCAGTGTCTGATGTTTTCGTTTTCGCATGAAACCACTCCGGGCGGTTTTCCGCCTTCGATTATTGCCGGAATTGCAGTTTTCAAAGCATTAGAAATGCTTTGTGGGAGTGCGCCGCCAGATTTGTGGCTTAAATGGCCGAATGATTTATGGTTCGGCACCGGAAAACTTGCCGGCATCCTGACTGAAGCGACCTCCTGTGGCCGGCAGGTAAGGATCGTCACCGGGGTCGGAATCAACATTTCACCGCTTAAGAGAGATAACCTCATGTCGGCCGGCATTACCGAGTTTGTTGAGAATCAAGGTTCTCTAAGACTTCTGAAACTTTTCTGCCAGGCCTACGATGAAGTGGCTGCACTGCCCGCGACCGCCTTTTGTCGCCTCTACACAGAAAGATCGCGGCAATTCTGGCAGAAATCATTTCTTGTCAGCGAACCCGGTATTGCTGCATGGGTTGGCAGGCCGGTTCGCCTCGAAGTCGACGGCAGCCTGATTCTTGCCGATGAAAAAGGGCTGCAGAAAACCCTGGTGTCTGCAACCCTTCAGCCAATACTCTGAAGCTTATCGCACCGGTATGCCAACCCGGTAGCTGAATGAGCGTTTTTCAGTTTTGCCGCTGACCTCGATAAAAGCTTTCTGTGTCGGGGTCGGAAAAACATAGACGAACGATTCACCCATGCGTTTCAGATTGCCCCTGATTTCCTGGGCACCATCAGAAACTTTGATTTGAACGCTGTCGGGTTCAACCTGGGACCCGAAGTTCAATGAAAAGGCTACCTCGCCGCCCGCTTTGATGTCGGCTGAAGTCTGGCTGTTGCCGTCAATAAAATCAAAACTCTGGTAAACCTTCTGAGCTTCTGCCTTCAGGGAAAGAGCGAGAATGAAGGGGTCTTCCTCGTTTTGAGCCGATTGACCAGTCTGGCTGGCTCCTGGTTGTTTTTTACCGGCAGTATCGACTGCCTGCTTGTTTTCGTCACCACTGCCGCCTGCAGCCAGTGCTGCTGAACTGTCAGCCGCCTGATTCATATCCGGGTTCTGACCGTCGGCCGTTGTTGCGATACCTGATGAGCCGTTTTCGCCATTGTCGTTGCTGCCCGTGGAGCTCTGACGATTATCACCGTCCGAGGATGAATCACCGCTGCTTTCAGAACCGTCGGCAGAAGAGGTCGAGTCACCGCCGGTCAGGCCGTTTCCGGAGTCTGAAGGACTCTGTTCGCCGCTGCCCTCATGGGTGGCACCATTTTCTGAATTGACGCCGGCATCTGAACTGCCTGTTTCGTTTATGCCTGATCCATCAGAAGAAGATTCAGTGTTGCCTGAGGAATTCGCTGCTGCAGAATGTTCATCGCCGGCGGTGTCCCCGGCATCCTGACTGGAACTGCTGCCGGTTCCGGATGCTTCTGCGCCGCTGCCTGTCTGGCCGCCTGCCGGAGAATTGCCGGAAGAACCTGCATCTGAAGAATTCTGCGGGTCTGATGAACCTGAAGAGCTTTCGGAAAGGGCTGAATCACCACTGCCGGAAGAATCTGAAGAGTTTGCTGACCCGGATGAATCTGATGAGCCGCTCGACCCGGCAGATGAGCCGCTCGACCCGGCAGATGAGCCGCTCGACCCGGCACTTGAACTGTCGGGGCTTGAGTAGAGATCGGAAAGGTCAACCTGTTGTGGCTGCCCAAAGCCTGATTTGTTGCTGTTGTCGCCTGAGGCGGAAGAGGACGTGTCGCCGATTGCCATGTTGCTGCCACTTTTCGAGCCCTTCTGGTTGTCGAGAGTGCGGCTTTCAAAGTCGACCTTACTGACCGGAATCATTACCTGCAGAATCTTTTTCTGCTGCTTGCCCGGAGTTTTGTTGTCGGCAACATAAACGCTGGCTGAATATTGATCGTCAGAGGGAACCCTGAACATGTGGCGGTAGTTTTTGAGCTTTGCATCGCTGACAGGCGCACTGTCGCCCTGATCGTCAGTGACTATCATCGATACGTCTTCAGGGCGGACATCATCACCGACTTCAACCGAGATTTTGATACGGGTGTCTTCGGGAATTTTAAATTTATCGAGTTTATAATTAGCGGTTGATTCAGAGGTAGCGTTACCTGAGAAGACCTCTTCAGAAAAATCAGTCGGATGTTGAATGACCATTCTGACCGATGGGGGGGGAAGTTTAACCGGTGCCGGGTCTACCCCGGGGGCAGGTTTGGCCGGTTCTTCAACCTTTGCGGGTGCTGATGGTTTACCTGGTTCTGCGGTCTTGCCGCCTTCGGAAGTTGCCGGTTTGCTCTCTGCCGGGTCATTTTTGCCGGTTGTCGCAGCAGTCTGGACGGCTGGTTCAGCAGGTTCGCCATCACTGACAGTCTTGCCCGGGTCCTTTGCCGGTTTTTCAACGGTCTCTACCGGTGCTGTTTCCTGGTCGTCATCACCGCCTTCTTTTGCAGGCTCTTTGGCGGGTGTGGCGGCAGGCTCTTCCTTTTTCTTGCCGGTATTGAATTCTGCTTCATTATATGAATCTGAAAGAACGTATTTGCCGTTCTTGAATTTGACACTCCACTGGTAACCTGCGGCGCCGCCGGCAAATCCGGTCGAGTTTGGGCCCGCTTTGTTGATCATTTCGTCTTTCAGTTTGTTGACGCTCGAATTTACAGCGTCTTCCATGGATTTGCTTGCATCGGTGTCTGAGGATTTCTGCCCGTCGCTGCTGGTGGTTATTTTGCTGATGTCGGGTGAGGAAGCATCACTGCCCAGATCTTTCTGCTGCTTTTCCCATTGGTCGTTGACGCTTTTTATGTGTTCCTCCATGCGCTTCTGATATTCATCAGCGCGCTTTTTGGCTGCCGCTTCCGCCGCTTCGAAGGAATCGAAGGATAAATCGCCGGCCAGAACCGGGGTCTGGAGCAGACATGATAAAAGAACAGCCGTCAGAAAATTCTTCAGGTTCAGGTATTTCATCTGGTTTCTCCCTCAGGTTTGTGGTCAAACCACCAAAGCTTTAATATCAATATATACTATTGCCGGCCGAAATAACAACAGCTTTGCACAGCATTGCCGATAGTCAGTGGTTCAGCAGGGTGCAGGACTCAGGCTGAACCGGTCAGCCAGTTTTTTGTACACTCTCCCATATATAAAACGTATCAGGAAGATGAAAAGTTTCATTTTTTTTCGATCGGTCTTCTGGTATTATTTCACAGGACAATTTCAGAACGGTGGATCGTAATTATGAACCAGGAATTTGAAAACAAGCTGATTTCCTGCAGGGTATGCGGCGTAATCATGGTAAAACTGGCCAGAGACGTTTGTCCCAAATGTTTCAAGGCCGAAGAAGAAATGTTTCAGAAGGTTAAAAACTTTCTCCGCGCCAACCCAGGGGCTTCGGTTGCCCAGGTCGCAGAGAATGCAGGCTGCTCCGCTGAGCAGGTTCAGGCTTTTATCAATTCCGGGCGTCTTGAGAGGGTAGGCCTGAGAAAAGTGGCCCATCCGTGCCAGCTTTGTCAGAAGGTGATTTACGAAGGCGTTATGTGTCCAGAATGCAAAAAGGAACTGAAAGACCAGGTCAGGTCATTGGCTGATCCATCCGCTGGCTCAGGTTCTGATCGAAGATCCGGTTCCGGCGGAGACACTAAAGACGTCATCGGAAAGCAGAATCCGGAAGATGACCCCGGTCATGTCGGGAAAAGAAAAAATTGAAAGAAAAATTGAATGACTGCCATGTGTTGCATAGGTACTGACTCTATGCTAGACTCTCGTGGTTTAGAACATAATTGCCTGTTCAGGTGGGGGAATGCAAATTCTTCAGCACTGCAGCCGGGTCTTGTAATGTTAAACTGTATTGATTTTAGGGAGACCTTATGAATCCAGAAGCCAACGGAGAAATCAGCAACGAATTCTTCAAAAAGCTGAATCAGCAGATTGTCCAGAAGGACAACCTGATCAAGTTACTTCAGCTCCAGATCAGAAATCTAAAAACCCAGATAGAAGCCGGAGGAGCCGGCTCAGAAGAGCTTGAACAGCTGAAAAGAGCACTTGAAGACAAGGCTTCTGAAGCCGATCGGCTGCTTAGCGAGCTGAATTCGCAGAAAGCCCAGTTCAGCGAACTCGAACTGCAGAAAGATGAACAGATCAAGGCGTTGAGTCAGATGCTCGAGCAGCATCAGGGCTCTGCCGCCAGTGTTGCTGAAGTGGTTGACGACCCTAGAATCCCTGAACTCGAACAGATTGTTTCAACATTGCGTGAAGAGTTGGCTGCATCGGCTCAATCCGTCGATATGCTCAAGGCCGAGCTCGAAGAGGCAAAAAAGGCCGTGACGGTCGTAAAGAGCGAAGGTGAGGTTGCGGCTTCACAGGAACTTCAGGCTGCCATGGAGGCTTCACAGGCTGAAATTCTCAGCTTGAATTCAGCTGTTGAAGATCTCAAAGCTCAGATTGCCGCAAAAGATGCTGAAATTGCCGGTTCTCAGGCTCTGGCCCCCGAAATGGATGTCATGAAAAACCGCATTCTCGAGCTCGAACAGGATGTGGTGAATCTGCGCAACATTATCGCCGAAAATGAAGAATCGGCAAAAACAGCCGGCGCCGGTGCTTCTGCTGAAGCGCTTGGTAAAGCTCAGGCTGAAATCGCCAGTCTAAACGCTGTTGTGGCTTCCCTGAAAACGAACCCGGTTGTTTCACCGGCTATTTCCGACGAAATCGAACATCTTCGCCAGGAAAACTCACAGCTTGCCGATCTGAAAAGTCAGGTGCAGCGACTTACTGAAGAAGCTTCGGCTTATACCGAAGCGGCGATGAAAATCACGGCACTCGAAGCCGAACGTGAGCAGCAGGCCCAGGAAATTGAACGTCTGAAGTCGGTTTCTGCCGACAATGATCAGATAGATGCGCTTAAACTCGAAGTTGCCAGACTCCGCGAGATCGACAGGGTTCGCGAAGAAGAACTTGCCCGTCTGCGTGTTTCCATGGAAGCCCGCCAGGACGAAAGCATGAACGACCCGGCAGTTCGCGAGGAAGTTGAACAGCTGACCCGTCAGGTCGCTGACCAGCTTTTGTCGATTCAGAATTTTGAAAGCATGATCGGCAAAACTAGACAACAGCTTGAGCAGAAAGATAAGGAACTCGAAGTGCTTCGCAGCCGCCTTGGCAGCGGAACAGCCGCTGCAGCGACCTCGGTGATTCCGGTTTCGGGTGAAAGCGAAATCATCACCAGTTTTATCGACTTCTTTGATGGTCTCGATTCTCTTTTGCTCAAGAATCCTTTGCCTGAGCTGCAAACATTGCATCAGAAACTGCTCGATCGGCTGATAATTCCGAATCAGATCACCTATATGCAGGTTTTATCTGAAGAATTCGACCCCGACCGGCATTGCGCTACCGACTATTTCCGGTCATCCAGGTTTCCTGAGCGCTGCATCGTTTTTGAAGTTGAAAAAGGCTACCGGAAGGGCGATGCAGTCATCAAAAAATCCAAGGTGTGGGTGGTGCAGAATCTGTTCAGTTGTCTGGCCTGTGGTGCCACGCAGAGCAATCCCGACAGCCGTTTCTGTCACCTCTGTGGTGCCAAGATAATGGCTCCTAACGGTTTGCCGGTTGACAGTCTGCCTGAATTCGAGCCGACTCCGACCACTTATCAGAGATTCGCCGAGCGTATGCTTGATCGCAACGATCAGGCCAAGGCCAAGGAATACATTCTTGCCGGCCTCGAGCTCGACCAGAACTTCGTGCCTCTGATGGTCAGACTTGCGGATATCATGACTGCCGATTCGCAGTTCGAAGAAGCCATGGAACTCCTGAACAAGGCTTACAGCCTCAAGCCCGACCACAAAACCCAGGAAAAAATCAAATCTCTCGAAACCAAACTCAGCATTTTCAAACAGGCCAAAAGCCTCAAACTTTCGGCTGAAGAATTCGAAAAACTGCTCCATCTTATCCAGAAGTAATCAAAGGTTTATTTATGTCACAGAACAATGCTTCAGAGCTGTTGCCCAAGGCTTATGAGCCTGCGGAAGTAGAAAATTCAATCTACGGCAAATGGGAAGGTGCCGGTTGTTTTCATGGCAGTGAAAAATCAGACCGGCCCAAATACTCGATAGTCATTCCGCCACCTAACGTTACCGGCATGCTGACCATGGGTCACGTTCTCAACAACACTCTGCAGGATATTCTTATCAGATTTCAGCGTATGCAGGGCTGTGAAGCAATGTGGCTCCCCGGAACTGACCACGCCGGGATCGCCACCCAGAATGTTGTCGAAAAGGCTCTGGCAAAAGAAAAGATTTCGCGCCACGATCTGGGTCGCGAAAAATTTCTCGAACGCGTCTGGACATGGAAAGAAAAATACGGCGGCATCATTCTCAGTCAGTTGAAAAAGCTTGGTTGTTCCTGTGACTGGGAACGCGAGCGCTTCACCATGGATGAAGGCCTCAGCGAAGCGGTCAAGATGTCTTTTATCAAGCTCCATCAGGATGGCCTGATCTACAAGGGCAAATATATCATCAACTGGTGCCCTCGCTGTCGAACAGCTCTTTCTGACGAAGAAAAAATCCCCGAAGATACCAACGGGTCGCTCTGGTATATGCGTTATCCGCGCAAAGATGGCAAAGGACACGTAGTAGTTGCCACCACCCGCCCGGAAACCATGCTTGGCGATACTGCCGTCGCGGTAAACCCGCACGATGAGCGCTATGCAGATCTTATCGGTCAGAAACTCATTCTGCCATTCATCGGTCGCGAAATCCCGGTGATCGTCGATGAATACGTCGATAAAACATTTGGTACCGGCGCGGTGAAGATCACTCCTGCCCATGACCCCAACGATTTCGAACTTGGCCGCCGCCATAACCTCGAACAGGTCATCGTCATGGACGAAGCCGGCGTCATGAATGAACTCGCCGGAAAATTTGCCGGTCTGGATAGATTCGAAGCCCGCAAGGCCATTGTTGCCGAACTCGAAGAGCAGGGTCTCCTCGAAAAAATTGAAGACCATCAGCTGGCAGTCGGTCATTGTGAGCGCTGCAAGACCATCATCGAGCCATACCTCTCTGACCAGTGGTTTGTAAAAATGAAACCTCTGGCGGAAAAAGCAATTGAAGCGGTTAAGAGCGGTAAACTGCGTTTCACCCCCAACCGCTGGGTTGGCGTTTACCTCCACTGGATGGAAAATATCCGTGACTGGTGCATCAGTCGCCAGTTGTGGTGGGGTCACCGTATTCCAGCCTACACCTGTGGCTCATGCCGCCAGGTGATGGTGGCGGCCGATATGCCTGACAAGTGCTCAAAATGCGGCGCCACTCAGGGCATCACCCAGGACGAAGACGTTCTGGATACCTGGTTCTCCTCATGGCTCTGGCCGTTTTCGACCATGGGCTGGCCCGAAACGACCGAATCTCTTCGCCGTTTCTACCCGACCGATACTCTGGTAACCGGCCCCGATATCATTTTCTTCTGGGTCGCCCGTATGGTCATGGCCGGTTATTATTTCCTCGGAGAATGTCCCTTCCATGATGTCTATTTCACCAGCATTGTCAGAGACATGAAGGGGCGCAAAATGAGCAAATCGCTCGGCAATTCGCCCGATCCGCTTGAAATCATTGCCAAATACGGAGCCGATGCGCTTCGCTATACGGTCATATCTCTGGCACCGGTAGGTCAGGATATCAGATTCGCTGAAAACAAGGTAGAAATTGGCCGCAATTTCGCCAATAAGCTCTGGAACGCCTCGAGATTCGTTCTTATGAACCTGGAGGGCGCAAGCTGCACAATAGATGCGAAACTGCCCCCGCTGGACAAACTCGGTCCCATCGACCGCTGGATCCTGTCACGCATGAACTTCGCCGTCGATCAGGTGCGCAACAATCTTGCCGAGGGCAACTTCCGCTTCAACGATGCTTTGAAATGCGTTTACGAATTCATCTGGAATGATTTCTGCGACTGGTATATCGAAATGAGCAAGTCGGTATTGTTCGGCAAAGACCCCGAACGGAAGGCTGTTGTGCAGCAGGTTCTTCTGACCTGTCTCGACAACGCCCTGAAAATTCTCCATCCGTTCATGCCATTCGTGACCGAAGAAATATGGCAGAAACTGCCTGGCAGCAAGGGTTTCCTGATGCAGAGCAGTTTCCCGGTTTTCGATGCCGGGCTGGTGAACACCCCCCTTGAACAGGAAATATCCGAACTCATGGAAGCGGTGCGTATTATCAGAAACCTCAGGGCTTCGGCCAACGTTTCACCGGCGAAGAAGGTCTCCGTGCGGGTTGTCAACAATCCTTCTCTAAGTGAAGCTTTCCGGAATCATCGCGCCATGATCTGCTCTCTTGCCGGTGTCGAGAACTTTGCAATTGTCGATGGCAAGCCGGCCGGGCATCTTGTCGGTCTGATGGGCACTACTGAAATTTGTCTCGATCTTGCCGGTGTAATCGATGTTCAGGCCGAGCTTACCCGGGTTGAAAACGAACTCGGAAAAGTGGAAAAAGAGATGGCAAAAATTTCCGGCAAGCTTGAGAATGCCGATTTTGTCAATAAAGCGCCTGCTGAAGTCGTCGACAAAATTCGTGAAAGCATTGAAGCTTATCAGCAGCAGATCGTCAAGCTGCAGCAGTATCAGAAAGATCTCAGGAGCATTTGACCGTGAAATTCACCGCAACACCGGCAGAACAGCTCGAAATAGTGGCCACCGGCACTGCCGACATTGTTTCGAGAGAAGAACTGCTGAAGAAGTTCGAAAAATCCTACGAAACGGGTAAGCCTCTGGTAATCAAACTCGGAGCCGACCCTTCCGCACCCGATATCCATCTCGGTCATACGGTCGTACTGCAGAAAATGCGCCAGTTTCAGGCGCTTGGCCACCAGGTGGTTTTTCTGATCGGCGATTTCACCGCCAGAATCGGCGATCCGACCGGCAAGAAGAAAACCCGGCCGGCTCTTTCGGAAGACGAAGTCAGGGCAAATGCCGAAACTTACAAGCATCAGATCGCCAAAATTCTCGATATCGAGAAAGCCAGGGTGGTATTCAATTCTGAATGGCTGGCAAAGATGACTTTTGCTGACGTTCTCAAACTTTCATCACAGTATACGGTTGCAAGAATGCTTGAACGCGATGATTTTGCCAAACGCTTCAAGAGCCAGACGCCGATCAGCGTGGTGGAATTCATGTATCCGCTGATGCAGGGTTATGATTCAGTCGCTCTGCATGCTGACGTCGAGCTTGGCGGTCTCGATCAGACCTTCAATCTTCTTGTCGGTCGCGAGCTTCAGAGATCTTATGGTCAGGCGCCGCAGGTTACCCTTACCATGCCTATTCTTGAAGGCCTCGATGGCCAGGAAAAGATGTCGAAGAGTCTTGGAAACTACGTCGGCATCGATGAAGCTCCCGGTCAGATCTACGGAAAGCTTCTTTCAATTCCCGATGAGCTGATGATCAAATATTTTGAATTGCTTACCGACCTGTCGCTGGCCGATATCAAATCGATCCGTGAACAGATAGCTACCGGCCCGAAAGCCGTTAAAATGCGCCTGGCCCGTCAGATCACCGCTCAGTATCATGGTGCCGAAGCCGCCGCCAATGCCGAGGCCGAATTCGAAAAAATGTTCGGCAAGACCGGTGACGGTTTGCCTGACATAATTGAAGAAACTGATCTCGCTGCTCCGGCAGAGGGTTTGTCGCTGATGAAGATTCTTACGGCCTCCGGTCTGGCTGAAAGCGGCGGCGAAGCCCGCCGCCTGCTGCAACAGGGCGGAGTGAAGATCGACCAGGTTAAAGAAACCGATGGTCAGAAAATGTTTCAACCCGGCACGACTTTCTTAGTTCAGGCCGGCAAGCGAAAATTCAGAAAAATCAGTTTGCAGCCCGAATAAGGGCATGAAAATAAGGAGACAATATGTCACAGATGATTCAGCTTAAGCTTCCTGATGGAAAAATCATTGAGCTGGAGTCAGGAGCCACAATTTTTGACGCCGCAGCCAAGATCGGTCCGGGCCTGGCCAAAGCCGCCCTGGCCGGAAAAATCAACGGAGATCTCCTTGACCTTCGCACCCCGCTGACCGAATCCGCAAATTTTGAAGTTGTGACCGCAAAATCCCCGGAAGCCAATGATGTCTGTCGCCATTCAATGGCACATATTATGGCCGAAGCCGTTCTGAAGCTTTTTCCAACCGCTCAGTTCGGTATAGGGCCTGCCATAGAAAACGGGTTTTATTACGACTTCCTTCTGCCAAGAGCTCTGACCGTCGAAGATCTGACTTCGGTCGAAAAAGAAATGGAAGAGATCATCAAGGCAAAATCACCTTTCGTAAGAAAAGTCGTCAGCCACGGCGAAGCGCTCGCCATGTTCAAACAGGCGAACCAGCCCTTTAAACTCGAATTGATCGAAGAGCTTGGTGATCAGACCATTTCGGTTTTTTCCCAGGGCACTTTCATTGATCTCTGCCGCGGCCCCCACGTCCAGGATTCCGGCGCAATCAAACATTTCAAGCTGTTGAGCGTGGCCGGCGCCTACTGGCGCGGCGATGAAAAAAGGCCGATGCTTCAGCGTATTTACGGCACTGCCTTCATGACTAAAGAAGAGCTCAAAGAGCACCTCGACCGTCTTGAAGAAGCCAAGAAACGTGACCACCGCAAGCTTGGCAAAGAACTCGACCTGTTTTCGATTCATGAAGAAGTAGGCCCGGGCCTGGTTTTCTGGCATCAGAACGGTTCCAGAATCCGCCATGAAATCGAAAAATTCTGGAAAGAACAGCATTATCGCAACGGTTACGAGCTGATGTATACGCCGCACATCGGCCAGAGCTGGCTCTGGGAAACCAGCGGTCATCTGGTCAACTACAAAGATTCGATGTACAATCCGATGGAAATCGATGGCAACGACTATTATATCAAGCCAATGAACTGCCCGTTCCATATCATGACCTACAAATCGCAGGTGCGCTCTTATCGTGATCTGCCGTTGCGCTGGGCAGAACTTGGTACGGTTTACCGCTACGAAAAAAGCGGGGTTTTGCATGGGCTTCTGCGCGTCAGAGGCTTTACCCAGGACGACGCTCACATTTTCTGCACCCCTGAACAGATTCAGGACGAAATCAGAGAGATATTGCGCTTCAGTCTGAAGCTCTGGCGTGCCTTTGGCTTCAGCGATATCAAGGCCTATCTGGCGACAAGACCTGAGAAAGCGGTCGGCCATGAAGATGCCCGCTGGGAACAAGCTACTGAATCGCTGCGTCAGGCAATCATCGCTGAAAATCTCAACTGGGAACTCGATGAAGGCGGCGGTGCCTTTTATGGACCGAAGATCGATCTGAAAATCAGAGACGCGATCGGCCGTGAATGGCAGATGACCACGGTTCAGTTCGACTGGAATCTGCCGGAACGCTTTGATATGCATTACATCGGAGCCGACGGCAACCGCCATCGCCCATATATGGTTCACCGCGCCCTGCTTGGCTCGATTGAACGCTTCTTCGGTGTTCTTATCGAGCATTACGGTGGAGCAATGCCACTATGGCTGGCTCCGGTGCAGGCAGTCGTTCTGCCGATCAGCGAACAGCAGTCTGATTACGCGAAGAAGGTTCAGGCGACTCTAAAACAGCACCTGGTCAGATGCAATCTCGACGATCGTAATGACAAGATCAGCTATAGAATACGCCAGGCCCAGTTGCAGAAAATTCCATTCATGATCATTCTTGGCGAGCAGGAAGCGAATGCAGATACGGTCACAGTCAGATTACGCAATGGCGAAAATCTGACCGGAATCAAACTTGCCGATTTCATCAAGGATCAGGAATGGAAAAAGGAATCAATCTGACGCTTCGTGACGTGGGTGATCTGATTTTCAGAATCACCCAGCGTTACCTGTTCCGGAAGAACGAAGACGTCGGTATGGATGTAACACTGCAGTCGGAGCCGATTCAGGAGACCATGGTTCTAAGGTTGCCAGATGAAACCCGACTGCTGGTCAAGATTTTTCCGCACAAGAATTTTTCGCAGGAACTTGTATACCGTATTGAAGTTTACAAAACCCGCGAGGGTGATATGCGTGGCAACAAGATCGCCTTTCTCGAGGCAACTCAGCACGACTCGGCTGTAGACGAAATTCACAGGTTTGTCCAGAGCTTTCTCTCACAGCTTGGATTCTAGTTAATTATCCGGAGGAAACACATGCAGGCAGTTGTTGATTCAAAAAATGGAGATTATTTTCGCTGTCTTCTTGAAAATGGTGACATCATCAATATTCATCGCAGTGAACTCGCCCAGACCGTCGATATAGGCGATGTTCTGGCCGTTTCTTTTGCACGTGATGAAGCCGCCAGCCTCAAACAGAAGGAGTTAATGAAGTAAAACCGGACGGAGGACCTTTTGAGATATCGTAGACTGACGCCTGTTCTCCTTTTGCTGCTGATTTTCTGCCCACTGCTGCTGCAGTCGGCAGAAGACGAGTCTATTCTTTTAAAAAAGTCACAACTTCTGGTTCAGCGCGGCAGCAAGGCCGAAGAAACCGGGCAACTGGATGACGCAGCACTTCTGTATGAAGAAGCACTTGAGGTGTATCCGCGCAATGTGATGCCGTTATTGCGGCTTGGGGCGCTTTTGTGCAAGATCGGCATGCATGAAAAGGCTGCCGGTTGTCTGAAGGAAATCCCCCTCGACCGCCTTTCCAAGGTCGGACAGGCTGAAGTGCATCTGATCTCCGGGCAGATCGCTGTGGCTAAAGGCGCGATCGAAGAAGCCGGGGCCGCCTTCAAAAAAGCACTCGATGCAAATCCGGAAAATGTCATCGCTCTTGTCAGAAAAGTTGTAGTAGAGCAGATGCTCGGATTTTCGACCAGTCAGGAACTCTTCGAAAAAATCGATTCTTTTCAGGGGCTGCCGGGTCGCGAACTTCAGCTGGCTTTTCTTGTCGACCTGTATATCGGAAATTTCGGCAGAGCCTACGAAACCTGCGAGCTGATCGAGAGCCCTGAATCCCACTCTATGACTGGCGGAATGCCGCCTCTGGGTTTTCTGATTTCTCTGCCTCTTGGATTGAGCGGTGTTGCCGGCATTATCTATTATGTGGTGCTTTTTACCGGTCTGGTGGTGATGGCGACCTGGCTTTCGGCGCCCACTCAGGTCTGGCATAATTTTGTTTTCGTCGCTGCGGCCGCCGGGTTCATGTCTTTGGCTCACCATCTCTGTTTTCGCGATCTGATGACCGCATGCATGCAATATGACAGTTCAGCTTACGACAGTGTCTGGATTATTCCCAAGCTGCTTATTGCCGGGCATTTTGTCGCTTTTGCGCTGTATCTGGTTTTTCCGGCGTTCAGATTTCTGCCGCCCGACCAGCGGCCGCTGCGCTATGAGCTTTACGGAATCTGGTTTTTCTGCTGGTTTTTCATGGTGCTGGTTCTGGCTTTTCAGAGCCGTCTCGGTCTGGCGACCAGGGTCGCATATATGGCCGGCAGTGCATTCTGCGCCCTGTTGACGATGGCTTTTATGCCACTTGGTCGGTTCATGATCTTCAAGCTTGCCAGCATTGCCGGGTTTGCCGGCCTGGCTTCAGTCGATCGCAAGAATATCCAGCAGGCAGGAGCTGTCAGCTTTACCGACGCCAAGATTCTCGAATCGCAGGCCTGGAAGCTCCTGGAAAAGGATAGCTTCGAAGAAGTCGTTCTCAGCGGCCGAAAAGTGCTGACAACCCTTGACCGAAAGACCTTTTCGTCATTCTGGAAAGCGATGATCCTCGCCCTGATCTGCAGAGAAGACTACATGGACGCGCAGCGCAATCTGGCTGAATACAACGAAGCCTTTGCCAATACCGGTATGTTTGATTCCGGCCAGGTTCTTGAAGCCTATCTGCGCTATAAACGCGGTGATTTCGCTACCGCCTATAAGCTTATCAGCTCGATACCTGAAACCCGCGCCAAGGCTCTGACCAATGATGAAAAGGCGCTGTGTATGCTGGTTAGCGGTTGCTGTCTGATGTGGAAAAAGGAATATGTGCAGGCACACATCGAGTTCGGCAAAGCCTTTGACATGTCGAGAATGCCGTTCATCAGGGCTGAAATCCTGGTCGAAATGACCGATCTCGATCGACAGATGAAATCGAAAGAGAAACTGGCAAAATGGAAGGCAGCCACTTCCGGTATAAAAGGCGGCGAAAAGACTGCCATGCTGCTCAAGACGGTGCTTTCAATGATCGCCGAAAGCGAAGGCAAAGATGATGAAGCTCTCAAACTTGCAGCTGAATCAATTCAGGGAAAAATCCGCTGCGGCCGTTCCGCCGGCTGGTATGGTCACCTGCTCTGCAAAGCAGGCAGAACCGGCGAAGCAGAAGAAATTCTCGGCAGAATGACTGCCGACAGTATCGATGCCATCCGTCTGATGAACGAAACGACCGGTTCCAGCACTTGATTGACAGCGCTTTTTTTTAGATATTGGTTTAAATTTCAGTCTGATGATATCATATTAATGTAAAGATTTTAGACGATACGAGAATTACGCTGAAAAACCTTCGAACCCATATTGCTTTCCAGGCTTTTCTGCTGTTGTTTTGCCTGTTCGCTGGTCAAACCGCATTTGCTGATAAGCCTTT
>CAYYUI010000034.1:0-46513 GCA_964474705.1 uncultured bacterium
TCGGCTTCATCGAGCACGAGATACTCGAGGTGGGGGAGTTTGCCGTAGCTGTAATTGAAATGGTCGAGCAGCCGGCCGGGGCAGGCGACGATGATATCGACGCCATTTCTGAGTGCGGTTTCCTGGGGAAGCATGCTGACGCCGCCGAATACCGGAGCGCAGCTGAGGGCAGTGCACTGTGCCAGTTCATTGAAATGCTGGCAGATCTGGGCGGCCAGTTCGCGAGTTGGAGTCAGAATCAGCGCCCGGGTTTTTGCAGTGATGCGGCCGGTGGTTTTCTTTTCGTTTTCGCGGCTGTTGATGATGCGGTGCATGATCGGCAGCAGAAAAGCGGCGGTCTTGCCGCTGCCGGTCTGAGAGCTGGCGAGGATATCTCTTCCCTGGATTGCAGTGGGAATGGTTTTCTGTTGAATCGGGGTGGGGGTTGTGAAGCCGACGCGATTGATGCCCTTCTGCAGATCGGGGTGCAGAGTTGCAAAAACCGAGGTTGTGGCGGTGGTTGTAGTAGCGATGGTTTCTTTGACGGTTGTGTTATGCGTTGTATTATGCATTGTTACGTGTTCGGTAGTGTCTTTCTTAAGCGTTTCAGGAGTGGGCATCCTGTGATGATTTCTGGGGTTGATCGTTTCTCTCTGTAGTTCACAGCCTGTTTCTTCTTTTGCTGGGTGCTGATTGTGAGATGATTCACGAACTTGGGAGTTAGTTGAATGTCTAAAATGCGTGGCCATTGAATGTGTCCATTTCTGTTTCGGTGGGAGGCAGAGCTCAAAACCGATTATGCCGGCTGAGCGAAGGGGCTGGTTAATCCGCCGGAAAAAAACCGCCCGGGTATTCAGATTGGGTTCGCGAAATTACGTGCATATCTGAAACTGCAACAATGATAACACACATTTTCGAAATTAGCAATTCTATTGCTGGGCAGCATCCATTGCCGGCAAGGGGGCAAGTTGGCCTCAAAAGAAACTAAAATAAATTGTTCATTGCAGGCTTGTTTGAACAGTGAAAACCAAATTGGCTATTCATGCCGTTGGCATAGCCAAAGGCAAACTGCTAATTAAAGCTTGCGAAGGGTTTATTTGAGCCAGCGTTTTGCCCAGCCTGCAAAAACATACAGGAGCCATATCTGGAATTCATTCCCTGAAGAATGGCGGTAAAAAGCAAGTTCGCTTTTAATTTGTCTTACATTGAGGCCACACTTACCGGAATCGGCAAATGCTTCAATTTCCCCGGCGATCAGCTTGCCTGGAGTTTCTGAGCGCCACTGCGCCAGAGGAATTGGAAAACCCTGTTTTGGCCTCTCGATAAGTTCTGCAGGAACATACTTATACAGGATGTTTCGCAGCACGCATTTGCTGGTTGAGTCGGCAATTTTAAGTTTTTCCGGAAGTCTGAGAGCAAGTTCTACGATCCGGTGATCGAGGAACGGGTCGCGACCCTCAATGCCGGTGCTCATGGTAGCACGGTCAACTTTTGTCAGAATGTCGTCGGGGATGTAATACATCAGGTCCCAGGCCATCATTTTTTCAGAAAAACTCAGGGTTTCCGGTAGGTTATCCAGGCTTAAACGCCTTTCAGAATAATCGCCAAGCAGGTTTTGAATAGCTGGTGGCTGCCAGCAGGCACGCATGCAACGGTAGAAATTCCCTGGTGAGCTGTTCTGGCATATCTGACTCATCTGCGCGAGGTTTCTGGAAATCTTTTTCAGCCTGGCAAGACGAAGCTTATTTTCCAGCATTTCCGCTGCTGGTGATGAAAACCCCGGTAGAAGTTTCGCAGCGGCATTTTTAAACCATCCCGGAATCTTGTTTAATCGCTTAAAGTCAGCAGGTATTGACCGGTAGTAATCATAACCGCCAAACAGTTCGTCGCCACCATCAGCCGACAGCACAACCTTGACTTCTTTGCTGACCTGTCTTGCAAGCATGATGGTTGCTATGGCGGAGTTGTCTCCAAACGGCTCATCATAAACTTCTGGAAGCTGCGAAATAATGTTTTGCGCCTCTTTTGAGGAAAGCATGAATTTTGTGTGCCTTGTTCCAAGGTGGCCGGCAATTTTTTCTGCCCACGGCGACTCGTCAACCTCTTTCTCATTAAAGCCTAGGGTGAAGGTTCTGACATTCTGTCCGGCTTTTCGGCAAAGCAAGGCTGTAACCAGACTTGAATCAAGGCCGCCGGAAAGGAATACTCCTACCTGGACATCTGAAACCATTCTATAATTGAAAGCATCGGTCAGGAGACTCTCGAGTCTTTGTTCAAGGCATTCCGGGGAATCCTCCAGAACCGGCTGTTTCAGAATATGGTTGATATCCCAGTATTTTGAAAGAACGGGAGCTGGTGCTTCGCTGCTGATTTCAAGCCAGAATCCTGGTGGTAATTTGCTTGCATTTCTGTAAATAGTTGCCGGCTGACTTATGTAACCATATTGAAAAAATTCGCCAAGTGCACCCGCATCAATTTCAGTCTTGAAATGCCTGAAGCTGGTAATGGCTCTTAACTCAGATGCAAAGCAGAGACACCCATTCTGCCAGCTGTAATACAGGGGCTTAACTCCAAGCCGGTCACGGCATAAAAGCAGTTTTTTTCGGGATTTTTCATAGATCGCAAAGGCAAACATACCAATGAACTGATCAACGCATGACTTTCCCCATTTTTTGAATGAGCTGAGGATTACTTCCGAATCACTATTGCTTCTGAATTTGCATCCATCCTGCTCAAGTCGGGCTTTTACAGCTGCGAAATTGTATATTTCACCGTTGAAAACAAGTGCGAGTTCACCATCTGCAGAATACATCGGCTGGTTGCCCTGAGCCGACAGGTCAAGTATAGAAAGGCGTCGGTGACCAAGTCCGACAAGGTTTGTCTCTGACCATGTTCCAGATGCATCAGGCCCTCTGTGCGCCAGAGAGTTTGTTGCTTCCAGCAGATCGTTCTGGGGAGACAATCCGGGAGAAGTATTAAAAAAGCCTGTAATTCCGCACAAAGATATAGCTCCTGTTTAACACGGTTGCGATTCCCTGCCTGATAAAATTGAATCAGAAGATTGGGTGAACTGAAATTCTCCGTGCTGATGCCTGATTATATTGCAATTCTGCTGGACTTTCAAAGCGGTTTATTGCTAAACATTTGAAGAATAAGATTGCTTTAAGTTACAAGGTGGAGATGATGCCGAAAATCAGTGTCGTCATGTCTGTTTTTAATGGTGAGGCCTGGTTGCAGGAGGCTATTGACAGCATTCTGACGCAGACATTTCGCGACTTTGAATTCATCATCATTGACGATGGCTCAACCGACCGATCAGCCGAAATTATCAGGTCTTTTGCTGATAAGCGTATCATTTTAGTCCGGCAGAAGAACAGTGGCCTGGCGGCAGCACTCAATCAGGGAATTCTGCTGGCAAAGTCCGAGTTGATCGCAAGAATGGACGCTGATGACATTAGCTTTCCAGAGCGTCTGCAGACTCAGGTCAGTTTTCTCGATCAGCACCATGAAATTGTCGGACTTGGCTCAGGCGCGATATATATCGACGAGCAGGGTAAGGATGTTGCGCCTGTTTTTATGCCTGAACAACACGCGGATATTCTGGCCTGGCTTCCAGAAAGCCCATTTATCCATCCTTCGGTTATGTTCAGAAAAGATGCCTTTTACAGGGCAGGGCAATATCTTAATGAGTTCGTCTGCGCTCAGGATGCAGTTTTGTTCAACCGTATGGCCAGAGAAGGGCGTCTTCACAACCTCAGGCAGCCACTGCTCAGATATCGAATTACCCGTAATGCTGTCAGCCGAAGAACCGAAGAGCAGCGAATGCTTCTCAGGGAAATAATCCGACGAACTGTGGCAACGAACTCGGTTGCTGCTGAAGATGCCAGGGCTCTTGCCGCAATGCGATCAGCAGCGACAACGGAACAGAAAAATTTTGCATATCATTTTTTCCTGGCGAAACTTCATCTCTGGAATGGCAACAACCGTATGGCCAGAAAGCATCTTGCTGATGCAGCAAGATTTTCTGACGACCACAAGAGTCTTCTGCCGGTAAGATTTCTTGCTCTTCTGCCAGCGGCCTTTACCAGCATGGTTAAATACATATTTGCAAAATATAAGCAATTCATGGCTCCAGGATCATCGGAAAGCACCGGGCGAGGAAAACAATGATTTTAGTTGAACTTTCAGGCGGCCTGGGTAACCAGATGTTTGAATACGCTCTTGGCCGGCATCTGTCAATTTTGAATAATTGCGATCTGAAACTGGATATCAGCAAGCTCGAGGTTGATCCACTGCGAGATTACGCCCTTCACTGTTTTAACATAACTTCAACTCTTGCCTCTGAAGAAGAAACCAGGTTTTTGAAATACGGTTTTTCAGGCAAGCTGCCATATCTTTTCTGCCACATAGCTGCAAAACTGCTTGAAAAGCTCAACTTGCAGAATCCCTTGAAGCGCTCAACCTTTGTTGAAGAAACACAAACTGTTTTCAGGCCGGAAATTCTTAAAATGACAGGTGACGTCCTGCTTTCCGGCTATTGGCAGACCGAAAAATACTTTTTGCCGATCAGGAAAACTCTTTTGCAGGAGTTTTCTTATAAAGCCCCACCAGATGATGCAAGCCGTGAGATGATCAAATTGATTCGCTCAGAAAACTCAGTGTCAGTGCACATCAGAAGGGGAGATTATATAAGCAATCCTGAAATCCGCAGCCTGCACTGCTGTTGTGATGAAAGCTATTACGCAAGGGCAATGGCAGAAATCTGCAATCAGGTTTCTCAGCCGCATTTTTTTGTTTTTTCTGATGAACCTGCATGGGTTAAGGAGAACTTCAGAACCCCCGGAAAAATGACCGTGCTTGATTTGAACCATGGCGATCGAGGCCACGAAGACATGCGATTGATGTCGTTATGCTGTCACAATGTTATTGCCAACAGCTCATTCAGCTGGTGGGGAGCATGGCTTAACGAAAATCCTCACAAAATCGTAATTGCACCACAACGCTGGTTTACTTCTGATCAATTTGCAACGAAAGATTTGCTTCCCGAAGGCTGGCTGAAGCTTTAACATGTAGCTCAACCTTTTAGTCAGGAAGATGAATGATTTCCAAGAAAGGCCTTGAAACATTGTGCGCAAGGATTTAGAATTGCTCGACTGGTAATACTTTTCTTAATCTACCTGAGGAGCCAAAATGACCCCTGACCTTCAAAAATATCTTTGCGATCCAATTTCCAGAAAGCCGCTTTCTCTGATCGATCCAGAATATGATCAGAACGGCAATATTGTCTCTGGCAAACTGGTTAACCAGGATGGCAAAGCTTATCCGATTATCAATGGAATTCCGAGGTTTGTAGCGGAAGCTGAATTGAAAAAAACGGTTGAGTCTTTTGGTGATGAGTGGAACTTCTTTAACTTTGCCGACTTTAAGGCAAATTGGTTAAATCATACGGTTGCCAGTACTTTTGGTTCTACCGAAGTGTTCAAAGATAAAATTGTCGTGGATGCAGGTGGTGGTAGCGGTGCTCAAACCCTCTGGGTGCTGGAAAGTGGTGCCCGTCACGTAATTATGATGGATCTGTCCCATTCGGTAGATGATGTGGTACAGCGGAACCTGAAACCTTCTAAATTCACCAATTTTGATGTTATACAATGTTCGATAGACATGCCGCCCATCCGCGAACAGTCAATACCAGGGATTGTGATCTGTCACAACGTAATTCAGCATACACCATCGGTTGAGAAAACCGCAAAAGCGCTTTATTTGCTGGTATCCCCCGGTGGGGAATTTGTGTTCAACTGCTATGCCCTGAACGATCAGGGATTAATAAGGTGGATTCGATTTTATCTGGTTTATAAGCCTTTAAGAGCCATTCTCAGCAGCCTTCCGTTTAAGGGAATTCTTTTATATTCACGTATTATGGGATTCATTAGATTGCTTCCTGGAATCGGCTATCTGTCTGAGAAAATTGGCTTCAGCGTCCAGGGAGATGTCCCCCGGGTTAAAGGCGAAACCTTTGCACAACGGTTGAAAAAAAGATTTAAGGCTACTGTTCTCAACACTTTTGATTACTACGGTTCTCACACTTATCAACACCACAAAAGCGATCAGGAAATCCGGGAACTGGTTCATTCTCTTCAGCCTGATGCCAACAAGGTTTTGAATACAGACAAATATTTTCTGCGGCCACCTCCAATTGGCTGTGCTTTGCGCATTTATCGTTGAAAACACTGCTGAATTTCGATTTCTATAAGGAGTTAAAGCGTGGGTTGCGGTTTTAAGAAACTTTTTATAAAGATGTAAGTTTCGATACCGTTGCATTTATAGCATGATACATGAAAAATCGGGAAATTTGAGTCTGAATAAAGAGCGACATTCTCCGCAGTCACCACAGATTGTTAGACAGATTGCCTTGCGTGGATTTGTTCGGAAGTTTTTAAGGAATTAGCATGTTAAATAAATTTAAAAGTTGTTTCTATCAAAATTTTAATGAAGAATATCGCGATAAATGGCTTTCCCAAAAACTTGCCACTATTCCCTCTGGACACAGGATTCTTGATGCCGGTGCCGGGGAATTGAAAAATAGAAAGCACTGCCTCCACCTGAAATATGTTTCTCAGGATTTTTGCCAGTATGAAGGTGATAGAAATGGAAAAGGTCTGCACCCCGGCATTTGGGACACCAGCAAAATTGATATTGTCTGTGATATTACTAGCATCCCTGAGCCAAATGAAGCTTTTGACGCAATTCTGTGCAGTGAGGTTCTCGAACATGTTCCAGACCCGGTGAAGGCGATTTCCGAATTTGCGCGTTTATTGAAACCGAATGGGGTGCTGATATTGACTGCTCCATTTGCTTCACATGTTCATCTGGCACCATACCATTTTTGCAGCGGTTTCAGTCAATACTGGTATGAACACCATTTTGCAGCAATGGGATTTTCGATTGAAGAACTCGTGCCGAATGGAGACTGGTTTGATTTCTTTTATCAGGAAATTGCGAGATTTTCTTATGTTGCAAAAAAATATAAGGAAAAACTCTGGCCTCTTGCCTTTTTTCTCAGTTTTGCCGGTGTTGTGTTCTTCAAATTGCGCGGGCAAAAATCTCCTGTGGCGCATGATCTCTGTTGTCTTGGCTGGCATTGTTTTGCCCGTAAAATGGTGCAAAAAGATAGCAATGGCTAGCAATTGTGGGAGCTTGGCACAGCTGCCAATATGACAAATCGATCTGAATCTTTAAAACAGAATGTATTGGCCAACTATTTAGGCAATGGCTGGGCAGCTCTCATGAGTCTGGCCTTTATTCCCTTGTATATAAAATATCTTGGCATGGAGGCCTATGGCTTAATCGGCATTTATGCCATTCTCCAGGCAAGCCTCGCTCTTCCCGACGCTGGAATGAGCGCTACTCTTGGCCGTGAAATGTCAAGGTTTCTGGGTGGAGCGCACACTACAGAGTCGATCAGAGATCTCCTGCGAAGTATTGAAATTACCGGGATCGTAATTGCAACTTTATATGGTATGGCAATCTGGAGTTGTTCTGGCTGGCTGGCGACAAACTGGCTTAAAGTTGAGAAAATCCCATTACAGTCTGTTTCTCATGCTTTTACCATCATGGGTTTTATTACCGCTATGAGACTGATGGAGGGTTTGTACAAAGGCGCTATCATCGGTCTGCAAAAAATGGTTTTATTTAATGTCTGTAATGCACTTATGGCCACTCTGCGAAGTCTTGGAGCTGTTTTAATCCTGGCTATCTACTCTCCGACGATCAGAGCATATTTTATCTGGCAGGCACTGGTTTCGATTTTAACTCTGATAATTTTTGTTAAAATACTTTATACGAGGCTTCCAGAGGGGCAACGTTCAGGAAGATTTTCAAAATCTGAATTGATTAAAGCATGGCCATTTGCCGCAGGCATGCTGGCAACAACTTCACTTGCTCTTCTTCTTACGCATCTTGATAAATTTATCCTTTCGAAAATGTTGCCTCTGGAAGAATTTGGTCGCTATAACCTTGCCTCTGCTATGGCTGCGTCACTTACATTGCTTATTACACCAATTCCTCAGGCATATTTTCCCAGGCTGACAGAGATCTTCAGTTCCACCGATCTTAGTCCTGCAAAACAGTGTTTTCACCGCGGCGCACAGCTTGTAGCAGTCATTGCCGGAACGGCAGGGTGTGTGGTTTTTTGCTTTGGCGAAAATCTTTTAACCATCTGGACAGGTGATATTACACTGGGTATAACAGTTGGCTGGCTTTTGAAGGTGATGACGCTCGGAACAATGTTGAATGCTTTTATGAGTATGCCGTTTATGCTGCCATTAGCTGGTGGAAATTCAAGCCTGAATGCCAAAATAAATCTGGTTGCTGTTTTGTTTCTTGCGCCTGCCAATCTAATTGTAACACCACTTTTGGGCGCTATTGGTGCTGCATGGATCTTGGTCGCTCTCAACCTTGGTTACCTGATCATCGCGAAGCATTACATGTTTAAAATGACGCTCAGCTCAGAATGGAAAAAATGGCTTTTGTGCGATGTAGTAAAACCGTTTTCTGGTTCTCTGTTAACAGTCGGAATATACTGGCTTTTTACGCCGGTGTTCCCATCTGTCATTTATGAAACAATTTATATATCTATTGCTGGCTTAACAGCCTTCATTGTTTCAACAATCATGGCATCAGAAATGGTCATTTTGATTTCCCGGTTTTTCAATAGGAAAAAATTTGAAGGTGCCATCAACTCATTTTGAAGCGCCGTACCTTTGACATTACCTTATTTTGGATGCTAAAATACCTCATGCTGCAAATTCACCCGACAGGAAAATAAAATCATCAAATCGGATTTTGCAAGCTTATTTCAAATTAGCTAAAATTTTGGAGACAAATTTACAGTGTTCAACCTGACAAGGAAAGATTTTATTCCACCTGTTATAGTCAAATTTTTGAATCATTTTTTTTCAAGAACAAGGTTTTGAAACAGACAGAAGTATACGTTCGAAGTAAGCTTCTCAAAAGTTTTAGCCAATATAATGAAGATTTGATAATTGATGTTATTTTGAAATGTAAGAAAAATGGCTTTTATGTTGATGTCGGTGCAAACCATCCCGATATTCTCAGCAATACCAAACGCTTTTATGACAGGGGCTGGATCGGAATCAACATTGAGCCAAATCCTAAATTGATTGAGCTTTTTAAAAAAGACAGAAGCAATGATATAAATTTGAATATTGGAATTGATAAAGAAAGTGGAATTTTACCGTTCTATGTTATGACTTCTGATGCCGGGTCTTCTTTTGACAAACAAGTAGCGATTGATACGGGGAAGCCTTATGGCTCAAAGATTGTCGATGTTCTGGATATTCCTGTTTTGCCTCTTGTAAAGGTTTTTGAAGAGCACCTGAGGTCGAGAAATTGATTTTATGTCAATTGATACCGAAGGGTTTGACATGCGGGTTCTTATGTCAAATGACTGGAACCAGTTTAGACCCGTTCTGATTCTTGTTGAAACTGTATTTGACGGCAAGAGAGAAATGCACGATTTTTTGAACAAAGTGGATTATCTTCTAGTTTATGACAATGATACAAACTCTATTTATCTTGATCAGAAGCGTGTTGCAGAGATTAACCTGGGTTAATGGCCTTTATTACTTCTGATGTTATATTTTCTGCAAAGTAATTCACAGAGAATTTTTGGCCGGCCTTGCTTTTGATAAACCTGTTGATTGCCAGCGCGTAACCCTGACGTTCTTCATTTGAAAGCTTGTTCAGAAAGCTGAACAGGTTGTCATAGCTGGCAAACTTCCTTTTATCTATAAAGCATTCTTCAGGAATAAAGTCCGTAACATTATTTGCGCCCCAATAAACTGGAATGCATCCTGCAAAGAAACAGTCGAAAATTTTTTCAGTGATGTATCCTGGAATATCCCGGGCATTTTCATAGCAAATCGAAAATTTATATTGCTTCAATGTGTTCAGCTTCGATTTAACAGTGCCTTTATAGGATGGGTATTTCGGTGCAAAAATATCCAAGAGCCAGGTTATTGGGCGTAAAAAAGCGTGCTTTGCTAGAAACCATCTGCCTCGAAACAACATTTCATTCCAGCCGAAACCAAAAAGATCAAAACAATCCGGGTGATTTTGCTCAAACCAGCGAATAGCTTCAACTCTTTTTGAATAAAGCTCAAGTTCATGATTTATCTGCTTGTTTCCAGCAATCATGCAACAGAATCGCTTTTTTTCTTCAGGGTCAAATTTAACCTCGTCCGGTAAACAGATTGGAAGATTTAACTTCACAAACCTGGTATCATCCAGCAAATCATCACAATAGGTAAAAACCTTTTTAAAGCTTCTGTGCAGGTCTTGGCGCCAGACTGTCGGAGAAACAAGCTCTGATTCCATGATTAATAGAAAAGATTTTTCTAATTGTTCAGGCGGAGGCAAAACAGCCGGGATATCAAAATAAATAACAATATCGGCCGTCTCAATCGGAAAAATATCCTGGGTTGAGAGTTCGAAGCCTCTCTTGTCAAAACTTTTTTTGAGCATTGCAAAAGGCATTAAACAATTATCTCGATTGAAAGCAACGTCATCAACAGCAAAAATTCGATTTTTTTGATACAATTTGCCAACAACCAAACAGGCTTTTTTCATAATCATGTACTGACCCACCACACTCCCATGAGACAAAATCGCAATTTTGCGTTGTCGTGTTTTTCAAAATACTGCAGGAAAAGATGAGTTCAAGCGTTTGAGAAGAGCTAGGAAAACACGCTTTCCTGTCAAAAACTTTTCCTTCAAAGGAATTTTTTTGTCTAACAAAAATCTTATGCTTTTTTTAATAAATTTCTGGGGGCCGAAAGAAAGGGTGTAGTTTGCTTGTGAGCGTTTTCTTGCTTCAAGAAAATATGCTGCTGGAATTCCTTCGACATAAATCGGGAGTTTGTCAAATTCGCATTGATATTCCTGCGCGTGTGGATCCTGGTATGGAAGAGACCAGGAAAAATCAGCAGGAATAATTCCACGTTCCCGCGCAATTCTTTCTAGTTGTGTGCCTGGGAAAACCACTGTAAGCCCAAGGCCGGCTGCAATTGCACCATATTTCTGCGACAATTCTCTGCAAATGTCAATTGTCATTTCCAGATCTTCAAGAGTTTCATCAGGCAGACTGCCCATAATGAAAACATAACAGGAAATACCAACCTTCTGACAACGCTCGGCAAATTTCCTGATCATATCATTGTTTATGGCTTTTCCAATGTTTTTTTGAATTTTCGGAGATCCGGTTTCCAAGCCAACCGAAATGAATCGGCAGCCGGCTGCCCACATTCTTTCGAGAAGATCTAGGTTGATATTTGCTCTTGAATCACAGAACCACCGAATATCCAGTCTTCTTTTCAGGATTTCATCACAAAGACTTTCGACATAATTTTCATCGATTGTCAAAGAATCATCCCAGAATTTGACGCCGCGAATATTGAATTTCCTGGTGATTTCTTCGATTTTGTCGACAACTTTATTGACTGGATACATTCTATTTCTCGTGCGATTAACACTGCAAAAAATACAGTTGTACGGACATCCACGGCCGGCACAGATATTCATGGAAGGAATCGGCATATCGGGATTTAGGGGATTGTTCTTAAACATCTCAGCTGAATAAAGCTGATCCATGAAAGAAAGATCCGGCAAGTTTGAACAAACAAGCCGTTCTCCCTGGCTGACGGGATGTCCATCAGAACCACGAAAGGTTATGCCGCTGAAAGTTTTGTAGTCAGATTCACCTTTTGCTGATTGCATCAATCTGACTATGATCTCTTCGCCTTCACCTCGCACAACAACATCGAGACCAGGAATATGCCTGATGGAATCTTCTGCACACCAGGAGAAGTGTGGGCCGCCCGCAACAATTAGTGCTGCAGGCCACTTTTTTCTGGCTTGCTCAATATTTTTAATGGCTTCAAAACGCGTAAAGCTTGAGCAGGTTATTCCCACAAGCTTTGGCATAATATCGCTTTCGAAGACTTCATGCAATTCCTTTATGTTGATAACAATTCTGCCAAGAAAACGGTTCCTTTTCAGCTCTTGGTCAAGGATGCATAGACTGTATGGGAGAAATTTGCCATGCCCAGAGCTTTCCTGGCTCTCATTTTCAAAAAATGTATCGAGTAGAAGGTAATCCATAAGCTTTTTTGTCTCCAGACAATTGTCAAACTTAATATTTCGTGAATTTCTGATCAATTAAATAACTCGATCTGGACTTCGGAAAAAAAATAATAAAGAGAAAGCTGAGCATCTATCAGGGCTAGCGCGAAAAATGCTTTACAGTTTAGTCAGTTCGAAAATCCCGCAACCATACGCACAGCCAAAGTTATTTTTGGCGTCAGAATCTGTAACAGGTGTGTTTTCATGTAAGTCACAGAGGTCATCGATGAAAGAAAAATGATCGAGGTGGTATTTTCTCTCAAAATATTTCAGCAGATACTCGACGGAGAAAACTCTATGTGCGTTAAATTCAATACGTTGAGAGCCGATCGGAACAGAGAAATAGAGCTTCCCGCCTTTTTTCAGCATTCGATAAAGGTTGTCCAGGCCAAGAATATGTCCATCATATCTTACGGGGTCTCCATATCTGCCCAAGCCGAAGTGTTCCAGTGCATGAAGGCACGACAATGAATCACAGTATTCCAGGGAGTTCTCCGGCAGTGGCGACATTAAGTCAACCTGCTTGAATGTTACATTTGGTATGTTACTTGACAATGGACGTATGTCAATGACCTCGATTTCTCGAAAGGAGGCAACATGTGCCACAAAACTTTCAATTTTTGAGCCTGCATCGACGTGGTGGTGCGGATTGTTCAAATAAACCCGCCTTGCCACCAATAAATCCTGATGGAAGTAATGACTTTTTGTTGAACCGTTATCTTCGAATCTTTCATTCAGGCAGGGATAATAGCTTCCCAATGGGAACCCGTTGCCAGAGTGATATTGATTTAAAAATGTTTTTAGGTCACGAAAATATGCCGGCAGACCACGTATCGATAGAATTGTCTTGAGTGGATCGAACCCAAAAATTAACAATATGTTATAGACACGCAGCAATATTTGCTTCACGTTTCCTCCTTGAGGCAAGCAGGTTTTTTAACAAGTTCCTAATATTCTAACAGGCTCTGGCAAATAAGGTAAATAATTTCAGAAAATGGTTGTGTCTTTATGCAAATTCGGGTTGATCGCGTAGGAACAGCTCATTCGGAATCACGATTTTTCTATGTCAGGTTTCCAGAATTGCTTTTTTTCCATCTTTTTCAATGAATATAAAGTTATGCGTAAGAAGAGTATTTTTGCCATTTTTTACTATGTTTTCCACCTCAGCGGGCTGAACAATGCGCAATGATTTATCGGCAGTCCATGCTTCATAACCATTTTCCCAAAAAAGCTGAAATGTGGGCAGCAGGTGTGGGTTGATTGCGACGCCTGCCGGTTGATGTTCTGTTATTGCTATTTCGACCATCCATATCGGCCTTGGCTTGGCAGATAAGAACGAAGAGGCCCCTTCAAGCATAAATTTTTCTGCCCCTTCAATATCAACAAGAACGAAACAGTTCCTATTGTGAAATCTGGAGCCAATAATAATGTCCAGGGTTGAAACGGGAACTGTTTGAAAGTATTGCTCAGATATATCTGCCCAGCCTTTTATGATAGAGGCACCAGTGCCACCGTCAAATATCTTGATTATGCCTGTCTTATTGGACAACGCCATTGGAAATATCTCAATCCTGTCCTCCCAATGGTTGGCAAGCACGTTTTTATATAGACGGCGAAGATTGCTGTCTACAGGCTCAAATGCGATAACATGTTTGCCGCTATGCAGAGCAAGGCAAGAGTAATAACCGATATTGGCACCGATGTTTATGACAACTTCTACTTACTCAAAAATCCTTTGTGCAACTGCCGTCTCATCTGGTTCAAAAGTCCCATTTTCCATTGCCGGCTCACCAATTAGCTTAAACCCCATAGGTATTTCTTTTGGCTCTTCTTGTGACCACATGTTGTCTCTGAAATATCGCTAAATTACAGAATACGTAAATATGTTCTATAACTGTAACCGGGGGCATTCCTACCTTGCTTATAAAGCACCGATAGAATTCGCCTCAGTCAACAAGGCGAGAGTGGCCGCTTGAAAAATTGTCCATTTTTACTTGACCATTCCACACCTCTGCTGGCCAATATTTATCTACACTGGTTTGACAAGCTATTTTCCAGAACACCGGATGCAAGCAACGGTAACGCAGCTCTTGTTCGATATGCTGATGACTTCGTAATCATGATGAAACGATGTAGATCGGAACTATCTAGATGGGTCACAAGAACCCTCTCGGAGCGATTCGAACTCCAAATAAACCCGGAGAAGTCAAAGCAAATATTTCTTCCTTATGAATCTCTCGACTTTCTTGGATACAATTTTTCAAGGCGGAGAGACAAATTCGGCGGGGATAATAAATACTGGCATCTGGAACCTGCGAAGAAAACGTTGCTTCGAGAATACAGGAGTATCGGTGCCCTTACCAGTCACAGAAAGGGGCATGTCCAGGTGAAAGAGCTTGTCGAGGCTGTTAACAGGCAACTTACCGGCTGGGGAAACTACTTTTGCTTGGGAAATCCGCACCAAGCATTCGCAAAAGTTGATCGACACGCTAGAGAGCGACTATGGAAACATCTGAGACGCAGAAGCCAACGGAGCTATAGGAAATGGGACGGGCAGTCTTCCTACGAATATCTAACCAAAGAAATCGGACTTAAGTCACTGACAACGCTTCACGCCAAGAATCGTTCAAAGAGAGCCGGATGCGGCAAATCCGCATGTCCGGTTCGATGAGGAGCTGAGGCGGAAGGGACATAAACCTTTCCCTCGGTTTACTCTACGTGTTTATTGCAAAATAACTCTTTTCCATCTATAATCCTGTTTCGATGCAAGCGACAAGCCGGCAAGCTTCTGCTGCTTTCCGATCAAACCAGTTCAAAGATATTGGCATCAAGAAACTGAAACTAAAAGAACCTGATCAATGCTACAGACAATAACAATTAGAATGTTTGTGCCCGGAAACCCCTGACTATAAAGAATGCTTTTTCATACTATTGATTTCGCAATTTTTCTGCCAATAGTCTTTTTTCTCTACTGGTTCGTTTTTAACGACAGTTTGAAGGCTCAGAATCGCTTTATAGTTGCTGCAAGTTATGTGTTTTACGGTTGGTGGGACTGGCGTTTTTTGTTTCTGCTTTTTTTCAGCAGCCTGATTGATTTCTGGGTTGGACAGCAACTTTCCAAACATCACAACCTGGTCCGGCGCAAGGCATTACTTGGCATCAGCTTAATTGTAAACCTGGGTCTGCTGGGAGTTTTCAAATATTATAATTTCTTCGTGGCAAACCTGGTTGCGGCTTTTTCGTTTTTGGGCAGGGAAATAAATGTGGGTTCATTGAACGTTATTTTGCCTGTGGGAATAAGCTTTTACACTTTTCAAACCTTAAGCTACAGCATCGATGTTTACCGGAAGAAGCTGCCCCCTTGCCTCGATTTTGTTGCCTTTTGTGCTTATGTCAGTTTTTTTCCGCAACTTGTTGCAGGGCCAATCGAAAGAGCAACCAATCTGTTACCTCAGTTCAGCAGTTCAAGAAATTTCGACTATTCAAAAGCCGTTGATGGCCTCAGACAAAGCCTCTGGGGCTTGTTTAAAAAAATGGTGATAGCTGATAACTGTGCTTTTTATGCCAATCTTATCTTTAATAATTCTCAGCAATATAATGGCAGCGCGCTGTTTCTTGGTGCCCTGTTTTTTACCTTTCAGATATATGGCGATTTTTCAGGCTATTCTGATATTGCGATCGGCATTTCCAGGTTATTTGGGTTCAGCCTGATGAGAAATTTTGCCTACCCCTATTTTTCCCGGGATATTGCCGAATTCTGGCGACGCTGGCACATTTCACTGTCAACCTGGTTCAGAGACTATCTTTACATTCCCCTCGGCGGCAGCATTGGTAATACATGGTGCAGAATAAAAAATACCTTTATAATTTTCATTGTCAGTGGTTTCTGGCATGGAGCCAACTGGACATTCATTGCGTGGGGCGCTTTAAACGCTTTTTTTATGATGCCTTCAATCATTGCCAATACAAATCGAAGACACCTCGAAATTGTTGCTAATGAAAGGTTGCTTCCCACAATTCGTGAATCTGTTTCAATCATAGTCACTTTCGTTCTGACAATTTTTGCATGGATAATGTTCAGGGCGAACAACGTCACTCATGCAATTGCCTTTTACTCGGGCATTTTTTCATTCTCCTTTTTCACTATGCCCAATATAGAAGGAAAATTGATGGCATTAATGACGATTCTTTTTGTAATCATGCTGGTCGCTCTTGAGTGGACAGGCAGAAATGATCAATATGGCATTGAAAAAATGGCTTTAAATTGGCCGATGCCGGCGAGATGGGCATTCTATTATTTTCTCATGGCGCTTATCGTTACCTTTTCTGGCAAACAGCAAGACTTCATTTATTTTCAATTCTAACTATGAAAACATTTATTCTTCGGATTTTCTTGTTCAGCCTCTTTCCGGTGGCTGGCTTCTTTCTTCTTCATCATGTCGCCAATTTAATGCTAGACGAAAAGTGCATATCACTCGAACTCGAAAGTAAAATTGCCCGCTTTAAGTTGCACGAAAACGAGATTAATCTAATAATTGCCGGCGATTCCAGGGCTGAAAGACAGCTTATTCCAAGAGTATTTTCGCATCAGACCGGCTACAATGCAGTTAATATTGCTGTAGCCTCATGCGACCTGGTAACCTTTCTTCATGCATTAAAAAAACTCGACAGAAACCCGCGTAATATTTTTATTGTCAGCGCCAGCAGCTGGCAAATCAATGATGGTGCAATTGACATCGGTTACCTTTCAGAAAAATGTTTTCAGCAGATGACTATTTATGAAAGGTTCTCTTTATTCTCAAAAAACTTTAAAGACCTGAGTGAAATGTATAAAAGGCTGTTCAAGCACTCGTTAGCAGGTCTTTTTAAATCAGATTTATTTCTTCCCGGTCTTGATTCAGAAATCATCAATATGAAGGGCTTTAACGGCAGGACTGGAAATATTCAAATAAAAACATCAGAAACGGAAATCACCGAATATCTGAATAATCATCCCTGGTATAAAAACCTTGCGAATAAAGGCATCAGATGGGAAATTTTTGCACGGGCTTTTAAAGAACTGGGAAAAATGGACTCCCATTTCATTATCTTTCAGCCGCCCGTAAGCCCTTATTGGAAAAGAATCATTCGCGACACACCAATCGAGAAATCGGAACTGTATTTTTCTCAAAAACTGAAAGAACTGGCTCTTGAATTCAACAATGTCGATTTCTACGATTTCTATGACCAGGAGATTCCAGGCTTAGAAGACTGTATGTATTACGATCCTCAACATCTTAACAAAGATGGATCCGAGATTTTCTCAAATTTTCTTGCAAATCTCATCAATTCAAAATTCAAAAGATAATCAGACAGTTTATTGCAGCGAAATTTCCGATTTTTGTAATGCCTCTTTCCTGAACAGGTGCTGAAGTTAACAGGCAATTGAGGCGACAAACCTGCCAATCACATATGCGCAAACTTTGCCACTTTGTTTTGCGATGAGATAAATTCAGTAGAACGCCGGATCGATCATAAAAGTCTGAGCACCTGGTTGCCAAGCAGCTGGTGAATTGGTATTATCTGCTTAATCGTATAATAATGAGGTCGTTATGAAAGTCATGATAACCGGCGGAGCCGGCTTTCTGGGAATAAATCTGGTGCGTCACCTGCTGGCTCGGGGTGCCGGAGTAGTCTCTCTTGATATTGCTGATTTTGATTATCCCGAACGCGATAAAATCACGATAGTAAAAGGTGATATTCGCCGGAGTGAAGATGTGGCCAGGGCTCTGACCGGTTGTGACGCTGTTGTGCATTGTGCCGCCGCTTTGCCGCTCTATACGCCTGAAGACATCTATTCTACCGATATCGAAGGCACCCGCACCGTCATGGAACAGGCTGAAAAAGCCGGGATTAAAAGGGTAGTGCACATTTCTTCAACAGCGGTTTACGGGGTTCCGGATCATCACCCGCTCTACGAAAACGACCGTTTAATCGGCGTTGGCCCTTATGGTGAAGCGAAAATTGAAGCTGAGAAGGTCTGTTTTTCATATCGTGACCGGGGAATATGCGTGCCGGTCATCAGGCCGAAGTCATTCGTCGGGCCCGAAAGGCTTGGCGTTTTTGCGATGCTGTATGAATGGGCCAGCGAAGGGCACGGTTTTCCGATTCTCGGCAAAGGTCGTAATCTCTACCAGTATCTTGATGTTGAAGATCTCTGTGAGGTTATCTACACATGCCTGACCGGAGATGAAAAAGTAGTTAACGATACTTTCAACGTCGGAGCCAAAGAATATGGCACCTTTCGCGATGATTTTCAGGCAGTTCTCGATCATGCCGGTTTCAAGAAGCGCATTATTTCTTTTCCTGCCGGCCCTGCAATAGCAATTCTTCGTCTGCTCGAGAAATTAAAGTTGTCGCCACTTTATAAATGGGTGTATGAGACTGCCTGTCAGGAATCTTTCGTCTCTATCGAAAAAGCCGAGAAAAATCTTGGGTTCAAGCCAAAATATTCAAACAGGCAGGCTTTGATCAGAAATTACGAATGGTACATGGCAAACAAAGCCAGTTTCGCCAGTTCCTCGGGTATTTCGCATCGCGTTCCCTGGAGTCAGGGCATTCTGAAACTCATAAAATACCTTTTCTAGGTCGGAAACTTACAAAGCAGAATATTGAAGCTTTTCTGTCTGATTAATTGGCGTTGCAAGGCTTGATTCTGACTGTAATAATGCGGGTTCAGGAAATCTAAATTACGTGAGGTGGGTATGAAAGTTCTGGTTACCGGCGGTGCCGGGTTTATCGGTTCAGCACTGGTATGGGGTCTCAACCAGAGGGGTGTCGATGATATTTTTATTGTCGACCGTCTCGGCAGCGGTGAAAAATGGAAAAACCTCAAGAACCTGCGTTATGCAGACTATTGCGAAAAAGGCGATTTCCTCAGTTATCTTGAAAAGGGAGTTTTCGCCGGACATCGTTTCAATGCCATTCTGCATCTGGGCGCCTGTTCGAGTACCACTGAAACCGATGCCAGTTACCTTATCAAGAATAATTATGAATTCAGTCAGGCGCTCGCTTCTTACGCAGAATCCCAGCACTCGCGCTTCATTTATGCCAGCAGTGCCGCAACTTATGGTGATGGTGAAGAGGGTTTCGTCGACAATGTTTCTGATATTGAACAATTGCGGCCATTGAACATGTATGGTTATTCAAAGCAGATGTTCGATCTCTGGCTCAAGCGGAAAGGCTGGCTCGATCACATGGTCGGACTGAAATTTTTCAACGTTTTCGGGCCGAATGAGTATCACAAAGGCTCGATGCGCAGTTTTATCCTTAAATCTTTCGAGCAGATCAGAGCAACCGGCAAGGTGCAGCTTTTTAAATCGCACCGGGCTGATTACAAAGACGGAGAACAGCTCAGAGATTTCATTTACGTTAAAGATGCGGTCGACATGACCCTGCATTTTCTTGACCGAAAAGACGGTGGGCTGTTCAATATCGCTACCGGCATCGCCAGAAGCTGGAATGACCTGGTTAAGGCCACCTTTACCGCCATGGATCTGCCGGTAAAAATTGATTACGTCGATATGCCCGACTCGATTCGTAACCAGTATCAGTATTTTACCAGGGGCGATATCACGAAATTGCGCCTGTGCGGTTATGACAAGCAGATTCGCACTCTTGAAGAGTCGGTAGAAGACTATGTCAAAAATTATCTGACTGGAAATACATATCTGTGATCTCTAATCTCTAATCTCTTATCTCAAGCAGGTGCGAGGTCAATACTGACGTTTCCCGCCGATTAACACCGATCGACAGGAATTGAAACACGTCTTTTATCGCTTATCTCTCCAGCCAGGCTGACACAAAAAGCCTGGTTGGTTTGTAGTTCGGGGGAAGAAAGCAATCTTTCTGAAGATAACGATTGCTTAGTCGCTTCACTTCCTGCAGTGACATAAGGCCATTGCGAAGGTGTAGTTCACACCATCAAGCCGACGATTGCTTCGCTGCGCTCGCAATGAAATATATTCGACTTTTTCGTTGTCAGCCATGCCCCCCCCATGGCAGTTGTCGTAATTGTGGTCGAATAGCGGACTCGATCACCGATACGGCAACGAATAAAATATATGATAGGCTGTGGAGCTTATCATTGCGGGGAGAGCAGCCCGAAAGCAATCGTTGTCAGGGAAATAAAGAGGCTGTGACTATTTATACATCAGAATCGGGGTTGAGCCATATTGCAGCAGGGTCTTCAGCTGACTGGTCAAAGCCGGCAGAGATGAGTTCATTTCACTCATATCGGCCCAGAGTTCGGCAAAACCTTTTTTGGTAATGCGTTTGACCAGGGCTGCCGATTTAATGTTCGCCAGTTTACAGGCTTCGGCCATGGCGTCTTCACGATAGCCGATTTCGTCGATCAGACGGCTTTCTTTCGCTTTTGCGGCGGTGTAAATGCCGCCATCAGCGAGTTTAATAACCGCTTCTCGCTCAAGTTTGCGACTGCCGGCAACAATGTCGATAAAGCGGTCATAGACACCGTTAATTATCTGCAACAGCATCGCTTTTTCTTCAGCACTCATCTCCTTGAAGGGTGAAAGCACGTCTTTCATTGGTGTTTTGTCGGATTTCAGGGTGACAGCCTTCAAACCAACCTTGCCGGCCAGTTCCTGAACATTCATCGACTGCATGAGCACCCCTATGCTGCCCACGATTGAAGTTGGGTGTGCCAGAATGCGGTCGGCCGAGCAGGCAACATAGTAAGCCCCGGAAGCGCCCATGGCGCCAATAAGGGCAACGACAGGTTTTCCGGTATCTTCACGCATCTTTTTGATCTGATGATAGATGATGTCGCTTGCAGTAACCTCACCACCTGGTGAATTGATTTCAACGAGAACCGCTTTGATAGCCTTGCGTTTTCGCGCAGCTTCCAGATCCTTTTTCAGGCTTTCCATCGGATCTTTGGCCATTTTGAGTGGCATCGCATCTTCTTCGCTATGCTCCTGAATTACGCCGTTGATACGGATCAGCAGGATTTCTTCATCGGCATCGTTGTCGCCTTCGACGAACTCTACCCTGATGGCCTTTTTGCTGCTTTCGCCGCCACCTAAAAAGCTGAGCAACCCTTGAGCCGAGGCTGAATGGAGGATTAAAAAGCTCATCAACACAGCTGCAAACAGATATTTTTTCATGGTTTTTCTCCTGTTATGGTTTCGGTTTCAACTCGAGTTGCCAGCGATTGATGCCCGGGCGATCCGGGCATCCTTCCGAGGCAGCTTTGCAGACGGGGCAACGCAGACACTTCTGCCATTGAAGCAGGCCGCTGTCAAGCTGCCCGCCGAGCCAGAGCGGTTCACGATTCAAAGTTCTTCCAAGAGCGATAAAATCAGCAGTACCTCTTTTGATGCGGTTTATTGCTTCCTCCGGCGTGCTGACTTTTCCTGAAAGAACCGTCATGCATCCGGTTTCATTTTTGAAAATATGGGTGTCCTCGGCAAATGGAGCGTCTGGTGCTGATTTTCCCAGGGCTGGGTTCAGCTGCAGAGGATTTCCGAGCCTGATCCCCTCGGTTACTCTGAAAATGTCGACGCCTTCGCCTTTTAAAATTGACGCAGCCCTTATGGCAGAACTCAACCCACAACCACCCGGTACCAGATCTTTTAGAGAGAGGCTGACCAGAAGCAGTAGATCAGGCACTGCACGCTTTACCGCCTTGACGACCTGCTGCAGAAACAATACGCCGCCATTTGCACCCGCAGAATAATCATCATGACGATGGTTGGTAAGCGGCGACATGAACTGCTGCGGCAGGCTGCCTTCAGCTGCCTGAATTTCGATGCCGGAAAACCCGGCGTTCCAGGCGATTTTAGCTGCTTCTGCATATTCGCCGATGATCTGGACAAGATTTTCCTTTTTTATTTCACTGACCCTGGCGTTTATTCTGCGATGTTGCAGGGGCGAAGGCCCTAAAACAGCTGTTCCTACAGGTATTGCGTTGATACCGCCATGATAAAGCTGGGCAACCGGAACGGCACCACGGCTGCGAATTTTTTCAACCAGACGCGACAGGCCATTGAGCATTTCGCCTGAAAAGATGCCAAGTTGCCCCGACCATGCTCTGCCTTGAATGGAAATCGCCATGGCTTCGACTATGACCGTTCCAACGTCGGTGTCTGCCAGATTATGGTAGTAGGTAAGCATCTGCGGCAGAACTTTTCCTGCGGAATCGGCAAGCAGGCTTGGTGGTGGGGCAGCGATCACGCGGTTTTTGAAGTCGCGGTTTCTCAGGCTGTAAGGCGAAAACAGGCTTGAAATCATAGTTCTGATAATACTGCCTTGCCCCCGTTATGGTCAAGCAGGGATATAATAAGTGATAAATTTAGGGGCATATGTTAGATTATTGTCATATGAATAAGATTCCAGAATTTCCACAGCAGACAGAAATAGTTGAAGAACATTTTGAAGTTATCAAGCATGCTCTGGTTGCCCAGAACATCAAATCAGCCGACTATTCGTATTATTATATGACCGGTTGGTTCTACCATCGTCCGGCCCGCATCAGCAGAATCGGTGAGCGACTGGTGGTCGATGTCGAAGGAAAACAGGGTGGTCACATTTTCCTCGGGCCATTTGGTAACGGGCCGCTGAAGCCAGCCGTAGAGAAACTTTTACACCATGCCGAGAAGGATTTTGGGGAAGAACGGGTTTTGCGGTATGTGCCAGGCGCTCTTGCTGAAGCAATCTGCAAAGAAATAACCCCGGTGCGCAGCGAAGACCACCGCGATTTTTTCGATTACCTGTATCTGAGAGAAGAACTCGCCGATCTTTCGGGCAGCAAGTTTGCCAAGCGCCGTAATCAGCTCAGCAAGTTCCAGCGCGAAAATCAGGCAGAGGTTGTTCTGCTCCAGGAAAGTGATCATGAGCAGATTCTGCACTGCCTCGACAAATGGTATGAGCGTTACGGTGACGAAGATTCTTTCCTCGCCATGGAAAAAGATTCGGTTAAAAGAATGCTGCCGAATCTCTGGAAACTTGGCGGCATAGGGGTGCGGGTGCGAATTCAGGATAACATGTGCGGCCTTAGCTGGGCCGTGCCGATCACTGACGAAACCTGGCTGGTGCCGGTCGAGAAGGCGCCCCGCGAAGTGAAGGGTATGTACCAGTATGTAAACTGGGCGCTTGCCAACAGTCTGCCGGCACATGTCAAGATTCTGAACCGCGAGGCAGATATGGGCATCGAAGGGTTGCGAATCGCCAAAGAACGCTATAATCCGATAGGTTTTGAAAAGAAAACTACTCTTTGGTTTCGAGACCAGTGATCGACTAAAAATTTTTCTTGCTCTGACTGCCGTTCGAAGCTCATAACCCAGAAAAAATCTGTCGATGAACCTGCTCGCCTGCATGCCAGCCGGTCTAAATTTATGTCGGAATTCTGCCGATAGTAGTAGTAAGGTTCAGCAGAAAAGAGATACCTATGGCTATCAGAAGGCAGACATTTTTTGTTTGGCGCTGGTTTCAGGCTGGTTTTTTCTTTTTGACCGCAGTTCTGGCCTTAACCGGTTGTGCCGCAGATTCAACGAATCCCATCGCTGTCGAAAATCTCAATGGCCTGCCGCCTAAGCAGGAAAGCCTGGCCATGGAGCTTGACTGCCGGGGAATTGTCAATGGCTCGGTTTTCCCGGGCGGGGGCGAGCCGCAAGACTATTATGCGCATCCTTTGCATTTCGATGGCGAATGGAGCATGAAATACATGGGAAAAAGCAACTGGTATATGGCTACCTGTGACAGTAAAAATGCCAGAATCGATGTAGTTGCCACCATGAGCCGCGTCATATTCGATTTCTGGGATTATGAGTTATATGAAAATCCCGGGCGGGTCTCTTTTTATATCGATGAAAAAAAGCTCGGCACCTTCGAACTGGCAAGGTCGGCTGCTGACGGCCAGAAATTCATGTATTACCAGATTACCACCCAGAAAAATACGGTGGCTACAGTTTCAATGGTTCTTGAAACCGGCAGGGTTACGGTAATGGGTGTTAAGCTGACCTCGCTGGATCGGAATTACCCTTACTGAAGATCAGCCGCCACCGACCATCAGCATAAGCTCAAGACTGTCTCCGTTCTCCAACAGTTCGGTGTGAGCACAACGATGGCCGTTTTTGACCGCCTGTATATAGCTCAGATGAGCCTTTTCAAAGTGCAGAGTTTCTAAAAAGCCGCGGATACTTGTTTGTTCTCTGATCTCGAATTCCTGCTTTTTCCGGTAGGGTCCTACGTCGATTGCCCCGATAAATTCAACCCTGATTTTCATAATTGGTTCTCCTGCTGAAATTTCAGGCCCGGCAACCCGGACAACCCGGGGTCCGCTCCATTGGAATGCGGTGGCACTTCAGTTCCCAGGCGTCAAAACAGAGAACATCTCTTTCAACATGCTTTTCTACGAGATAACGCAACGCCATCGAAACGCTCATGGCTGCAATGATGGTCACTATCGGGCCGATAATGCCGGCGTTGTTGACAGACGGGAAATTGTCGACCATTTCGCTCTCGGGAATCAGGCAGCGCAGGCAGGCGGTATCATATGGTCTGATGAACATCGACTGGCCTGAGGATGCGGTTACACCTGAGTATACCCATGGAATCTGAAGTGCAAGAGCCTGCTCGTTGATCAGGAAACGGGCGGCAAAGTTGTCGGTGGCGTCAAGAATCAGATCGCTGCTCTCGAGCAGGTCGGAAAAATTGTCGGCGGTAAGTTGCTCATTAAATGATTCTATAGAGATTTCTGAGTTGATTTTTACCAGTTTATCGGCTGCACACAGCACTTTGGGTTTGCCGATATCGGTTTCATCGAATAACATCTGCCGCTGCAGGTTCGAAAGCTCAACCCGGTCGTTATCGATGAGAATCAGCGAGCCAATGCCGGCGCGGGTACAGAGGCTGGCTATACTGGTGCCGATTGCGCCGACACCGATGATGCCGACGCGACTGCGCGACAACTTTTTCTGACCGGCATTACCAATTGGCGGAAAGAGAATCTGCTTCTGGTAGCGCTCGAATACCTGCATCAGATAACTTTGATCGTTTCGTCGCCGACCGTGACGGTCATGCCTTTGCGGACTTTGCGGCGTTTGCGTGATTCGATTTCGCCATCGACCTTCACCATGCCGTTTTCTACGAGCAGTTTTGCCTGCCCGCCAGTTTCGCTGAGGCCCATGAATTTGATCAGTTTGATCAGCTCGATGTAATCTTCGGTCAGTTCAAAGGTTTGTACAGACTTGTTTTCATTCATCTTCCGGCTTCTTTTCGTCAGGCTTAACGCCAATTTTATTGAGAATTTTCTGCATGATCTGGGTTCTATAGAGTTTCCACTTCATTTCACGGAAATCTTTGTCGTTGCCACCGGAAAGAAAACCGATGGGTATCTCGAAACCTCCGGCAGTTTTTTTTCCGCCGCCAAAATATCTGCCGCTTGGGTCTTTGCCGAAAACGTCCTTGAGGAATTCGTCAGGATCGACAGTGATTCTGGAGGTGCGCATCGAACCGACTATCATCTCAGTTTGATCGTTTGAAGCAATCACGCCGAAAACGATAGCGGTATGAACATTCTCCTCGGTCATCAGAAAGTCGGCAGCCTGGGGAATTGCGTCGCGATCTTCGCAGCGCAGGTAGCCAATTCCGGCGATCGAGTAGCTTTCTTTGATTGTGCGGCTTGCCAGGGCGTCTTCGATTATTTTCATCGTTTGCCGTGATCTGGCCTGACTGGTAATCTGGGCCAGCAGGTCTCCGTCAACGAAGATGCTCAGAAACGAGGCGGCGCGAAAATCTTCGGCAATTGCCCTGATGAAGTTGGTGGTATCAGTTTTGATACCGTGCATAAGGGCTGTGGCAACCAGAATGTGCTCTTTTTTTGAGCGTTCCAGCGTGATCAGTTCTTCGCGAAAATAGTCTGCATAAATAGTCGCAGTGGCACCAACCTTGCGAACATCGATGAAGCGGGGAGTCAGGCGATTCTGTACCTCGTGATGGTCGACAACAATCAGTTCTGGAATATGTGCTGCCTGAATCGCATCAACTATCGGCCCTGCAGTTGTACCCTGGTTGTCGACGAAAACGGAAGCCTGATATTGAGAGAGGTTGAAGCCGGTTTCCCAGCGTTTCATATCGATGCCCAGCAGCTTCACCAGCGCAATGTTTTCAGGGTGACTAATGTGCCCGGCATAGAGAATGTCTACCGAAATGCCGAAAGCTTCAGAAATCAGGCGGTGGGCAAGGGCTGTCGAAATGGCATCGGGGTCAGGATAGTTCTGAATGACGATTACGTGCTTCTGGCCACGACAGTTTTCGAGAATGGCGCGCAGTTCGTCACGCTTTTTCAACCCATGGCTGTTGTCTTCAAACCTGATCGAAGATGCTGCTGATGCAGTTACTTCGCTCTGGGCATCCTTCATGCAAAACTCCTTGAAAAACTCTGTTATTACTGATTTATACCATAAGCCCGAAAGAATTTCAGCAGTTCATCGGCGATTCTCTATCAAAATTTTCTTTATGCCGATTGTTATTTGTCGCTGTGAGGAGCGCAGTGACGCGGCAGTCATTGCTGTTAAAAATTACTGCTTCCTGCGCACTCACAAGGCCTGTATTTTGTCATGGCGAAAAGCGCAGCGACGCGCGGCAGCCGTTGCTATTAAAAAATGATTGTTTCTCTTCATTGGAGAAAGGTCGGGTTCGTAATCAGATCAGGCTTGTTTGTCCGGTTCTGCTGGCTCGATATGTACCAGAACATCGACGATGTCTGGGCCTTCTTCAATCAGGTGGCGTTTGGCCCGCCCGGCAATATTGTGACCTTCACGAACCGTAAGCTTTTCGTTAACCTGAATGTGCAGATCCACATGCAGGCCCGAACCATGAAATCTTGAGCGCACTGCATGTACAGATTCGACGCCCTCAACCTGAAGAACGATTTTTTCGATGGAATGCATGACTTCAGCACCGGCGCCGCCATCGGAAAGCTCTTTGAGAGATGGAGAGCAGATGACATAGGCGGCCTGAATGATGAAAACAGATACTGCCAGGGTAGCTACCGGGTCCATGAATGCCCATTTGGGATCTACCATCGTCATGCTGATTGCAATAGCTACGGGGATCGAGGAGATGCTGTCGCTGCGATGATGCCAGGCATTGGCGACAACAGCCGAAGATTTCAATTTCTTACCGGCTTTGGCGGTCCAGCGATAGAGCCATTCTTTGGAAATGATTGAAATGATGGCGATTATCAGCGTGATCTTGGCAGGAACGACATATTCGCCGTGATGGAACTTTTCGATTGCTCCCCAGCCGAGGAAAAGGCCGGCGAGCCCTAGTACAGCGCCTATGAGAACTGAAATCATCGCTTCGATACGGCGATGTCCGTAAGGATGACAGGCGTCAGGCGGCTGATTCCAGTATTTGACGCCTACGAGAACGGCAATGTCAGTCGAGGCATCAGAAAGACTGTGAACCCCGTCGGCGATAACCGAGCTGCTGTTACCGAAATAACCGATGATAATTTTTCCAAGAGTGAGAATCGAGTTGAAAATAAGCCCTATAACAGTCACTCTGTGAATTTCGCGGTTGGTACTTTCAATGTCCATTGTGGCGACGTCTGAATTCATAAATTACCTCCAGTAGATTGTTAAAAAGATCTGACCAGAGGTCTTTGCTAAACTGATCTTTGAATTTCAGTATTAAAGACTATTTTGTATACCAGGCTGCATCAAGTGCGGCGACCAGGTTGACTACCCAGCCGAGAAAAATTACCCAGAGGATGATGTGGCCAATGAAGTAGAACATTGCCGAGAATGGCCGGCCCTGAATCAGTTGGCCGAGACCGGGAATGAAAAAGCTTGCCAGCGCGGCAATGACGTTTCCTGACGAACCCTGCTCAGCCATCGTTATCTCCTGACTTGATCTTGCAGCATTTTAAGATAATTGTTTTATAAAATCAAGCGGTTGCAAAATCAGGCCGGGCAAAGCGAAATAATTCACAATATTGTAAAAGGGAGAAGGAAATTTAGAGGTTGTGGTGCGCAATCTGGCGCTCAGATAAAATTGTGAAAAAGCAGTGGGCAGGGTGCGTATGCTTCCCGATAATAGAATTGAGATAAAACGAAATTTCTGGAGGTAAACGTTGGAAGCTTTTGCCAGGATTATTGATTCGATCAATGGCTTTGTCTGGGGCTACTTTCTAATGTTTCTGATCGTTGGCACCGGCATTTTTCTGACCATCCGCATGCGTTTCGTGCAGGTTCGCTTTTTCGGCCACGCGATTTCGCTGGTATCAGGTAAATACGACAAGCATGACGACGAGGGCGAAATAACACACTTTCAGGCGCTCTCGACAGCGCTGGCAGCGACAGTTGGCACCGGCAATATTGCCGGCGTCGCAACGGCACTCGCCAGTGGTGGGCCGGGTGCGGTCTTCTGGATGTGGGTCAGCGCTTTCATCGGTATGTGCACCAAATTCACCTGCTGTTCGCTGGCGATGAAATACCGTTCTATCGACGTTGACGGCGAAGTTGCCGGTGGCCCGATGTATTACCTGCGCGACGGAATGAAAATGAAGTGGCTTGGCGTGCTCTTTGCAATTTTTACTTTTGTCGCATCATTCGGTATCGGTAACATGGTGCAGGCTAACTCGGTCGCCGCGCCGTTGCACAACTACCTAACTCAGGCAGGTCTTGCTGCTGAGCCGGTTAAAGAAGGCGCAGACCCGGTTAAATTCGTCATCGGCGTCGTGATCGCGATTCTGGTCGGGGCGGTAATACTCGGCGGTATCCGCCGCATTGGCAGTTTTGCCGACAAGGTCGTGCCCTTTATGGCTCTGACCTATGTGCTTTCATCTCTCTATATTCTTTTCATTCAGCGTGCCAACATAATTCCGGCGTTTCAGCTGATTTTCAGTTCAGCTTTCGGCCTCAGAGAAGCGGCCGGCGGGGTTCTCGGTTTCAGCGTCTCACAGGCGATGCGCTGGGGGATTGCCCGCGGTCTGTTTTCGAACGAAGCCGGGCTCGGTTCTGCTCCGATTGCTCACGCAGCCGCAAAGACTTCGGTGCCTTTGCGCGAAGGTATCGTTGCTCTTCTTGAGCCTTTTATAGACACAATAGTTATCTGCACCATGACTGCTCTGGTCATAATCACCAGCGGTTACTTCAATCCCGGTGATGCAGCGATGTTTACAGGTCTCAAAGGTGCTGAGCTTGCAGCAGCCGCCTATCATCACAATGTGGCCTGGGGCCATCATATAGTGAACATCGGTCTGGTATTCTTCACCTTCACAACTCTGATCGGCTGGAGCTATTATGGCGACCGTTCGGTGCGCTTTCTTTTCGATACCAATCCGGTGCGCGCCAAAAAAGCGGTTTTTGCCTATCGACTGATTTATGTCATGTTGATTCCGATTGGTGCCGCCGTGCCCCTTGAAATCGTCTGGGGTCTTTCTGATCTTGCCAACGGTCTGATGGCTCTGCCGAATCTGTTTGCCCTGATCGGTCTTTCGGGGGTTGCAAGTGGAATGCTGCGTGATTATGAGCAGAAACTGCCAGACATGCATGCAGAATTGAAGAAGTAATTCTCAAAAAAACATCGCCCCCGGTGATTATTCACCGGGGGCGTGTTTTTTAGCTGATTTTGAAGGTTGCTGTCACTCAGCGACCTACATATAGCACTTCCTCTGTCAGTTCGATGCCGAAATCATGGCGAACCTTCTCTTTGAGCATGGCGGCCAGGTGTCTGACATCTGAAGCGGTCGCATTACCGGTATTGATGATAAAGTTTGCGTGCTTTTCAAAAACCGATGCACCTCCGAACGACATCTTCTTGGCGCCGGCCTGTTCAAGAACGCTGCCGGCGGCTCTTCGTCGGTCTTCGCCGGGAAGAGGAGGCAGATTCTTGAAGAAAGAGCCGGCGCAGCCGATTTCGTAAGAAGGATGCTTGCTGTGTCGCTGAGCGAGGATGTCGTCCATTTTTGCCTTGATTTCAGCCGGGTTTCCTTCCTGGAGCTGAAAAGTCGACGACAGAATAATGAAAGGTTCAGTTTTCAGTCTGCTGGTACGATAATCAAACTTGAAAAAAGAATTGCCTACGGTCTGAATACTGCCGTCCGGGCAAAGAAGGCTGGCTTCGACAAGCACATCGGCAATGCATTTTCCGTAAGCGCCGGCATTGCCATAGATGGCACCGCCAATGCTTCCGGGGATGCCGGCAAAAGATTCGACGCCTGCCAGGCCATTTTTCTGGGCCAGATTAACGAGATATTCGAAGTCGTAACCTGAAGAAATGCGGATTTGCCTGCGTTCGGTGTCGACGCTGTTCACTTCCATGCATTTATTATGCACAACCAGACCTTCGAGACCTTCATCTGAAACGACGAGGTTCGAACCACCTCCGAGTATGAAAAGTGGCATTTTTTGGGAATTTGCCCATTCTGCAGCGGCACGAAGGTTCTCGGCGGTGTCGGCGGTGTAGAAGTATTCGGCCGGCCCGCCAAGTTTGAAAGTGACGAGATGCTTCAGGGGCACATTCTTTTGAATCAGTTCTGGTGTGAATTGCATTTAAAAACCTCCGACAGTTCTATCCTGATAAAAATATCGGGAAAGGAACGTTCAGGCATTAGATTTTACTTGCCGGCGGGTGCTGCTGCGGGGAGATCCTGGAGGATGGAAACCTGCATTCTGTCACCCTGTTTGACTTTTTCAGGTATGTCGTGACCCTGAACGAGCTGGCCGAAGACAGTATACTGGCCATCGAGATGCGGAATGGCGTCAAGACAGATGTAGAACTGGCTGCCTGCTGAGTTGGGGTCGTTGGAACGGGCCATTGCCAAGGTGCCTTTCAGATGTTTGCGGGCGTTGAATTCGGCCTGAAGATTGTAGCCTGGGCCGCCGGTGCCGGGCATGCCGCTGGCGCCTTCTTTTGAGTTCGGGCAGCCGCCCTGAATGACGAAGCCAGGAACGACGCGATGGAACGCCAGCCCGTTGTAGAAGCCTTTGCGGGTCAGATTCAGCATGCTTTCGACATGTTTGGGGGCGACATCGGGGAAAAGTTCAAGAACCATTTCGCCTTTGTCGGTAGTGATTTTAATGACAGGGTTGGTGGCTTTTTCGAGTTTGATTCCCTGGGGAACCTGGGCCATGGCTACAGGTGCGATTGCCAGCATGGCGACAAGAATGAATTTCAGCATGATAATGCTCCTGAAAAAAGATTTGATGGCGCAATTTTACAGCAAGATTGCTGATAAAAGCAAGCCGCTGCAACCATTTTGGCTGCAGCGGCTTTTATAGCACCTGTCAATTGAGAGAATATTGCACGGTAATTTTAACCCAGGTTTCCTGGGGTTCGCCGTTGGCGAGAACCGGTGAGAAAACCCAGCGTCTCAGAGCCTGGGCGCCGTTGATGGCAAGTTTGGGGTCGATCGTCGAACTCATGGTAACGACGTCGCCGACTGTGCCGCTGCGCTGTATAAGAACTCTGTATACTGCATTGCCATGCACGCCGCTTTTTCTGGCCCAGGTCGGGTAGTCAGGCAAAACGCGGGTTATGATCGAAGGAGGACTGAAACGTTCACCGTTTCCGCCAAACGATTCAATCGAGCCGATTTCGAAGACGCCGGTGCCGTTATCGGCCTTGCCATCTTCGGTGCCGGTCGGAGCTGGTGCAAAATCTTCAGGGCTGACCATTTCCTGAGAGTCGGCAAGCATCGAGTCAGGAGTCAGCATGTCTGGCTGGCCACTCATCATCGGGCCGGCAAGTTCGGTGGTCGGTTCACTGGAACTGCTTTTATCAAGGCTCAAATTGCTGAGGGTTTCGAACGAGGGATTGGTATGGCTCGGTCTAACGGGGGCGTTAGCCTCACTGGTTTCCTGAACGACTGATGGTTTGGTAGTTGCCACCGGAGTTTCAGAAACAATCGGGCTTTCATTGACCTGAGCGGTGACCGGTGCCGGTTTAACGGTTTCAGGAGCAGCTGGCTTAGGGGTTTCAGCTGCTGGTTTGGCCGCAGATTTAGGCTTGATATCTTTTTTTACCGTGTTCTTTTTCTTCGATTTGTTAACTCTGTTCTCATTGCCGGCCGATTTTTTCGCACCAATTTCTTTTTTCTGAACATGGCCTGAACCGATGCGGGGTCTGTCGACCGGAGCGATCAGCTTGATCGGAACGACCGGCTTTTTCAGCGGTTCGGCACAGACTGAACGCCAGGCGAAGAATGCTGAGAGAGCCAGCAGAATTGAGAGATGCACAAGAAGGGAGAGCTGGAGCTCTTCCATTCCTTCGACTTTTTCGGCTTTGAGTTTTTTCAGAATTTTCATTTTACTTCTGGTCTGGTGGCGAGGCCGATGTTAACGGCTCCCGCGTTTCTGATGGCGTCGAGAACAAATACGATGCGGCCATAATTGGCATCCTGGTCAGCTTCAACGAGAATCGGTCGATCGGGCGAATTCTGAGTCCAGGTTTTTATCTGTTCGGTCAGGGCGGTCATTTCGATCGACTTGCCCGACACAAACAGATGCCCATTTTTGGCAATCTGCACAGTCATGTTGTCGATTTCCATCGTTGTGGCGCTCGAGGCTTTCGGCACGTTAACCGGCAGCTTTTCCTGATTGCGGGCGAAAGAACTGGTGATCATGAAAAAGAACACGAGCATCAGAATGATATCGATCAGATTGGTTACGACAATCTGGGGTCTGAGTTTGCGTTTTTCAGGCAGCAGCTTTTTCAAGACCAACCTCCATGGCGGCTATCTGGTTGGCCAGATCGAGAGAATGCATCTCGACCTGTTCGACAAATTCGGCATTGCGTGCTTCACACCAGTTGTAGGCGACGAGAGCAGGAATGCCAACCAGCAGACCAGCGGCAGTTGTATAGAGGGCTTCGGAAATACCGCCGGCAAGAGCGGTCGGATCACCGATGCCAACCGTTGAAATGACGCTGAAAGCAGAAATCATACCAGTTACGGTGCCGGTCAGACCAAGCATCGGGGTGATGCTGGCAATCGTCGAAAGCTTGTTCAGATGTCTTTCAAATTTTTTCACCTGAACCATGGCTTCCTGGCGCATAACATCGAGCATGTGTTCGCGACCAAGATCGGCATTGTCGAGCCCGGCGGCGATGATGCTGGCGATCGGGGTGCTTTCGGCCCGGCAGATTTTCATTGCTTCGAAGAAATTGCGGGTAGCGAGTGCCCCTCTGACCTTTTTCATCAGAGCCTGGCCGTTGTTGGGGTTGCGCATATAGAAGCGGGCGCGTTCGAAAACGATTGCAAGAGCAAAGATAGAGCAGAGGGCTATCGGTATCATTACCGGACCACCGCTTACAAACAAATCGATCAGGAATATTTTTTCCATTTTTTATGCCTCCTGGTTTATCTCAGAAATGTGCTTCGACACCGGCGAGTGATACTCTGCCTTCTTCGGGAACGTCATAACGCAAGCTTTTGGCTTCATCATAAAGGTCTTTGATCTTCAGGTAGGTGCTGAAGCGGTTGTTCAACCGATAGCGCACCGCAAGATCAGAACGGCTGTAATCATCGGCGGAGAAAACCCCGGCACCCGTATGGGCCGAGCGATCAAATTCTGCGCGCCGTGAAAAATCAACCATGACTTTACCTTCGGTATAATTGAGGCCGACGTCCAGTATTCTTTTCGGTTCGTAGGAAAGCCGGCGGCCGGCACCTTCATCTTCAGGGTTCTGGAAAGTGCTTTTAATATTGATGCGGAAATTGTTTTCGATGTTGAAATCGCCTCTCAGAACCATGCCGCGGCGGCGTGCGTCATCGACAAATCTGAATGAAGAAGTCAACATGCTTTTGCCCGGGTCGAAGATATCGGTATATTCAATCGCATCGAGTTCTTTCTGGGTGAAAAGGTCGACGCCAAAGGTATCACCATTGTTAGTGCGGTAGTTGATTGACCCCTGCAGGGTTTTGCGGTGTGATGCCTCCAGAGCGCCTGCGACGACATAGCGACCGGGCATGAAAATCTTTTCCAGACTGTCGTTGCCCAGGTCTTCTTCATAGCCGAGCACAAACTGCCATGGTTCTGAGAATCGATAATCGAGACTTGCAAATGGCGCTGTGGCATCGCGATCCATGAGGCTCATCCGCTTGAAACCAAACCTGGCGTCAGCTTTTTCCGAAAGTTCATAATCACCACCAAGAGTGAGAACAGATTTGGTCAATTCACGGTCGTCGCCGGCGGTAACGGTGAATTTGTCTGACTTAAGATCGAGTTCAGCGCGCCCCTTGAAGTTTTCACCAAGCTTTTTCAGATAGCTGGCGCCGGCCGATCCGCTGAATACAGTCTGTTCTTCGTTGAAATTGATTGCAGAATTCGAGATGTCGCGGCTGAGAGAATCGACTCCGGCATAACCTTTGAAGAATGCTCCGTCTTCAAGAGTTGAGTTGCCGTTGACGAAAATACGATTGTAATTGGTTTCCATGCCGGCATGAGGAGTGGGGATTGTCGATGTTCCGCGCTGGGCATATTCTTCCTGGCTGTATTCGCCGCCGGCGGTCAGGCTGTAGCTGCCTTCTCCGGTCGAGGAAACCGTTGCTTCAAGCCCGGTTCTGCTTGTATCGACCAGTGATTTGAAGCCGTCGCGGGTTTCGCGTTTTATTACCACGTCTCCGATATAACCTTCATGAGTTCCTTTGCCGTTGATTATCAGTTCATTGCTGCCTCTGCTGCCGAGCCCAGCTGAAACAGAAATTTCGTCCCGATCTTCGCGATGGAAATTTTCCAGAGTCGGTTTTTCGGTCATGGGTCTATAGACTGCCGGGCCAATTTCCGGAACCAGTTCTGGCATCGGGTCGGTGCGTTCACCCATGTCGAAACTGATTTTCTGTCTTGATGGGTCGATTTTTTCGCTCTGTGCATCTTTGCCAACGACCTGAACCTTGCCCATGTCGAATGTGTCGGCGGCGTAGGCGCCTGTTCCCAGGCTCATAGCAATGGCCATGGCGATAATTTTTCTGATCTGCATCTGCGTGCCTCCGGGCATTGATTATTTTCTTCAATATTTATCGGCAAAAGCCTGCTAAAATTTAGGTTTGCCGAAAAGTTGCATCCGCTGTCAGATGTCTGCGTTATAATGAAAGTCAGAAAAAATTTGAGGAATTCACCTTTGACAGGAGGCAATATGAAAGTTGCTCCGTTTTTTTGTCTTTTACTGGCCATGATGCTGCTCATCGTGGGAATCCCGATGTTGCATGCCGTCGAAATCGGTTTTGACGAAGAATTCAGTCTTGCCGATGATCGTTCGCTGCCATTGAAACAACTGATTCCCGGAACTGAAGACTATTATTACTACAATTGCCTGTATCGCCAATTGCGCGGTGAAACAGGTGAAGTGGCTGGTCTGTTGAAACAATGGGTGAATCGCTATGGGCACTCGACTCGCTACGAAGAAATCCGCACCCGACAGGTGCTGCTCGGATATGCAAGCAATCCCGAGCGGGTTCTTCAGTTCATTGTTGAACGACTGAACCTGCTCTTCAATCATGCAAAGATCCAACCGGTTGCCAGCCGAAGTTTTGCCAGCCGCATGCCCGATTCCTGGCTTGATTATCAGTCGCTTAAGCAGGCAGCTTTGCGTGAATATAACGATTTGAGCGGCTTCAAATATCCCGGTATCGAAGCTTTGCTTGCCGACGATCTTACAGGTGACCGCCGTCGCGATCTATTAAATCGACTGCAGTATCCTGACAATGAAAAGATTGCCCAGATGATAGTCGATGATCTTAATCATCAATACAGCGGCGGTTTTGGTTCGTTGCCGATCCATTCCCGTCTGCTTCCTGAACAGTTGGCATTCTGCAGTAAGGCTATGCCGCAGCTGCTCGATCAGAGCAATTTTATCATGGTATGTCTGCAGAAGATGCAGCCAGGAGCAGATAGTCGTTGGGAAAACGATCCGCAGCAAAAGCTGCAGCATCTTAAAAAGATGTATGCGTTTGTCAACCCCCTGAAGCCAGTTTTCAATTCATTGAAAGCTCATCTTCTTTACAATATTCTCGATCTGCAACGCGGTTTGGGTGAATATGACAGAACCGCCTTTCTTGAATATCTCAAGCTTCCCCGCAGCGTAAGTTATATCGATAGAAAACGCCTGGAATCAGATGACTGGCTGCGTTATCAGGCAGATCTCAGTGCCGATTTCAACCGGCTGACGAAATGCCCGCCGGTCGTAGTCGATGAACCGCTGGTTCGCGATTTTCTCTCCCGTCTGCTGCTGAAAGATGAATCTGCAGATGCCTTTTCAGGAATCATCGAATCGGAATATCTCAAGCGCCTGTTTGCCGAAACCATGATTGTTAACGCCGTCGGCGATCTGGAAAAATGGTTTTCGCTGCTTGACGGTCAGATGGTCAAAGAACTTAAGGAACGGGTCGAGCTGGAATTTCTTCCGGTCTGCAGGCCTGTCTATGAAAGTGATGAGCCTGTGGCAATATCGGTGCGGATAAAAAATGTCAGCAGGCTGATGCTGAAAATCTACAAATTGAATCTGGCAAACTATTATCGTAACAACAATGCAGAAATTTCCACGGCAATCGATCTGGATGGTCTGGTCGCCAATGATGAACTTAGTTTTGATTACCCTCAGCCTTCGTATCATAGACACGACGAAACGTTTGCGCTGCCAGGTCTGCAGGGTCGTGGCGTCTACATTGTCGAGCTGATTGGCAACGGCATCAGCAGCCGGGCAATGATTCGCCGCGGCCAGCTGTCCTTCATTCAGAGACCAGGGGCTGCCGGGCACGTTTTCACGATCTTTGACGAAAAGGGCGTGCAGGTTAAAGATGCCCTCATTCAGCTTGCCGGCAGCGAATACAAAGCTGGAAAAGACGGTCAGATCGTGGTTCCTTACACCACCAGCCCCGGCAATCGTAAATTTGTTGTCGTTCATGGCGATTTTGCGGCCCTGCATAATTTCGAACACCAGGCTGAAAATTATCGTCTCGAGGCCGCTTTTCATGTCGACCGCGAAGCCCTTCTGGCTGGGAAGAATGCCACCGTGCTGGTCAGGCCGGCGCTTTCCGTTAATGCCTGCCCTGTTGATATCGGTCTGCTGAAAGAAGTTTCTCTGCTGATAACTTCGACCGACCGCGATGGTGTTGCCTCCACCAGAGAGGTAAGCGATATCGAGCTTTTCAACGATCGCGAAACTGCCTATGAATTCAAGACTCCCGAAAAATTGCGGGCTATTGTTTTTTCTCTCAGGGGTAAAGTCGATAACCTCAGTCGTGGTAGTAAAGATGAATTGAACACTTCACGCAACTACTCTTTGAACGGCATTGACAGCAGTGAAAAAACACAGGCGCTGTTTGTAAAGCGTGAAGCTGAGGGTTATGTCGTTGAACTGCTTGGTAAAACTGGTGAATGTTGTTCTGACCGCGTAATCAATCTTGAACTCAGTCATCGTCTGTTTCGCAGAAACATCAGCGGCACCCTGCAGACTGATGAAAAAGGCAGAATCTATCTCGGAAAACTTGAGAATATCGAGTGGGTCAAGTTGAGTGCCCCGGAAGCTGACAACCTGGAATTCGTTCCAGAAACCGATCTCAATAAATATGTAGATAAAATCTGTGTTCCTGAAGGCCAGGAAGTCAGAATTCCTGCCACGGGAAATGTTGATGAGAAGGTGGCCGACCTCTGTTGTCTCTATGAAGTGTATGAAGGATTGCCGACCAGGGACTGCCGGTCGACAATTGTTCTCGAGCCCGGATTTTTTACGGTTAAGGGTCTTGCGGCCGGTGATTATGAGTTTTATTTGAAGCGTCTGCAGCAGAAAATATTGATAAAAGTAGCTGCCGGGCCGATTTTTGGCGGATATGTCGTTTCAAAATCAAGAGGTTTGCCTCTGAACAATTCCAGGCCTCTGCAGATAACCGAAGCAGTTGCCAGAGATGGCAATTTGCGCATCAAACTTGCAAATGCGGGCAAAAATGCACGTGTGCATGTTGTGGCAAGTCAGTTTCGTCCTGATTTCAGGCCATTCTATGAGTTTTCAAGTATAGATGGTCCGGTTTACCCGGAAATCCAGTTGAATCAGCCGATATCCCGTTATGTGTCCGGGCGCAATATTGGCGATGAATATCGATATATTCTCGATCGCCGCTTTGCAAAGATTTTCCCGGGCAATATGCTGAAGCGTCCCGGCCTGCTGCTCAATCCATGGAGTCTGCAGAAAACTGACACCGGAACGCAACAGGCGAATGCAGGCGGTAACTGGAGCGGAGAATCTGAGTCTGCAGGGCAAATTATCAATGCGGATGATTCTCTGAAGAAGAAGAGGGAGAAGGGGGCGCTGCAGAGCGGTGGGTTTGCCGCCTATGATTTTCTGGCGAACCCGGTTATATTGAAGGCTAATATGCGTCCTGATGCTGACGGTGGCATTTCGGTCGATTTGAAGGAACTGAAAGGGCAGGGCATTATTCAAATTGTTGCTCTGGACGGTTTTGATACTGCCTGCAGGGAAGTGGTCGTTGACTCAAAGTCTGAACCGCACAATGATCTGCGGCTCAAAAACGTTCTCGAGCCGGCAAAGCATTTTTCACAGCAGAAAAGAATTTCTGTTCTCTCTACCGGCGAATCATTTACGGTTGCCGACATATCGACGGCGCGTGTTGAAGTATACGACAGCATCAAGTCGGCTTTCCGTCTGCTTTCAACTGTCAATCCAGACCAAAACCTTGCCAGATTTTCGTTTATAACCGGATGGGGGGCCCTGGATAACGCAAAGAAGCTCGAATTCTATGCAAAGAATGCCTGTCACGAACTGAATTTCTTCGTTTACAATCGCGATCGCAGCTTCTTCGAGGCAACAGTGAAGCCCTATATCGCCAATAAACGCGACAAGACGTTTCTCGATAAATGGCTGCTCGATCTCGATCTGCATGAATTTATCGAACCCTGGGCTTTTGCGCGGCTGAATATAGTTGAAAAAATCCTTCTTGGGCAAAAAGTGCCCGAAATCAGGCAGACGATCGAACGCCATGTCCAGGAAAAATTCGACCTGCTTCCAGATGACCGGGAACTTTTCAATCGTCTTTTCAAAACCGCGTTGCAGGGCAATGCTCTCGAACTTGGTGACAAACTTGGTTTTGAAACGGGAAAGCAAGATTACGAGCGTAGCAGGGCCGCCATGAAAGATATGGGCGGCGACATGCCGGTTCCGGAGCCTGCTCCCATGGAGCTTGCAGGCGGAATGTCGGCAAAACCTTCGGTGCGTAGTGCCAGACCGATGGCTCCGGCTCCACCGCCGCCTCCCGGCAAGGCGATGCTTCGAGAAAGCAAAGCAAATCTTGCCCCCGCCTCTGAAGAATTCTCTGCTGGTGATTTCGATGAAAATCTTGATCTCGAAAGTGACTCTGAATTGCGGGAAGAAGTTCAGCAGCTGTTCAGACAGGTAGACAAAACTGAGGAATGGGTAGAAAACAACTATTTCCAGTTGCCTGTCGAGCAGCAGCTTTCTGACCTGATAAAGGTGAATGCTTTCTGGCGGGATTACGCCATGCATGAGCCCGGCAAACCCTTCATTTCAGGTAATTTCATCTTTGCCACGGGTAATTTTGCTGAAATGATGCTGGCGCTTGCAGTGCTTGACCTGCCGTTCGATGCCGCAAAACATGAATCGGTTTTTACGGCGGCGCAAATGAGTCTGAAGGTTGGCTGCAATTCGGTTCTGTTCACTGAAGAGATAGGGTCGGCTCGAGAAGCTTCAGATACAGCGAGTATTCTTACCGGTCAGAACTTTTTTGCCCTCAATGACCGTTATCGTTATGAACGCAACGAACGGTTCGATAAGTTCGTTACCGATGAGTTCCTGACCCGTCAGGTTTATGGCTGCCAGGTGGTGGTTACCAACCCGACCTCGTCACGGCGCAAGGTCGACGTTCTTATGCAGATTCCAGAAGGGGCACTGCCGGTTCTGAACAGCCAGACAACCCGCAGTATTCATCTGCAGATCGAACCTTATTCAACTCAGACTTCTGAATACTATTTCTATTTCCCGGCGGCCGGCAAATGGAGGCATTACCCGGTGCATGTTTCTGAAGATGAAGTGATGCTGGCAGCAGCCCGGCCATTCGTTTTCAATGTCGTCGAAAAATTGACCAGCTTCGACCGAACATCCTGGCCATGGCTTTCCCAGAATGGCAGCAATGAAGAAGTTCTCAGATACCTTGCCGAAAACAATGTCGAGAGACTCGATCTGACTCAGATGGCATTCCGGCTGAAAGATCGCGAATTCTTCATTGCAGCACATGATCTCCTTAAAAAACGCCATGTTTTCAATGAAGTCATCTGGTCTTACGGGCTATTACACAGTCATCTTCCGGCAATCAGGGAATACCTGCCGCATACATCGCTGGCGGCGAAAGTTGGCAGCAGCTTTGTCTGTGAACTGTTTGAAGTCGACCCGATCAGGCGTCACCTTTACCAGCATCGCGAATACTGGCCGCTTGTCAATGCCCGCGTTTACCCATTAGGTCGTAAACGTGAAATTCTCAACCAGCAGTTTGCCAATCAGTATCATGCATTGCTCGCTGACCTGCGCTATCGCAACCAGCTGAGCGATTATGACCTGCTTGCCGTCGTTTATTACCTGTTACTGCAGGATCGTATCGAAGAAGCCATGAAATTCTTTGTACGCATCGATGACCCGACTCTGGTGTCGACCATTCAATACCAGTATATGAAAGCTTATCTGGCTTTCTCAGACCAGAAAATTTCTGAAGCAGTCAAGATCGCAGAACAGTTCCGTGATTACCCGGTTGAGCGCTGGAAAGCCCTGTTTGCTGATGTCCTTGCCCAGGCGGCCGAAATAAACGGTGGGGCCGTAACCGCAGGTGATCAGGAAGATCGCGATCAGAAGCAGCGCCTGCTTGCAGCCGCTCAGCCCGACATCGAGCTCAATGTAGAAAATCGTATCGTTACTCTGCGGCACAAAAACCTCAAGATGGCGAAGATCAGTTATTATCTGATGGATATTGAGCTGTTGTTCTCGCGCAAGCCATTCGTACAGGAAGTTTCCGGTCAGTTTTCGATCATCAGCCCCAACCACAGCGAAGAAATTCAGTTCGAGGGGCAACCCGAAAAAATCAGGCTGGCACTTCCCGAAAAATTCAGAGATCGCAATCTGATGATCGAGATCAGCGGTGGCGGTCTGACTAGATCAGTGGCTTACTATCCGCACTCTCTATCGGTAAGCATGATCGAATCCTTCGGACAGGTTCAGGTTCGGCATCAGGAAACGGAAAAACCGGTTGTCAGCGCTTATATAAAGGTCTATGCCCGTCTGAAGGATGGCCAGGTTGTTTTCTACAAGGACGGTTACACAGATATGCGCGGTCGTTTTGATTATGCTTCTCTAAGCACCAGTCAGCTCGATAACGTCGAGAAATTCGCGGTTCTCATCATGAGTGAATCTGCCGGGTCGCTGATTCGTGAGGCAGCTCCACCAAACCTTTGAGTGGTTTATCGACCGGGCCGGCATGAATAAAACCATGCCGGCCCGGGTTTTTATTAATGAAATCAGATTCGATGCCGATAAATGCTTAAATATTGATTGCATTCTTGATTAATGACGGTTTATCTTTGTTAGGTGACCAGATTATGAAAAGGAACGGTGATTATGATCCCCGGCATGTTGAAAGCCAGTGACCTTGATGAACTTAGAGAAGTAATTGAGAGCGAAAAAGCACTGCAGATGATCGAGAGGGATGTTTATTGGCCCAAATGGGATTCCCCCTGGTGGTACATGCTGCTCCTCGAAGAAACTTCGAGACTGCATGAAATACCGGTGCCGGTATTCAAAGAACTTCTTACCTGCGCTGACCGTCAGTTCCTGAAGGTCTTTCCGGTTCGTGAAGAAGATGTAGATGGCCCGGTCAACGGTCAGACTGAGGTTATGTGTTTCTGCTTTTTCGGCAGTCTGATGAAAATTGCTTCCAAACTGGATTTTGATGTGTTTGCCCATGTTCCATGGGCTAAAGACTGGGTTCATCGCTATCAGTTGCCCGATGGCGGCTACAACTGCGACGAAAGCGTCTATACCGGCAGCGGTAAAAGCTCGCTGATTTCAACCACAGTCATGCTTGAAGGTATGATTGAATACTCGCGTTTCACACAACAGCCAGAACTGTTTGCTGCAAATATGCAGAAAGCGGTCAGCTACCTCCTGAAACATCAGATTTTTCTTTCCACCCAGGGCCAGGAAATCGAAGGCACAGAATGGAACAAAATTATTTTTCCACGCTTCTATGAATTTGATTTCACGCGTGGTCTCGAAGCGGTTTTCGATTTTCTGCTGCTTACCGGCAAAAAAGTGCGTGCCATTGCCATAGAAAAAGCTCTGGCTCTTCTCGAAAAGAAAATTACCGCCCGGCTGGCTCATTCTGAAAAGGCCTGGCTCTCCCAGGAAAAGACTGTTTCCTATTACATCGAAAAGCCGATTCTTTTTAAAGACATGGCAAATGTGCCACTGGTAATGAAGAAGCTCAATGGCAGTGCTGATAACGAATTTGTACCCGCCATGCTGGCCCGGGTGGCCAAAAAGCATCAAGAAGCCAAAGCGCGCGGGCTCATCGTCACCTGAAATTTCAGCTGATTAAGAATAAAAAAAACTGCCCCGATCGGGGCAGTTTTTTTACTTTACTTTAGTCTCTGCTGACGACTGTTTCAGGGCTCGGCCCTTCGCCATGACATTTGCGGTCATGTTTGCGGCGTGTCACTTCGCCCTGCAACTCAGATCACTTGTTGACCTGGAAGGTCTTATCGCCTTTTTCAAAGAAATTGACGATCTGTTTAACAGCTGCGACACCGGCGTTAACATTGGCTTCTTCAGTCTGGGCGCCGCATTTTTTGGCGGTACAGTAGACGCGGTCACCGTATTCTTTTTCAAGCTCGGCGCAGCAGTCCGGGGCCACATCGGCTACATAACGAAAATCCTTGCGGCCTGAAAGGATCTTCTTGAGATCTTCTTCGTTGATGACTTCTTTGCGGGCGGTATTTACGAGAACGGCGCCTTTTGGCATACGATTCATCAGATCGAAATTGATTGATTTTTTGGTGGTTTCAGTTGCAGGAATATGCAGGGAGACGAATTCACAGGTGCTGTAAAGCTTGTCGATCTTCTCGACATAATTCACGCCTTCCTTTTCCATTGCGTCTCTGGTGACGAAAGGATCAAAGGCGTAGACTTCCATGCCGAACCCACGGGCGATTTTTGCCAGGGCGCGACCAACAGCGCCGAAGGCATGCAGGCCGAGTTTTTTGCCTTTGAGTTCACTGCCTGATTTGCCGTTGAATTTGCAGCGGCAGATGTAGATCATCAGGCCGATGGCAAGTTCGGCAACCGCATTCGAGTTCTGGCCGGGAGTGTTCATGGCCACGATCTTGCGCGCGGTGGCAGCGGCGAGGTCGATATTGTCATAGCCGGCACCGGCTCTGACAATGATCTGCAGTTTTTCTGCCGCATCGATAATTTCTTTCGATGCGATGTCGCTGCGGATAATCAGCGCTTCGGCATCTTTCACTGCGGCTTTGAACTGGGCGACTTCAGTGTATTTTTCAAGAAATTCCATTTTGTATTCGGCTTTGCCCTTGATAACGTCTCTCATCAGGGCTGTAGCTTCAGAGGCGAACGGTTTGTCAGTTGCAACAAGTATCTTTTTAGACATTGGCATTTCCTTTTCTTGATGGTTGAAAACACCCCGCGATTCACCAGGCGAATCGCGGGATAGAAAGGGTCAGGAGTTTTCTTTGTCGAATTTCTTGATGAAGTCTGCAAGCTTCTGGCAGCCTTCGATCGGCATGGCATTATAGACTGAGGCGCGCATACCGCCGATGCTGCGGTGACCCTTGAGGGTAACGAGGCCCTGAGCGGAGGCCTGTTTGAGGAATTTTTCGTTGAGTTCTTCGCTGTCGGTGAAGAACGGAATATTCATCAGAGAGCGGTCGGCTGCATCTTTGACGTGGGCTTTGAAAAGTTTTGAGCTATCGATGGCTTCATATATGATCGCAGCTTTCTTTTTGTTCAGAGCTTCGAAATATTCGACGCCGCCGAGTTCGAGCATGTGATCGAAAACCAGTTTGGCGATGTAGATGCCATAGGTTGGCGGGGTGTTGAACATCGAACCGTTTTCGGCATGGGTTTTGTAATCGAGCATGGTCGGCAGGTCAGGAACAAGACCGATCAGGTCTTCACGGATGATGACGATAACGACACCGGCCGGGCCGATGTTTTTCTGGGCACCGGCATAGATCATGCCGTAATCAGCAACATTGATTTTTTCACTCATGATGTTCGATGACATGTCTGAAATCAGAGGAATGCTGACCTTCGGCGGATTCATGTTTTTGGTGCCGTAAATGGTATTGTTGGAAGTAATGTGCAGGTAATCCGCGTCTTTGCGAACCTTGGCAGTGTCAATCTTGGGAAAATACTTGTGGTTGTCGGCTTTAGAAGATGCCACGACATTGACGTCGACACCAAATTTCTTGGCTTCCTTGATTGCTTTGCCGGCCCATTCGCCGGAGTCGATATAATCTGCCTTTTTTGTTTTGGCAAGGTTCATCGGGATCATGAGAAATTGCAGTGAAGCGCCACCCTGAAGAAAAAGCACCTTGTAATTGGCGGGGATATTCATGAGCTTGCGCAGCCCTGCTTCAGCGTCATCGATGATTTTCTGATAGGTAGACGAGCGGTGACTGAGCTCCATGACGCTCATGCCGCAGCCCTTGTAATCCAGCATTTCTGCTGCTGCCTGCTGCAGAACCTTTTCGGGAAGCACTGCCGGACCGGCTGAAAAATTGTAAACTCTGTTGGTCATAAATGTCTCCTTTGAATTATGCTCCTGCCTGGTGCAAAAATTCCTTTCCTGACGAAGCATTTTTACTTCCTATAGCACTGAAGGCAGAGCAAGTCAACCCACGAGCGGCAAACAGGTTGCAATGTAGCTGTTGAGAAAAATTTTCTCTGGTGGTATGCTTATTACATTCTCTTCTTGAGAGGTATCTGATGCGAAAGTTCAATGCTGGTTTGATATTGCTTGCTTTCAGCGCCCTGTTCAGCGGTGCATGTGAAAGACCATTACTGCTGCCCGGCGTTTATGCCCAACAGGAAACTGCCGGCCAGGCCATGGTCAAGGAAGACGCTCAGATTCTCTATGACGAAGCGATTGAGCTCAAAAAGCAGGGAAACCTCGCCGCTGCAATCGAATCATATGCCAAGGCGATGCGCCTCGACCGCTCTATTCTAGCTCTGGATGACTTTGGTCTCATAGAAGCTCTGAAAAAAGACTGTGTCGAAAAACTGGCCAAAACCCCGGATGACGTTAAGCTGCTTGAAACTCTGGGCTTTGTTCAGGCCGTTTGTTATTCAGACCATAAGGCCGCTATCGAGTGTTATGAAAAAGTGTTCAATCTGGTGACTGACCCGGTCGTTAAAGAGCGCACCGGCAGCCTCATCGAGCGACTTCGTGAAACCGAGATGGCGCAGTCAAGTTTCCAGCAGGAAATGAACGCTCAGCTGCGCGATGAAAGGCTAAAATCATGGAGTGAAATGGAACGCGTCGAAAAGTTTGGCGCTGAATCTTCAGCCATGCAGGAAAAGTCGGCCGCGCTTGCCGATGCCTATAAAGAGAAAGATAGTCTGGCAAACAAGGTTCCGCAGCTCGAAAACGAGCTGAAGGAACTCCAGGAAGAGTATGACAAGGCTAATCGCCTCTGGTTCTCTCTGAAAGATGAGCTTTATGAACGTCGACGCCGGCGACTTAAAGACGATGTGGCCGCCAAGGAAGAAGAACTGAATAAGGCCCGCAAAGAGCTTGAAGACGTCGAAACCAAAGCTTCCAGCCTCGAAAGAGAGCTGAACGCTTCCGAAAAAGAAAAAGAGGCCAGCCCGATTCGCAGTTATGAAGAAAATTCCTCTGCAGATCAGCCGCCAGATCAGCCGCCAGCCGAGACGGACCCTGCGCCCATCCAGCCCCCCAGTAATGATTTTGGCTCACCGGATGCCGGGCAAACCGGCGATGACGGGCAACCTCTGCCTGCAGATAATCCAGATTTCCCAGCCGATGGCTCGCCGACAGGCGATCAGCCTGCTCCTGATTCGACAGAGCCTGTTCCTGCTGCTGATGATGCTGGTGCCGGAACGGAAACCAGCGAGCAGCTCGATGATTTAATCGATAATCTTTGATCTGCTGATGGAAAATGAACAGCAAAAAACCGCCAGACGATAGTCTGGCGGTTTTTGGTAAATATTACAGGCTCAGAGCTTCAACCGGGCAGGAAGAAACACAGGCGCCGCATTCGATGCAGCCGTCGCCTTT